>NZ_FTMJ01000011.1 GCF_900156095.1 Aeromonas sp. RU39B
TATCCTTGCCGAACACAGAAGTGAAACGCCGTAGCGCCGATGGTAGTGTGGCAGATGCCATGTGAGAGTAGGACACTGCCAGGCACCCAATTGAACTAAAAAGCCCATCTCGTATGAGATGGGCTTTTTGTATTTACCGGTTCCCTTTAATTTTTTAACGGCAGCAGCATGGTTACCAGGTTGTCTTCAAGCGAGACATCGACCTGGAAACCGACCTTACGAGCCAGTGTGATCATTCCTCGATTACTGGGCATGGTAATGCCGGACAGCTGCCCAATCCCCTGATCCCTGGCATAGCGGATCATCTTCTCCATCATCACTCTGCCCAATCCTTGCCCCTTGAGGTCGGAACGAACCAGTACGGCGAACTCGGCGTCGTGTCGATCCGGTGTCGAAATGGCACGGACAACAGCAAGGATCTGATCTTGATAGGGTTCTTCCTGCCCCACTGCGACAAATGCCATCTCGCGTTCGTAATCGATCTGGGTCATGCGGGCCAGCTCCTCATGGCCAAGTTCACCCACATCGGCAAAGAAACGGCGATAACGATCTTCGTCTGATACCAATGACACAAACTGCTTATGAGCCGGTTCATCCTCCGGGCGGATTGGGCGCAGCAGCAGATGGCTGCCATTGCGCATCCAGCTGCCCTCTTCCAATTCGGTGGGGTAGGCGCTGATAGCCAGATGTGGCGCACTGGTGGAGAAATCCAGCGTCACTGCGGCATCTAGCACCGTCATCTCATTATCAATGGCTAGCAGTGGATGCAGATCCAGCTCGCTGATCACCGGAAAGGTAATCAGCAGTTCCGAGAGCTGATAGAGCACCTGGGCCAGCGCCGCGATATTGAGCGGCGCAGGACCGCCCCGATCGCGGATACAGCCGCTACTGAGCGCGCCAAGGATCTGGTAGCGAGCCAGGGTCTGGTTGAGTGGTGGCAACGAGGCGACCATCTGATGCGGATGGCTGCCAGACTCGCCCAGCAGGATAACCGGCCCGAACAGGGGGTCACGCTGAATACGGATGCGCAGCTCCATACCGCCGGTCTTGGGAGCCATCTTTTGTACCAACAACCCATCGATACGTGCGCCCGGTTGGGTGCGATGAACCCGGTCCAGAATGGCATCGGCTGCTTGCGCCACCTCAGTGGAGGTGCGCAGATTTAGCACTACCCCATGCACATCAGATTTATGGGCGATATCGGGCGAGCGCAGTTTCAGTGCTACCGGATACCCAAGTTGATCCGCAGTGAGCGTTGCTTCAATTGCATCGCCCACGATCCAGGTATCGAGTGTGGTCAAACCGGCTGCGGCGAGCAGGGGGCGAGCAAGGTGAGTATCCAGCCGGTGTTGTTGGCGTTCACGAGCCTGCTGCAACAACCGGGCGCAGGCTTCCTGATCGAGTGCCCCTTCCAGAGTGGCCGGCGTTTCCATCAACTGGCGCTGGTTACGCCCATATTCCACCATGTGCATAAACGCGACCACTGCGCTCTCTGGCGTGCGGTAGGTCGGAATGCCCGCCTCATTGAACAACTTTCTTCCTTCCTGCGCCGTGTATTCCCCGGCCCAGTTGGTCAGGATATTGAAGCGGCGAGCGCGTGGGTGCTGGTTAATTGCCTCTATCAGTGCTTTGGCCAGCGCCTCGCTACCCGAGGTTAGCGAAGGAGCGTGAATAATCAGGATGGCGTTGGCTTGATCCTCTGTAAAAATTGCCTCCAGTGCGGCCAGGTAATCGGCGATATTGGCATCGCTACCAATATCGCGTGGTGCACAGGCCGGCTTGCCGCCACGCTCTTGCAAGGTATCGAGTGCCATATTGGCCAGCCCGCGGCCATTGGCGATGATCGCCAGTCGCTCTCCCATCAGGCGTGGACCATGACTCAAGGTTTCTACTGCGGCAAACAGCTCATGGGTGTCACGCACCCGCAGCATACCGGCACGGCGGATGGCCGCATCATAGATGTTGTCAGGGGTGCCGCTGTGGGCGTGTCGGCCGCTTTTGAGGACCAGAATCGGTTTGTTGCGTGCTGCTGCCCGGGCTGCTGACATGAAATGGCGAGCATCGCGCACCCGATCCATGTAAAGCAAGATGGCGCGGGTCGTGCCATCGCGCGAGAGATAGTCGAGTAACTCTCCGGTCGAGATGTCGCAATCCTCCCCGAGCGATACGAAGGTGGAGAAGCCGACATCGTGCAGTTTGGCCCAGTCCAGAATGGTGGTGCTGACGGCTGCTGATTGAGAGAGAAACGCCACCTGACCGGGGCGAGCTGCAATCGGTGAGAAGCTGGCATTGATGCCAAGGTGCGGCATCAACAGCCCCATACTGTTTGGACCAAGCAGACGAATTCCATCACGTTGGCGAATCGCTTGCAGAGCGTCACGTTGCTCGGCATCAAACCCGGTTGCTAGCAAAATAGCTGCGCCCACGCCGCGGCGACCCAGTTCATCAAGCAATGGAATGACCCGGTGGGCGGCCGTGCAGATGATGGCCAGATCTGGCACCAGTGGTAGCGCCTGCACCGAGGGATAGCTCATGACCCCGCAGACGGCGGCATGCTTAGGGGTGATCGGAAGTATGGGGCCACGAAATTGCCCCTCCAGCAGGTGGCGCATGATGACGTAGCCGGCTTTTTCCGGGTTCAGGGATGCGCCCACCACCGCGATAGAAGCAGGGCGCAACAGACGATCCAGACTGTGGGGCTTCATCGGATTCCTCGCTCGGGGGAAGAGCTACCAGTCTAGATCGAAAGCAAAGTGCAATCTGTGAGCGAATGGGTGGAACTTCTGTTACGCCTGATCGCCGGGATTGGGGCATAATCACGCCCCAGCAAAGTGAGAGTCCAAGAGTCGGCAGATGAAGATACTGGTGATCGGCCCGTCCTGGGTCGGCGATATGGTGATGTCCCAAAGCCTCTACAAGGCCCTGAAGGCCAATCATCCCGGATGTGAATTGCATGTCATGGCACCTGCCTGGTGCCGCCCGCTGCTCGAGCGTATGCCCGAGGTTGATCAGGCGCTGCCGATGCCGCTTGGGCATGGCGATTTCAAGCTGTTTGAGCGCCGTCGGTTGGGCAAGCAGTTCCGCAGTGCCGGTTATGACCAGGCGATCATTCAGCCCAACTCGATGAAGTCGGCGTTCATCCCTTTCTTTGCCCGGATTCCGCAGCGTACCGGCTGGAAGGGTGAGCACCGCTATGGTCTGCTCAACGACATGCGCAGTAACAAAAGTGCATTTCCGCTGATGGTCGAGCGCTATGTGGCGCTGGCTTACCCCAAGGCGCAGATGAAGAGTCGGGCGGACATTCCCGAGATCCCGCATCCGGCGTTGTCGGTTGATCTGATCAACCAGCAGGCCGCATTGTCCAAGCATGGGCTGGATACGGCACGGCCGGTGCTGGTGCTGTGCCCGGGGGCCGAGTTTGGCCCGGCCAAACGCTGGCCGGAAGGGCACTACGCCGTGGTGGCGCAACAACATCTGGATGAGGGTTGGCAGGTCTGGATCTTTGGTTCGGCCAAGGATGTGCCGGTTGCCAACACCATCCGTGAGCGGATCAACCCGCTAACCAAAGGTAACTGCCATGTGCTGGCTGGCAAGACCAACCTGCATGAGGCGATCGACCTGATGGCTCTCGGTAGCCGGGTCATTTCCAACGATTCCGGCTTGATGCACATCGCTGCGGCGCTCAATCGCCCGTTAATCGGGGTCTATGGCTCGACCTCGCCGCTCTACACCCCACCGCTGGCGGATAGGGTGGAGATTGTGCATACCGATATTGCCTGCCGGCCCTGCTTTAAGCGCACCTGTAAATATGGCCACCTGAAGTGTCTGCTCGAGCTGCAACCCGAGCAGGTGATTGCCGCAGGGCGCAAGCTGGACCAGCCGCAGGACGAATCCGGAGCCGATGCATGATGTGGCGCGGGGTCTATAACCTGCTGGTGCATCTGGCGTTGCCGCTGGTGCTACTGATGCTCTACAAGCCGCGCAAAGGCAAGCCGGGGTTTGGTGCTCGCTGGGCCGAGCATCTGGGGCGGGTGAGCAGCACCGGGCAAACGGCACCACTGTGGATCCACGCGGTCAGTGTCGGAGAGACGCTGGCCATTACCCCGCTTATTCGGGCGCTCAAGGCGCAATATCCGGATCTGCCCATCGTTCTGACCACCACCACCCGCACTGGCGCCGATCAGGCGGCGCGCTTGGGCGATTTGGTCGAACATCGCTACGCGCCACTGGATTATCCCTGGGCTGTAGCCGCTTTTCTGCGGGCTGTTCAGCCGCGCGCCTTGTGGGTGATGGAGACCGAGCTGTGGCCGAACTGGTTAGCCGCCTGCGCCCGCCGCCATTTACCGGTCACCATTATCAATGCCCGTCTGTCGGAGCGCTCTTGCCGACGCTATGCGCGTTTTCGTGGCGCTTTTGATGTGCTCAGCCGCCCATTGACCCACCTTTACTGCCAGCACCAAGATGACGCCGATCGCTTCGCTCGTCTTGGTATCGAGCGTGAGCGGCTGGCGGTCACTGGCTCAATCAAGTTCGACATGCAGTTTGGTGATGACGTGCGGCAGGCCGGTGCTCGTCTGCGTGAGGGATTGAGCCAGCGCCCGGTCTGGGTTGCTGCGAGTACCCATCAAGGCGAGGACGAGCAGGTGCTCGCCGCTCATCGGGCGGTGCTGGCCGTTCATCCTGACGCATTGCTGATTCTGGTGCCGCGCCATCCGCAGCGCTTCGATCAGGTAGCCGAGCTATGCCATGCGCAGGGTTTACCCTGTGTACGCCGCTCCCGCAATGAGCTGCCTGATGGCGGCGGTCCTGTCTATCTTGGCGATACCATGGGGGAGCTACCTGTCATGCTGGCAGCGGCAGACGTGGCCTTCGTTGGTGGCAGCCTGGTGGGTATTGGTGGTCACAACCTGTTGGAGCCGGCTGCGCTGGGTAAGCCTTGTCTGACCGGTCCGGCCTACTTTAATTTCAGTGATATCACGCGCCAGTTACTGGAAAACGGTGGTGCCAGCGTGGTGGAGAGTGCTGAGGCGTTGGGCCGTACCGTGAGTGCGCTGCTTAGTGATGACAGCCAGCGCGCACGAATGGGTGAGCAGGCCCGCGCCGTGGTGCTGCGTAATCAAGGGGCGCTAGCTCGCACACTGTCGCTGGGGATGGCTGCCCTGACGAGGGATTAGGGCTTGTGCATCTGGTTACTGGCATCTGCACAAAATCGTTTTAGACTTTGATCGCACCCAAACTGTAAGGGAGATGATGGCCATGGGTGGATACAAGTCCGATTATGATCTCGATGATGAGTGGGAATCTGAATCGCTCGATGAAGAGCTCGACAACTGGGAAGAGGATGACAGTTGGCAGGACGACGATCTTCCTGATGAACGTTGATTCCCCTGAATGTACAGGCGGGCCTCTGGCCCGCCTGTTTGTTATGTGGCGTGTCACCTGCGATGATAGGCATCTTGTTGCAAGGGGTAGAGCCAAGATGAAGAGAGTGGTGTGGTTCGGGTTGGTATTACTGTTGGCAGGCTGTGGCGAACAAAAAGATCCCTGTCAGCTGGCTTGGGAGAGTGTCGGTGATGCCGACGGGCGACTCGGGGTCAGCGAGCTGCAGCTCGATAAGTATCTGGAGCAGTGTCCGGGCAAGGTGGATGTTCAGGCGTGGAACAAGGGCTATCAGCAGGGTATTGCCCGCTATTGCAGTCCGGAGCTGCCGGGACGGGACAAAGCCAAGGTCGCTGCCATGTGTCAGGACGGCCGTCCGCGGGTGTTAGCCAGCCCTCCGGCTGTAGGAGCGCAATAACGCGCTGCATCACTCCTTCTTGAGTTTGAGTGGCTGGCAGAGATAGTCAGCATCGTTGGCGCTGCGTGCGCACTTACCGCAGATGAACTTGGGTTTGCGGATGATCTTGCGCAAGACGCCCAAATGCTCCGGGATATCGTGACGGCGCCACTCACACAAGGTTTTGTTGCCCATACAGCGGGAACTCCGTGGGCAGCCGGCGTGGCCGGCCGCGCCTGTTACTGATAGAGGAATTTGGTAAAAAGCAGCTCTTTGACTGCGCGCTTGCCGGCTTCTTTTTCCAACAGATCATTGACCCGTGTTTCGCACTCTTTACGTAGCTCTTCACGGGAGGCCAGCGATTTTATCTGAGCGGAATTCTTGCTACCCAGAATGCGGATGATGACATCGCGGATCAGCGGGTCGTGCAGTTTCAGCAGGTTTTTGTCCTCTTCACTGGCGGCCATCAGGTCAACAGTGAGCCGAACGTAGCCAAGAGTCTTGCTGTCACTCAGATAGTTGGTAATGATATCAGGCTCAAGAGCGTAGTAAGAGATGACGGGCCCGGCTGGTTTGGCGGCTTCGGCGCCTTCTCCTCCCTCACCCCCTTCACCGCCCTCGTTGGCGAGTGCAACGGCGCTGAACAGGGTAAGCAGGGTAATGAGCAAGAGTCTGGCAAGTGGCATGGTCAAATTCCATCGGACTGTTTGCACACATTCTTGTGCGGGTCCCCGAGGGCGTCAAGGGCTGATGTTCTTACATTTTTCCATTGTTTTACGGATAATGATCCAGTTGTTAACCAAAAGCGCAAAATAATGGTTGGGGGTGTGGTGAAATCCGAGTTGTATCTTTCCCGCAGCCCGTTGCAGTCCTGGTGTGAGCCATCTGGTCGAACGTTACCGGCTGTGCTGGCACCCTGGTTGCTTGAGTCGGGATCGCTGACGCAGCGTCTGCGTGACCACGGTGAGGGATTTGCGCTGGAACTGCTGGGCTATCATGACGTGATGCTGGCAGAAGATGAGGCCCGCTGGCTGGGTGAACCGCAAGCCCGCTGCCGCGAGGTGGTGTTATCGCTGGCTGGCACTGCGTGCGTCTATGGCTGGACACTGGTGCCACAGCGTGGCATGCGCTGTGCGGCCCTGGCGGGACAGGGGCAGACCCCGTTAGGTGAGTTAGTCTTTACTAGCGGTGCAGCGCAGCGCCGGGAGCTACAAGTTGCTACATTTGCCGTGGAACAGAGCCGCTGGTGCCGTGCGGCAATTGTGTGGGGACGTCGCTCGTTGCTGGAGTGGCAAGGCATTCCCCTGTTGGTACACGAACTGTTTCTGCCCGGTCTGGTGGATGACAAGGAGTCTATGTGAATCTGATGACCAAGGAGCGCTGGGTCGCTTATAGCCAACTGGCGCGTATCGACAGACCGATTGGTTCGTTGCTGTTGCTCTGGCCGACGTTGTGGGCGCTGTGGCTGGCTGGTGACGGCCGCCCCAATTTGTGGGTGTTGCTGGTGTTCGTGTCTGGCGTCTTTTTGATGCGCTCGGCAGGGTGCGTCATCAATGACTATGCCGATCGGGATTTTGACGGTCACGTAAAACGGACTGCTGGACGACCATTGGCAACCGGGCGGGTGACCAGCCGTGAAGCGCTGGTACTGTTTTTTGGGTTGGCGCTGGTTGCCTTTATGCTGGTGCTGACGCTTAACCCGCTTACCATCAGCATGTCGTTTGCCGGTATTGTGCTGGCAGTCTGCTACCCCTTCATGAAGCGATTTATTCCAATTCCACAGTTTGTGCTGGGGCTGGCCTTCTCGTGGTCGATCCCCATGGCCTATGCTGCGCAGGCTGAGGCGCTGCCGCCGGTGGCTTGGCTGCTGTTTCTGGCCAATCTGACCTGGACCATCGCCTACGACACTGAGTATGCCATGGTGGACCGGGACGATGACCTTAAGCTCGGGCTCAAGTCGAGTGCTATCTGGTTTGGAGTCTGGGATCGTCACATCATTGGCCTGCTGCAGATTGCGACGCTGCTGCTGTTGCTGGCTGTTGGTCTGCTGGCCGGGCTGGGTATTGCCTATTACGGTGGCTTGCTGGTGGCCGGTCTGCTGTTTATCCAGCAGCAGCGAATGATCTACCTGCGTGAGCGTGAGCCCTGTTTCCAGGCCTTCCTGGCAAACAATCAGGTGGGGATGGTGCTGTTTGCTGCGCTGGCCCTCGATTATCTGACGCGCTAACTCAGTTGATATGAAAGGCAACGGCACCTTTGCGGTGCCGTTGTCGTTTTCAGGATCAGGCGTGGTGACCGCGTCGATCCAGCCAGGCTTGTAGCAGCCCGACCAGCAGGCCGGCCAGATGAGCCATATTGCCGACCGGACCCAGCAGCCCGGTAAAGCCAAGCGCCAGCCACAGCAGCATAAATCCCATCAGTGCCGGCGGCAGGGCAATACCGCACTCTGGCTGCGAGCGTCCGCGTAACCAGCAATAACCCAGCAGGGCATAGACCACACCGGAAAGTCCACCAAACGCCGGACCACTAAGCATGAATTCGGCCGTGTTGGAGATGGCCCCTGCAGCAAGAGCCAGTATCAGCAACTTGCCGCTGCCGATCCGCATCTCAATCTGACCGCCCAGATACCACCACCACAGCAGGTTGAACACCAGGTGCATGATGGAGAAGTGGATCAGGCTCGGGGTAAAGAAGCGCCACACCTGCCAGTCGAGGAACTGGGTCAGATCGGCATGGAAGGCGAGCAGGTCGTAAAAAGGCAGACCGATCTCGTCGAGGGCAAATGTCGCGACGCAGGCAATCAGGATCAGCAGGGTCAGCGGGCCGGCATGATGCAGGAAATCGGTGATGGGGTCGGCGATGCCACGGCTGTAATCGATACGGGCATTAGCGCTGCCATGCTTCCACGAGGCTTCCATATAACGCGGGTGCTGCGGCTCGGCCAGGAAGCGTTTCACTTCCAGTTGTGCCTGTGGCAAGCGCTTTTCATCGACCAGCCAGACGGTCACTCCAAGTTCAGACTGGGTCAACTCGCAGTTGATACCCAGGCTGGCCAGATAATCGACCAGCGCCTGGGCCATGCGGGCGTTGTCGAGCACCAGCAGTTGGATCATGTTCAAGCCACCTCCACCGGGAAATGGTGGCGCCACGACTCGAAGCCACCATCTACACTGTAAACCTCTTCATAGCCTTGCTGAACCAGATATTGTGCTGCGCCTTGGCTACTGACGCCGTGATAGCACATCACCAGTACCGGCGTGTCGAAGTCAGTCTGATTCATAAATTGCACCAGACTGGCATTGGTCAGGTGGAAGGCGCCCGGCGCATGCCCGGTCGCGAAGGATTGCGGGTCGCGAATATCGACCAGACGGGCTTGGCCCTGACTGAGTTTGTCGAAGGCATCTTGCGGGGTGATGTGGGCAAACTGATCCATACGAGGTTCCTGTTCGTGTCGATACACTTGCCAGTGTAACCCATGGATCCGTGCCTGCTAACCCTACAAAAAGCAGGGAGAGCCGCAGCTCTCCCTGTATAAGCAGTTGGATTAGAAGGCTTAACCGCCGAGGTAGGCCTGGCGAACCGCCGGGTTGGCCAACAGTGCCTCACCGGTATCTTCCAGCACCACTCGGCCGTTTTCCAGCACATAGCCGCGGTCGGCCAGCTTCAGCGCCTGGTTGGCGTTCTGCTCGACTAAGAAGATGGTCATGCCTTCCTTACGCAGCTGTTCGATGGTGTCGAAGATCTGCTGGATGATGATCGGGGCCAGACCGAGCGACGGTTCATCGAGCAGCAGCAGGCGCGGCTTGCTCATCAGGGCACGGCCGATGGCCAGCATCTGCTGCTCACCACCGGACATGGTGCCGGCGCGCTGGTTGATACGTTCGTGCAGGCGCGGGAACAAGGTGAACACCTTTTGCAGCAGGGCGTCGTGCTCGCTCTTGTCGACGAAGAAGGCACCCATCAGCAGGTTCTCTTCGACGGTCAGACGGGCGAAGATGCGGCGGCCTTCCGGCACGATGGCGATGTCTTTACGCATAATGCGCGAGGCGCCCAGACCGGTAATGTTCTCACCTTCAAACCAGACGCTACCGCTGGAGGCAACCGGGTCACCGCACAGGGTCATCAGCAGGGTGGTCTTGCCGGCGCCGTTGGCGCCGATCAGGGTGACGATCTCGCCCTGGTCAACCTTGACGCTCACATCGTGCAGCGCCTGAATTTTGCCGTAGTGGGTCGATACGTTGCGAAGTTCTAACATCGTGCCTTCCTTATGATTCGCCCAGATAGGCCTTGATGACCGCGGGATTGTCACGCACCTGTTGCGGCGTGCCATCGGCCAGCGGAGTCCCCTGATTGACCACGTAGATGTGGTCGGAGATGCCCATCACCAGCTTCATGTCGTGCTCGATAAGCAGAACCGAGACATCAAATTCGTCACGCAACTTGGCGATCAGCTGATCCAGCTCCTCGGTCTCTTTCGGGTTGAGACCGGCTGCCGGTTCGTCGAGCATCAGGATGGTCGGACGGGTGCACATACAACGCACGATCTCGAGGCGACGCTGTTGGCCATAGGCCAGGTTACCGGCAGAGCGGTTGGCCAGCGCGGTAAGACCGATGGTGTCGAGCCAGAATTTGGCCCGCTCCAGCGCATCGCGTTCGGCGGCGCGAAACGCGGGCGTCTTCAGCAGACCCGAGATGAAACCCTGATTGAGGTGCTGATGCTGGGCGACCAGCAGGTTCTCCAGTACGGTCATCTCCTTGAACAGACGCACGTGCTGGAAGGTACGAACCACACCTTTACGGGCAATCTCATGACCCGGCAGGCCCTGAATCTCTTCGCCTTTGAAGCGAATGGTGCCGCTGGTGGGGCGATAAAAACCGGTCAGGCAGTTAAACACGGTCGTCTTGCCGGCGCCGTTGGGACCGATGATCGAGACGATCTGTTTCTCTTTGAGTTCGAGTGCTACCCCGTTGACGGCCAGCAGGCCGCCGAAACGCATGGAGAGATCGGAGACTTCTAACAACTTTTGACTCATTTCGGCAACTCCACATGCTGACGGGTCATCGGGATCAGGCCCTGCGGACGCCAGAGCATCATAAGGACCATCAGCAGGCCAAACATCAACATACGGTATTCATTAAAGGCACGCAGTTCTGGCAACACGGTCATGATGATGGCGGCGAGCACCACACCGGCCAGCGAGCCCATACCACCCAGTACCACGATAGCCAGAATGATGGCCGACTCGATAAAGGTGAATGACTCCGGGCTGATAAAGCCCTGACGTGCCGCAAAGAAGCTACCGGCAAACCCGGCAAAGGCGGCGCCGATGGCAAAAGCTGACAGCTTGATGATGGTTGGATTGAGGCCCAGAGAGCGGCAGGCAATCTCGTCTTCACGCAAGGCTTCCCAAGCGCGGCCAAGCGGCATGTTGAGCAGGCGCTTGATCACCAGCAGGGTGAACACCACCAGCAGCACCGCCATCAGATAGAGGAAGATCACCTTGTAGTTGGCGTCATAGCTGATGCCAAAAAACTGGTGGAAGGTTTGGCCGCCATCGGCTTCTGGACGGCGGGAAAACTCCAGACCAAACAGAGTCGGCTTGGGAATGCCGGAAATCCCGTTGGGGCCGCCGGTGACGGTGGTCAGGTTGTTGAGCAGGATCCGGATGATTTCACCAAAACCCAGCGTCACGATGGCCAGATAGTCACCACGCAGACGCAGTACCGGGAAGCCGAGCAGGAAGCCGGCCAGCGCCGCAATTCCGCCAGCGATCGGCAGGCACTGCCAGAAGCCCAGACCAAAGGCCTGATTGAGCAGAGCGTAGGTGTAGGCGCCGATGGCATAGAAGCCGACATAACCCAGGTCGAGCAGACCGGCCAGACCTACCTGAATGTTAAGCCCCAGCCCCAGCATGACATAAATCATGACCAGCGTGGCCAGGTCGAGCACGTTACGCGAGGCCATAAAGGCAAATGCCACCACGGCGACCAGCAGCACCAGCTGACCCAGGCGATGCAGGCCAGGGTTAGATTGGGCGGTAGGCAGCGAGAAGCTCGGCAGCGCACTGCGCACACTGCCTACACCTGCTGCAATCGGGGTGCGAAACAGCTGGAACAGGAATACCACGATGGCACCGAGCGCCAGCATGGGGCCGTTTTCCTGCAGGCGGCTGGCAACGGTCAGGCCAACGCCCTCCATCTGCAACTGGTAGCAAAACAGCCAGAAACCGAGCACCACGGTAACCAGCGCGGCCACGATGGCCTGTTTGAAATTCTTCATACTTTTTCCACCTCCGGACGACCGAGGATCCCGGTGGGCATCACCAGCAGGATGACAATCAGCAGGCCAAAGGCGACTACGTCCTTGTATTCGGAGCTGAGATAGGCGGAGGTCATGGCCTCGGTCACACCGAGGATCAGGCCGCCGATCATGGCGCCCGGAATCGAGCCGATACCGCCGAGAACTGCAGCCGTAAAGGCCTTCAGACCCGCCATAAAGCCGACCGATGGGTTAATCATGCCGTAGTAGAGGCCCAGCAGGATGCCGGCCACCGCCGCCAGTGCGGCACCGATGACGAAGGTCAGGGCGATGACGGTGTTGGTGTCGATACCGAGCAGGTTGGCCATCTTGATATCTTCGGCACAGGCACGGCAGGCGCGGCCCATACGGGAGTAAGCGATGAACTTGGTCAACCCGAACATGGAGATGAAGGTCACCACGAAGATGATGATCTGCATGTAGGAGAGGGTGGCGCTACCGAAGCTGATACCACCCTGAACCAGAGAGGGCATGGCGATATCACGGGAACCTTGGGCAAAACGAACCAGGTTTTGCAGGAATATCGACATACCGATGGCGGAGATGAGCGGGATCAGACGGTTGCTGCCACGCAGCGGACGATAGGCAACCCGTTCGATGCTCCAGCCATAACAACTGGTAATCAGGATGGAGATGACAAATGCGGCGCTAATAAGCACCACGGGAGCATCGATGCCCATCAGCATCAGGGCAGAGATAACCATGAAGCCGATGTAGGAACCGATCATGTACACCTCGCCGTGGGCGAAGTTGATCATGCCGATGATGCCGTAAACCATGGTGTAGCCAATTGCGATCAGCGCATACGTACTGCCTATGGTCAGGCCGTTAAGTAGCTGCTGAATAAAGTAAAAAAACTGTTCAGACATATATTTTATAGTTCCTGAGTGATCCGCGAGACACGGATCAGCGCGGAATTGACAGCACTCGAATAAATTAAAAAAGCAGGACTGCTTTCACACTCCCGCTTTTCATTCATTTCAGATCAATTACTGCAGTGAAGAAGAGGAGCCGTCGGCATGCCACTTGTAGATGCCGAAGCTGAAGTTCTTCAGATCACCCGTACTGGACCACTCGAGCGGACCCATAACGGTATCCACTTTGTGACTGCGCAGATAGTCGGCGATCGCTTCCGGCTCATCACCTGCGTTCTCGATACCGGCACTCAGCGCCTGAATGGCTGCATAGGTCGTCCATACAAACGGACCGGAAGAGTCCTGCTTCTTGGCCTTCAGTGCTTCCACGATCTTGGCGTTGGCCGGATCCTGGTCGTACTTCTTCAGCATGGTGACCAGCATGCCTTCAGAGGCTTTACCGGCGATGGCAGAGATGTCCTTGTTACCCACGCCTTCCGGACCCATGAACTGAGCCTTGAAGCCCTTCTCGGCTGCCTGACGCATGATCAGACCGAGTTCCGGGTGGTAGCCGCCGTAGTAAACGAAGTCTACGTTCTCTTTCTTCAGTTTGGCGATGAGGGCGGAGAAGTCCTTGTCACCGGCGGTGATACCTTCAAAGGCCACCACATGCGCACCGTTCTTCTTCAGGGTCTCGTTGACCACGGTGGCGATACCTTCACCATATTGCTTCTTGTCGTGGATGACTGCGATGTTCTTCGGCTTCACAACGGAAGTGATGTAGTTGGCGGCAGTCGGGCCCTGGTCGCTGTCCAGACCGGTGGTACGCAGAACCAGCTTGTAGCCGCGCTCGGTGATCTTCGGCGCAGTCGCTGCCGGAGTGATCATCAGCACGCCTTCATCTTCATAGATGTCAGAGGTCGGCAGGGTGCTGTCGGAGCAGAGGTGACCGATGACGTACTTAACGCCATCGTTGACGACCTTGTTGGCTACAGCCACGGCCTGCTTCGGATCGCAAGCGTCGTCATACTTGATGGCTTCCAGCTTCTTGCCCTTGATACCGCCAGCCGCGTTGATCTGCTCAACGGCAATCATGCCGCCGGTAAATTCCATGTCACCATATTGTGCAACCGGGCCAGTCAGCGGACCGGCGATGCCGATCTTGATGGTATCTTCAGCCATGGCCATAGAAGAGGCGCCAAACAAAGCCAAAGAAACAGCGGCGCGAACAACAGATTTACTCCATTTATTCATCGATTCGTCCCTTAATCAGTGGATTATTTCCTGGTCCGACGATGTGACAGGTGTCGGACATACCTGTTTTTTATCATCCCTTTAGGGAGAGGAACAAGTGGTTTAAGATGCTGAAAGGACAGTCTGTCTCACCTCTAAAATGGTTATTTGTGCTTTTTTGATTTCTTGGGTTGGTTTTATATTCCAGTTTTTAAATTATCATGAACGCTTGTGTTGCCTGGGGCTGTCGTAGCGATATAAAAAAAGGCGAAATATCAGTCTGATTTTTATCCCATTTTGCCTAAAATCTGTTTGCGCAAAACCTAACGCCGGTCTAGATTGGCGGTTTGCAAAAAACAACGACGATTTCCGCGCACTTCAAGCCTTCCAGCAGGAAATCTGCTAAAGTTTCGCCTTTGACAGTCAGGAGAAAAAGATGGCCACCATCAAGGATGTCGCGGCACGTGCCGGCGTCTCCATCTCCACCGTTTCGCATGTACTCAATCACACTCGTCGGGTCAGCGAAGAGGCAACCCAGAAGGTGGTTGAGGCGGTGGCAGAGCTCAATTACGCGCCCAATTCGGTAGCGCGTAGCCTCAAGGTTAATTCGACCAAGACCATCGGCATGCTGGTGACCACCAGTGCCAACCCCTTCTTTGCCGAAGTGGTGCGCGGGGTTGAGGCGTACTGCTTCGAGCAGGGCTATAGCCTGATCCTGTGCAACACCGAGAACCAGCCGCAGCGTCAGCGTCACTACTTGAAGATGCTGATGGAGAAGCGGGTCGATGGCCTGCTGGTGCTGGGGACCGATATCGACAGCACACTGCGGGATATGTTGCGCAGCCACCAGAGTGTGCCGCTGGTGATGCTCGATTGGGGTACCGAATGCGATTTTGCCAACGTTATCAATGATAACGCGCGCGCTGGTGCCCGCATGGCCGCCCGCTATCTGCTCGATCAGGGTCACACCGATATCGCCTGCATTACCGGCCAGCTCGACAAGCAGACCACCCAGCAGCGGATCGACGGTGTCCGTGATGCGCTCTCTGAGCGTGGATTGACCTTGCCGGAGCAGCGGATTTTTGAAGGTGACTTCGAAAGCCAGAGTGGGTTTGACCAGATGAAGCAGATTCTGGCGCTGACTCCGCGCCCGAGCGCCGTGTTTGCCTTTGACGACCCGATGGCCATTGGCGCCATCTGCGCCGCTTGGGAAGCCGGGGTCAAGGTGCCGGACGATATCTCGATCATCGGTTATGACGATGTGGAGATGGCTCGCTTTGCCAGTCCGCCGCTCACCACCATCCGCCACCCGAAGGCGGAGCTCGGCCAGATGGCTGTGCAGCAGTTGGTCGGCCGCATCCGTAACAAGGAGCAGTCGGTTGAATCGGTTACGGTGCAGCCGGAGCTGATCATCCGCCATTCGGTGAAGAAGCTGAACTGATCATGGCATCACGCCATAAGACGAAGGGGCCCTGGTGGCCCCTTCTGTTTTTGGCCGGTTCAGACGCCCGACTTGATGGTGGTCCAGATGCGGGTGCGGGCCCGCTCTGCTTTGGCCGGTAGCGGCTTGAGCGGGAACAGGTGCGCCATTCCTGCTGCGGTGGGCACCAGATCCGGATTGTCGCGGATCTCGGCTTTCACCAGTCCAATGCCATCCTTGTTAGGGTTGGGATAACCGGTCTTGTCGCTGATCGGCGCGATCACCTTGGGTTGCAGCAAGAAGTTGATGAACAGGTAGGCCTCGTCGACATTGGGTGCATCCTTGGGGATGGCCAGCATATCAAACCAGATCGGGGCACCTTCCTTGGGTTGGCGCATCGCCACCTTCACGCCGTTGCCGGCATCTTTGGCGATATTGCCAAACTGATAGAAGCTGCCGGAGTAGCCGACTGCCACGCAGATGTTGCCGTTGGCGATGTCATTCATGTATTTGGATGAGTGGAAGTAGCGGATATAGGGGCGCACTGATAGCAGCAGCTCTTTTGCCTTCTCATAATCGGCCGGATTGGTGCTGTTGGGCGGCAGTCCCAGATAGTTGAGGGCAATCGGGATGATCTCGGCCGGCGAGTCGAGCAGAGTGATGCCGCACTTGGCCAACTTGCTGGCGTACTCCTTCTTGAAGATCAGATCCCAGCTATCGACCGGCGCCTTGTCGCCGAGCGCCAGTTTCACCTGGTCGACGTTATAACCCATGATGACGGTGCCATACATATAAGGCACGGCATGCTCATTGCCCGGATCGTTCTCTTGCAGCAGCTGCATCAGCTTGGGATCGAGGTGTTGCCAGTTGGGCAACTTGCTGCGGTCGAGCGTGAGAAATACTCCCGCCTGCACCTGTTTGGCCAGGAACATATTGGATGGCACCACCACATCGTAGCCGGAGTGGCCAGCCAGCAGTTTGGCCTCGAGCGCCTCGTTGGTATCGAACACGTCATAGGTCAGCTTGATCTTGGTCTCGGCCTTAAAATCGGTCAGTGCCTGGTCGGTGATATAGTCAGACCAGTTATAGACATGCAGCTCTGCGGTCTTGGCCTGCACGGCAGGAGAGAGCAGTGTTCCGGCCAGCAGGCTGCTGGCAAACAGGCGGGTGAGTGTCTTCATGACAGTAATCTCCATGTTGCAAAAAAGGTCGCCAATCAGCGCTGTTCAAATCCTTCCAGTACATTCACGGCATTGATGCCGATCGCCTCCACCGCATAGCCCCCCTCCATCACAAACAGGGTCGGAAGACTCAGCGCCTGAATCCGCTTGCCCATCTTGAGATAGTCCGGGCTGGTCAGCTTGAAGCGGGAAATCGGGTCTTGTTCAAAGGTGTCGACGCCGAGTGAAACGATCAGCACATCTGGCTGATAGTCGCTGATGGCTTGGCAACCCTGTTCGAGCGCGGCACTCCACACCGGCCAGTCGCTGCCGGCCGGTAGTGGCAGGTTGAGGTTGTAGCCTGCACCGGCTGCGCTGCCGGTTTCGTCGGCATAGCCGAGAAAGAAGGGAAATTCGACGGCCGGATCACCATGGATGGAGACAAATAGCACGTCGCTGCGCTCATAGAAGATCGACTGGGTGCCGTTGCCGTGGTGGTAGTCCACATCGAGGATGGCCACCTTGTGATAGCCCTGATCGATAAAGGCCTGGGCTGCGATGGCGGCGTTGTTGAGGTAGCAATAGCCTCCCATCAGATCCGCCGCGGCATGGTGGCCGGGCGGACGGCAGAGGGCAAAGGCGCAGGAGGCCCCGGCGACGATATGCTGCTGGGCGGTCAGCGCCACTTGCGCCGAGCTGTAGGCCGCCTGCCAGGTGCCGGCAGTAATCGGCACACCGGCATCGAAGCTGTAATAGCCAAACTGGCCGTGCACGCTGTCCGGTTTCTGCTGGCGCAAGGTGCGGGTCGGCCAGGTGTAGGGCAACAGATCGCCCGCTTGACCGAGCGCAGCCCAGCGCTCCCACGCGCCTTGCAAGAAATCCAGCATCCCCTGATCGTGCACCCGGGCAATCGGTGCCAGCCCCCCATCGCGCGCTGGCAGGATCGGCCCGAGCTCGCGAGTCAGTAGACGTTCGCGGATAAAATCGGCCCGCTCCGGTTTTTCAAAACAGGGCATTAACTGGCCGTCGATCAGTTCGCACCGTCCATGGTGCAGGTGGTGATCATCGCTGTAGATGGTGAGCATCCCGGCTCTCCTTTCTCTGAGGTAACAGCGCCATTGTTGGGTGTTGTTGCAATCCTGTGAATGCTGGCAGCGGCCAAAAGGGGATAAATCAGGCCAATCATGGCGGCCCGATTGTCCCTTTTATGTACAACTCAATAGCGAAACTGACTGGGGGCGACGCCACTCCAGCGCTGGAAGGCATGGCGGAAGCTGGCACTTTCGCTAAACCCCAGCTCTTCGGCAATCTGATAGATGGCGTGACGCTTTTCGGCCAGCAGTAACTTGGCGCGCTCGAAGCGCAGATCATCGAGCAGCTCCTGATAGTTGGTGCCCATCTCTTTGAGGTGGCGGCGCAGGGTCCGCGCCGAGCAGTGCATCTGGCCGGCCAGCACCTCCAGACGCGGTGGTGCGCAGAGTTGGGCACCGAGCAGATCACGCACCTTATCCAGCCAGCGTTGGCGCGTGTTGAACTCGGCATTGAGTTTGCGGCAGCGCACCAGCATCTCGTTGTGGGTGACCGGGTTGGCCAGTGGCAATCGTTCGATCAGGGCGCGGGTATCGATGGCAAACGCATCCTGCTCGCCGTTAAAGCGAATGTGCGGGCCAAAGCTGTGGCGATAACTCTCGCTGTAGCTCGTGTCGGATTGGCTGAACTCGGCTGCGCGCACCGGCAACGGGTGACCAACCAGATCGCTACAGATTTGGCGCAGCGACGCGAGGCACATCTCGATATTGAAGCGGCGCAGATCGTCACGCTGGCGATAGTGGCTGGCGCAAATCCAGGCCAGATCGCCATCAATGCGCAGTTGCAGATGGAAATAGGTGCCGAGCAGGGAAGGGTAGGTAAACATCAACTGCAGCGCATCGCCCAGCGTGGCGCTAGAGATAGCGGCATAGCCGAGCAGGCCATAGGCCGAGATGTGCATACGCTGTCCCAGCACCAGACCGAGGTCACTGCAATGAGCCAGGCCATTGGCACAGACGGTGAGCTCCTGTTGGCGGGTGATGCGGGCGTCGTTGTTGTGAATATCGGCGACCTCAATACCACTGTGGGCCAGGAGCTCGGTGGTGAGCCACTCCTGCTGTTCGGGCGAGACATCTCGGCACAGGTAGTCGAGCGCCAGCGAGACGACGTGCAGGGTCGTAAGCTGTGATTCCAGCATGGCAGACTCCTTCATCCGTGAATGGAGGTGGCTACGAGGCCACCTGAACGAGTCAGGCAGCAAGCGTGCCAGCTTGATGAAGGTGGTGCTGGAGCGGCGGCAACGCCGCCTGCGGGATAAACCGGCTCCCTGTTGTGAGCGCATTGCCCTGACAGAGGGCCCAGCGGCAGTGCGTCAGTAGTTGATACTGATGTATTCGACCTCTGCGACCCCCATGCCGGCTTTGAGCCGAACGGTCAGCACGAAGAAGAAATTGGCCAGCAGGTTGGCAAAGCGATACAGGATGGGATCGAAGCGCACACCACTCTCTTCCAGTCGCACCAGCAGTCGCACGACTTTCTTGGCGCCGCAGCGACACAGATGCAACGTGGGCACCGGCATCGGACCGCGTGGCAGGACAAAACCGGTGACCCGGCCGCGAGTCAGGTCGTTGTAGTGGTCATAGCGGGTTTTCAGCCAGTTCAGATCATCGTCAAAGATGCCAAGCTTGCCGCGCACCGAGCCATTCAGGTTGTA
Source organism: Aeromonas sp. RU39B (assembly GCF_900156095.1). GTDB lineage: Bacteria > Pseudomonadota > Gammaproteobacteria > Enterobacterales > Aeromonadaceae > Aeromonas. The sequence continues at coordinate 19,506 of NZ_FTMJ01000011.1, forward strand.
AATCAGCCGCTGCAGTTGGTCGAGATCATCATTCACCTCGTCAAAACCGGGCGGTAGTTGGGCCATCACGGCGCCCACCTGACAGCAGAGCTCGTCGGTCGCTATTTCATAGTCGCACTGATAACGAGTTTCAAAGATAAAGGGGTAGCAGAGCTCCCGCTTGTCACTGGGGCGTTTCGGATTCATGGCAGGCGTGGGCTGGTGGACGAGTTAAAAGGAGTTTGCCAGCACCGATCCGGGCTGGCAAACCCGAGCTTTAACCGAGCTGGCGCAGGGCTTCGAGCATTCTCTGGTTGAAGCCGAGAAAACGGCTGGTCTGGTCACTGCTCTGTCCCTGCGCGGCCAGCACCGACTGGGTGAGGGCGGTCTGCGAGTCAGGGGTCAGCGTCTGATCGGCCTGATTTTGCACCTGTTCCAGCTTGGGCAGATAACTGGCAAGCGGTTTGAGGGTCTCCTGCAAGGTGTTGTTCTTGTTGCCCTGATAGGTCTGGCTGATGCGGTTCTGCTGCTTGAGCGACAGGCTGAAACTGGCCAGCTGGCTATTATCCAGCCCGAGTCCGTTGGCTTTGTCGGCCACCTTGTCGAGATCGCCGGAGAAGAAGGACTCCCCCAGATCGTCGATGCCCTTGACCAGATCGCCGATTGAGCTCATCTCTTCATCGCTGAGCTCCCCTTGCAGGGCGAAGCTGAAATTCTGACTGTTCTGGAAGCTGACCCGGCTGCCCTGATTGCCCTGATCGTTCTTGAACTGCCAGCTGTCGTTAAAGCGCAGCACTACCTTGTCCCCTTCGCGGGTCTCAATCTCGAGGTACCCTTGCTGGCGGCTGGCCATCTCGACGGCAGCCTGCTCGGTGGGTGACACCTTGCCGAAGAACTCTTTTTCAAACTGGTCGAGCCCTTCCTTAATCAGTTTGTAGCTCTGATCGATGCCGGTTTTGATGTCTTCGTTGTCGGTGGCGTCCTTGCCCAACATCTTTTTGGCATCGGCAAAGCCCATATCGACCCCTTTACGGGCCTGCTCCATCATGCTGGTCAGCGAATCATCGTCCTTGCCATCGGCACGGGCTGCACCCAGCCGTCCGGTGACAAACTGCAGCACATTCTTGGCCACCTCTTCGTAGTCGAACAGGGTATCGGGGGTGACCTCCTCGCTCTGTTTGGGGGCCTGATACTGATTGCCGTTGAGCTCAAGACTGAACTGTAATGCTTGCTGGATCAGCACTTGCGCCCATTTGGGGCGGTTGTGCAGCGAAACCTGATCACTCTGCTCCGAACTGCTGGCAGACTGACTCTGAGTGGCCTGTTGCTGGGCTTTGGAGGTCAGATCGCTGCTCTTGCTGACCGTCTTGCCCATACCGTCGATTTGCATGTCTGTATCCTCCGCGGATGGCCGGTCGTCCTTTATCGGCCTGTCTGGATAATTCTTGACCATAAAATACTGGACAACCGCACCTCGCTTCTTAAAATCCCCCCCTCGGGTCTGCCGACCCCGTTTTTCGGCTTCGTCCATGAGGTATTTGATGAGTCACTCCCCGGCTGCTTACCAGCAGCAACTCGACGCCAAGGCCGAGCGCCTGCGCGCCCTGTTCGCCGCCTACAATCCGCCTGCGCTCGAGGTGTTTGCCTCGCCGGCCGAGCACTACCGCATGCGTGCCGAGTTCCGCATCTGGCACGACGGAGATGACCTCTACCACATCATGTTTGATCAGGAGACCCGCCAGCGGGTCCGGGTCGATCAGTTCCCGACCGCCAGCCGTTTGATCAACACCCTGATGCCGCATCTGCTCGATGGCATTCGTCCTCAGCCGGTGCTGCGTCGCAAGCTGTTCCAGATCGATTACCTCTCGACCTGTTCCGGCCAGGTGGTGGTCAGCATGCTCTATCACCGCAAGCTGGATGCCGAGTGGCAGAGCGCGGCTGAAGCCTTGCGGGCGAGCCTGCGTGAGCAGGGTTTTGATCTGCAGCTGATTGGCCGTGCTCACAAACAGAAGATCTGCCTCGAGCAGGATTTCGTGGTGGAAGAGCTGGAGGTGGAGGGGCGCCGCTACGTCTACCGCCAAGTCGAAAACAGCTTCACCCAGCCCAATGCCGAGATTAACCGCCAGATGCTGACCTGGGCGCGCGATGTGACCCGTCATAGCGAAGGGGATCTGCTTGAGCTGTACTGCGGTAACGGCAACTTCTCCATCGCATTGGCCGAGAACTTCGACCGGGTGCTGGCGACCGAGATTGCCAAGCCGAGCGTGGAGTCTGCCCAGTTCAATATCGCCGCAAACGGCATCGAGAACCTGATTATCCTGCGCATGTCGGCCGAGGAGTTTACGATGGCGATGCGTGGCGAGCGCGAGTTCAACCGCCTGCAGGGGATCGACCTGACCAGCTATCGCTGCAACACCATTTTTGTCGATCCGCCGCGCTCCGGTCTCGATGCGGACACCGTCAAGCTGGTGCAGGAGTATGACAACATCCTCTATATCTCCTGCAACCCGGATACTCTACAGGAGAACATGGCTGTGCTGGCTGACACCCATGAAATCGCCCGTTTCGCCCTGTTTGACCAGTTTCCCTGGACCCATCACATGGAATCCGGTGTGCTGCTGCGCCGCAAGGGCTGATGCAGCGATGAGCAAAAGGGGAGGCCAGTCGGCTTCCCCTTACTGTTTTCAGTGCCTTTGATATTATGAAAATGGTTATTTCAGTTGAGAGTAAAATAATAAGGCGTTAAGCGATAAAAAAGATCGGAATAAATTGTTAGCAGCGTCGCAAATCGCCCATCTTGCATATTGCCTGTTATGCTTGTCTCTTCATAATGACCGGCGACAGTTTGAAGTTTCTAATTTCAAATAGGTGGCAATATGAATCGCATACTCACATGCCGTAAGTGGTTCAATCTTGATCGCAAGATCGCCTTCTTCTTCCCGCTCGTCTGATTCCTCATGTGTGCGTCTCGCACCACTTGCGCCTTTACTCCTGTTCTGCAGGTCTGCTGCATAGCCTGGCTGTTTGCCAGCTAAACGTAGCAGCGGCGCACCATATTTAAAATTTACTCTCTGTTCGGCCAATCAATATATCGCGCCGAGCTGGATCGTTATTGTCTGAATATATTGGGGTTAGTCTCATGGAAAACTTTAAGCATCTTCCCGAACCGTTCCGTATTCGTGTTATTGAGCCGGTCAAGCGCACGACTCGCGAATATCGTAATACCGCTATTCTGAACGCCGGTATGAACCCGTTCCTGCTCGACAGTGAAGATGTGTTTATTGACCTGCTGACCGACAGCGGCACCGGCGCTGTGACTCAGGACATGCAAGCCGCCATGATGCGCGGTGACGAAGCCTATAGCGGCAGCCGCAGCTTCCATGCCCTGCGCAACGCCGTGCAGGATATCTTTGGTTATGCGCTGACCATCCCGACCCACCAGGGCCGTGGCGCCGAGCAGATCTATATTCCGGTGCTGATCAAAAAGCGTGAAAAGGAGAAGGGGCTGGATCGCAAGAAGATGGTGGCGCTCTCCAACTACTTCTTCGACACCACCCAGGGTCACACCCAGATCAACTGCTGCGCGGCTCGCAACGTCTACACCAAGGAAGCGTTCGACACCAGCGTGACGGCCGACTTCAAGGGCAACTTCGACCTCGCCAAGCTGGAAGCCGCGATTGCAGAAGCCGGGGCCGCCAACGTGCCTTATATCGTCAGCACCATCACCTGCAACTCGGCCGGTGGTCAGCCGGTCTCGATCGCCAATCTTAAAGCGGTCTACGAGATTGCCCGCCAGCACGATATCCCGGTGATCATGGACTCCGCCCGCTTTGCCGAGAACGCCTACTTTATCCAGCAGCGTGAGCCCGGCTACAGCAACTGGACCATCGAGCAGATCACCAAGGAAGCTTACAAATACGCCGACGGTCTGGCCATGTCCGCCAAGAAGGATGCCATGGTGCCGATGGGCGGCCTGCTCTGCTTCAAAGACGAATCGATGCTGGACGTTTACAACGAGTGCCGTACCCTGTGCGTGGTGCAGGAGGGGTTCCCGACCTATGGCGGTCTGGAAGGTGGTGCCATGGAGCGTCTGGCGGTTGGCTTGTATGACGGCATGCGTCAGGACTGGCTCGCCTACCGTATCCAGCAGGTTCAGTATCTGGTGGACGGGCTGGAAGCGATCGGTATCGTCTGTCAGCAAGCCGGTGGCCACGCCGCCTTCGTTGATGCCGGCAAGCTGCTGCCGCACATTCCGGCTGGCCAGTTCCCGGCTCATGCGCTGGCGTGCGAGCTCTACAAGGTGGCCGGTATCCGCGCCGTCGAGATCGGCTCCCTGCTGCAGGGGCGTGACCCGGCAACCGGCAAGCAGATGGCCTGCCCGGCCGAGCTGCTACGCCTGACTATTCCGCGTGCTACCTATACCCAAACTCATATGGACTTCATCATTGAAGCCTTCCAGGAAGTGAAGAAGAACGCCAAGAATATCAAGGGGCTGGAGTTTACCTACGAGCCGCCGGTACTGCGTCACTTTACCGCTCGCTTTAAGGAAGTGGAGACCACGGCACAGGGCAGCACCAGGCAGCTGGTTGAAGCCTGACAGGCATGACACGAGGCACAGATGATTCTGTGCCTCTTTTTTGATTTCTATTTGGGGCTACAAGCAGGGGGAGAGAGCATGACCAACAATCCGTCCGTCGTGGGGGGAGCCTGTATCATCGCCAGCGTCTGCGTGGGCGCCGGTATGCTGGGGCTGCCCAGTGCCGGAGCCGGTGCCTGGACCACCTGGTCCACACTGGCCATCACCTTGACCATGGTGGTGATGACCGTCTCTGGCTGGATGTTGCTGGAGGCCTTCAAGCGCTATGACCTGAAGGTGTCGTTCAACACGGTGACACGGGATCTGCTGGGGGCAAAAGTGAATGCCTTCAACAACCTGACCGTCTATTTCGTCGGCGGCATTCTGCTCTATGCCTACATCACCTCGTCAGGGCTGATCCTGCAGGGGATGCTGGGTATCGACAGCAAGATCGCCTCGGTGCTGTTCGTGCTGCTCTTCTCCGGTTTTGTCTGGCACTCCACCCGTGCGGTAGACCGGATCTCGGTGCTGCTGATTGTCTTTATGCTGCTGAGTTTCGTGTTTGGGGTCTCGGGGCTGGCGATGAAGATCAACGTTGCCCAGCTGTTCGACCCGCTGCGCGAAGAGGCCATGCATGCACCCTATGCGCTGGCTATGCTGCCGGTCGCGCTCACCTCGTTTGGTTATCACCATTCAGTCGCCTCAATGCGCTCTTACTATGGCAATGAAAACAAAGCCAAATATGCCATTTTGGGCGGCACTGTGATTGCTCTGAGCTTCTATATGCTGTGGCTGTTCAGCATTTTCGGCAATCTGCCGCGTGAGCACTTCGGCCCGGTCATTGCCAAGGGTGGTGACGTGGATGTCCTGCTGCAGGCGCTGGGTTCGGTGATTGAGTCGCAGAAGGTGGCCAGTGCCATCAACGGTTTCTCCATGGCTGCCATCCTCTCTTCGTTTATCGGCGTGGGGCTCGGGGTGTTCGACTATCTGGCGGATCTGTTCAAGTTCGACAACACCCGCGCCGGTCGTACCAAGTCCTGGCTGGTGACCTTCCTGCCGCCGCTGGTGCTGTCGCTACTGTTCCCGTTCGGTTTCATTATCGCCATCGGCTATGCCGGTGCGGCCGCCACGGTCTGGACCTGCATTATTCCGGCCTTGCTGGTGCACAAGGCGCGCGCCACCCACGGAACCGACGGCTTCACCGCGCCCGGTGGTCAGGTGATGGTGGTGGGGGTGATCCTGTTTGGCGTGCTGACCGCCCTGTTCCATATGCTCAATATGGTCGGCATGTTGCCCACCTATACCGGCTAATTTCTCCTGTGTGACCTTCAGCGCGGCGCTTCGGTGCCGCGTTGTCATTTTATGCGCTTCACTTGGGTCACATTTCTCCCTGCAATTTCATTATTGATTGCTTGGTTAACAGTGTTCCTGTCGGTTTCTGCGTCAATCGGCGTCAAACCAGATAATTTCACCAGAAATAGGGTGTTGATCGATATGATGGTGAGTGATAGGTTATTTAATAAATATGCATATTTTTGCTGGAGAATGAGATGTTGAAGCGCATTGCGGTTGCCGGATGTTTGTTGCTGGGTTCCTTGGGTTCTGCTTGGGCAGATGCGCCGACCTATGTGGTGGGTGCGGGTGGTACTTATCGTCCGTTCGAGTTCGAGAACAGCAAGAAAGAGCTGGAAGGGTTTGATATCGACATCATCAAGGCCATTGCCAAGGCATCTGATTTCAACGTCAAACTGATCAACACCCCGTGGGAAGGTATCTTTGCCACACTGGGCACTGGCGATCGCGATATCATCATTTCCGGCATTACCATCACCGACAAGCGCAAGCAGATGGTCGATTTCTCCCACCCCTATTTCCCGGCTGAGCAGTCCATCGTGACAGCCGCTGGCTCCAAGATTGATTCGATCGCTTCGCTCAAAGACAAGAAGGTCGGGGTCGTCAACTCCAGTACCGGTGACATCGTCGTCTCCGATGTGCTGGGCAAAAATAGCACCGCCATCAAGCGTTTTGATAACACACCGCTGGTACTGCAAGAGCTGCACGAAGATGGTATTGATGCCGCTGTGGGCGATGTGGGTGTGGTGAAGTACTACATCAAGACTCACCCGGAGAAGAAGTTTGCTCTGGTGTCGGATGCCAAGTTTGAGCGTCAGTATTTCGGTATCGCCGTGGCCAAGGGTAACACCGCCCTGCTGGAGAAGATCAACCAGGGTCTGGCCAGCATCATCGCCGACGGTACCTACGCCAAGATCTACAAGACCTGGTTTGATGAGCAGGTGCCGACCCTGCCCGCCCAGTAATTGGCACGCTGTGTTCTGATCGCAATGGCCGCTGCTTGCAGCGGCCATTGTTTCTCTAAGTGACGGAAGAAGTTATGAACGGTTTTCGTTGGGAAATCCTGCGCGAGTACCAGCCCCTGTTTATTGACGGGGCACTGATGACCCTCAAGTGCACGGTGATCTGCGTGATCCTCGGTACTCTGTGGGGCTTGCTGCTGGGGCTGGGGCGCATGGCCAGTGCCGAGAAGGGCGTCTGGAAGCCGCTGCTGCGCTATGGCATCCAGTTGCCGGTAAAGGTGTATGTCAGTGCCCTGCGTGGCACGCCGCTGTTTGTGCAGATGATGGTGGTGCACTTTGCCCTGATGCCGCTGTTTATTAACCCGTCGAGCGGGTTGCTGGTGGAACACGGGCTGCTGAGTGTCGATACGGCGCGAATGCTGCGCTCTGAATATGGTGCCTTTGTCTCGTGCGTGGTGGCGATTACGCTCAATGCCGGAGCCTATGTATCGGAGATCTTCCGGGCGGGCATCCAGTCAATCGACCGCGGCCAGATGGAAGCGTCCCGGGCGCTGGGCATGCCGTGGGGCAAGACCATGCGTAAGGTTATCCTGCCGCAGGCGTTTCGCCGCATTCTGCCCCCCTTGGGCAACAACGCTATCGCCATTGTGAAAGACTCGTCGCTGGCCTCGGCCATTGGTCTGGCGGATCTGGCCTATGCGGCGCGTACCGTCTCTGGCGCCTACGCCACCTATTGGGAGCCCTATCTGGCCATTTCGGTGATCTATTGGGCCTTTACCTTCCTGCTGTCACGGCTGGTGGAACACCTGGAAAAGAGGTTTGGCAAAAGTGATTCGCGTTAACAACCTGCAGAAGCAATTTGGCGACAGCCATGTGCTGCGTGGCATCAACTGTCATATCGCTGCGCAGGAGGTGGTCTGTGTGATCGGTCCTTCCGGTTCGGGCAAGAGTACCTTTCTGCGCTGCCTGAATGCGCTGGAGACCCCGACCGGTGGCGAAGTGACAGTCAACGGTTTCGATGTGCATGACCCGGCCACTAACCTCAACAAACTGCGTGAAACCGTAGGGATGGTGTTCCAGCGCTTCAATCTCTTCCCGCACATGACGGTGCTGGAGAACCTGATCATGGCGCCCTGCTCTTTGCGTGGCATGAGCCGGGCCGATGCGCTGGTCAAGGCTGAGCAGTTGCTCACCAAGATTGGCCTGCTCGACAAGCTGGATGCCTGGCCGTCGAGTCTGTCGGGTGGTCAGCAGCAGCGGGTGGCGATCGCCCGCGCTCTGATGATGGACCCCTCTATCATGCTGTTTGATGAACCCACCTCGGCACTGGACCCGGAATTGGTGGGCGAAGTGTTGGCTGTTATGAAACAGCTGGCTCAGGAGGGTATGACCATGGTCATTGTCACCCACGAGATGGGGTTTGCCCGTGAAGTGGCCAATCGGGTGCTGTTTATCGATCAGGGGATTATTCAGGAAGAGGGGTCACCCGAGCAGATCTTTACCGCGCCGACCAACCCCCGGACAGCCAGTTTCCTGAGCAAGGTGCTCTAACGTTTATATCATTTGAGCCCTAGCCGCTGCGCCAGTCGGTGCAGGTTGCCCGGATCGATGCCGAGCTGGCGGGCGGTGGCAGCCCAGTTCTGATTGTGGGCCGCCAGCGTCTGGCGGATCAGCTGGCACTGGAAAGCCTCGGTGGCCTCTTTCAGTGCGACTGGTTGGGCTGGTTCAGGGGTTGCGGCCTGACTGTCGCTGCCGGTGGGAGCCGACTGGCTGAGAGTCAGATGGTGCGGGGTGATCACGGCCACCGCCTGATCCTGTTCGGCGCGGGCCAGCACGGCGGCGCGGTGGATGGCGTGCTCCAGCTCGCGCACATTGCCCGGCCAGTCATAGCGACTCAGCAGTGCCAGTGCATCGGCCTGCAGGGTCAGCCGCTCCAGCCCCATGGCGCTGCGGCAACGCTCCGCGAAGTACCCGGCCAGCAGGGGAATGTCCTCGCGTCGATCGCGCAGGGCCGGCGCCTGCAGTGGAAACACGCTGAGGCGGTGGTAAAGGTCGGAGCGAAAGCGGCCAGCCACTACCTCCTGTTTGAGGTCGCGGTTGGTGGCGGCCAGAATCCTTACATTAACTTTCAACTGGTTATCGTCACCGATTCGCTGCAGGTCGCCATATTGCAGCACTCGCAGCAGTTTGGCCTGCAGCGACAGGGATAGTTCACCAATCTCGTCTAAAAACAGGGTGCCTTGATCGGCCAGCTCGAATTTACCGGCACGGTTGTGAATTGCGCCGGTAAACGCCCCCTTCACATGCCCAAACAGTTCGCTTTCGGCCACCGCATCGGGCAACGCAGCGCAGTTCAGGTAGACCAGCGGTTTGCCACTGCGGGGTGAGCCGCGATGAATGGCTTGGGCAATCAACTCCTTACCAACACCGGTCTCACCGAGGATCAGCACATTGAGATCCGAGGCTGCCACCACCTTTATCTCGTGACGGAGCTGCCGCATGGCAGGGGCTTCACCGATCATCTCAACCTCATCACTGGCCGGACGGGTGCGCGGCGAGATAGGTTCAGGGTTTTGCCGTGCCAGACGCTCGAGCAGCAAGGCATTGGCCAGAGCGGCAGCCGCCAGGGCGCTAACCAGCCGCAACTCGCGGTCGGGGATCTCGTCGAACTGGTGGGGATTGAGCCCATCAATGGTCAGGGCACCAATCAGGGCGTCGTCGGAAAACAGCGGCAAACCGATACAGGCGTGTACCTTGAGTGCCTCATGGTTGGGGATCAGCCCGTCATAGGGGTCGGGTAGCGTGCTATCCGTCGGGAAACGCACCACGTCACCGGCCCGGGCGATGGCTTCGAGGCGAGGGTGCTCAATCAGTTTGAAGCGGCGCCCCAGCACATCCTGGCTCAACCCGTCGATGGCCAGCGGGATGAACTGGCCGTTTTCATAGCGCAGCAGCGCCGAGGCATCGGAGGCCAGCAGTTCGCGCAGGCTGTGGATCAGGCGCTGAAAGCGGTCACGGTGGGAGATCCCCTGCTGCAGATCGAGCGCGATACGCGCCAGGTTATAGGTCGAGAGCATGCTGTCAGATCGACAATGGATTGTGATAATGACAATAGAACGGCAATGTCATAAAGACAATTTAAAAAATAAAATACAATAAAAACAATATATTATGTGTTGGCATGCCCCTTGCGATTGTAGGAGTAGAACGTTCCTATCGATTAGCAAGGAGACCAAGATGTCTATTCACGTTAAAAACAACATTCGCTGGGTGGGTCAACGGGATTGGGAGGTGCGTGACTTCCACGGTACCGAATATAAAACCACTCGTGGCACCAGCTATAACAGCTACCTGATCCGTGAAGAGAAAACCGTGCTTATCGACACGGTGGATCACAAGTTCAGCCGTGACTTTGTGCTCAATCTGGCGGCCGAGATCGATCTGGCCAGCATCGATGCGGTGGTGATCAACCACGCTGAAGAGGACCATGCCGGCGCCCTGACCGAGCTGATGGCTCGCATTCCCGGCACGCCCATCTATTGCACCCACAATGCGCTCGATTCCATCAACGGTCATCACCACCACCCGGAGTGGAATTTCCACACAGTTAAAACCGGTGACAGCCTGGATATCGGTAACGGCAAACAGCTGGTGTTTATCGAAACCCCCATGCTGCATTGGCCCGACAGCATGATGACCTACATGACCGGCGATGCCGTGCTGTTTTCCAACGACGCCTTTGGCCAGCACTACTGCGACGAGCATCTGTTCAACGATGAAGTCGATCAGATTGAGCTGATGGAGCAGTGCCTGCGTTACTACGCCAACATCCTCACCCCTTTCAGCCCGCTGGTGACCGCCAAGATTAAGGAGGTGCTCGGTTTCAACCTGCCGGTAGCGATGATTGCCACGTCGCACGGCATCGTCTGGCGCGATAATCCGACCCAGATCATTCACCAATACCTGGTTTGGGCTGATCAGTATCAGGAAGACCGCATCACGCTGTTTTACGACTCCATGTCGGGCAATACCCGAATGATGGCCGATGCCATTGCGCAGGGTATCCACGACGCCGACCCCGGTGTGGCGGTCAAGATCTACAACGTCGCCCGTCATGACAAGAATGAAATCCTGGCCCAGGTATTCTGCTCCAAGGGGGTGCTGGTGGGCTCTTCGACCATGAACAACGTCATGATGCCCAAGGTCGCCGGCATGCTGGAAGAGATCAGTGGTCTGCGTTTTCGGGGCAAGCGGGCGGCCGCCTTCGGTAGCTACGGCTGGACCGGCGGGGCAGTAGATCGCATCCAGACCCGCCTGATGGATGCCGGCTTTGATATCGCGGCATCGCTCAAGCTCACCTGGCGACCGGACGGCGCAGCGTTGGCCGAGTGCCGCAAATATGGCCGCCAGATTGCCCGCCGCTGGGCGCTGCATCCGCTCGGCTGCGCCACAGCGGCGCCCCGTGTTGAACATATGGTTGCCACCTCCGTGCTGCCACAAGCTGCAACGACCAGCGAAGAGAGCATGATCTGCACCGTCTGCCAGTGGGTTTATGACCCGGCGCAGGGCGAGCCGGATCAGCAGGTCGCAGCAGGCACGCCTTGGGCCCAAGTGCCCGACAGCTTCCTCTGCCCGGGCTGCGGGATCGGCAAGGAGGTGTTCGAGCCCTGCGCGCAAGAGGTGGTGGCATGAGTCGCGAAATCGTCATCGTGGGCGGCGGCTTTGCAGCCCAGCAACTGGTCAAGTCGCTGCGAAAGCGCGACGCACAGGCGCCCATTAGGCTAGTCACCGCCGATGCGGGAGATGAATACAACAAGCCGGATCTCAGCCATGTGATGAGTCGTGGCATGAGTGCCAGTGAGATGGTACGGGTCAGCGGCCCGGCGTTTGCCGAGCAGCATAGCCTCGCCTTGCAGCCGCACTGCCGGGTTGAACGTATCGACCGCGAGCGGCAACTGCTACACACCACTGACGGCGAGATCCCATACGGCCAACTGGTGCTGGCGACCGGAGCGAAGGCGCGGCGTCCCCCGTTTCCTGGCAGCGACGCGCTGATCACCCTTAACAGCCTGCAAGAGTATGCGGCGGCGCAGCCGGCGCTGGAGGCGGCCCGTCATGTGCTGGTGCTGGGTGGTGGTTTGATTGGTTGTGAGTTAGCGATGGATCTGGCCAGCAGCGGCCGTCAGGTGACGCTGGTGGATCTGGCGCCCAGTCTGTTGTCGGCCCTGCTGCCAGCGGCACTGGCCCAGCCGCTGCATCAGGCTCTGCTGGCGCAGGGGGGGCGGCTGTGTCTGGGGCAGGCCGTTGCCTCCATCACCCGTAATCCAGCCGGTGCTCAGGTGGTGCTGAGTCATGGTGAGCGGATTGCCTGCGATCAGGTAATTGCCGCAGTCGGGTTGGCCCCACGCACCGAGCTGGCCGCCACGGCCGGGCTGGCGGTGGGTCGTGGCATCCGGGTCAATTCCCGGTTGCAGACCAGCGATCCGGTCATTTTTGCACTAGGGGATGGTATCGAGTGGCAGGGACAGTGCCTGCCCTTTCTGCAGCCTATCGTGCTGGGGGCCAATGCCCTGGCCGCCACGCTGCTGGGCACGCCAACCGAGCTGGTGCTGCCGCCCATGCTCATCAAGGTCAAGACGCCGCGCTACCCGATCCAGCTGGCAGGCCGCACTCGTGGTGACGATCTGCGCTGGCAGGTCGAATGGGATGGTGCCGGACTGCAGGCGCAGGCACTCGATGCCAGTGGCCAGCCTTGCGGCTTTGTGGTGGGCGGCAATCGCATGAGCGCGGCCTTCCCGCTGCTGCGCACACTGCCCCGTTAATGTGTATTTACTGTTGGCCGGGGTGCCCGGCCCGAGGAGTTATCCATGCTGCATCTTATTCCTGCCCAGTTTGCGGTGCGTCGCTCAACCCCGTTTTTCACACCTGACAACGTGCCGCAGGCACTGCTTAGTCATCACAACACCGCTGCCGGTGTATATGGTCAGCTCTGCGTCATGGCTGGCTCGGTCACTTACTACGGCTTTGCCAACGAGCAGTCGAGCGAGCCTGAACGGGTGATCACCCTGCATGCCGGCCAGTTTGCTGTCAGCCCGCCGCAATACTGGCACCGGGTTGAGCTGTCGCCTGATGCCCGTTTCAATATCCACTTCTGGGCCGAGCCGGCGCAGGCGCAAGGGCCGCTCTATCAAGGACGGACTGGCTAGGAGGTGTGCCATGGTAAGCTTTGCCGATCCGGAACGTCTGAGCGTTATCTTCGATTCACCGCAGCGTGAAGAGTGGCAAAAGAGCCGCCAGATCATCGCGCGGCTAGGGTTGACGCCGACCATGCGCATTGCCGATGTGGGGGCGGGCACCGGTTATTTCAGTCGCCAGTTTGCTGCGCTGCTGCCAAAGGGGCGGGTTTATGCCATCGACAGTGAGCCCAATATGGTGGCGCATATGCGGCGGCGCTTTGCCGATGAGCAGATCGGTAATATCGAGGTGCGTCTGAGCGAGCCCGATCATCCGGCGCTGCCGGCCGAGTTGGACTGGGTCTTTCTGGCCAACGTCTATCGTTTTATCTCGCAGCGGCGGGCGTTTTTAGCGCAGATCTACGCCGGGATGCCCTCCGGAGCGCGCCTGATGCTGGTGGATCTGGCAACCGTCCACGCTGCTCCTTCGCCGGATCAGGTGATGGATGAGCTCAAGGCGGTCGGGTTTGAGCTGCGAGAGCTGGACATGCACACCTGTCCGACCCACTACCTGCTGCAGGCGCGCAAGCCGTAAGCTGGTCACAGATCAAAATCGTCAACTCAGATGTCTGTTATCTTTCCCTCCTCGTGTGGGGAGGGATGGATGACCGGGATCGAGAGTCTGACGCTGGCAGCCGGGTTTTTGCTGCTGCTCTGCTGTCTGTGGCCGTGGCAACGCGGGGAACGGATCGTGGTCGGCATGCTGCTGGCAGGTTGGCTGGTGGCGGCCGATACCGCCCATTGGCTGGCGCTTGGTGCTCTGCTGATGCCTACCGCTTGGTGGCTAAGGCGATGTCCCGACTGGCATCCCACCCGTTTGTCAGCCAAGGTGCTGCGTGAAAGCGTGCGCTGGGGATTGCTCGTCGCCTGGGGCGCCGTCACGCTGCAATACCTGCTCTATATCTGGCAGCTGGGCCGTGGTGACACGCCACTACTGGCCCGCCCCGATATTGTCGATGCCTTCCTGCCTATCGCCGGTGGACTGGGTCTGCGCGCCTGGAGTCAGCTTGGTATCACCGACCCGCACCATCCTGCTGCCATGGTGACCGTGCTGGTGCTCAGCCTGTCGGCGCTGCTGCTTGGGCGCAGTTTCTGCAGTTGGGCGTGTCCGGTCGGGCTGGTGGGCGAAGGGCTGCATCGCCTTCGCAGTCGCTTGATACCGGGCGAGTGGATGCCGCCGCGCTGGCTGGACGGGCTGCTGCGAGCCCAGAAATTTCTGGTGCTGGGCTTTTTGCTGTTTGTGATCCTGCTGGCGGTGCCCAGTGCAGCCTTGCCCGGTTATCTGGCCAGTGCCTACCATCAGGCGGCTGATATGAAGATGGGGGCTTTTTTCTTTACCCTGTCGCCGGTTGCGGCCCTCTGCCTCGGCTGGGTCGTGCTGTTAACGGCCAGCTTCCGGCAAGGTTTTTGCCGTTATTTGTGCCCTTACGGCGCCTGGCTCGGCATGCTGGGCTGGCTCTCACCCTTACGCATTCGCCGCGACTCGGGCCGTTGCCTGCGCAGTGAAGGGCACGACTGCGATAAGTGCAGCCGGGCTTGCCCGTCACGGATCCCGGTGCATCAGCTGATTGCGGTGCGCACCCTGGCGTGTAGCGATTGCCGCAGTTGCATTGATGCCTGTCCCAAGCGGGCCGATGCCTTGCATCTGGGAACGTCCCAGATCCGTATTCCCGCTGCCCGCCAGCTGGCCCTGCTCTGCCTGTTTTTGTTTGTGTTGCCGCTATTCGCCTACGGTGTTTTGCATCTGTGGGTGAGCCAGACTCCCCTCCAGATGCGTCGTCATCTGCTGGAAATCCTCTCCACCCTCTCTCATTGACTCGCTTGGCAAGCCCCGTTGGCGCCGTTTTTCCGTAGCCTGGAAATGTGGCGCCATAGCGGCTATCTGCTCGCTAAGCCTTGCCAGCGCTGGCTTTTAATAATTTTTAATAAGGTTTTTTAACGCTACATCCCGCAAATCGGGTGGTAGTGTTCGTCCTGTCCCCGGCCTGGTTGGCGGTGATGAAGTAAAACGGTGCCTTGATGCCTCCACCGGTCTGCAGGTCAGATTCGTGGCATGGATGTCTTCTTTGGGTAGGCGTGTCGATGAATCGACACACGACAAGACGCACTAACAAACACTGATATAGCGCAAGAGACAGGGTGACCGGTGTTGTGCCGTAAGCAAACACAGGTCCGGTCGGGTTCGCCAACGCAGGCGAATCGGACAACAAGGTTTACCGGTGGCGGGATGTCCCACGGCTCGGGTGTCGCCAAAGGCTCCCGTCACCGGTACTTAACTCCCTGGCTCGATACCGAATCCGTCTAGTTGAGTGAGGAATATTCATGAAAGTCAGCAAACTTGCCCTTCTCTGCCTGGTTGTTTTCGCCGGCAGCGCCGTTGCCAAATCTCATCACGTGGCGCACAGCAGCCACGAGCGTCATCCTTATGCCCAAGCCGGTGCTTACACCGGTGAAGATATGCTGCTCAACGCCGAAAGCGATGATGGCAAAATCCAGTTCCACCGCGATACCGATGGCAGCGCCTTCATCAATGGCGAAGCGGCCAAGAAGGTGAACGCTCATCTGTATAGCTGGTCCGATATCACCGTTGATACCTCGACCAACGCCATGAGCTGGCACGATAGCGCCGGCAACGGTGGTCAACTGCACAAGTCCTGATTCCATACCTTACACCCGTGGTCCGGGTGTCTGTCAGCCTGTTTGCCCCATATCTCCTAGTTATGGGGCCTTTTTGTTTCTACCCCTCGCCATTTTGCACGTCCTGAATCCCTCTCCTAGACTCATCTTCGGATGACTCTCATTACAACGTGGATAAGGAGTTCCCGATGCGTCTCCACTCGATTCGCGTGCAAATGATTTTGCCAGTGGCTTTTCTGGCGTTGATCTTGGTCGGTTTGCTGATGTTCATGCTGCTGATGACCCGGGTTCAGCATGATGCGATGCGGCGACAGGCTGAGAACTATTTTGAAGCCGTTTCTGTGGTGCTCAATGCTGACCGCGATATCTACCAAGCGCTGATCGCTCAAGAGCGGTTAGTCAATGGTGAGGGCAAGGCAGAGGAAAATCAGGCCGATTTTGATGAAAATGCTCAGCAGGTGTTTGATCGTTTTCAGAAATTTCGTGCTTATCTGGTGGATGAACCAGAAGTGCTGACTCCTTTTGCCAATTTCGATGTCTTGTATCAGGAGTGGCTTGATGCGAGTCGCTCCCTCAATACCTCTTTTGCTGCCGGACAAGCGTTGTCGGGGAGCTTGCAGGAGCAGGACAACAAGTTCCAATCGATTCGCAACATGCTGGACGATGCTGGTGAGCGGCTGCGCAAGCATACTGCAGAGAAGAAGGCTGACCCCTCTACGGGAGACGACTTGCAGCAGTATGTGGAGGCTATTTCCGAGATCCTTAACGCTGACCGTGATCTCTATCAGGCTCGGCTGGCATTACAGAAGATTGCGGATGGTTCGGGCAGTTTTGAGGACAATCGAGCATTCTTTGAAGAGAATATTCAGCAAGCGCTGCAGCGCTTTCACAACTATCGCAGTTACCTGATCCGAGAGCCGGAACTTATCAAGCCTTATGAGAAGTTCGATGTTCAGTTCAATGACTGGGTGCAGCAGAGTCGCGCATTGCTCGACTCACCCCCAGCCAAGACGCAGTCCAAGATTCCACAAGCCAAGGCCACCGCAGATGAGCGTTTTTCCGCTATCCGTGAAGTGCTGGATAAAGCCGGTGAAGCAATCAAAGACCACGCTCGCGATCAAAAAGATGCAGTCAGAGCGAAGATTGATCGTTATCAGCAGATTGCTATGGTGGTGATTGCCATCGCATTCATGCTGGCCCTTGTAGTGGGCTATTACGTGCCTTTGGTTTTGACTCGCAACGTACAACACATGACCCGTCGTATTCGTGAAATAGCGGAAGGCGATGGGGATCTAACTCAGCGCATAGCATCTCGTTCGCGCGACGAACTGGGCGATCTGGCCCGCGAGTTTGACGGTTTTGTCGAGCATCTGCGTGGCATTATCAGCAGCATTCAAACCCAGTCGGTGACACTCGGTGGCATGACCGGTGAACTTAACACCGTCTCGCAGCAAGCCGGTCAGATCAGCCATCGACTGGTGACCGCATCAGATTCGATCGTCAGTGCCGGTAATCAGATGAACGTCTCCAACCAGCAGATGGCCGATCTGGCCAAGGGGACGGCCGAGGAAGCCCACCACTCCAGCCGCTTGACCCATCAGGGGGTGAATGCGATCAACGCCTCCCACCAGGCTATCGGGCGGTTGGAGTCGGATATTGAGCTGGCTCTCACTCGATCTGGCGATCTGGAGCAGAGTTCGGCAGCCATCGCCTCGGTGCTCGAGGTGATTCGCAAGATTGCCGAGCAGACTAACTTGCTGGCTCTGAACGCCGCCATTGAAGCGGCTCGGGCCGGTGAGCAGGGGCGCGGCTTTGCCGTGGTGGCCGATGAGGTACGTACTCTTGCCAACCGTACTCAGCAGAGCACCAGCGAGATCGAGAGCATGATTGAGCGGCTTAAGAGCAGTGTGGCCGAGTCGGCGACCGCTATTCGTAATAGCCGCACCAACGTCGAAAGCACGGTGACCAATATCAACGAAGTCAGCAGTGTGTTCGACACCCTGAGCGCCTCGTTTGACAAGGTGCAAGAGATGGCGGCTCATACCGCACTGGCGACCGACGAGCAGGCCAAGGTGTCACACCATATCAGCGCCAATCTTGTTGATCTGCGCGAGCAGACTGATGGCGTGCGCGCCATGTCAGATCAGGTGCAGAGCCAGTCGCAGCAGATCTCCTCGCTGTATCAGGAGCTGCGTCGTCAGGTAGAAAGTTTTAAGGTGTAGGTTTAGCTATGCAGATAAAAAGGCGCTGTTTGGCGCCTTTTGTTTGTCCTGATATGAGGTCGGTCACATCGCACTTATTTCCTGGGTTACGGGAGTGAAATGAGACTGGTTACGCCTGAGGCTATATGGTTAACTCATTGAGTATTAAGGCTTTAAAAGCCTTAATACTGATAACTACATAAATTTCAGGCTAAATAAAAAGCGGAGAATAACCCATGAATTTGAAGAAGGTTGCGCTGCTCGCTTCGGTGTTGGGTGCGCTGCTGTTGGCGGGTTGTGCCAGCGTTCCGATGGAAAGTGCACAGGAGAATGCCAAGTTAAAGAGCTTTCCGGCACCGCAAAGCAACATGGCGGGGCTGTATATTTATCGGGATAGTTTTGGCGGCAAGGCGCTGAAGAAAGACGTTTTTGTTGATTCCGAGTGCTTGGGCGAAACCGCGGATCGTGTTTTTTTCTATAAGCAGGTTTCCGGTGGGAAAGAGCATGAGATTTCCACCGAATCCGAGTTCTCCGATAACAAACTCTCCATCTTTACCGAACCGGGCAAAAACTACTTTGTCCGTCAGTACATCAAGATGGGTGTCTTTGTCGGTGGTGCCAATCTGGAAACCGTCTCTGAAGAAGAGGGCAAGCGCGTCATCGGCAAGGAAGATGTGCAACTGGCCAAGTCGGGTATCTGCAGCCACTAAGCCTTACTCACTGGCTTGATTAAAAAGGCGCTATTTGGCGCCTTTTCCGCATTGGGGGGGGTCTGCGAGCCCGATCAGAGGCTGGCAAAATCCACGTCGGGCAGTGACTCAAAGCCGGGTTTGGCAAACAGATAACCCTGCATCAATCGCACCCCCATCTTGCGCAGGCAAGCCATTTCACTGCGGGTCTCGATGCCCTCGGCCAGCGCGGTGATGTTGAGCTCGGCAAACAGGGCCAGACAGTGGCGCACAATGGCCTGGCGGGTGGTGTCCTGATCGATGCCGCGCAGCAGGTGCATATCCAGCTTGATAATGTCGGGTCGAAAATCTGTCAGCAGGTTCAGGCCGGAGTAACCTGCGCCAAAGTCATCGATGGCAGTCTTGAAGCCGAGTGTGCGGTAGTGGTCCACGATCTTGCGTACATGCTGGCCATCCAGCACCTGCTCCACCTCGGTAAATTCAAACATAATCTGCTCGATGGGAAATCGATGCTCACGGGCGGCTTGCAGTGTGGTGCGGATGCAGCGCTCTGGGCGATAGACCGCATTGGGCAGAAAGTTGATGCTGAGCATGCCTTTCAGCTCCAGCTTGGCTGCCAGCGCGATGGCTTTGATGCGGCACAACTGATCAAAGCGATAACGATTGTCGTCCGTCACATGGGCAATCACGGAGTGGGCCGACTCGTTATTGAGCCCCCGCACCAGCGCCTCATAGCCAAAAATAGTGCTGGCCTGGCAATCAACGATGGGTTGAAAGGCCATAGTGAAATCGAAGTCGAGTTCTCCCTGCTCCTGACACTGCTGGCAGACCGGAAGGGGAGGCGCGGAAGGAATGCCCATAACTGTCCTCTGGATGACGTGGCATTGGCTAAAGGGCTGATTTAAATCATAACAGCTCATCGCTGCCGGTAGGGCAATTCCGTGGGGCTTTAATCTGGGGCTTTAATCTGGGACACCCACCTTTTTGACAGCGGCGTAGCGGGCTGCTTGGCTTAAGGCTTAGCGCCGAGGGAGGTTGCCATGACCATCGCCCGTTCACGTCAAATCAGTTTGCAGGATACGCCCTACTACCACGTGGTCAGTCGCTGTGTGCGCCGTGCGTTTCTGTGCGGGGAAGATAGCCATTCCGGTCAAAGCTTCGAGCACCGACGCCAGTGGGTGGTTGATAAGCTGGGTCAGTTGTCGCGGGTCTTTGCCATTGGTATCTGCGCCTATGCGGTGATGAACAACCACTACCATCTGGTGCTGAAAGTCGAGCCGGAGGTGGCAAACAGCTGGAGCGAGCGCGAGGTAGCCGAGCGCTGGGCCGGGCTGTTTCAGTGGCCATTGCTGGTGCGCCGTTGGTATCTGGAAGAATCGCTGACCGAGCCGGAGTTGGCCGTGGTACAAGGATTACTCACTCAGTGGCGGGAGCGGCTCTATTCCATCAGTTGGCTGGTGCGTCTGCTCAACGAAAGCTTGGCGCGACAAGCCAATCAGGAAGATGGCTGCAAAGGGCACTTCTGGGAAGGGCGCTTCAAAAGTCAGGCGCTACTGACGGAATCAGCATTGCTGGCCTGCATGACCTATGTCGAGCTCAATCCGGTGCGCGCCAAGGTGGCGGAGCTGCCAGAGGAGAGTGATTACACCAGCATCAGCCAGCGGCTGGGACGTGCAACCGGTGAGCTGCCACCACTGTTGCTGCCGTTTTCCGAGAAACTACGCGAGCAAGAGCATGCCTTGCCGTATGCGTTTACCGACTATCTGACGCTGGTCGATTGGACCGGACGGGCGATGCGCGATGACAAGCGCGGCCATATTCCGGCTGGACTTGCGCCGATATTGCAGCGCTTGAATCTGGCAGAAAGCAGCTGGCTGCGCCAGGTCAGCGTGTTTCGGCGCTCAGGGATTCGGGCCGTGGGGGATGGGGCACTGTGCCAACAATACGCCCACCACTGCGGCCAGCAACGATGTCGTCATCCTAAACACTGACCCGCTTTCATTGATTGTCGTCTGAGCCCTGCCGGTATCATCGGCAGCGAGTTCGGTTGTGTGTAAAACCGTCGATTTGTCGAAAGCCTAACTTTTCCTGCCCGTTACGACTGGTGATACATGTTTCTCGGGAGTGACCGTCAGGCTATCTGGATGGTGCTGCGCCTTCTTCCAAGAGGTGGGTGTCCTTTTTCTGTTTAAAGATGAAAACACCGGCGCAGGCCTATGCCGAAGCCGCTTAGTTGTGCAGGAACGGCTGGGTCATTACATTCTCTCAATAGATGGGTGTCCTGTTTATGTTACTTTTGATTGTCGTCTGGGCCCTGCCGGTATCATCGGCAGCGAGTTCGGCTGTGTGTAAAACCGTCGATTTGCCGAAAGCCTAACTTTTCCTGCCCGTTACGACTGGTGATACATGTTTTTCGGGAGTGACCGTCAGGCTATCTGGATGGTGCCGCGCCTTCTCTCAATAGATGGGTGTCCTGTTTCTGTCTTCTCGGGAGTGACCGTCAGGCTATCTGGACGGTGCTGCGCCTTCTCCCAAGAGGTGGGTGTCCTGTTTCTGTTCTGGTCGATTGGACCGGACGGGCGATGCGCGATGACAAGCGCGGCCATATTCCTGCCGGGCTTGCGCCGATATTGCAGCGCTTGAATCTGGCAGAAAGCAGTTGGCTGCGTCAGGTCAGCATATTTCGGCGCTCAGGGATTAGGGCCGTGGGGGATGGGGCACTGTGCCAACAATACGCCCACCACTGCGGTCAGCAGCGATGTCGTTATCCTAAGCACTGACCCGCTTTCATTGATTGTCGTCTGGGCCCTGCCGGTATCATCGGCAGCGAGTTCGGCTGTGTAGAACAGTCGATTTGTCGAAAGCCTAACTTTTCCTGCCCGTCACTGCTGGAGATACATGTTTCTCGGGAGTGACCGTCAGGCTATCTGGATGGTGCTGCGCCTACTCTCAATAGGTGGGTGTCCTGTTTCTGCTATGATTGTGCAGGCGGTTAATCGAACCTACGAGATCATTGGTTTTTTTGAATCAAGCTCCTTAATGTCATCATCATAAATAGATGAAAACTTCAAAGTGATATTTAATTTTTCCAGTAAGAGATTTTTGAGTGACTCGAATAAAGGAGTGATGTCAGATGGTGTTCTTTCTGAGGCATTTTTACCTGGCCAGTATTCAATCTTTATTAGCTTGATTGATGTGTCTTCTTTCAAATATGTTCCATTGGATAAGTCAAAAATTGTAACATTGCAGTCAATAATATCATTATTATGTAGCCAATTAATTTCTGTCTCTGAGAAAATCAATTCAACTAGTTTATGACTGTCAACTCTCTCATTATTAAAATAGTAATTTACGGCGCTAATATTAGCTGGGCCTAATCCGGTATTATTTAAAGCAAAACCCAAATAATGTAAGCCATCTAAGGATGGACGAGCATCACTTTGAAACTCTAAAGTAATAAGTGGTCTAACTTGAAGTCTATTGTGCTTCTGCGTGGCCCATGTTTGATATACTGTTGTGAATAAGGCCAAACCAGCAATAACAATAGGCAGGATATTGTAAAAAGTGATCTTCCACTCTAGATTGAGTAAAGCTCCAAGGGATAAACCTGCAATGAAAACCATCAGAAGCATGAAATATTGAAGCAATTTTAAATTACGCATTTTCAGCTCTTATATAATTTCTTGATATGTTAACTTAATCATTATTAACATGGCGTTTATAAAAACGGCACCTCGCGGCGCCGTTTTTAATATCACTCAACCCAACCAAGATCACTGCAGCAGCGAGATATCCGCGACTTGCAGGAACAGATTGCGCAGGTTGTTGAGCAGTGCCAGACGGTTGGCCTTGAGGGCCTCGTCGTCGGCCATCACCATGACTTCGTTGAAGAAGGTATCGACCGGCTCGCGTAGGGCGGCCAGACGGGTGAGGGCAGCCTGATAGTCACCGGCAGCGAACAGCGGAGCCAGTTCGCTTTGCAGCGCGGCAACCTGCTTGGCCAGTGCCTGTTCGGCGGCATCGATCAGCAGTTCAGCCTTGACCACAGTCGGCAGCTCGCCTTCGACCTTAGCCAGGATGTTGCTCACGCGCTTGTTGGCCGCAGCCAGCGCCAGAGCAGCGTCCAAGGTACGGAAGTGGCTAACGGCCTTCACGCGGGCGTCGAAGTCACGGGGACGGGTCGGGCGGCGGGCCAGGACGGCCAGCACCACGTCGGCACCGATGCCTTCGTCCTGATAGGCGGCGCGAAAGCGCCCCAGCATAAAGTCGACCACGTCAGTGACGACGGTTTTGTTGGTCAGCTTGTTGCCGTAAACGCTAACAGCCTCTTCGACCAGTTCGACCAGATCCAGATCCAGCTGCTTCTCGGTCATGATGCGCAGGGCACCGATGGCGGCGCGACGCAGGGCGAACGGGTCCTTGTCCCCCTTGGGCAGCATACCGATGCCGAAGATACCGGCCAGGGTGTCGAACTTGTCAGCCAGTGCGACGGCGCAGGAGACCAGACCGCCGGGCAGGGCATCACCGGCAAAGCGCGGCATGTACTGCTCGTTGAGGGCGAGGGCGACCGCTTCGGCTTCGCCATCGTGACGGGCGTAGTGCATGCCCATCACACCCTGGGTGTCGGTGAACTCGCTGACCATGTTGGTCATCAGATCGCACTTGGAGAGCAGACCGGCGCGCTGGGCTTCGACGACGTTGGCACCGATGCGGGCGGCGATAAAACCGGCCATGGCTTCGATACGGGCAGCCTTGTCACGCACGGTACCGAGTTGTTGCTGGAACAGCACGGTTTCGAGGCGTGGCAGGCGGTCGGCCAGCTTCTGCTTGAGGTCGGTCTTGAAGAAGAACTCGGCGTCGGACAGACGCGGACGAACCACCTTCTCGTTACCGGCGATGATCTGGCTCGGGTCTTTCGACACGATGTTGCTGACGAAGATGAACTTGGGCAGCAGCTTGCCGCTCTTGTCGTAGACCGGGAAGTACTTCTGGTCACCCTTCATGGTGTGAACCAGTGCTTCGGCCGGCACGGCCAGGAACTTCTCTTCGAAGGTGGCGGTCAGCACCACCGGCCATTCGACCAGCGCGGTGACTTCTTCAAGCAGATCGTCGTCCAGATCGGCGACGCCACCGAAAGCAGCGGCCGCCGCTTCGACATCCGCCTTGACCTTGGCCTTACGGGCCATAAAGTCGGCCATCACCATGCCACGATCCAGCAGCAGCTGCGGATATTGGTCGGCGTGGTCGATGGTGAGCTCGGGCTCGCCCATAAAGCGGTGACCGCGCAGGGTGCGAGCGGAGTCGATACCCAGAATGTGGGCTGGCACCAGATCGCCATCGAGCAGCAGGGTCACGGTAAAGACCGGACGCACGAACTGGATGGTCTTGTCGCCCCAGCGCATCATCTTGGGAATGGGCAACTTGGCCAGCGCTTGGCTAACCAGTTCACCCAGCAGCTCCTTGGCCGGACGGCCTTCGACGTGGGCGTTGTAAACCAGCCATTCGCCCTTGTCGGTTGCCAGACGGCCAGCTTCGGCCACGGTGATACCGCAACCACGGGCCCAGCCTTCGGCGGCCTTGGTCGGGTTGCCGGAGGCATCGAACGCCTGCGCTACAGCCGGGCCGCGTTTTTCGACGCTCTTGCTCGGCTGTTCGCCGGCCAGACCGATTACCTTCAGCGCCAGACGGCGCGGAGAGGCAAACCATTCGACACCGGCGTAGGCCAGATCGGCCTTGGTCAGCTCGCTTTTGAGGTTGTCGGCAAAGGCTTCGGCCAGGGAGCGCAGGGCTTTGGGCGGCAGCTCAGCAGTACCGATCTCTACCAGAAATGTATGTTGTGCCATGTCCGTTCCTTAACCTTGCTGATTCTCACTGCGCTGGCACATGGGGAAACCCAGCGCTTCGCGGGAGGCGTAGTATGCCTCGGCGACCGCCTTGGTCAGGGTGCGAATGCGCAGGATGTAGCGCTGACGCTCGGTGACCGAGATGGCCTTGCGGGCATCCAGCAGGTTGAAGGAGTGCGCGGCCTTGAGGATGCGCTCGTAAGCCGGCAGCGGCAGCGGTTTTTCCAGTGCCAGCAGGGACTGGGCTTCCTTCTCGTACTGCTCGAAGCAGTGGAACAGGAACTCCACATCGGCATATTCGAAGTTGTAGGTCGATTGCTCCACTTCGTTCTGGTGGAACACGTCGCCATAGGTGGTCTTGCCCAGCGGGCCGTCAGACCAGGTCAGGTCGTAGACGCTGTCGACGCCCTGGATATACATGGCCAGACGCTCGAGACCATAGGTGATCTCGCCGGTGACCGGCTTGCACTCGAGGCCGCCCACTTGCTGGAAGTAGGTGAACTGGGTCACTTCCATGCCGTTGAGCCACACTTCCCAGCCAAGACCCCAGGCACCCAGAGTCGGGTTTTCCCAGTTGTCTTCGACGAAGCGGATGTCATGCACCTGCGGGTCCATGCCAAGCTCTTTCAGCGAGCCCAGATAGAGCTCCTGAATGTTGTCCGGGGACGGCTTGATGATGACCTGGAACTGATAGTAGTGCTGCAGACGGTTGGGGTTTTCGCCATAACGACCATCGGTCGGACGGCGGGAGGGCTGCACATAGGCACAGGCAATCGGCTCGGGCCCGAGTGCTCGCAGGCAGGTCATCGGGTGGGAAGTACCGGCACCGACTTCCATGTCCAGCGGCTGGATAATGGTACAGCCCTGGCGGGACCAGTAGTCCTGCAGCTGCAGGATCAGGCCCTGAAAGGTTTTGACATCGAATTTTTGCATGGCTTGGATTTCGCGCGAAATTGCTGAAATTGAACCGAAAGAGTATACCGTTTGGCATGGTCGGATAATAGGCGAAATTACATGGACACCGAGAACACCCTGCGCTGTGCGTGGGCAACCCGCGATCCCGAATACATCGAATACCACGACAAGCAGTGGGGGCGTCCGGTGCGCGACCCGCGCGAATTGTTTGCCAAGCTCTGCCTAGACGGGCAACAGGCCGGTCTTTCATGGATCACTATCTTAAAGCGCAGCAGTGGCTATCAGCGTGCCTTTGCCGGCTTTGCTCCCGAGGTGGTGGCCGCCTTTGACGAGCAAGATGTGGAGCGGCTGATGCAAGACACCGGCATTATACGCAACCGCCTCAAGGTCAATTCGGTCATCAAAAATGCCCGTGCTTATCTGACGATGCAGCAGGAAGGGATCGACTTTGCCGAGTTCCTGTGGGGCTTTGTCGGCGGCGCGCCTATCGTCCACCAGCGTCAGGGTGGCGATATTCCTGCCACCTCGCCTGAATCAGATGCCATGTCCAAGGCGTTGAAAAAGCGCGGTTTCTCGTTTGTGGGCAGCACCATCTGTTACGCCTTTATGCAGGCAGTGGGGATGGTGAACGATCATCTGGTGACCTGCCCCTGCCACGCAGAGTGTCAGGCTGACTGGCAGGGGTAATCCCAAAGCAGCAAGGCGTGAAATGAACAACCGGGCCAATGGCCCGGTTGCTGTATTTAGGGGATGCCAGCTTGCTGCATGCTCGGCGAGTAGCGTTTATCGACCCGGAAGATATGGTCAAGCAGCCAGTTTTTGAGAAAGACGATCAGCTCCATATTGCCCTCTTCGGTGTCGAGGTCGGTGCTGCTGATAAGCCGTCCCAACTCGCCCAGCAGCTTCTGGTGTTCCTGTTTGTGGCGGTCCAGCTCGGGGTAACGGGCCTGCTGCATGGCGCGCTCTTCGTCATCAAAGTGCTGCTTGGCCAGGGTCAACAGCTCGTTGAGGCGCTGCTGGCGGGTCTCCTTCGGCCGGTTTTCTTTTACCGAGCGGTAGTAGCGGTTCATGGCGGAGAACAGCCCCTCATGCTGCTTGTCGATGCTGCCAACCTGCACCATAAACGACTCGTTCCAGTGCACCAGATCGCCGTCATCGGCGGTGTTGTTCTGCTTGCTGACCTGGAACTGGCAGCTGATCAGGCTGATCTCCTGATTGGCCTGGTTCATGTCGCGGGTTGAGCTGCGGGTCTGGCGCGCCAGCTCCAGGCTCTCACCAGCAATATCAGCCACCGAAACAACGTGGCGCTGGATCTCTTCGGCGACCTTGGCTTGCTCGTCGGCGGCGGTGGCAATCTGGTCACTCATCTGGCTGACGCGGGTGATCGACTCGACGATGGTCTGCAGGGTCTGGCCGGTGCCGGTGGCCTGCTCGACCGCCTGTTCACTGACCCGCTGGGTGGCGTGCATGGCATCGACCGCGTGACGGGTCTTACCCTGCAGGGCGCCGATACGATCCTGAATATCCACGGTGGCTTCCTGAGTGCGGGAGGCGAGTTGACGCACCTCGTCGGCCACCACGGCAAAGCCGCGCCCCTGTTCGCCGGCACGGGCCGCTTCAATGGCGGCGTTAAGGGCCAACAGGTTAGTCTGTTCGGAGATGGTCCGGATCACCTGCAGTATGCTGCCGATCTGGGAACTCTCTTGATCGAGCAGGTTGACCTCGTCGGCCGCCTGCTCGATATGCTCGGCCACCTGACGGATCAGGGCGACGGTTTTACCCACCTGTTTCTGGCCGGCATCGGCTTGCTCTTCACTCACTCCGGTTTCACTGCGGGTTTGCTCGGCGCTGCCGGCAATATGGTGCACCGTGTTGCTCATCTCGGTGATGGCGGTTGCCAGCGCATCGGTGCTCTGCTGCACATTCTGCATGCTCGTGAGGGTGGTGGCGGAGTGCTGCATCAGCACTTCCATCTTGTCGTGAGTGGTGAGCGATACCGACTGCACCGAGCCAATCAGGGTATCGATGCTGCCCATAAAGCGGTTGAACACCTCGGCCAGATAGGAGAACTCGTCCTTGCCGGGGCACTGCAACCGAAACGACACATTGTGGCTGTGGTTGGCCAGCTCCAGCAGTTGCGCCATCAGATGCTGCAACGGGCGCGCAGTTTTCAGATAGATAAGCAGTAGCAAACTCATGATGACAAACAGGGTGCCCCACAGCAGCCACTTATCTTGTAGATCGAGACTGGCACCGCGCAGCAGCAGCTCCTTCTCGACCTGTTGGCGCTGGTTGTCATGCCCGCTCAGGGTCGTGGTGACCTGAGTGGCGATCTGGTCGGTGATGGCATCAAAGCCGGTATCGGGGGCCTGCATCAGCTGGTTGCCAGCCTCTTTGCCCTCGGTCTGGTAGATGTGCACCATCTTTTCACCCACCTCAAGCTGGCGGGCGATCAGCGGATTGACCTTGGCGGCGAGGTCAGGGAACTGATCCAGCAGCTTGCTGGCTTCTTTGGCGTGGTCATGGGCATCCTGCACCGAGTCCATATTGCCGGTGATGGAGGCATCGGTCATGAACTGCTGTACCTGGGTGCTGTGATAGTTAATCCGCTCCAGGCTTATCTGCTTGTCAGAGATCGCTAGCAGCTGTTGCGGAATCTGGCCTAACTCTGTGGTGAGCTGGCTGCGCCAGATGCTGCCAAGCGATAGCGTGAGGATGATGGCAATACTGGCTATAAGCAGCAGACGGCGAATAGAAATGTTGTTCAAAAACGAGGACATGTCTGACTCCGAAACCTGAGCTGGTCTAAAAAGCGTAGACCATCAGCGGCCTTATCCATGCGATCTCGCTGGCAAAGTCATCAATTGTCGCAGCAAAACCGCATGACGCCAGAAAGTGGCGCAGGATGCGTTACAATCGCCGCCACGCCAGGCATGGTGCAGGCGTTGTTTTCAGAGGTTTTTTTCATGCGAGCCAAGATTTTGGTGCCGGTTGTGGCACTCACCATCGGTATTTCCGGTTGTACCACCAATCCCTACACCGGGGAGCAACAAACCTCCAAAGCCGCTTGGGGGTCACTGGCAGGCGCCGCTGCAGGCGCGGCAGTGGGCGTGCTCTCTTCGAGCAAGCATGACCGCGGCAAGGGTGCCTTGATTGGCGTGGCTGCGGGTGCAGCGCTCGGGGGCGGCATCGGTTACTACATGGATGTGCAGGAAGCCAAACTGCGTGACAAGCTCAAGGGAACCGGCGTTAGCGTGACCCGTAACGGCAACGAACTGATCCTCAATATGCCCAACAATGTCACCTTCGACAGCAACAGCGCCCAGCTGAAGGTAGCCGGTGCGCGCACCCTCTCCGGCGTTGCCATGGTGGTGGCTGAATTTGACAAGACTCGTCTGGATGTGGTTGGCCACACCGACAGCACTGGTTCGCGCGATCTCAACATGCGCCTCTCGCAGCAGCGTGCCGATTCTGTGGCTAATCAGCTGATCGCCAGCGGCGTGGACGGTAGCCGTATCGACACCCGTGGTGTCGGCCCGGATCAGCCGGTTGCCAGCAACAGTACCGAAGCGGGCAAGGCGCAGAACCGCCGCGTGACCATTACCCTGACTCCGCAGTAATAAGCGGTCGAGGGATGATGCAGAGGGAGGCCGCGGCCTCCCTCTTGTTTTATCGACGATTCAGGTTAGACCAGCTGATGGATTTTGATTAATTTGTTTGATCAACTTCAAGATTCTGGACATTTGTATCGATAATCCTCGATTAATATTTGCTTCACTCCGCCTGCATCGGGTTATTTTCGTTTCTTATGCGTTTTTTTCTCATTTTTTTGGTTGGCTATGTTGCCAGCCTCTCCGCATCAGGGCGGCGGCGTTGTGATCGTCTGCCGCCCGAACCAGAGAGACCGAAAACACCAGACAGGAAGGAGTTATCGAATGAAGGGATTGACCCTGGCTTGTGCCATGACGGCCGCATTGAGTGGCCTGCTGCCGAGCGCCGTGCAGGCTGCCGATCAGTTTGTCACCATCGGCACCGGCGGCCAGACCGGCGTTTACTATGTGGCCGGCCAGTCTATCTGCCGCTTCGTCAACCGGGCGACCGACCAGCACCACATCAAATGCAATGCCCCCGCCAGTGGCGGCGGTGTCGCCAACGCCAATGGCCTGCGCAGTGGTGAATTCAACTTCGGCATCATGCAGTCCGATCACCAGTACAAAGCCATGAAGGGGATTGTCCCGTTCAAGGCGGAAGGGCCAATGGAGAACATCCGCGCCGTCTTCTCGCTGCAAAGCGAGGTGTTCACCATTCTGGCGCGCAAGGATTCCGGTATTGCCAGCTTTGATGACCTCAAGGGCAAGCGGGTCAATATCGGCAACCCCGGTTCCGGCCAGCGTGACACCTTCGAAGAGATCATGGCGGTGAAGGGGTGGAACAAGTCCACTTTCAGTCTGGTCTCGGAGCTCAAGCCGGCCGAGCAGGCTTCGGCGCTGGGCGACAACAATATCGATGCCATGAGCTACTTCGTCGGCCATCCGAACGGTGCCATTCAGGAGGCCTCGACCACCACCGAGACTGTGCTGGTGCCGGTGACCGGCCCCGAGATCGACAAGCTGCTGGCCGAGCGGAGCTATTTTAGCAAGGCCGAGATCCCAGGTGGTCTCTACAAGGGCAGCCCGAATCCGACCCCCTCCATCGGTGGCAAGGCGGTGCTCTCGACCACGGCCGAGACCGATCCGGAAGTGGTTTATCAGCTGGTCAAATCGGTGTTCGAGAACCTCGATCGCTTCAAGCGTCTGCACCCAGCCTTTGCCGACCTCAAAGAGGCCGACATGATCAAGGTCGGTCTCTCCGCGCCGTTGCATGAGGGCGCTGTGCGCTACTACAAGGAGCGTGGCTGGATGTAAGCCTGCGTCAGATCTACGCACGCCACCCTCCTGACTCGCTCCCGCCTCCGGGGGCGAGTCGCGTTTGCAGTATTTAGCGAGTCACTCTATGCAACAGACACCACAACAAGACACTCCCTCGGCGGAAGAGCTGATCGCCCAGGATGTCGGCGCCCGCCTGCCCGTCGGGTTGATGGGGCACATTATCGCCGTGCTGGCACTGGCCTGGTCCCTGTTCCAGCTTTGGATCGCCTCACCACTGCCGTTTCAGCTCGGCATCGGCGTTTTCAATGACACCGAGACCCGCGCAATTCATCTCTCGTTTGCCATCTTGCTGGCCTATCTGGTATTTCCGGCCCTGCGTTCGTCGCCACGGGATCGGGTGCCCTACGGCGATATCCTGTTTGGCCTGGTCGGCGCCGCTATGGCTGGCTACCTGTTTGTTATGTATGCCGATCTGGCGCTGCGACCGGGTCGTCTGACCGAGACGGATTTTGCGGTCGCCTGCATCGGTATTCCCCTGCTACTGGAGGCGGCGCGCCGTGCGCTCGGTCCGGCACTGGCGGTGATTGCCATCCTGTTTCTTGGCTACAGCCTGGCCGGCCCCTGGATGCCGGCGCTACTTTCGCACCGCGGGGTGAGCCTGCCGGCGCTGGCCAACCACCAGTGGATCACCACCGAAGGGGTGTTTGGCATTGCTCTCGGAGTCTCCACCAGTTTTGTATTTCTGTTCGTGCTGTTTGGCGCACTGCTGGAGCGGGCCGGCGCCGGACACTACTTTATCCAGCTCGCCTTTAGCCTGCTCGGCCACCTGCGTGGCGGCCCGGCCAAGGCGGCGGTGGTGGCATCAGCCATGACCGGGGTGATCTCCGGTTCGTCGATTGCCAACGTCGTGACCACCGGGACCTTCACCATCCCCATGATGAAACGGGTCGGCTTTTCCAAAGAGAAGGCCGGCGCGGTGGAGGTCGCCTCATCGGTTAACGGCCAGATCATGCCGCCAGTGATGGGGGCGGCGGCCTTCCTGATGGTTGAATATGTAGGCATTCCCTATGTGGAGATCATCAAGCACGCCTTCCTGCCAGCCGCCATCTCCTACATCGCACTGCTTTACATCGTGCATCTCGAGGCGCTCAAGCTCGATATGCAGCCAATTGGCGATCGTGCGCCGCGCCCCTGGCTGCATCGCCTGACCGGCTTTGCCTTTGGCGCCGCCCTGATCAGCGGCTTGTCGATGGCGGTTTACTACGGATTGGGTTGGCTCAAGCCGGCGCTGGGCGAACACGCCCTGCCGGTGATCGGCGCTCTGCTGGCGGCGGTCTATCTGGGGCTGCTCAAGGTGGCGGCCAGCAATGAGCCGATGCCGGTCGAAGACCCGGATCAGCCGATCGTCTCCTTGCCCGATACCCGCACCGTGCTGCTTTCCGGCCTGCACTTCCTGTTGCCTGTGGTGGTGCTGGTGTGGTGTTTGATGGTCGAGCGCCTCTCGCCCGGGCTGTCGGCGTTCTGGGGATCGGTGATGCTGGCCATCATCTTGCTCACCCAGCGGCCGCTGCTGAACTGGCTGCGCACCGATGGTAAACAGGATTACGGCAGCTTTATCGACGGGGTGGTGGACCTGCGTGAAGGGCTGATTGCCGGTGCCCGTAACATGATCGGCATCGGCATTGCCACCGCAACCGCCGGCATCATTGTTGGTGCGGTGTCCCAAACCGGTGTCGGTCTGGTGCTGGCCGATCTGGTGGAGTACCTCTCCATGGGCAATCTGCTGCTGATGTTGCTGCTGACCGCCGTGCTCAGCCTGATCCTCGGTATGGGGCTGCCGACCACCGCCAACTACATCGTGGTTTCCAGCCTGCTGGCACCGGTGGTGGTGACGCTCGGCCAGCAGAACGGCCTGATCGTAGCGCTGATTGCTGTGCATCTGTTTGTCTTCTATTTCGGCATCATGGCGGATGTCACGCCGCCGGTGGGGCTGGCGTCATTCGCGGCGGCGGCGGTCTCGAAGGGGGATCCCATCAAGACCGGTTTGACCGCGTTCTACTACAGCCTGCGCACCGCCGCGCTGCCGTTTCTGTTTATCTTCAATACCGACCTGCTGCTCATCAAGGTGGACTTCGCCCACGGCGTGCTGATCTTTATCGTGGCGACCATTGCTATGCTGATTTTTGCCGCCGCGACCCAAGGCTATTTTCTGGTGAGAAATCGCTGGTACGAGAGCCTGCTCCTGCTGCTGGTAGCCTTTACCCTGTTCCGTCCCGGTTTCTGGATGGACATGCTGCACGACCCGTATCGTCAGATTGAGCCGGCGCAACTGGCGCAGGTGATGGGCGACGTGGAGCCCGACAGCACCTTGCGGCTGCGGGTGATGGGGGAGGATGAAGTGGGTAAGCCCCGCGCTTACAGCACCCTGATTCCGGTGCCGGAAGGGGAGAGTGGCGAGGCGCGACTGGCAGCCCTCGGCCTCAATCTTTATGAGCAGGATGGCAAGATGCTGGTCGATAGCGTGACCTTCGGCAGTCAGGCCGCCGATCTGGGCTTTGCCATGGATCAGGAGATCCTGATGGTGAAAGCGCCGACCGAGCGCTGGCACAAGGAGTTCATGTGGCTGCCGGGCTTTGCCCTGTTTCTGGTGATTGTCGGGCTACAGCGACGCCGACTGTCGCAGGTGGCCGCCTGACGCGCGATGGGCAAATACAAAAAAGGCAGCCAACCGGCTGCCTTTTTCCTTGCAATTCAACGATGTTATTCGGCGTCGAACTCTTCGATCTCTTTGCCAAGCGCTTCCATGATGGCGCGTACCTGAGCCGGGACGCTGTCCGGCTTGTCCTTGCGCAGATCTTCATCGCTCGGCAGCGGCTGACCGGTAAATGCGTGCAAAAAGGCCTCGCACAGCAGTTCGCTATTGGTGGCGTGACGCAGGTTATTGACCTGACGGCGGGTACGCTCGTCAGTCAGCACCTTGAGCACCTTGAGCGGGATGGAGACGGTAATCTTTTTAACCTGCTCGCTCTTCTTGCCGTGTTCAGCATACGGGCTGATGTAATCGCCGTTCCACTCTGTACCCATGATTCACCTGAATGTGCGGTTGACCGTGACGGCGAATTTTAACCCTTAAGGATAATAATGGCAATCCAACAGCAAAGCCATTTGGACGTCTAGATGTGTTGACGGCTTGCCACCTTTGGATTAGTGTGGAGCATCAATCGACGCGCGCGGCACACAGGCAAGTTAAGGAGCAGGAGATCATGAGCAACAAGGGAACGTATGCAGTCCGGACCGGCATCGAGAGCGATACCCAGCATGGTGCGGTCGTTCCGCCAATCTACCTCTCCAGTAACTACACCTTCGCCGACTTTGGCGAGCCGCGTCAATATGACTATGCCCGCTCCGGCAATCCGACCCGCAGCCATCTGGCCGACGCACTGGCCAAGCTGGAAGGGGGCGCCGGTGCCGTGATCACCTCGACCGGCATGGGCGCTGTGCATCTGGTCAGCACCACCCTGCTGGCAGCAGGCGATCTGTTGATCGCCCCGCACGACTGTTATGGCGGAACCTGGCGTCTGTTTGAGCATTTGGCTGCCAAGGGCTGTTACCGGGTCAAATTCGTGGATCAAGGCGACCCGGATGCCCTGGCGGCCGCCCTGGCCGAAGGACCGAAACTGGTCTGGGTTGAAACCCCCTCCAACCCGCTGCTGCGGGTGGTGGACGTAGCGGCCATCTGTCAGGCGGCTCATGCCGCAGGCGCCAAGGTCGCGGTCGATAACACCTTCCTGACCCCGCTGTGGCAGCAACCACTGGCACTGGGGGCCGATGTGGTGGTGCACTCCACCACCAAATATATCAATGGTCACTCCGACGTAGTCGGTGGCGCTGTGGTTGCGGCCGATGCCGCGCTGGCTGAGCAGCTCACTTGGTGGGCCAACTGTCTGGGGCTGACCGGCGGTGCGTTCGACTCTTATCTGACCCTGCGCGGCCTGCGCACTCTGGCGCCGCGTCTGCGTAGCCATGCCGAGAATACCGCGTTGCTGCTCGAGTTTTTACAGCAGCAGCCCAAAGTAAAACAGATTTTCCACCCCAGTCTGGCTAGCCATCCGGGTCATGAGATTGCGCGCCGTCAACAAGCCGGCTTCGGCGCCATGCTAAGTTTCGAGCTCGATCTGGATGAGGCAGGTATGCGCGCCTTCCTGAGTGCGCTCACCTGCTTCTCGGTTGCCGAATCGCTGGGCGGGGTCGAGAGCCTGATCGCCCATCCGGCCAGCATGACCCACCGGGCCATGACACCGGAAGCGCAGGCGCGCGCCGGCATCAGCGCCCAGTTGCTGCGGGTATCGGTGGGCATCGAGCACGGTCCGGATCTGGTGGCCGATCTGGCGCAGGCACTGGCGATCGCCGAAGGAGTGGAGTAGTCATGACAGTTTTGAAGGGAGAGTTCGCAGTGGCAGCAGAGGCAGGCGTAAAGCGTCGTCATGTACACAAGTTTGGTGGCAGCAGTCTGGCCGATCCGGTTTGCTACCGCCGTGTCGCGGCAATCGTCGAGCAACAACCCTATGGCAATGAGCTGGTGGTGGTCTCCGCTGCCGGCAAGACCACCAACCGGCTGATCCAGCTGGTGGAGCTGGCCGAAGCGGGCGATGAGGCCGCCGGTGAAGCTCATACCGCGCTGCACGCCTATCAGCAGAGCCTGATCGACGGCTTGCTGGAAGGGGAACTGCAGGCCAATTTGTCGGCCCAGCTGGTGGAAGATTTTCGTACCATCGCCCGCACGCTCGAGCGCCAGTTCGACCGCTTTGCCCGCAACGGCCTGCTCGCCTTTGGTGAAGTGTGGTCGGCCCGTCTGCTGGCCGCCCTGCTGACCCAACGCGGCAACCATACATTGTGGCTTGATGCCCGCACTTTCCTGCGTGCCGAAGATGGCCCGCTTATCACGGTTGATCACGCCCTCTCCAGCGAGCTGCTCAAGGCTCGACTGGCCGAGCATGCCGGCCGCATTGTGGTGACCGGATTTATCGCCGCCGATCTGGAAGGGCGCTCCCTGCTGCTCGGCCGTAACGGTTCGGACTACAGTGCCAGCCTGCTGGCCGCCTTGGCCGACGGCGAATCGACCACCATCTGGAGTGACGTGGCCGGTGTCTACAGCGCCGACCCGCGCCGGGTGAAAGAGGCACGCCTGCTCGAACGGCTCAGCTTGGCCGAAGCCAACGAGCTGGCTCGCCTCGGTTCATCGGTACTGCACTCGCGCACCCTGCAGCCGGTGGCCGACAGCCGCCAGCGTCTGACCCTGCGCTGCAGTTACAACCCGGACGAGGGGTGCACCCATATTCTGCGCCGCGCGCCGCGCTCCGGTGGCGCCCGGATTGTCTCTTCGGTGGATCAGATTGCACTGATCGAGCTGAAAGTCTTGCCCGGCAATGAGTTCGAGCAGGCAACCGCCGCCATCGAAGCCTATCTGACCCGTCACCGCCTGCTGCCATTGACGCTGCAACGTCAGCCGGATCGCGGCATGCTGCGACTGGCGTATACCCTGGAAGTGGCCAGCGGCGCCTATGACCTGCTGCGTGACTTCCAGCTGGAAGGGGGCTTTACCGGCCTGATCCAGAAAGAGGGCTACAGCCTGGTTGCGTTGGTCGGCGCTGGCGTGACCGATAACGCCGAGCAGTGCCACCGTTTCTATCAACTGCTGGCTGACCAGCCGCTTGAGTTTGTGCAGGCTGCCAAAGATGGCCTGAGTCTGGTGGCCGTGCTGCGCCAGATCGTGCTTGAGCCGCTGCTGATTGCCCTGCATGGCGCCCTGTTCAGCCGCCCGACCCGGGTTGGGCTGGTGGCCTTTGGCAAGGGCAACATCGGCGGCCACTGGCTCAATCTGTTTGGCCGCGAGAAGGGTCGCCTCGAGCATGAACTCAATCTGGCGCTGACTCTTTATGGCGTATTCAGCTCGGAAGGGGGCTGGCTGGAAGAGGAGGGGCTCAACCCGCTCAAGATTCAGGAGCGCAAGGACCCCGAGCCGCTGATCTGGCCGGAGCTGCTTGCCCAGCTTGAACAGCATGGCTTCGATGCCCTGATCGCGGT
Source organism: Aeromonas sp. RU39B (assembly GCF_900156095.1). GTDB lineage: Bacteria > Pseudomonadota > Gammaproteobacteria > Enterobacterales > Aeromonadaceae > Aeromonas. Next base: position 55,846 of record NZ_FTMJ01000011.1, read on the forward strand.
GGACATGACCGCCAGCGAAACCGTCAGCCGTTACTATCCCGAGCTGGCCCAGCTGGGGATTCACATCATCGCCGCCAACAAGTTTGCCGGTGCCGCCGACAGCGACTTTTACCAGAAGGTGAAGCAGACCTGCCGCGACCATCAGGTGCAGTGGCGTTATAACGCTACCGTGGGTGCCGGCCTGCCGATCCAGTCCAGCATCCAGATGCTGCGCCAGAGCGGCGACCGCATTCATGGCGTGTCGGGCATTTTCTCCGGCACCCTCTCCTGGCTGTTCCAGCAGTACGATGGCAGCCGCCCCTTCTCCGAGCTGGTGGAAGAGGCGTGGCAGCACGGCCTGACCGAGCCCGATCCCCGTGAAGACCTCTCAGGGCAAGATGTGCGTCGCAAGCTGTTGATTTTGGCGCGTGAGGCGGGCTATGAGCTCGACTCCAACGACATCGAGCTGGAAAATCTGGTGCCAGTGACCCTGCGCAAGGTCGAAAGCGATCAGTTTATGGACCGTCTGCGCGAGATGGACGGCCCGATCCAGACTGCCTTCGAGAGTGCCAAACGCCTTGGCAAGGTGCTGCGTTACGTGGCGCGTTTTGAGCACGATGGCAAGGCGCGAGTGGGTCTTGAGAGCCTTGAGCCGCACCACCCGTTTGCCAACCTGCTGCCGTGCGACAACATCTTTGCCATCGAAAGCGACAGTTACCGTACCAATCCGCTGGTGATCCAGGGGCCGGGGGCGGGGCGTGAAGTGACGGCCGCCGCCATCCAGTACGATCTGTGGCAGATTTGCGCCTCACTGTGAGGCAGAAACAGGGCGCCTTAGGGCGCCCTTTGTCGTTTTGGTCTTTGGTGGAGCGTTCCCATGGATATCCGGGCCCTGCGCTACTTCGTTGAACTGGTGCGCCAGCAGAGCTTTACCCGCGCTTCCGAGCAGCTGTTTGTCACCCAGCCCACCATCAGCAAGATGGTACGCACTCTGGAAGAGGAGCTGGGCGGCCCGCTATTGATCCGCGAGGGGCGCAAGCTGACCCTGACCGATATCGGGCAGGTGCTCTACCAACGGGCGCAGACCATTCTGGCCGAGCTGCATCAGCTCGAGTCCGAACTCGATGACCTCAAGCGGCTGCAGCGCGGCAAGCTCACCCTCGGCATTCCGCCCATGGTCGGCCATGTGGTGGCCGATCTCATCCACGCCTACCGTCAGCGCTGGCCGGCGGTGGAGCTCTCGATTGTCGAATATGGCGGACGGCTGATTGAACAGGCTGTGCTGCAGGGAGAGGTGGATCTGGCGGTGACCATGCTGCCGGCCAAAGCGGGCGACGAGGCGCTGAGCAGTTTCGAGCTGGCGCGCTATCCGATGCGGGTGGTGCTGCCGGATCGTCCCGAGTGGCGTGGTGATGCGCCGCTGGCCATGACGGCGCTGCGCGAACAGCCGCTGCTGCTCTATACCCAGTCGTTTACCTTGAGCGAGCGGTTGGAGCAGTACTGTGCGGCCGCCGGCTTTACGCCGCAGATTGCCGCCCGTAGCAGTCAGTGGGATTTTCTGGCGGCCATGGTGCGCAGCGGCATGGGGGTGACCTTTTTGCCCGAACCGGTGTGCCGGCGCCTGACTGGTGATGGACTGGTGATCCGGCCGCTGGCGCCGGATCTGGTGTGGCAGTTGGGGGTGATTTGGCCGGCCGAGCGCTATCTGTCGCTCTCGGCCCAGGCCTGGCTCGATCTCTGCCGGCGCGGAGCCTGATTACCAGAGCACCCGGCCAAGCAGGGGGGCCAGCAGGACGGTGACCATGCCGGCGATCATCATCACCATGCTCGATACCACCCCTTCCGAATTACCCATCTGATAGGCCTTGGCGGTGCCGGCGCCGTGCGATGAGGCGCCAAAGCCGGCGCCTTTGCCGACCCGGCTGCGGATCGACAGCACAGTCAGTACGGTTTCACCGACCGCCATCCCGATCACCCCGGTCAGCACGACAAACAGGGCGGTCAGATCGGCGTTGCCACCCACCGAGCGGGTCGCCTCTACCGCAAACGGCGTGGTGATGGAGCGCATGGCCAGACTGCGCTGCAGTAACTCCGGCAGCGACAGCCAGCGCGCCAGCAGCACGGTGCTGCCCACCGCCACGATCACTGACGCCAGTACGCCCAGGCTCAGTGAGAGCCAGTGACGACGAATGATCTGACGCTGCTCATAGACCGGAATGGCAAACGCCACGGTAGCTGGGCCGAGCAGCCAGAGCAGCCAGTGCGATTCGGCCATGTAATCGGTGTAGGGGATGTGGAACAGCACCACCATGGTGACCAGCAGGGCCGGCGCCAGCAGCAGCGGCATCAGCGGCAGGATACGCTTGCGCCGGTAGAGCCACTTGCTGGCGTAATAGAAGATCAGGGTGAGGGCGAAGCAGAGCAGGCCCAGCAAGGTATCAGACATGACGGCGACTCCGGCGGGCCAGATAGAGCTCGAAACGATAGAGGCGATCGACCACCAGAGCGGTAGTACCGAGCACCAGAATGGTACTGACCACGACCACCACGCCGATCCGCCACCCTTCCGACAGCAGCATCTGCTTGTAGTTGACTACGGCCACAACCGCTGGCACGAAAAACAGCAGCATCTCGGCCAGCAGCCAGTTGGCGCCATCGCGGAACCAGTGTGGCCGCACCACGCCCAGTACGATCAGAAGCAACAGCATCAGCATACCGGTCAGATTGGCCGGCAGCGGAATATGCAGGGTGCGAACAGCGATATCTGCCAGCCACCAGATGGCCGCCAGCAGGGCGACCTGAAAGGGAATACGCAGCAGGTTGAGAGGGCGTGACATGCCAAAGGCCTCGTTCTGTGAACTGCTTCACAGTATAGGCAGCGACAATTATTGCCGAAAATGAATTCGGATTATTGAAATTATGCATTTTTGGCATGATTTGGTCGGATCACTGCAGCAGCTCACCCAACTGGCGGCACAACTGCCGTAAGCGGGTGTTCTCAAGGCCGGCAAAACCCAGCAGCCAGCCGCTCTGCTGCGCTGTCTGCAGGTAGCAGTGTTGCAGCGGCCTAAGCCCCAGTCCGGCCTGATTGGCGCTATCGGTCAGGGCGGTAAAGTGCGTCTCGTGCCGAGGCTCGGTGAGCAGGGCGGCGCACTGTAAACCGCCACCACTGTGGGGGATGGCCAGAGACGGGCAATGCTGCGCCAGCGCATCGAGCAGCAGGTCACGGCGGCTGCGATAGAGCAGCCGGGTGTGGCGCAGGTGGCTGGCAAAGTGGCCGCCATTCATAAATTCAGCCGTGACGGCCTGCAGCAGCTGGTTGCTGTGACCATCCCAGGCTGAACGGGTGCGGGCAAATGGCGCGACCAGCGCCGCTGGCAGCACCAGATAGGCGAGACGCAGCGAACCGTACAGCACCTTGCTGAAGGTACCCACATAGATGACCCGCCCGTGGCGATCGAGCCCCTGCAGTGAGGGCATGGGGTGAGCGTCGTACTGATACTCCCCGTCATAGTCATCCTCAATGATCCAGGCATCGTGCTGCTGCGCCAATTCGAGCAGTGCCAGCCGGCGCGGCAGGCTCATGGTCATGCCGAGGGGATATTGGTGCGACGGGGTAGTGTAGATAAGGCGCGGCGCCGGATGGGTTCCCGCCGGGTTGAGTCCTTCGTCATCGACCGCCACCGGATGCAGACGGGCGCCGGCCGCCTGCATGGCGTGGCGGGCGCCGGGATAGCCGGGCTCCTCCAGCCATACGGTCTGGCCCGGGTCGATCAGCAGTTGGGCGGTCAGCAAAATCCCTTGCTGCGAGCTATTGAGAATGACCACTTGCTCCGGATGGCACACCACGCCGCGCGACTGGGCCAGATAGGCCGCAATCGCCTGTCGTAGGGATGGCAGACCGGCCGGGTCACCATAGCGGCGTAGCGCCTCGCCATGGCGGCGCCACTGCTGCTGCAGCAAACGCCCCCACAGCTCATGAGGAAAGGCCAACGGGTCAGCCTGCCCACTGCCGAAACTGGCCAGCGTCAGCGGCTCTTCGTGCTGACCGGCGGCATCCAGCAACTGCTGTCCGCGCTGGGACAGCGTCACCGCGCGAGCCGCTGGAGCCGGTGGTGATGGGGGCGCTGCCAGCGCGACATAGGTGCCGGCGCCGACCCGTCGCTGCAGATAACCTTCGGCTTCGAGCCGACCATAGGCCAGCTCGACCGTACTGCGCGATACCGCCAGATCCGCAGCCAGCACCCGACTGGCCGGCAGGCGGCTGTGACAGGGCAGGTGCCCGTGCAAGATGGCATCGCGCAAGGTGCGCACCAGCTGCTCATGCAGTGGCAACCCCTGCTCTTCGTGACGGGCGAACAGGGTTGGCAAGGCGCTCATTGGTCTGCTCCATGGCTCTAAATTGGTCGGGTCATCAAGTCCATTATGCCGTTACAGTGACCACAAGACAGCAGCAAAAAGGAGTGTGTCATGAGTGCAGTGTTGAGTACCGGTCTGGTTACCCCCGAGGTGGCGGCCGCGTTTTTTGCCGCCCAACTTGCTTGCCGTACGGATGCGGCAGATCTGGCCAGCGACCTCGCCGCCGGGGTCGCGGGGATTCGGGTGATCGATACCCGCTCGCGAGCCAACTATCAGGAGGGCCACATTCCGGGCGCCCATTCGCTGCCGCACCGGGAGATGACCGCAGCCGGCACCGCCGGGCTGGATCGGGAGCTGGTTTATGTCTGCTATTGCGATGGCATCGGCTGCAACGGCTCGACGCAGGGCGCCTACAAGCTGGCGGCGCTTGGATTCAAGGTCAAGGAGCTGATCGGCGGCCTGCACTGGTGGCAGCTCGAAGGTTATCCGCTGGCCCAGGGCGAGCAGCCGGGGCAGCTGACGAGTGCGGAGGTGACCTGTGGCTGTTGAGTTGAACCCCTTTGGTCAGCCGCTCGGTACGGCGCTGCCACACTGGCAGGGGGCGCCATTTCCCGAACTGCAAGTGATGGCGGGTTGGGGCTGCCGGGTCGAGCCGCTGCAGCCGGCGGCGCATGGGGAGAGTTTGTGGCAAGCATTTGCCGAAGATAGCGGGCAGATGTGGACCTATCTCACCAGTGGCCCGTTTGCCAGTCAGGCGGCCTTTACCGATTGGCTGGCGCGGATGGCGGCGGGGCGCGACCCGCAGTTTTACGCCATTGTCGATGCAGCATCTGGTCGGGCGCTCGGGCTGGCGAGTTATCTGCGTATCGATCCGCAGGCCGGTAGCATTGAGGTGGGTTGGCTGCATTTTGCTCCGGCCCTGCAGCGAACCCGTATCGCCACGGCGGCCATGGCGCTGATGATGGCGCGGGCGTTCGAGCTTGGCTATCGCCGCTATGAGTGGAAGTGCAACGCGCTCAATCGCCCCTCTTGGCAAGCGGCGCTGCGCCTCGGTTTTGCCCATGAAGGGGTGTTTCGTCAGGCACGGGTCGATAAGGGCCATAGCCGCGACACGGCCTGGTTTTCGATACTGGATCGGGAGTGGCCGGGGCTGCAGGCGGTGCTGGCGCGTTGGCTGGCTGATGAAAACTTCGATGAAAAAGGCCGCCAGCGTCTGTCACTGGCGGCCCTGACGGCGGCGTGGCGAGCGTCAGTCGGTATTTAGTACCAACCGTTTGACCGTTTCGACCTGAGCCGAGATGAGCGACATCGCCTCGCTCGCCTCGCGCAGGGTCGAGACGGTCTGCACAATCTGATCACTGGCGTGGTGGATGTTGTGGGTCGCTTCCTCAATGCGGTCGTGAAAGCCTGCGCTACTGCGAGAGAGTGAATCCCCCGAGCGGCTGTTTTGCTCAATCAGACCGGAAATGTCGGTCACGCTCAGTGACAATCCCTGAATCGACTCATGGGTTTTCTGCAGCGACTCCTGAGTAACCCGGGCCAGTTTACGCACTTCGTCGGCCACCACCGCAAAGCCACGGCCATGTTCGCCGGCGCGGGCTGCCTCAATGGCTGCGTTAAGCGCCAGCAGGTTGGTCTGATCGGCAATCTGGTTGATGGCTTCGAGGATCTGGCGGATGTTCTGGGTGTTGTCGTTCAGTTGCACCGTCTTGGGGGTGATATGGACGTTGAGCTGCAGCAGCTGGCCCAGTTCATCGAAGTGATCTGACAGACCGCTGCCAAGCGCCGTGAACTGCTCTTCGATACGCTGCACGGCGGTCTCTATTTCCCCGACCTGTCCCATCAGCTGCGGCATCAGGGCGTAGTAGTCCTCCATCTGCAGATTGATCTTGCGACGGATGCGGCCCAGCATCTCGCTCTGGCCAAGGCGTCGCTGCATGCTGTAGCTGTGAAAGCGAGCATAGGCGACCGGGAAGTTGAGCAGGCTCTCATCCTGATAGCTGGCATCGGCGCGGCCGAGACGGAAGAAGAACAGGGCGGTCAGGGTCTGGTTGATGCTGACCCCGAACAGCTCGCCAAAGGTTGAGAAGCCTGCCACCGGCAGCTGTCGGAAGCAGTCGAGCTGCGCCAGACTTTGTCCGTTATAGAGACGACGCAGGATGCAGTCGTTGAGCATGCCGCCGAGCGGCTCCAGCCCGCTGCGACCGTTAAGAAACTGGCGGAAATCATCGCCGGTCTGCTTGGCCAGCTCTTTGCGGCGCACCAGATGCAGCCGCTCTCCCATCGCGACGTCGCAATAGAAGTGCACCTTGTCGGCGGCAAAGTCGATGCCGCTGATGCTGCGGATAAACAGCTGGCCACCGATCTCGATAGCGAAGCTGTACTCCTGTAATTTCTCCTCCAGCGCCCGGTTATCACTGACCCGGAAATGCTGTTTCAGCATCGAGATAAACGACACCACCTGATAGTCGTCGGTCAGCACAGTTTGCACCCAGCGCTGCTCGGGCGAGGCTTCGGCAATCAGGAAGGAGGCCGGTTCTTTGCTGAAGTTGTGCGAAGTGAAGACGGCATAGCGGTAGGCCGGCGCCACCTTGAGGAAAATCATGATGGCGTGGTTGCGACACACCTGTTTTCCGTCGTAGAGGTGGGTCTCCTTAAAGTCGAGCTTGCCGCCAGTGGAGCCCCCAATTACGTAGCAGGGGAAGCGCCCGCTGCGGTAGATCGCCTCGATAAAGCTCGACTCGGCGCCAGAGAGGCCATCGATAAAGGTCAGAGCGACGGTGTCAGCAAAGTTGATGGGCTGCGGCAGCGAGGCACTCTGCAGCTGTTGGGTGATGGCTGCGGTGCGGTTTTCCGCCTTGCCGTCGCTGGCAGGCAGCGGCACGCTGACGATATCGACCCGGCTGAGCAGGTGGCTGTCAAACGACTGCAGTACCAGCGTATCCCAGCGATCGCCGGTCGCGCAGTAGAGGCTGCTGCTATCACCCGGTTTCTGACATAGCTCACCGGCGGTGCTCACCGCAACCAGCCGGCACTGGGGAAAGCGCTGGCTGATGGCACTTTGCAGCTGACGGGTCAGAGTGTTGAAGTCGAGATGAGGGCTTAGGTAGGCAAGGATCAGCAGTGGCTGGTGTAAACCGGCCAACCAGCCGGGTAGGGCGCTATCAAGGGCTGACTGGCGGGTGTGTAGAACCTGGATTTCGTGTTGAGCCTGGGTGGCCTGCTGAGCCTGCTTCTTGGCATTGAGGAATGAAAACATGCGCAATCCTTGTCGACGTTAACTGCTGGGATGTCAGGCCGGTTGCGTCTCCTGCCGGGTGTCGGAACCGCTGGCCGGCGTCAGTTGTCGTTCAAGTATGGTCCAGATTTGCGCACTGTTATGGGTCAGACGTCAAATGATGCCAATGAGGCTGCAGTTACTCCCCGATCGGGGCGATCAGCCAGCCCATCTTCTCTTGCATTTCGCGCGGCGACACACCGACGGACAGGCCGCGCTTGCCGCCACTGACCAGAATGCGATCAAACAATAGGGCCGACTCGTCGAGTACGGTAGGCAGGGCTTTTTTCTGTGCCAGCGGGCTGATGCCGCCCACCTTGTAGCCGGTCAGTTTCTCGGCGTCGGAAGGCTTGAGCATCTCGACCTTCTTGAGGCCGGTCGCCTTGGCCAGCTGCTTGAGGCTGCACATACCGGAAGAGGGGACGATGGCTACCACGGCCTGCTTGTCGTGATGGGCGATCAGGGTCTTGAACACCTGCTCTTCAGGCAGCCCCAACTGGCTGGCCGCGTGCTTGCCGAAGTCGTCATGGGCTTCGCAGTCGTAAGGGTGCAGGGTGAAGGAAATCTTGAGCTTTTCTAACAGCTTGATAGCGGGGGTCATGACCGTCTCCGTGAGGCAAGACAAGGCCAAACAGTCTGCTCCCCACCGGCAGGGGATGCAAGCCGGGGAGGGGCTGGGTTGGCCGGCCAGCCTTTACTCCGATAGCTAGCGGCTCACCATGCGGGCTCGCCCCAGATGCATCACCAGCATGCCACAGACGGCGACTGCGGCACCGATCAGCAGCGAAGGGCCCAGCTCTTCGCCCAGCCACAGAGCGGAAAAGATCACGCCAAAAGGGGGCACCAGCGCGATATAGCCTGCCGCGACACTGGCTCCCAGATGCTTTACGCCATGGAAGTACCAGGCATAAGCCAGCGCCGTGGCACCAAAAGCAAGTGCAACCAGCGCAAACCAGACCTGGCCGGAGATGACCGGCAGTTGTTGCCAGCCGCTGGAGCCTTCCAGCAGCAGGCTCAACGCTGTCAGCATCATGGCACCGAGCAGTGCCGTGGTGGCGGTAGTGGTGAGCGCCTCGACCCCCACCAGCACCTTCTTGCCGAGCAGGGTGTAGGCTACCCAGCAGGACACGCAGCCGAGCAGCAACAGCTGTCCGTGTCCGATACCGCCTGCCAGCAGCAACCAGGGCGCGCCATGAGTCAGCACAATCAGGGCACCGAGCACCGCCTGTACCATGCCAAGGCCGATGGTGCGGTTGAGCGGTTCGCGAAATAGCCAGGCTGCCAGCAGCAGGGTCGCGGCTGGATTAAGAGCGACCACCAGCGAGGCCTGACCGGCCGCCACCTCTTTCAGTCCCAGCATAAAGAAGGTTGAGTAGCCCATGACGCCGGCCGCCGCTGCGGCCAGCATGCCACCCCAGCGTTTGGCATCCCACCCTTGCCACGGATTGCCGCGGCGGGCGAGCAACATCCATGGCAGCAAGATCACTGTTGCCAGCAGAAAACGCACACTGGCGCCGGTCAGTGGCGGCAAGGCTTGGGCAATCACGCGACCCCATGGCCAGGACGCACCCCACAGGGCCGCCATGCCGAGCAAACGCAGATGAATGGAGAGATGAGGAAAAGTCATGGGACGTCCGGGTCACAAAGGGGCAGCAAAGTTGTGTACTATCCGCGATTCGGCTGCGCCAGACAAATGCTTGTGGATGGTTGCACAGAATCGGATCGCGAGAGTGGAGACTTGGCATGGATGCCAATTGACCCTTTTTATAAGTGCATCTACGCTTAGTGAACAATAAAAAATAAAATGTAATTATTTTTTTGGTTGATTTTTTTTGGCAATAACGAGGCCAATAAGAATTACATAATAAATGATTATCGGAATAATTGAGGTTCCGGTTATGAAAAGGATCGATTATTTACTGAGAGCATTGTTGGATAGTTTAAAAGATCAAATGGCCGTTATTAACTGCAAGGGCGACATTGTTTACATTAATAATGCATGGGTTCAATTCGGTCTGGATAATGGAGTGCCAGCGAACTTTTGCTGGAAGAAATATAATTATCTTGGCGCCTGTGAACGCTCCGTCAGCAATGGTGATCACGATGCAGAATTGGTTTATGACGGAATCCGGGATGTGATCGCTGGCAGAAAAAGCAGTTTCAGTTTTGAATATCCCTGCCATAGTCCGACGGAGCAGCGCTGGTTTTTGATGACCATTGTGCCGCTTGGCGATCACCTTGATGCCTATTTCGGGGTCTCACATATCAACATCACCCAGCGTAAACTGTTTGAGTTGGAGGCTGAAGCGCGAGCACTGGTAGACCCCCTGACCGGTCTGGCAAACCGTCGTATGGTCAGTCAGTTTATGGAGGTGGAGTGGCGTAGAAACATCCGTGCCCAGACACCCATCAGTGTCATCATGCTGGATCTGGATTTCTTCAAAGTGATAAATGATAACCATGGCCATGAAGCTGGTGATGAATATCTGAAGAGTGTATCAACCATTATTTCTACTCATGTTAGGCGGCCCACCGATTTGGCGGCTCGCTTGGGTGGTGATGAGTTTGCCATTATTCTTGGGGATACCCAGGTTTCGCATGCAATTGAAGTCGCAGAGGCGATTCGCCGGGCTGTGTGTGATTTGAAAAATGAAGTTTTATACTACGCGCTGCAAACCACGATCAGCGCAGGGGTGGCCTGCATGATCCCCTCACTTCATTCTGATCCGAAGATTATCTTTCATATCGCCGATCAGGCGCTTTATGAAGCCAAGCGGACAGGGCGAAATTGTATTTTTGAAGCTAAACCATCAGGCAGCGATGAGACATTGGAAAATATGACTCTGACGTTTGCTTTTCACTAGCGGTCTTTATGTCGACCGAGATAATCCCGCTTTGAGATATATAGTCATATCAATAAAAACAAAGGGCACCTTGCGGCGCCCTTTGGCAATCGGTCGGCTGGCAAGCGACTAGCCCGTGTTACGCATCCCGGCAGCGATACCGGCGATGGTGACCATCAGCGCCTGATCCAGCTCGGGGTGCAGCGATTCGGGGTCGCGGCGTGAACGGCCGAGCAGCTCGGCCTGCAACACGTTGAGCGGGTCGGTGTAGGGGTTACGCAGCTTGATCGACTCCTGAATCCAGGGTTGGTCGTCGAGCAGACCGCCTTGCGGACGGAGCTTGAGAACCAGTTCGATCGAGTCGGCCAGCTCCTTGCGCAGCTGCTGGCCAAGCGGCCACAGGGCCGGTGGCACCAAACGGCTGTCATAATATTCAGCCAGCGAGGCATCGGCCTTGAGGAACACCATCTCGAGCATTTCGAGGCGGGTGCGGAAGAAGGGCCACTGGCGGCTCATCTCTTCCAGCACGGCCAGATTGCCATCCGCGATCACCTTCTCCAGCCCCTTGTGGGCGCCGAGCCAGGCCGGCAGCATCAGACGGTTCTGGGTCCAGGCGAAGATCCACGGAATGGCGCGCAGGCTCTCGACGCCGCCATTCGGCTTGCGCTTGGAGGGGCGTGAACCGAGCGGCAGCTTGCCCAGCTCCATTTCCGGCGTCGCAGCACGGAAGTAGGGCACGAAGTCGGCATGACCGCGTACCACGCTGCGATAATGCTCGCAGGAGACGTCGGCCAGCTGCTCCATCACGGCGCGCCAGCACTCCTTGGGCTTGGGCGGCGGCAGCAGATTGCCTTCCAGCACGGCGCTGGTGTAGAGCGCCAGGCTGTTGATGGCCACCTTGGGCAGACCGAACTTGAAGCGAATCATCTCGCCCTGCTCGGTCACGCGCAGCCCGCCGCGCAGGGATCCCGGCGGTTGGGACAAAATTGCCTGATGAGCCGGAGCGCCACCGCGACCGACGGTACCACCACGGCCGTGGAACAGGGTCAGGCGCAGATCATTGGCTTCTGCCAGTGCAACCAGCGATTCCATAGCGGCGTACTGAGCCCAGCCAGCGGCCATCATGCCCGCATCCTTGGCTGAGTCGGAGTAACCGATCATCACATATTGGCGGCCCTGAATATAACCGCGATACCAGTCGACGGAGAGCAGACGCTCCATCACGGCGGTACCGGCCATCAGGTCTTCCTGGGTTTCAAACAGCGGGGCGACCGGCATATGGAACTTGCAGCCGGAGGCTTTCAGCAGCAGCTGTACTGACAGTACGTCAGAGGGGGCGCCGGCCATCGAGATGATGTAGATCCCGAAGGCATCCGGATCGCTCTCGGCGATCACCTGGCAGGTGTCGAGCACTTCACGGGTTTCGGCGCTCGGCTCCCAGTCGGTCGGGATCAGCGGACGACGCGAGTTAAGTTCGGTGAGCAGGAACGCCTGCTTGTCCTCTTCGCTCCACTCGGCGTAATCACCCAGGCCGAGGTGACGCGTCAGCTCGGAGATAGCCAGCGCGTGGCGCTCACCATCCTGACGAATGTCCAGCTTGACCAGATGCACGCCAAAGCAGGCTACCTTACGCAGCACGTCGAGCAGCACGCCATCGGCGATATTGCCCATGCCACAGGCATGCAGGGAGCGATAGCAGAGCTCAAGCGGCTCGCGCAGCTGGGCGGTGGCGCGGATCAGGTCACGGCTTTCGCTGTGCTGGCCCTGCACCTTGGCGGTCAGGTATTCGCGGGTTTCGCGCAGCTGTTCACGCAGTTCGCGGATCAGGGCGCGGTAGGGTTCGTGGGTATCGCCGACCAGAGCGCGCAGCTCGTCGGTGCAATCGCCCATCGACAGTTCGGAGGTGAGCTCTTTGATGTCCTGATAGAACAGGCTCACCGCCATCCAGCGGCCCAGCTCGAGCACCTCGGCGGTGACCTTGGCAGTCACAAACGGGTTGCCGTCACGGTCGCCACCCATCCAGGAGGTAAAGCGCACCGGAGCGGCATCCAGCGGCAGACGCACTCCCGGGTGCTTTTGCATCTGGGCGTCGAGGTTGCGCATGAATTCCGGAATGGCTGGCCACAGGCTGTTTTCGATCATGGCGAAGCCCCACTTGGCTTCGTCGACCGGCGTCGGGCGCTGGATACGGATTTCGTTGGTGTGCCAGGCTTGGTTAATCAGCTGCTCGATCCGATTCAGAATGCGTTCGCGCTCACGCGGCAGCAGATCGCTGATTTCGAGGGCTTCCAGGCAGTCGTTCAGCTGAACGTGCTTGTGAATCAGAGTACGCCGAGTGACCTCGGTGGGGTGCGCGGTGAGCACCAGATCGATATCCAGTTCGTTAACCGCCCGAACGATCGCCTCTTGCGACAGGTCCGAACCCTTGAGCTTGGCAAAAACCTGCTCGAGTGGATCCGTCGCACCGGTTTGATCGGCGAAGCTGCGGGAGATGGTGTGGAACTGCTCTGCCACGTTGGCCAGATTGAGGAACTGGCTGAAGGCGCGAACCACCGGCAACAGCTCCTCGTCACTGAGGCTTTGCAACATGTCGATCAGCGCCTGGCGATCGGTCTCACTGCCCTGACGGGCCGATTTGGCCAGCAGGCGAATGGCCTCGATTTTGTCGAGGAAGGGTTGCCCCTTATGCTCCATGATGGATTTGCCGAGCAACTGGCCCAGCAGGCTCACGTTGGCGCGTAGCGCGGCGTACTTTTCGTTCATTACACGTCCTTATTGCTGAAGTTCCCACCCTGTTACCGGCTGTTCTGCCTCAGAGTTGTCGTTGTGTGATTACAACATCCGTTCCGTCATATCAGAGCACAATCTACCCATGAGTTGTGAGCCAGGTCAAATAACACCGTACGTTTTGAAGATGTATTTACGATGCGTTGCAGTTTGCAGGATTTGTGTAAATTTCCTACAAACAGAAACGCTTCACCAGATGCTGCAACACCGCCTTGGTCGGTTCGACAAACGACAGATCCAGGTACTCATCCGGCTGGTGAGCCTGGGCGATATGACCGGGGCCGAGCACGATGGTTTCGCAGCCAAGTTGCTGAATAAAGGGCGCTTCGGTGCAGTAGTTAACACTCTCGGCACGTTTGCCACTGGCCTTTTCTGCCTCGCGAACCAGCTCGGAATCGTCGCGGCAGGCGTAAGCCGGAATCGGATCGTGCAGGTGCTGCAGATGTAGGCAGCCCGGCTGGTGGATTTCGATGGGGGAGAGCGCCTCTTTGAGCATGCCGAACAGTTCGTCGGCCCCCACCTGCGGGGTTGGGCGCATATCGATATGCAGTTCGCAGCAACCGCAGATGCGGTTCGGGCTGTCGCCGCCGTGGATATAGCCGAGGTTCAGGGTTGGCTGCGGCACAGCAAAGCGGTGATCTGCATATTTTTCCTTGAGGGTACGCTGCAAGCCGAGTACCTGCCCCATCGCCTGATGCATGATCTCCATGGCATTGACGCCGTTAGCCGGATCCGAGCTGTGACCGCTCTTGCCGGTGATGCGGATCAGCTCCGACATGTGCCCCTTGTGCGCCACTACCGGCACCAGACCGGTTGGCTCGCCAATCACGGCGTAGTCCGGCTTGAACTCGGCGGCCTCGGCGATTGTGCGGGCGCCAGCCATGGTGGTCTCTTCATCGGCGGTGGCGAGAATGCGCAGCGGTTTTTTTAGCTGCGTCAGATCCAGACCTTGCAACGCCTCGACGATAAAGGCAAAAAAGCCCTTCATATCGATGGTGCCGAGACCATAAAGACGGTTGCCCTCTTCCGTTACCTGAAACGGATTTTTGCTCCAACGCCCCTCGTCAAACGGCACGGTATCGGTGTGGCCAGCCAGCAGCAGACCGCCTTCACCCTGGCCGAGCGTGGCGACCAGATTGAACTTGCCGGGCATCTCGGCCAGCTCAGTGACCTCAATCTGGAATCCCAGACTGGCAAACCAGTCGGCCAGCAGACGAATCACGCCCTCGTTGCTCTGATCCCATTTGCTGTCGCTGCTGCTGATGGAGGGAATCGCAATAATATTCTTATAAAGTGAAAAAAAATCCAGATTGGCCATAAAAGCTCCTTGCACCCCCATCGGGATTTTGGTAGAACATCTTCATGCAGTGAGAGTGAATGAATATTCCATTGCGTTACTCTCGATGAGGCTTAGTTGTAAGGGAAACCCCATGTTCTGTCACCTGTTAATCAACCGACGACGCACTAGAGCCTGACTCGCCCCGCTTATCGGGACGCGTCATCGTCCCGACATCCTTATGCAGCACTCTGCTGTACATTCGTGAAACACAATCGGATTGAATAGATGCTCAACACCGTTATCGTCGGTGCCAGTGGCTACGCCGGGGCCGAATTGGCCGCACTGGTACAGAACCATCCCGACCTGCAACTGACTGGTCTGTATGTCTCGGCAGGCAGCCAGGACGCAGGCAAGATCTTCTCCACCCTGCATCCGCAATACGCTGGCGTGGTGGACCTGCCGCTGCTGCCGCTCGATGAAGAGGGGATGAGCCGCCTGCAGATTGACGCCGATATCGTGCTGCTGGCGACCGCCCACGAGGTGAGTGCCGGACTGGCACCGCAGCTGCTGGCCAAGGGCGTGACCGTGTTCGACCTCTCCGGTGCGTTCCGGGTGCAGCAGGATGGTTTCTACGAACAGTTCTACGGTTTCTCCCACGCCGCTCCCGAGTGGCTGGATCAAGCCGCCTACGGTCTGGCTGAATGGAATGCCGAAGCGATTGCCAAGGCGCAGCTGATTGCGGTGCCGGGTTGCTACCCGACCGCGTCCCTCAGCGCCCTCAAGCCGCTGATGGCTGCCGGCCTGATTGCTGACGGCAGCCTGCCTATCATCAACGCCGTCTCCGGTGTTTCCGGTGCCGGTCGCAAGGCCTCGCTGACCACCAGCTTCTGCGAAGTGAGCCTGAATGCCTACGGTACCTTTACTCACCGTCACCAGCCGGAAATCAGCCACCACCTGGGCTGTCAGGTGCTGTTCCAGCCGCATCTGGGCAACTTTGTGCGCGGCATTCTGGCCACCCTCTATGTCGAGCTGAAAGAGGGCGTGACCCCGGAGCAGGTGACTGCAGCCTATCAGCAAGCCTATGCCGGCAAACCGCTGGTGCGGCTGGCCAAGACCACCCCCTCGATTCGCGGTGTGGCGGGTACTCCCTATTGTGATATTGCCTGGCAGCAGCAGGGCAAGATGCTGGTGGTGTTCAGCGCCATCGACAACCTGCTCAAGGGTGCCGCCTCCCAGGCCATTCAATGCATCAACATCAAGTACGGTTTCGCAGCGGGCGCCGGCCTGCTCTAAGGAAGAGAGAGATGGACAAGCAGACTCTGGTAATCAAGCTGGGCGGCGCGCTGCTCGAAAGTGACGAGGCCCTCACCGCCCTGTTCGCCACCCTCAAGGGCTTCCTTGACGAGCAACACCGTCCGCTGGTGCTGGTGCACGGCGGTGGCTGCCTGGTGGATGACCTGCTCAAGGGATTGGGCCTGACCTCGGCCAAGAAAAACGGCCTGCGCATAACCCCGTTCGAACACATTCCCTTTATCGCCGGTGCGCTGGCCGGAACGGCTAACAAGCAGATGATGGCCAAGTCGATCGCGACCGGCATCCCGGCTGTGGGCCTGTGTCTGGCAGACGGCGGCCTGTGCCAGGTGACCCAGCTTGATCCCGAACTGGGCGCAGTCGGTGCCTGCCAACCGGGCAACCCGGCACTGCTCAAGGGCATCCTGTCGCAAGGTTTCCTGCCGGTGATCAGCTCCATCGGTATCACCACCGAAGGGCAGATGATGAACGTCAACGCCGACCAGGCGGCTACCGCCATTGCTGAGGCGCTGGGCGCCGATCTGGTGATGCTGTCGGATGTGAGCGGCATTCTGGATGGCAAGGGCAAGCTGGTGCCGGAACTCGACAAGAGCACAGCCGCCGACCTGATGGAGAAAGGGGTGATTGCCGACGGGATGGCGGTCAAGGTGAAAGCTGCCCTGCACGCTGCCGAGACCCTCGGCAAGCCGGTGGCCGTTGCCAGCTGGCGCTACCCGGATCTGCTGCACAAGCTGCTCGCGGGCGGCGCGGTAGGCACCAAGGTCACGGCATAAACGACACAAGGAGAGACCCATGCACCTTCTGACCGGAACCGAATTCGACCAGGCCCAACTGACGGACCTGATCAACCTGGGCAAGGCCATCAAGGCCGATCCGAAGAAATACAGCCAGTCGCTGGCAGGCAAGAACATCGTCACCCTGTTCGAGAAGCCCTCCCTGCGTACCCGCGTCACCTTCGACATCGGCATCGCTCGCCTCGGTGGTCACAGCGTCTATATGGACCAGCAGAACGGTGCATTGGGTAAGCGTGAGTCGGTGAAGGATTTCGCCGGCAACCTGTCGCGCTGGTGCGAAGGGATCGTCGCCCGGGTGTTTGATCATCAAACACTGGTTGAGCTGGCTGAGTATGGCACCGTGCCGGTGGTTAACAGCCTGTGCAACCTCTATCACCCGTGCCAGGCCTTCGCCGATTTTATGACCATCGCAGAAAACTATTCCGATATGTCCAAGGTGAAGCTGGCTTATCTGGGCGATGGCAACAACGTCAGCCACTCCCTGCTGCTGACCGGCGCCATCCTCGGCACCGATGTCACGCTGGTCTGCCCCAAGGGTCACGGCCCGGATGTGCAGATCTTCCAGCAGGCCCAGGCGCTGGCTGCGCAAAGCGGCGCGACCTTGGTGGTGAGCGATGACATCAAGGCCATTGAAGGGTTTGACGTCGCCTACACCGATACCTGGGTGTCGATGGGCGATACCACCCCGATGGAACAGGTCATGGATATCTTCATGCCTTATCAGATTAATCAGGCGCTGCTGGATCGCACCGGTATCCGCCACGTGCTGCACTGCCAGCCGGCCCACCGCGATCTGGAGATCACTTCAGAGGTGATGGACGGTCCGGCTTCTCTGATCCTCGACGAGGCCGAGAACCGCATGCACATCCAGAACGCCATCCTGGTTACCCTGCTGGGCGGCCAACACTGAATCGACAACGAATCGTCACGGAGAGAAAAACAATGAGCACCATCAACAAGATCGTACTGGCTTACTCGGGCGGCCTGGATACCTCGGCCATCATTCCCTGGCTCAAAGAGCACTATGACGCTGAAATCGTGGCGTTTGTTGCCGATGTAGGTCAGGAGCGCGAGGATCTGGAAGGCATCGAGGAGAAGGCGATCGCTTCCGGTGCCTCCAAGTGCATCATCAAGGACCTGCGCGAAGAGTTCATCAAGGAATATGTCTACCCGACCCTGAAGACCGGCGCCATCTATGAAGGTACCTACCTGCTGGGTACCTCCATGGCTCGTCCGGTGATCGCCAAGGCCATGGTTGAAGCTGCGCTGGCCGAAGGCGCCGATGCCATCTCCCACGGTTGCACCGGCAAGGGTAACGATCAGGTGCGTTTCGAAGGTGCCGTAGCGGCGCTGGCTCCGCATCTGAAGGTGATTGCTCCTTGGCGGATCTGGGACATGCGCTCCCGGGAAGATCTGCTGGCCTATCTGGAAGCCCGCAACATTCCGTGCAAGGCCACGCTGAAGAAGATCTACAGCCGTGACGCCAACGCCTGGCACATCTCCACCGAAGGTGGCGAGCTGGAGAGCACCTGGAACGAACCGTCCGAAGCCGTCTGGCAGTGGACCGTGCCAGCCGAGCAAGCCCCGGATCAACCGGAGTACGTCAAGCTGACCGTCGCCAAGGGCGAAGTGGTGGCTGTGGATGATAAGACCATGACTCCGCACCAGATTCTGGTGCACCTGAACGAGCGAGCCGGTAAGCATGGCGTGGGCCGTGTCGATATCACCGAAAACCGGATGGTCGGTATGAAGTCCCGTGGTTGCTACGAAACCCCGGGCGGTACCGTGATGGTTGCTGCACTGCGCGCCGTGGAAGAGCTGGTGCTGGATCGCCCGACTCGCGCCTGGCGGGAAAAACTCGGTGCCGAGTTCTCCCATCTGGTCTATGACGGTCGCTGGTTCACCCCGCTGTGCAAGGCCATTGTCGCCTCTGCCAACGCCATCGCCGAAGATCTGAACGGTGAAGTGGTGCTCAAGATGTACAAGGGCCAAGTCACTGCGACCCAGAAGAAGTCGCCCAACAGCCTCTACTCGGAAGACTTCGCCACCTTCGGTGCCGACGAAGTGTACGACCAGAGCCACGCTGAAGGCTTCATCCGTCTTTACACCCTGGCCAGCCGGATTCGCGCCATGAAAGAGCAGAATCAGGATGTTGGCGGTGCGCACACTCACGGTTAAGGTGTGACAGGGTGGCCGCCCGGCGGTCACCCTGATAAGAAGAGAGACGGGATAATCAGTTCACAGGAGTATCGAGATGGCACTTTGGGGCGGGCGCTTTAGTCAGGGCGCGGATGTCAGATTCAAGCAGTTCAACGACTCCCTGCGCTTCGACTATCGTCTGGCAGAGCAGGACATTCAGGGCTCGATGGCTTGGGCACGCGCCTTGGTCAAGGTCGGGGTGCTGACTGCCGAGGAGCAGGGCAAGCTGCAGCAGGCCATGGATGCCTTGCTGGTGAGCGTGCGCCTCGATCCGGAGCAGATCCTGGTGTCCGATGCCGAAGACATTCACTCCTGGGTGGAAGGCAAGCTGATCGACGCCGTGGGCGATCTGGGCAAGAAGCTGCACACCGGTCGTTCCCGTAACGATCAGGTGGCGACGGATCTCAAGCTCTGGTGCAAGGCGCAAGGTGAGCTGCTGCTGCACTCGGTCCATGCCCTGCAAAAGGGGCTGGTGGAGTGCGCTCGCGCTCACCAAACCACAGTGCTGCCCGGTTACACCCACCTGCAACGGGCGCAACCGGTCACCTTCAGCCACTGGGCGCTGGCCTATGTGGAGATGCTGGAGCGCGACTACAGCCGCCTGCAGGATGCGCTCAAGCGGCTCGATACCAGTCCGCTTGGTTGCGGCGCGCTGGCCGGTACGGCCTATGCCATCGACCGTGACGCACTGGCACTCGACCTTGGCTTTGCTGCGGCAACACGCAACAGCCTGGATTCGGTCTCGGATCGCGATCATGTGGTCGAGCTGATGAATGTGGCGTCCCTCTCCATGACCCACCTGTCGCGCTTTGCCGAAGATCTGATCTTCTACAACACCGGAGAAGCCGGTTTCCTTGAACTCTCCGATGCGGTGACCTCGGGCTCCTCCCTGATGCCGCAGAAGAAGAACCCGGATGCTCTTGAGCTGATCCGTGGCAAGGCTGGCCGGGTCGTGGGCGCCCAGATGGGGATGCTGATGACCCTCAAGGCACTGCCGCTGGCCTACAACAAGGACATGCAGGAAGACAAGGAAGGGCTGTTCGACGCGCTGGATACCTGGCACGACTGCCTCGACATGGCGGCGCTGGTGCTGGTGGATCTCAACGTTAACAGCGAGCGGACCAAGGCGGCGGCGCAAGGCGGTTATGCCAATGCTACCGAGCTGGCCGACTATCTGGTGGCCAAGGGGATTCCCTTCCGTGAAGCGCACCATATCGTCGGTGAAGCCGTGGTCTACGCCATCAGCGTACAAAAGCCGCTAGAAGAGCTGACGCTGGCCGAGTTTGCCCGCTTCAACCCGCTGATTGGTGAGGATGTCTATCCGAACCTTGAACTGGATGCGACCTTGGCCAAACGGGTTGCCAAGGGCGGTGTGGCACCGCAGCAGATCGATGCGGCCCTGACTGCCGCCGAAGCCCTGCTGGCTGCGCGCAGCTGATTGGCAACATATTGAATAGTAACGGCAACCCTCGGGTTGCCGTTTTTCGTTTCTACGTCAGGCGCGGGCACTGAGCAGCTGGCCGCTGCCTTGCTGCAGGCTGTCGCGAAAACGGCTGATAAACGAGCCGAGATCAGCTTGCGGCATGCCAAGTTGCTCTTCCAGTGCCGAGAGGGAGCGCTGCAAGTTATCACCGCTGCTGCCCGCTGTGCCGCTCGACAGCTTTTGTTGCAGGCTGGCCAGCGCATCAGGCAACGACTGGCCGGACGAAGAGCGTTTGAGCTCCTGCATCAGGTCACTCATAAAGTGATTGATGGCCGAGCTTTCGGTATCACCAGACGGGTTGTTGGCTCCGAGCCCGGAGAAGAGGCTTTGTAGTGTGGGCGACAAGTTGGGCTGCGCCGTGGTCGCAGACGAGGCGGCTGGCGCCGGTTGCGAGGAGCTGCTGAAAATCTTGCTGCCGATATTGAAGGCCAGTGAGGCCAGGGGTAACAGCGCGCCAATCGACATGATCATCATCCTTGCATCAACAGATAATGAGAACTTGCATCCTTCGGGCCATTTTTTGTGCTGTTGTTAACTTTTTTGCAACCTGTTGTTTTGCTTAATCATCACTGGCGACCCGTACCCGGCAAACTGCATGGGGGATACCCTCGGCGGCAAAGAATTGCAGCCAGCGGATCTGGTGGGGCTGCAAATCGTCGCCGGGGCCTTTGACCTCGACCAGGCAATACTCCCCGTCACGAAACAGCACCAAGTCGGGCAGCCCGCTGCGGTTACTGCGCACGTCAAACAGCAGTCGGGTCAGCATGGCTTGCCAGTGATGGCGCGGGATCACGCCCAGTGCTTGTTCGAGCAGTGAGCGGGGCAGGCGATCCCACACCACCCAGTCGTTGGCGATCCCCTGTTTACGCTCATAGCGCAGCAACAGCTGCTCGCGGTAATCCGGTGCAGCCAATTGTGCCCAGGCAGCGGCAATCTGCGGGCGACGCCGCTCGGCAAAGGTCGATGAATAGAGATCAGCCGGCCCGCGTTGGTAGCGGTTAAAGAAGGCGCCCGGCAATGGCGCAAACAGGGCATCCCAGAACAGTAGGCCAAAGATGCCACCGAGCAGGGCGTTCTCACACCAGCCACCGTGCCAACCCTGTTGGGCGAGGGCGGTCAGTGCGGCCTCTTCCACCCGACCGGGCCAGGGGGAAAGGGTTAAATCCAGAGCCGGAAATTCCGGGCGACGATGGCGTGGCACTCTGTGGCCCAGCGCTCTGGCCAGCTTTTCTTGCAACGTGCGCAGTACGGCCCGCTCCTCTTCATCGCGTGGCGCGGCGGTCATCCCGGCCAGCATGGCGGCTGCTTGGGCGTGCTCATCGCGTTTGAGCCAGAGGCGAACCTGGCGCTCCCGCGCCGGAGGCATCTGGCAATCGGCGTAGAGATGCAGCGCCAGCTCATCATCACCGCAGCGCTCCAGATCGCGAGCCAGCGCCAGTTGCAGCCGCTCACGGCGCCGCGCCAGAGGTGGCCAGTCAGAGCGGGCAGGCAATGTCGGCCACCAGTTGGCGGCGACCTCGGGGCCGGTATTGGCACGCTCGACGAGCCACTGCGTTTGCCACTCATCGAGTGCCCAGCGAGCATCGAGCTGCTGCCGGCTCTGGAACAGTCGGCTGGCCGGATCGAGCGGATAGCTTTCATAGCGATAGTGACCCAGATCGAGCAGTACAAACTCGGTCAAATCCTGCTCGCGATTGCCAAAAAACAGCAGCAGAAAGCGCGCCAGCAACGCCTTGTCCAGCACCTGCAGGCATACAAAGGGAAGCGCGGGAAGCGGCGTGTTGGCCAGCTCATCGAGCAGTGCTTCCTTGCGGGCGCTGCGCGGCAGGTGCGGTGCCAGACTCAGAATCTCGGGGCGGGTCAGCAGGGCACCCAGCTCAGGCCAGTCAGGCTGCGCCAGCCGGATAAAACCGGTCTGTGCCAATTCATCCAGTGGCAGCGCACCAATTTCCGGATAGTGCAGCTTGTCGGCGCGAAACCACTCCCCTTTGCGCGATAGCAGGCGCACCAGCAGGCAGGCGGCAGGGTGGGAGAGAGCCGCAAAGCGGGTTAGCCAGGCGTGCTCGTCGCAGAGCAGCAGATCGGCATGCCGCTTGGCAATATCTGCCAGCAGTAGCCGGAAGTTGTGCAGGTAGTAGTCGGGCGCCAGCTCAACCGGTGTGACCATCGCCCGTCACCTTGCGATAGCGTTTGCCGTATTTGAGCTGCTGAATCAGCAGCGCCGCGATAATCAGTGCCAGACCCACCGGGGTGGCGGGGTGGATCTGTTCACCCACCAGAAAGCGCAGCAGCAGTAGCGAGGCAAATGGCGAGATAAAGATCAGGTTACTGATGGGGGCGGTGTTGGTTGCGTGGCGCAGGGCCAGCAGCCAGAGCACGAAGGCAAAACCCATCTCGAACAGACCGACATAGATGGCGCCGACCCAGCCCTGCCAAGCGGTTAACTGGAAGTCAGCGAGCAGAGCGGTCGCGACCACAATCCACGGAATGCTGATTAGAAAGCCGAGCAGCAGGCTCACCACCGGATCGCCCTGATGACGGGTGTTGAGAATCCAGGAGCCGGCCCAGATCAGGGTCGATGCGAGTGCTAGCGCGACGCCGAGGGGGTTGTCGAAATGCAGCCCCAGCACGTCCCCCTTGGTGGCGATCACCAGTGCCCCAAAGTAACCCAGCACGATAGCCACACCGTCACGCTTACGCAGCTTCTGGCCCAGAAACGGCACCGCCAGCAGTGACAGGGTGATGGCCCAGGTGTAGTTGAGGGTCTGCGCCTGCTGGGCGGGCAGCAGATCATAAGCTTTGAACAGCAGTAGGTAATAAAGGAAGGGGTTGAGGGTGCCCAGCGTCACATAGTAGAAAGGGCGCGCCTTCATATATTGCCCGAGCAGTGCCAGCTTGCCTTGCCAAGCGACGATGGCGAGCAAGGTGAGGGCGGAGGTGCAGGCGGCAACCAGCAGCAATTGCACCGGTTGAAAGTACTGCAGTGAGAGTTTGAAGGCGGTCGCCACCGTGGACCACATCGCCACGGTGCAGAGGGCAAACAGATAGGCTTTTTTCTGATCTTTCATGGATAACGCAAACCGGGGAAACGGAGCCGAATCAGGCGAGTCTACCAGCTTTGCACTGCCCTCCGCAGTGGGTATGAAAATTGAACAATATCTGTCCCGGACCGTTGCGCGACGGGCAAATTTCTGTATAATTCCGTCCGCTTGTCCTTGAGGCAAGCCGGACAATCTGTCCGTTGCCGCAATTGTCGGCCATACAGTCCCCCCGATCTGTGGGGGAAACGTTGAAAATCGCACCTCTGGCGGGAGTACTCTCTGTCGGGCGGTGTTGATTTATGTTCTTTATCCATTGGAGCTCTGGTCCATGCAGAACCAAAGAATCCGTATCCGCCTGAAGGCTTTTGATCATCGTCTGATCGATCAATCCACTGCGGAAATCGTTGAAACTGCCAAGCGCACTGGCGCACAAGTACGCGGTCCGATCCCGCTGCCGACTCGCAAAGAGCGCTTCACCGTGCTGATCTCTCCGCACGTCAACAAGGACGCCCGTGACCAGTACGAAATCCGTACTCACAAGCGTCTGGTTGATATCGTTGAACCGACTGACAAGACCGTTGACGCTCTGATGCGTCTGGATCTGGCAGCTGGTGTCGACGTGCAGATCAGCCTGGGTTAATTACGGAAAGAGGTTGATAACAATGACAATCGGTCTTGTAGGTCGCAAAGTGGGTATGACCCGCGTCTTCACTGAAGATGGCGTTTCTATCCCGGTGACCGTTATCGAAGTTGAAGCTAACCGTGTAACTCAGGTCAAGTCTGTAGAAACCGACGGCTACAATGCTATCCAGGTTACCACTGGCGCCAAAAAGGCCAGCCGTGTGACCAAGCCGGAAGCTGGCCACTTTGCCAAAGCAGGCGTTGAAGCCGGCCGCGGTCTGTGGGAATTCCGTCTGAACAACGGTGAGACTTTCACTGTTGGCAACGAGCTGAAGGTTGATATCTTCTCCGAAGTTAAGCTGGTAGACGTTACTGGTACTTCCAAGGGTAAGGGCTTCGCCGGTACTGTTAAGCGCTGGAACTTCCGCACCCAGGACATGACCCACGGTAACTCCCTGTCCCACCGTGTACCGGGCTCCATCGGTCAAAACCAGACCCCGGGCCGTGTATTCAAGGGCAAGAAGATGGCTGGCCATCTGGGTAATGAGCGTGTAACCACTCAGAACCTGGAACTGGTCCGCGTTGACGTTGAGCGCAACCTGCTGCTGGTTAAAGGCGCAGTTCCTGGCGCGACCAACGGCGACGTGATCGTTAAACCCGCCGTCAAAGCGTAACGTCTGAGGAGATAGTAATGGAATTGGTAATGAAAGACGCCCAGAGCGCTCTTCAAGTTTCCGAAACTACCTTCGGGCGTGAATTCAACGAAGCCCTGGTTCACCAGGTCGTCGTTGCTTATGCCGCTGGTGCTCGTCAGGGTACCCGTGCGCAGCTGACTCGCTCCGAAGTGTCTGGTGGCGGCAAGAAGCCGTGGCGTCAGAAGGGTACTGGTCGTGCCCGTGCTGGCTCTATCCGTTCGCCGATTTGGCGTTCCGGTGGCGTGACCTTCGCAGCCAAGCCGCAAGATCACAGCCAAAAGGTTAACAAGAAGATGTACCGCGGTGCCATCCGCAGCATCCTCTCCGAGCTGGTCCGTCAGGATCGTCTGATCGTGGTCGAGAAGTTCGCTATCGACGCACCGAAGACCAAGGCTCTGACCGCCAAGCTGAAAGAAATGGAACTGTCTGACGTTCTGATCGTGACTGCTGAAGTCGATGAGAACCTGTTCCTGGCTGCTCGCAACCTGTACAAGGTCGACGTGCGTGATGTTGCCGGTATCGACCCGGTTAGCCTGATCGCTTTCGACAAGGTTCTGATGACTGCTGACGCAGTGAAGCAAATCGAGGAGATGCTGGCATGATCCGTGAAGAGCGTCTGCTGAAAGTTCTGAAGGCTCCGCACATCTCTGAAAAGAGCACCATGGTTGCCGAGAAGCTGAACACTATCGTGTTCAAAGTAGCTTCTGACGCTACCAAGGCGGAAATCAAAGCCGCAGTTGCGAAACTGTTCGAGGTCGAAGTTGAGACCGTCCGTACCCTGAACATGAAGGGTAAGACCAAGCGTACTGGTGCACGCGTAGGCCGTCGTTCCGATTGGAAAAAGGCTTATGTGACCCTGAAAGCTGGTCAGGACATCGACTTCATGGGCGCAGCCGAGTAAGAGGAGTTCTGAAAAATGGCAATCGTTAAGTGCAAGCCTACTTCTCCGGGCCGCCGCCACGTCGTCAAGGTCGTCAACCAGGATCTGTACAAGGGTAAGCCCTTCGCAGCCCTGCTCGACAAGAAAGAAAAGACCGGTGGTCGTAACAACAACGGTCGCATCACCACTCGTCACATCGGTGGTGGTCACAAGCAGCACTATCGTATCGTTGACTTCAAGCGCAACAAGGACGGGATCCCGGCCAAGGTTGAGCGTCTGGAATACGATCCGAACCGTACCGCTAACATCGCTCTGGTTCTGTACGCAGACGGTGAACGTCGCTACATCCTGGCTCCGAAGGGCATGAAGGCGGGTGACGCCATCGCCTCCGGCGCTGATGCAGCCATCAAGGTGGGCAACACTCTGCCGATGCGCAACATCCCGGTTGGTACTACTGTACACGCCGTTGAGATGAAGCCGGGCAAGGGTGCTCAGCTGGCTCGTTCTGCTGGTGCTTTCGTTCAGATTCTGGCTCGTGAAGGCAACTATGTGACTCTGCGTCTGCGCTCCGGCGAAGTTCGCAAGGTTCTGGCTGACTGCCGCGCCACCATCGGCGAAGTAGGCAATGCCGAGCACATGCTGCGTCAACTGGGTAAAGCTGGTGCTAGCCGCTGGCGTGGTATTCGTCCGACCGTTCGCGGTATGGCGATGAACCCGGTAGACCACCCGCACGGTGGTGGTGAAGGCCGTAACAAGGGTATCCAGCCGGTATCCCCGTGGGGCCAGAAGTCCAAGGGCTTCAAGACCCGCAAGAACAAGCGCACCGACAAGTACATCGTACGCCGTCGCAACAAGTAATCGCTATATAGAGGAATTACCATGCCACGTTCTCTCAAGAAGGGTCCGTTTATCGACCTGCACTTGCTGAAGAAGGTAGAGAAAGCGGTGGAAAGCGGGGATAAAAAACCGGTTAAGACCTGGTCCCGTCGTTCAATGATCATCCCGAACATGATCGGTTTGACCATCGCTGTCCATAATGGTCGTCAGCACGTACCTGTGTTTGTTACCGAAGAAATGATCGGTCACAAGCTGGGTGAATTCGCACCGACTCGTACTTATCGCGGTCATGCCGCTGATAAGAAGGCCAAGAAGCGCTAAGGGGAAAATGATGGAAGCTATCGCTAAACACCGTTTCGCCCGTACTTCTGCACAGAAGGCTCGCCTGGTCGCTGATCAAGTACGTGGTCTGCCGGTAGACAAGGCTCTGAACATCCTGGCTTTCAGCCCGAAAAAGGCTGCTGTGCTGGTGAAGAAGGTGCTGGAATCTGCCATTGCTAACGCCGAGCACAACGAAGGTGCCGACATCGATGCACTGCGTGTTGCAACTATCATGGTCGACGAAGGTCCGTCCATGAAGCGCATCCGTCCTCGTGCTAAAGGTCGCGCGGATCGTATCCTCAAGCGTACCTCTCACATCACTGTAGTGGTATCCGACGCTAAGGCTGGGAGATAAGCAATGGGTCAGAAAGTTCATCCTAATGGCATTCGCCTGGGTATTACCAAGCCCTGGAACTCTACCTGGTACGCGAATACCAAAGATTTCGCTGACAACCTGTACGGCGATTTCCAAGTACGCCAGTTCCTGACCAAGGAGCTGAAGAACGCCTCTCTGTCGCGGATCACCATCGAACGTCCGGCCAAGAGCATCCGTGTGACCATTCACACCGCTCGTCCGGGTGTCGTGATCGGCAAGAAGGGTGAAGACGTTGAAAAACTGCGCAAGGCCGTTGCCAAGATTGCTGGCGTCCCTGCTCAGATCAACATTTCCGAAGTCCGCAAGCCGGAGCTGGATGGCAAACTCGTTGCTGACAGCATCACTTCCCAACTGGAACGTCGCGTTATGTTCCGTCGCGCCATGAAGCGCGCCGTGCAAAACGCCATGCGTCTGGGTGCCAAGGGCATCAAGGTGGAAGTATCCGGTCGTCTGGGCGGCGCTGAAATCGCTCGTACCGAATGGTACCGCGAAGGTCGTGTGCCGTTGCACACCCTGCGTGCCGACATCGACTACGCAACTTCTGAAGCCCACACCACCTACGGTGTGATCGGCGTTAAGGTTTGGATTTTCAAGGGCGAAGTTCTGGGTGGCCTGGCTGCAGTTAACGCTGCTGCCGCTGCTGCTGCTCAAGAGCCTGCTCCGTCCAAGCCGAAGCGCAAAGGCCGCGGTAAGTAAGGAGACTCGGTAAATGCTGCAACCTAAGCGTACTAAATTCCGCAAGATCCATAAGGGTCGCAACCGCGGTCTGGCCAACTCTGGTAACGAAGTATCCTTCGGTACCTTTGGCCTGAAGGCGACTACTCGTGGTCAACTGACTGCTCGTCAAATCGAAGCAGCCCGTCGTGCCATGACTCGTCACGTCAAGCGTCAAGGTAAGATCTGGATCCGTGTGTTCCCGGACAAGCCCATCACTGAAAAGCCCCTCGAAGTGCGGATGGGTAAAGGTAAGGGTAACGTGGAATACTGGGTCGCTCAGATCCAGCCGGGTAAAGTCCTGTACGAGATGGACGGTGTTCCTGAGGCTCTGGCACGCGAAGCGTTTGCCCTGGCCGCAGCCAAGCTGTCTGTTCAGACCACTTTCGTAATTAAGACGGTGATGTGATGAAAGCCCAAGATCTGCGTCAAAAGAGCGTTGACGAACTGAACCAGGAACTGCTGGCCAAGCTGCGTGAGCAATTCAACCTGCGCATGCAAGCTTCCACCGGTCAACTGGCTCAGACTCACACTCTGAAACAAGTGCGTCGCGACATCGCGCGTATCAAGACTGTACTGACTGAGAAGGCAGGTGCGTAATGACCGATAATATCCGTACTCTGCAAGGTCGTGTTATCAGTGACAAGATGGACAAGTCCATCACTGTTGCTATCGAGCGCAAGGTAAAGCACCCGATCTACGGTAAGATCATCAAGCGTACTACCAAGCTGCACGTGCACGACGAGAACAACGAGTGCAAGGCCGGCGATCTCGTGGAAATCCGCGAATGCCGTCCGCTGTCCAAGACCAAGTCCTGGACCCTGGTTGCTATCGTAGAAAAGGCCTAAGTCAGGCACTTTGAGCCCAAACGGCCCCTGCGGGGGCCGTTTGTTTTTTAGGCTACCTTTTCGAAAATAGCTGTGTTATAGTTTCGCGCCTTTCTAAGGCAGCCAGATCCCGAGAGGGATAAAAGAAGTAAACAAAGCGGAGCACTAAGATGATCCAGATGCAAAGTATGCTGGATGTTGCCGATAACTCCGGCGCACGCAGCGTAATGTGTATTAAGGTTCTGGGTGGTTCGCACCGCCGTTACGCCGGCATCGGCGACATCATCAAGGTTTCTATTAAAGAAGCCATTCCTCGCGGTAAAGTGAAGAAAGGTGATGTGTATAACGCGGTGGTCGTACGCACCCGTAAAGGCGTTCGTCGTCAGGACGGCTCTGTCATCCGTTTCGACAACAACGCGGCTGTGTTGCTGAACAACAACCACCAGCCGATCGGTACTCGTATTTTTGGGCCGGTCACCCGTGAACTGCGTAATGAGAAGTTCATGAAGATCGTGTCCCTGGCACCCGAAGTACTGTAAGGAGTCGAACGATGGCAGCTAAAATCCGTCGCGAAGACGAAGTAATCGTCCTCACCGGTAAAGACAAGGGCAAGCGTGGCAAAGTCACTCAAGTTCTTGCTGATGAAGGTAAGGTCGTAGTCGAAGGCATCAATCTGGTTAAGAAACACCAAAAGCCGCAACCCGCTCTGGGTCAGGCCGGTGGCATCGTAACCAAAGAAGCCCCGATCGATGTATCTAATGTAGCGCTGTTCAACTCTGCCTCTGGCAAAGCTGACCGCGTAGGTTTCCGGATTGAAGACGGCAAGAAAGTTCGTGTCTTCAAATCCACCGGCGAACTTGTGAAGTAATTGGAGTTTAACGATGGCGAAACTGCATGATTACTACAAAGCAAATGTAGTAAATGAACTGACAACGCAGTTCGGTTACAAGACTATCATGCAAGTCCCTCGGATCGAGAAAATCACCCTGAACATGGGTGTTGGTGAAGCGATTGCTGATAAAAAACTGCTCGAAAATGCTGCTGCCGATCTGGCTGCCATTTCCGGTCAGAAGCCGCTGATCACCAAAGCTCGTAAATCCGTTGCGGGCTTCAAGATTCGTGAAGGCTACCCGATTGGTTGCAAAGTAACCCTGCGTGGCGAGCGTATGTGGGAGTTCCTGGAGCGCCTGATCTCTATCGCCGTACCCCGTGTACGTGACTTCCGTGGTCTGAACGCTAAGTCGTTCGATGGCCGTGGTAACTACTCCATGGGCGTGCGCGAGCAGATCATCTTCCCGGAAATCGACTATGACAAGGTCGATCGCGTTCGTGGTCTGGATATCACCATCACCACTTCCGCGCAAACCGATGATGAAGGCCGTGCTCTGCTGGCTGCCTTTAACTTCCCGTTCCGCAAGTAAGGTGTAGGGTTATGGCAAAACTTTCCATGAAAGCACGTGAAGTCAAGCGTGCCAAGCTGGCAGCCAAGTACGCCACCAAGCGTGCCGAGCTGAAAGCTCTGATCGTTGACATGAACGCTTCCGAAGAAGCGCGTTGGGATGCTGTTCTGAAGTTGCAACAGCTGCCCCGTGATTCCAGCCCGATTCGTCAGCGTAACCGTTGTGCCATCACTGGCCGTCCCCACGGTTTCCTGCGCAAGTTTGGCCTGTGCCGCATCAAGGTGCGTGAACATGCCATGAAGGGTGAAATTCCGGGCCTGAAAAAGGC
This sequence comes from Aeromonas sp. RU39B, assembly GCF_900156095.1. Classification (GTDB taxonomy): domain Bacteria; phylum Pseudomonadota; class Gammaproteobacteria; order Enterobacterales; family Aeromonadaceae; genus Aeromonas. The sequence continues at coordinate 86,197 of NZ_FTMJ01000011.1, forward strand.
CTCTTGGTAAAGAATCTCGGGAGTTAGACTTATGAGCATGCAAGATCCGATCGCGGATATGCTGACCCGCATCCGTAACGGTCAGGCGGCTAGCAAGGTTGCGGTTTCCATGCCCTCCTCCAAGCTGAAAGTGGCTATTGCCCAAGTGCTGAAGGATGAAGGCTACATCGCTGGCTACACCGTAGGTGGCGACGTGAAACCGGAACTGGAAATCGAACTGAAGTATTTCCAAGGCAAGCCGGTAGTTGAACTGATCCAGCGCGTGAGCCGTCCCGGCCTGCGTATTTACAAGCGTACCACCGATCTGCCGAAGGTTATGGGCGGTCTGGGTATCGCTGTTGTGTCCACTTCCAAAGGTGTGATGACTGACCGTGCTGCCCGTAAGGCTGGCATGGGCGGTGAGATCATCTGCTACGTCGCTTAAGGAGGTAGGAAATGTCTCGTGTTGCTAAGGCACCCGTCGCGATTCCTGCTGGCGTAGAGGTGACTCTGAACGGCCAAGAGCTGAGCGTTAAAGGCGCGAAAGGCACTCTGGTTCGTAACATCAATGCTGGTGTGGAAGTGACCAAAGAAGACAATGCACTGACTTTCGCTCCGCGTGCTGGTTTTGCCGGCGCCGATGCGCAAGCGGGTACTGCCCGTGCATTGGTCAACAACATGGTCATCGGTGTTACCAAAGGCTTTGAGCGCAAGCTGCAACTGGTTGGTGTAGGTTATCGTGCCTCCATCAAGGGCAACGCTGTCGCACTGGCCCTGGGTTTCTCCCACCCGGTTGAGCACGAGCTGCCGGCTGGTGTAACTGCTGAATGTCCGTCCCAGACCGAAATCGTTCTGCGTGGCGCTGACAAGCAAGTGGTTGGCCAAGTCGCCGCTGATATCCGTGCTTACCGCGCTCCGGAGCCCTATAAGGGCAAGGGTGTACGCTACTCCGATGAGGTTGTGCGTACTAAAGAAGCTAAGAAGAAGTAAGGTAACACTATGGACAAGAAAGCAGCTCGTCTCCGTCGTGCTACTCGCGCACGTAAGAAGATGCAGGAACTGGGTTCGACTCGTCTGGTTGTTCACCGTACTCCGCGTCACATCTACGCGCAGATCATCGCAGCCAACGGTTCCGAAGTCCTGGCCTCTGCTTCTACAGTAGAGAAGGCAATCAGCGAAAGCATCAAATACACCGGTAACGCCGAAGCGGCTGCCGTTGTAGGTAAGGCTATCGCCGAACGTGCCATTGCCAAGGGTGTACAGAACGTGTCGTTTGACCGTTCCGGTTTCAAGTATCACGGTCGTGTAGCCGCTCTGGCTACTGCTGCTCGTGAAGCTGGTCTGCAGTTCTAAGCTAGGAGTCGAAGATGGCTAAAATCGAATCTCAAGCCGGTGAACTGCACGAAAAGCTCATTGCGGTAAACCGTGTTTCGAAGACTGTAAAGGGTGGTCGTATCATGTCCTTCACCGCACTGACTGTAGTGGGTGATGGCAACGGCCGTGTAGGTTACGGCTACGGTAAGGCTCGTGAAGTTCCGGCTGCCATTCAAAAGGCAATGGAACAGGCTAAGCGTAACCTGAACAAGGTTGAACTGAAGAATGGCACTCTGCACCACCCGGTGAAGGGTATCCACTCTGGTTCTACCGTATTCATGAAGCCGGCCTCCGAAGGTACTGGTATCATCGCCGGTGGTGCGATGCGTGCGGTACTGGAAGTCGCAGGTGTTCACAACGTGCTGGCCAAGACCTACGGTTCCACCAACCCGATCAACGTGGTTCGCGCTACTGTAGACGCTCTGGTTCACGGTCAATCTCCGGAACAGATCGCTGCCAAGCGTGGTCTGCGCGTTGAAGAAATTCTGGGGTAATGCGACATGGCTAACAAGACTGTAAAAGTAACTCAAACCCGCAGCTCTATCGGCCGCCTGCCCAAGCACAAGGCGACTCTGCGTGGCCTGGGTCTGCGTCGCATTGGTCACACTGTTGAGCTCGAGGATACCCCTTGCGTTCGCGGTATGATCAACCAGGTATATTACATGGTTAAGGTGGAGGGCTAAGCATGCGTCTGAACACTCTGTCTCCGGCTGCTGGCTCCAAGCCTGAAAAGGCTCGTCGCGGTCGTGGTATCGGCTCCGGTCTGGGTAAGACTGGTGGTCGCGGTGTTAAAGGCCAAACCTCTCGTTCCGGTGGCGGTAAAGTCCGTCGCGGTTACGAAGGTGGCCAGATGCCGCTGAAGATCCGTCTGCCGAAGTTCGGTTTCACTTCTCGCAAGTCTCTGGTTTCGGCCGAGGTTCGCCTGAACGAAATCGCCAAGGTAGAAGGTGATGTGGTCGATCTGAGCACCCTGAAGCAAGCCGGTGTTGTTACTAAGAACATCGAGTTTGTAAAGGTTGTTCTGTCTGGCAACATCGACCGCGCTCTGACCGTTCGTGGTCTGCCCGTCACCAAGGGTGCACGTGCAGCCATCGAGGCCGCTGGCGGTAAAATCGAGGAATAATCAGTACAATGGCTAAGAAACCAGGGTTGGATGCAAAAGCACAGGGTGGTCTGAGTGAACTGAAGAGCCGTCTGCTCTTCGTTCTCGGAGCGATTATCGTATTCCGCGCAGGCTCTTATGTGCCGATTCCTGGTATTGACGCCGCCGTACTGGCCGAATTGTTCCAGCAACAGAAGGGCACCATCATTGAGATGTTTAACATGTTCAGTGGTGGTGCACTTGCCCGTGCTTCGATCTTTGCGCTGGGGATCATGCCGTACATTTCGGCATCGATCATTATCCAGCTGCTGACTGTGGTTCACCCCGCTCTTGCTGAACTCAAGAAAGAGGGTGAAGCCGGTCGCCGCAAGATCAGCCAGTATACTCGCTGGGGCACGCTGGTTTTGGGAACGTTCCAGGCCATTGGTATTGCAACCGGTCTGCCGAACATGATGCACGGCCTTGTGACTAACATAGGGTTTGGCTTCTATTTCACAGCGGTTGTCAGTCTGGTCACCGGAACCATGTTTTTGATGTGGTTGGGTGAGCAGATTACCGAGCGTGGGATCGGTAACGGTATCTCGTTGATTATTTTCTCGGGTATCGTTGCTGGTCTGCCTCATGCCATTGGCGCTACGGCCGAACAGGCACGTCAAGGGGAATTGCACATCCTGCTGTTGCTGTTGCTGGGCTTGATTGTTTTCGCCGTGACTTACTTTGTGGTTTTCGTGGAGCGTGGTCAGCGTCGTATCGTCGTGAACTACGCAAAGCGTCAACAAGGCCGCCAGGTATTCGCAGCGCAAAGCACGCACCTGCCGTTGAAGGTCAACATGGCCGGTGTGATTCCTGCGATTTTCGCATCCAGCATCATCCTGTTCCCGGGGACCATTACCTCTTGGTTTGGTCAAGGGGAAGGGAAAGTGGCCGATATCCTGCAGCAGGTCTCTATGGTCCTGCAGCCGGGTCAGCCGCTGTATGAGATGTTGTATGCAGCAGCCATTATCTTCTTCTGTTTCTTCTACACTGCGTTGGTGTTCAACCCGCGTGAGACAGCAGATAACCTGAAGAAGAGTGGAGCCTTTATCCCGGGGATTCGTCCGGGCGAGCAGACAGCACGTTACATCGATAAGGTTATGACCCGCCTGACTCTGGCTGGCGCGCTCTATATAACCTTTATCTGTCTGGTACCACAGTTCCTGATGACTGCCTGGAACGTACAGTTCTACTTCGGCGGCACCTCGCTGCTGATTATTGTGGTTGTTATCATGGACTTCATGGCTCAGGTTCAGACCCATATGATGTCTCATCAATATGGTGACGTCCTGAGGAAGGCCAACCTGAAGGGCTACGGCCGCTAAAGGTCGGCGTAGTTACGGAGTTAAGCAATGAAAGTTCGTGCTTCCGTTAAGGCAATCTGCCGTAACTGCAAAATCATCAAGCGTCACGGTGTGGTGCGTGTGATTTGCAGCGAGCCTAAGCATAAGCAACGCCAAGGCTAATTTAAGTTACGGTTAGTACTTGCAACAAATAGTTGAGCTGGCTATCATAGCCAGCCAACTTTTGTTGTGCATTGGTTGACCGCCACGTATCCGCTCACGGGCTTTGTGGTGGTCGTAATCTACTTTTGTAGGAGTGAATAGTGGCCCGTATAGCTGGCATTAACATTCCTGACCATAAGCATGCAGTCATCGCTTTGACTGCGATTTATGGCGTCGGTCGTACCCGCTCCAAGGCCATCTGTGCCGCAGCCGGTATCGCTGAGAATGTAAAAATCAAAGACCTGGATGAAGCTCAGGTAGAATCTCTGCGTGAACAAGTAGGTAAGTACACCGTTGAAGGTGACCTGCGCCGTCAGATTTCTATGAACATCAAGCGTTTGATGGACCTGGGTTGCTACCGTGGTTTGCGTCACCGTCGTAGCCTGCCTGTTCGTGGTCAGCGCACCAAGACCAACGCTCGCACCCGTAAGGGTCCGCGCAAGGCTATCAAGAAGTAACGGGAAGGTAGAAAATGGCTAAAACTCCGACTCGTGCTCGCAAGCGCGTTAAAAAGCAAGTGAGCGACGGTATCGCACACGTACATGCCTCTTTCAACAACACAATCGTGACTATCACTGACCGTCAGGGCAACGCTCTGTCTTGGGCCACCGCAGGTGGTTCTGGTTTCCGTGGTTCGCGCAAGTCCACTCCGTTTGCTGCCCAGGTAGCTGCAGAGCGTGCTGGCGAAATCGCCAAAGAATATGGCGTGAAGAATCTGGAAGTCATGGTCAAGGGTCCGGGTCCCGGTCGTGAGTCTTCCATCCGCGCTCTGAACGCGGCTGGTTTCCGCATCACGAATATCACTGATGTGACTCCGATCCCGCACAACGGTTGTCGTCCTCCCAAGAAGCGCCGCGTGTAACGCAGTTGCTACTTGGTCTAGGATTGTTGGAGAAAGAAGATGGCAAGATATATCGGTCCTAAGCTTAAGCTTAGCCGTCGTGAGGGCACCGACCTCTTCCTGAAGTCCGGTGTTCGTGCGATTGATTCTAAGTGCAAGATTGACACCCCGCCCGGTCAGCATGGCGCTCGTAAGCCGCGTCTGTCCGACTACGGTGTGCAACTGCGCGAGAAGCAAAAAGTTCGCCGTATTTACGGCATTTTGGAAAAACAGTTCCGCAACTACTACCGTCACGCTGCCCGTCAAAAGGGTAACACCGGCGAAAACCTGTTGCAGCTGCTGGAAGGTCGTCTGGACAACGTCGTATACCGCATGGGCTTCGGCGCCACTCGTGCTGAAGCACGTCAGCTGGTTAGCCACAAGTCCATCATGGTCAACGGCCGCGTTGTGAACATTCCTTCTTTCCAGGTTTCCCCTGAGGACGTGGTCTCTGTTCGTGAGAAGGCCAAGAAGCAAGCCCGTATCAAGGCTGCTCTTGAAATCGCTGCTCAGCGCGAAAAGCCGACTTGGGTTGAGGTTGACGCTTCCAAGATGGAAGGTGCCTTCAAGCGCCTGCCGGAGCGTTCCGACCTGTCTGCCGATATTAACGAACAGCTGATCGTCGAGCTTTACTCCAAGTAAAGCTAGCTTCTAAGAGAGGACACAATGCTGGGTTCTGTAACAGATTTTCTCAAGCCGCGGCTAGTTGACATCGAGCAAGTTAGCCCGACTCACGCAAAGGTGACTCTTGAGCCGCTGGAGCGTGGTTTTGGTCACACGCTGGGTAACGCCCTGCGTCGTATTTTGCTTTCTTCTATGCCCGGTTGTGCAGTTACCGAAGTCGAAATTGATGGCGTACTGCATGAGTACAGCAGCAAGGAAGGGGTGCAGGAGGATGTTCTTGAAATCCTGCTGAACCTGAAAGGCATCGCTGTGAAGCTGGAAGGCAAGGACGAGGTAACTCTGTCCCTGACCAAGTCTGGAACAGGCCCCGTTACCGCTGGTGATATCACTCACGGTGATGAAGTTGAGATCGTAAACCCGGAGCACGTAATCTGCCACCTGACCAATGCTAATGCTGAAATCAGCATGCGCCTGAAGGTTCAGCGCGGTCGTGGTTACGTGCCTGCTTCCGCTCGTGTTCACAACGACGATGAAGAGCGCCCGATTGGTCGCCTGCTGCTGGACGCTGCGTTCAGCCCGATCGTTCGTATCGCCTACAATGTAGAAGCGGCTCGTGTGGAACAGCGTACCGACTTGGACAAGCTGGTCATCGAAATGGAGACCAACGGCACCCTGGATCCGGAAGAAGCTATCCGTCGTTCTGCCACTATTCTGGCTGAACAACTGGAAGCCTTCGTAGATCTGCGTGACGTGAGCGTGCCCGAGAAGAAGGAAGAGAAGCCCGAGTTCGATCCGATTCTGCTGCGTCCTGTCGATGATTTGGAGCTGACAGTTCGTTCTGCGAACTGTCTGAAGGCAGAAGCTATCCACTATATTGGTGATCTGGTACAGCGTACCGAAGTCGAGTTGCTTAAGACTCCGAACCTCGGTAAGAAGTCCCTGACTGAGATCAAGGACGTGTTGGCCTCCCGTGGTCTGTCTCTGGGCATGCGCCTTGAGAACTGGCCGCCCGCCAGCATCGCTGACGAGTAATCCAGATTACGGGTTTCACAGATTTAGTTAGAAGGATAAGGTCATGCGCCATCGTTTGAGTGGTCGTCAACTGAACCGGAACAGCAGCCATCGTCAGGCTATGTTCCGTAACATGGCCAGCTCCCTGGTTCGTCATGAGATCATCAAGACGACTCTGCCGAAGGCAAAAGAGCTGCGTCGTGTAGTTGAACCGCTGATCACCCTTGCCAAGACTGATAGCGTTGCTAACCGTCGTCTGGCATTCGCCCGTACTCGTGACAACGAAGTCGTGGCAAAACTGTTCAACGAACTGGGCAAGCGCTACCAAGAGCGCGCCGGTGGTTATACTCGCATTCTGAAGTGCGGGTTCCGTGCCGGTGACAACGCTCCGATGGCTTACATCGAGCTGGTAGACCGCCCGGCCGCTGCTGAAGCAGCTGCTGAGTAAGATAGAAAAAGCCGGGCTTGCCCGGCTTTTCTTTTTCTGGTTATCCCTTCCCAAGATTTCTCCACGCTTTCCCTGCCCAGATCACAGCAATGATTAAATCAGTGCTGGTTGAACCCCTTTGCCGATTTTGGTCAATACTATGGGGACCCTTTGTTTACAGTGACGGTATTCCCTACTTGGTGGTGAGATTCACTGTTCGACACTCCGATCGCATGCATTCATGGAGTGACACCTTCACCAGATCACTGACTTGTGGAACCCCAAAAGGAGTGACAATGGATCAATGGTTCAATCTGTATCGCGCCTCGCATGTGCTGGAAGCCCATGCCATCAAAGGCGCGCTGGAAGTGGAAGGGATTGCGGTTCGCCTTAATGGAGAAGGGCTGCAGAGCCTGATTGGCGAGCTGCCGGTCGATTTGCTGCAGGTGACCCTGATGGTCCCCGTCGAGGAGCGTAGTCGCGCTTCACGAGTGATCGAGCGTTATCAGAAGCGGCAGGGCAATGGCTGGATGTGTGGTCGTTGTGGTGAAGAGAACAGCGCCAGCTTTGATATTTGCTGGCGCTGTGGGCACGATCCGGAAGAGGAGTGACTGTCAGTTTTTCAGCTGGGTGACATCGAGATCGTCACCGGCATCAGGGTCATGGAAGACCGCCAAATCCAGTTCGTCCTCATGACGAGCTATCAACACAGAGATCAGAATATCGCCCGATACGTTGACCGCAGTTCTCGCCATATCGAGAATGCGGTCGATGCCTGCAATCAGTGCCACCCCTTCAATGGGCAGGCCGACCGACGTCAAAACCAGCGTCAACGTCATCAGGCCGGTTCCCGGCACCCCGGCGGTACCGATACTGGCCAGCACCGAGATCATGATGATGGTCAGGTAGTCGAGCAGATGCAGATCGACCCCGAACGCTTGCGCCACGAACAGAGCGGTCACGCCTTGATAGAGGGCGGTACCGTCCATATTGATGGTGGCGCCAATCGGCAGCACGCTATCGGTGATGCGTTGTGAGACCCCGAGCCGGCGGCGGGCACAGGCCATGCTGATGGGCTGGGTGACGGTACTGGAGCTGCTGGTAAAGGCGACTGCCTGGGCATCGAGAATACTGCGAAAGTAGTGCCACGGGTTCAGCCTGGCCACGATCAATAGCAGGCTGCTGTATGCGCCGAGCACATGTAGCAGGCAGCCCAGATAGACTACCCCGATCACCTTGAGCAGCGGCAGTAGCAGGTCGAGGCCATATTGCGCGGCCAACCATGACATCAGGGCGCATACCCCGTAGGGCGCCAGAATCATCAGCACCTGACTCAACTTGTTCATGGCCTCGGCGAGGGAGCCAAACAGACGCATCGCTGGCTCACCCTGAACGCCGATGGCATTGATGGCCAGACCGAGCGCCACCGCAAACACCAGCACCTGCACCACCTTGCCATCAGACATGGCTTGCAGCGGATTGGAAGGCACCAGATTACCGAGTAACTGCTCCAGCGATGGCGGCGGCAGTGGAGCAAAGGGCAGGGCGTGTTGCAGTGTCACTCCGGTGCCCGGCTGCAGCAGCCAACCCATCACCAGACCAATACAGATAGCCAGCGTGGTGGAGGCGAGATAGAAGAAGATCGCCTTGATACCGGTCGGACCCAGGTTGCGGCGACCCAGATTACAGATCCCGGTAATCACCGAGCAGAAGATAAGTGGCACCATCAACATCTTGATGGTGTTGACGAACAGGGTTCCGAAGGGTTTTAGCAGCAGGGCGTACTCTGGCATCCCCAGTCCGAGGGTAATGCCGGCCAGCATGCCGATCAGGGTTTTCAGCCAGAGCGGGCGGCGGGTCCAGATCCGCCACGGGGCCATTGCCAATCCTTGGAACTGCATCAACGCGGGGTCCTTGATGTGGTGAGCAAGTGCAAACGGTCGCCAGTGTAGCGGCCTGCCAAGCGGGTTACCACATTATCGACAAAGCGGGTTTCGCTGCCAGTGGCCCGTGCCGAAATAGGGCAAAAACTTGGCCTGCATCAAGGAGTCTGCAACCAAGGTACAGTTTAATTGTCATCTCATATGTTGTTTTGGAGTTCACCATGTCGACCTCGATTCATGGTCATGAAGTGATGCAGATGATGCTTACCCGTGGCGGCAGCTTTACCCGTGACAGACTGCGCCAGGCCATCCACGACACATTCGGTGTCGAGGCTCGTTTCCATACCTGCAGCGCCGAAGGGATGGATGCCGATCAACTGATCGCGTTTCTGGAGCGTAAAGGCAAGTTTGTCGACGAATCCGACGGATTCCAGACCCGTGCCGACCGAATTTGTAATCACGGGTGAGTGATTCAGGGGGCTGCTTTCGGGCGGCCCTCGCCGCTACAGCCCGCTTCTGCTATATTCCACGCCTCTGTTTCAAGTGGCGAGTTCCGTCATGGATACCTTCTCTGCAGCAGTCATGCTGTTTCTGATCATGGACCCGTTGGGCAACCTGCCGGTCTTCCTCTCCATCCTGCGTCATATCGACCCGAAGCGGCGGCGCAAGGTGATGATGCGCGAGCTGTTGTTCTCGCTGGGCATCATGATGGCGTTCCTGTTTGCCGGTCAGCAGATCCTCACCTTCCTCAATTTGCGTCAGGAAGCGGTGAGCATTGCCGGCGGTATCATCCTGTTTTTGATCGCTATCAAGATGATCTTCCCGGGACCGGGTGGGGTGACCGGACTGGCGGCAGGTGAAGAGCCCTTCCTGGTGCCGATGGCGATCCCGATGATTGCCGGCCCGTCGATTCTGGCCTCCCTGTTGCTGCTGGCTAATCAGGCGCCGGGGCGTATGCTGGACTGGTCACTGGCACTGTTCCTGGCCTGGTTGGCCAGTTCGGTGATCCTGATGTTCTATGAGCTGTTCCACAAGCTGCTGGGTGAGCGCGGCCTTACCGCTATGGAGCGGTTGATGGGTATGTTGCTGGTGATGATCTCGGTGCAGATGCTGCTCGATGGCGTGCACCACTATCTGGATGTGGCACAGCCATAACACCGCCCGGATGGGCAGGTTGTGAGCGATTGTGCTGCATCGCCGGGTTGTGCGCATTACACTGCCCGGCAGTGCCAAGGAGTGAGAAGGTGCGTTGCACCGCAAGGTGGACGCCGGCAGCAGGCACTTGCCATCAGGCTGTCACGTCGTCGTGATAAACCGTATTCGGGTTGCCGATTTACGTTTCGCTTGATTTGGCCCAACAATCCGGCCATGGCGTTCTGGTAAAACGAGCTGACTTCGTCAATGTTGGGAGGGGAGTCATGGGACTCGGTGGTATTCATATTTGGCACATGCTGATTTTGCTGCTGGTTGTTGTGCTGGTTTTTGGTAGCAAGCGTCTGGCGGGTGCCGGTGAGGATCTCGGTACTGCGATCCGCGATTTTCGTAAAGCAATGCGTGATGACGATGCATCCAAATAACAGGAGTGGACATCATGTCGGTTGAAGAAAAAGTTCAGGAAACCTGCGAAGCCTGTGGTTGCTTTGCCGAGATTGGCACCATCATTGGCGAGGGCGACGATGTCCTGACTCTTGATATTGCTGCCGTTGACGAGGCCGCTGCCCGCGCCAAGCTGGCCGAGTATCAGGCCTTGGCAAAAGAGGTCTATTCCGACGTACAGATCGGTGAGACCCTGACCAAGAGCGCCGATGGCGTCTCCTTGAATGTCAGCCTTCAGTTCAGCTGCACGGCTGAAAAGCTGATCTTTGAAATGCGTGCCCGCTCTCTGGCGTAAGGCACTCTCTGCGGCGGCGGGGTTCTCCCGCCGCTTCGTCCCGTCAGCAGTGGGACCGAGTGGCAAGAGGAAGGATAGGAGCCGATTCCTGTCCCGACTGGATAACACGAGGTGACGACATGCGACGATGGGTCTGGGCCTGCTGGCTCCTTCTCTTCTCCTGCTCTGCTCTGGCCAACACCTTTGCACCGGCGCTGCCACAGCAGCAGGGCGATCTCGATGCCTTACTCAAGCACCGTGTCCTGCGGGCACTTGTGGTGTATGAGCGCGGCTTCTTTTTCCTCGACCACGGCCAGCAGAAAGGCATTCTGGTTAATCAGCTCAAAGGGTTGGAGCGCTGGCTTAACCGCACCTATCTGCCTCACGCCAAAAATCCTCTGCATATTGTTACCATTCCGGTGCGGCGCGATCGTCTGCTCGATTATCTGGCGCAGGGTTACGGCGATCTGGTGGTTGCCAATCTGACGGTCACGCCGGCACGTGCCGAGAGGGTGCTGTTTTCCCAGCCGGTGATTGCGCCGGTTGAGGAGTGGGTGGTCAGTGCCGATTCGTTGCCGGAACTGACCCGCATTACCCAACTCTCCGGGCGGCGCATCTGGGTGCGCGCCAGCTCCAGTTACCACGAGAGTTTGCTACGCCTCAATCGCTTGCTGGCCGAATTGGGACTGCCGCCGGTCTATATCGAGACGGCGCCGGAATTTCTACAAGATGGCGATCTGCTAGAGATGGTGGCTGCCGGCATGATTCCGCTCACCGTCACCGACAGCTTCAAGGGCCGCCCCTGGTTGCAGACACTGGATGGCTTGCGGGCGCACAGAATGATTCCGCTGCGTGATGATGGTCGCTCTGCCTGGGCCATGCGCAGTGATTCACCGCAATTGCAGGGGGCGGTGAACCGCTTTCTGGCTCAAGCGCCAGAGCGGCTGCTCTATGACGATCAGGCGCTGCGCCAATATATCCGCCAGGGCGATACGCTCAGCAATATTCTGGCACCGCACCGGGTCGTCCGGCTCAACCAGATTCGCCGCGTGCTGCAGAAATACGCTGCCCGCTACGACCTCGACTGGCTGATGTTGGCGGCCATGGCCTACAAGGAGTCGGGGCTCGATCCCTCCGCCCGCTCGGAGCGCGGCGCCGTCGGCTTGCTGCAACTGCTGCCCGATACCGGCGCGGCAGTGAATATTCGTGGCGAGCGGCTGGCGTCGCTGGAAGGGAATGTAGAGGCAGCCTGCCGCTATCTACGCTGGATCCTTGATAACTATCTGCATGACCCGACGCTCGACCGTCTTAACCGCCACCTGCTGGTGTTTGCCGCCTACAATGCTGGCCCCAATCGTATTCAGCGGCTACGCGACAAGGCCCGTGACCTGGGACTCGATACCAGGCAGTGGTTTGGTAACCTCGATCAACTGGTTGGCAATGAAGTGGGCCAGGTGCCGGTCAACTATGTGGGGACCATCTACAAATATTACGTAGCCTATCGCTATAGCTTGCAGCAGATAGAGGGCAAGCAGGCGGCATTACCGGCTCCGCTGCGTCGCTAGCCGGTGGTAGGTCAGGATGACGAAATGCAGGGGTCAGAGGCAGGTTAGCGGCAGTGGTATGCGGCTGGCGCTGCTCTGCGGGCTGATACATCATGATCTCTCCCATACCCGTGTGATGGCCGGATGATGATGCGCTCGCAAGATGACAGAGAGATGGCTCCCGGAGAGTTTGCTCTACTGGATGACCCCCTGCAGGCATTGGCTTGGCGTTGCCAGCTGATCCGCGAGGCGCGCCATGCCATCGATGCGCAATATTACAGCTGGGATGAAGACAGTAGCGGCAAACTGCTGCTGGCTGAGTTGCTGGCTGCGGCCCGCCGGGGTGTGCAGGTGCGGCTATTGGTTGATGATCTGCACAGCGGCGATGCCCGTTTTCTCCCTGCGCTGGGTGCCGAACCCAATATCTCGGTGCGTCGCTTTAATCCATTCCGCTCCACCGTGTGGCGGCCGCTGGCCCTGCTGCTTGAGGTGTTGCTGCGCTTTCGACGTCTCAATCACCGCATGCACAACAAGCTGCTGCTGATTGATGGACGAGTGGCCATCATGGGCGGGCGCAATATCGGGGATCGCTATTTCGGACTGAGCGACGAGTGTCGCTTTGTCGATCTCGATCTGCTCTGCCGTGGCGAGATTTGTCGCCAGCTGGAACGCGGCTTTCAACGCTTCTGGCAGAGTCGCTGGAGTCAGGTTTGGCCGACTCCTGCCAATCACGGTGGCCGCTGCGAGTTTTTGCTCGATTATCTGCAGCCGGAGTTGCGGATCCTGTTCGGGTTACCATCGCCACTGGTGGCGGCGCCACTCAGTTTCTTGCCCGGTAATGGGCGCGCCCTGTTCGATGAGCCGGGTAAAGGGCTGCGCCGTGGCAGTCGTATCGCCGCCCTGATCAGCAACATTCTGCAGCAGGCCGCTCCGCGTCTGGTGCTGGTATCGCCTTATCTGGTATTGCCGCCGCGCTTTATGCGCCGTCTGCTGCGTCTGTCCCGGCGCCGTATTCGCATCACGGTGCTGACTAACTCGTTAGCCACCACCGATGTGCCGCTGGTGCAGGGGACCTACGAGCGACAGCGTACTACCCTGCGGCGCCACGCAGTGCGGGTGTTTGAGCTTAAGCCCGATGAGCTGCGCAGCCTGCACGCCAAGGTGGTGCTGTTTGGCGATCAGGGTGTGCTGCTGGGGAGTTTTAACCTCGATCCCCGCTCGCTCTATCTCAATACCGAGATTGCACTACAGGTAGACAGCTCCGCCGTGCATGATGCGCTGTCCGCTTGGCTGGGGGAGTGTTTGCAGCTGAGTTGGCCGCTGGCTATGCCGGATGAGTCGCCGGTTTCACTGTGGCGGCGCGGTTGGCGCTGGCTCTCCGGTCGTCTGCCGATCCAGCGTTGGTTGTGAGCGGGACATTCGGAGAAGGCGATTGTGCGAGATCTCGCAAACGATTGTAGGCGATGACCCGTGACAGCCATTGCGTGGATTATCCACATAAGTGGTATCACTATGTTTTATAAAGAATTATCTAAATACATTCCGGCTGTTATGCACCTAATCAGCATAAAAAGGCTCTAATAGCGGTTTTTTATACACATCGAGCCCCTAAGATGGGGATTGCAAGGACTACACGTCTCCTTTTGGAGCGTGTGATGCATAGTTGAGTTGCAGCACGGCTTGGCCGGGAACTGGGCATCAGGGATAGATGCGGGTGGCAGGGTGAATAGCGGATTTGCCCGGTCATCATTCAGGGAGAGGCAGCAGACTATGTATCAAATAGAATATGCCTTTTGCGAAGGGGTGATGAGCAATCACCCCGTTTTTTTGTCTGCAAAAATCGGGTCACAGTGGAAATCTGCGTAGCCGAGGATGCAGTTTGCGCTCCCGACGGGTTATGATTCCCGCACAACAGCATGAGGTGGAATGCCTGTGGGAATCCGCGCACAACAAAAAGAGAAGACCCGCCGCAGCCTGATCGAGGCAGCTTTCAATCAGCTGAGCAGCGAACAGAGTTTCTCCAACCTGAGCCTGCGCGAAGTGGCCCGTGAGGCTGGCATTGCTCCGACCTCCTTTTATCGCCACTTTCGCGACATGGAAGAGCTGGGCCTGACCCTGGTGGACGAAGGTGGTCTTACCCTGCGGCAACTGATGCGGCAAGCGCGCCAGCGTATCGCCGGTGGTGGCAGCGTTATTCGTACCTCTGTGCAGACCTTCATGGAGTTTGTCGAGAACAATCCCAACGTCTTTCGCCTGCTGCTGCGTGAACGCTCCGGCACCTCGCCAGCCTTTCGTCAGGCGGTCGTTCGTGAAATTCAGCACTTCATTGCCGAGCTGACCGACTATCTGGAGGCCACCTCGCACGGCAGTCGGGACGATGCTTCCATTCAGGCGGAAGCCATGGTCACCATCGTATTCAATGCCGGGGCGGATGCTCTCGATTTGACGCGTGAGGAGTGTCGGCTCTTGTGTGAACGCACCATCCAGCAGTTACGCATCATTGCCGCTGGCGCCGAGCTTTACCAAAAGCGACATCGCCACGCAGCCCTAGGAGAGTTGCATGAGTGAAACGAGTCTGATCCCCCGAACGCCTCTGATCCTGGCTCTGCTGGTCGGGTTGTGCGGACATGCCAGTGTCGCCGTTCTGACCTACTCGGGGGTGCCGTTCTCCCTGTTTCCCATCATTGCGCTGGTACTGGCTGCCAAGCAGCTCTATCGCCACTATGCCAGCGAGCCGATGACCGGTGATATCCCGGCTTGCACCGTGATCAGCTTTTTTATCGGCGTCTTCGCCCATTCGGCTTTTTTGCGGGTGCAGTACCCGGAGATGGGCAGCAACTTCATCCCCTTAATCCTGACGCTGCTGCTGGCCGCCTGGCTATCGATAAAGCTGGGCCGGATGATCGGTCGCCAACCTTAAACAATCAGGCCCGGCAATACCGGGCCTGATGTTATTCGCGGGGTTTGTTGGTGATCTCTTTGAGCCGCTCGCGCAGGCTGTCTGCGGCAAACACGCCGAAGATAATGATTTGCCAGAACTCCTGACGGGTCACCTCAAAATGGCCCATGCTGCCTTTGCGGATCATGGTGACCTGTGCCCAGTGCATCAAGAGCACGATCATGCCAAATGGCGGCAGCACCGCATGCAGTTTGCCCGGCAGCAAGCCGAACAGGGCCGCCAGTACGCCCAGCCAGAAGATAATCATGACCCCTCGGGCAATCAGGTTAAGCGTCTTTTTCATCGATCACCTCGCGTAGGTAGAGTTGATAGCAGACCTGACCGGCCTGCTTGTCCTTGATGAGCTGCCAGCTGGCCGGCAGCGCTGGGGGCGCAGCCTCTTTCTCGCGCTCAAGATAGATCAGGGCGCCATCTGCCAACCAGCCATTTTGTTCCAGCAGATGACAAACGGTGGGCAGCAGCTCCTGGCGAAATGGCGGATCCAGAAACACCAGATCATACGGGCGGGCAGCGCCCTGCAGCCACAGTGTTGCATCGGCTTCCACCACGTCGGCCGCTTGGGAACCGAGCAGAGCCAGATTCTTGCGTAGCTGATCGGCAGCGCCGCGGTCGCGCTCGACCAGGGTGACCTGGCTGGCATAGCGAGAAAGCGCCTCCAGCCCCAGGCCGCCGCTGCCGGCAAACAGATCGAGACAACGGGTGTCGCGAATGTGGGGGGCAAGCCAGTTGAAGATGGTTTCCTTTACGCGATCGGTGGTGGGGCGCAGCCCTTCCACGTCACGTACCGGCAGTTTGCGTCCGCGCCACTGGCCGCTGATGATCCTGACAAACCCGTTTTTTCCCTGCGGGGACGGGCTGTTGCGGCTGGTTTTCGCTCTCGGCATCGCGTTTCGTCGTCAGAAAATAAAGTGATAGTATAGGGCGGTTCATTTTTGTGCCGAACCTCCGGGGAACGGCCATTTTAGCAGTCCGCCGATCAAGTGAGTAACGATTAGATGGCAAAAGGTTTCTTTTCCTGGCTGGGTTTAGGCCGCAAGAAGGATGAGGCGCAGGCCGAACTCCCCACCGAGCAACCACAACACCAGCCAGTCTCTGCCGAACCGGAATCTGTTTCCCAACCTGCTCCCACCGCCGATACGGCTGTTGTGGTCGAGCCCGAGAGTGCGCCTGTTGAGCAGGCCGATTCCGCTGATGGCCCACTGGTCCTGGAGGAGTGCGCCTCCGAAATTGAACCGGTTATCGTCAATGCGCTGGTAGAAGATGACGCCGAAGCTGCCCGCCTGGCCGAAGAGGCGCGCGTTGCCGAAGCCGCGCGCTTGGCTGAAGAGGCTCGTATTGCCGAAGAAGCCCGTCTGGCCGAAGAGGCGCGTGTTGCCGAAGCCGCACGCCTGGCCGAAGAGGCTCGTGTTGCCGAAGAAGCCCGCCTGGCTGAAGAGGCTCGCGTTGCCGAAGCGGCTCGCCTGGCCGAAGAGGCTCGTATTGCCGAAGAAGCCCGCCTGGCTGAAGAAGCTCGCGTTGCCGAAGCGACACGCTTGGCCGAAGAGGCGCGCGTTGCCGAAGTCGCCCGCTTGGCTGAAGAAGCTCGCGTTGCCGAAGCGGCCCGTTTGGCCGAAGAGGCGCGTATTGCCGAAGAAGCCCGCGTGGTCGAAGAGGCGCGTATTGCTGAAGAAGCCGGTCTTGCCAGCGAAACTCAGGAAAAGCCCCAGCGCGAAGGCTTCTTTGCCCGCCTCAAGCGCAGTCTGGTGCGCACTCGTGAAAATATCGGCTCCGGTTTCTTTGGTTTGTTCCGTGGCAAGAAGATCGACGATGAGCTGTTTGAAGAGCTGGAAACCCAGCTGCTGAGCGCCGATCTCGGGGTTGAGACCACCTCCCGCATTATCGAAGGGCTGACCGAGCACGCCAGCCGTCGTCAGCTGAAAGATGCCGAAACCCTCTATGGTCTGCTCAAGCAGGACATGGGCGAGATGCTCCACGCGGTTGAGCAGCCGCTGGTGATCGATACCAGCAAGAAGCCGTATGTGATTCTGATGGTCGGGGTTAACGGGGTGGGCAAGACCACCACCATCGGCAAACTGGCCAAGCAGTTCCAGGCAGAAGGCAAAAGCGTGATGCTGGCTGCAGGGGATACCTTCCGGGCCGCAGCGGTTGAACAGCTGCAGGTGTGGGGCCAGCGTAACCAGATCCCGGTTATTGCCCAGCACACCGGCGCCGACTCGGCTTCGGTTATCTTCGATGCCATCGAGGCGGCGCGAGCCCGTGGTGTGGATGTGCTGCTTGCTGACACGGCCGGCCGTCTGCAAAACAAGAATAACCTGATGGAAGAGCTGAAGAAGATCGTGCGGGTGATGAAGAAGCTCGATGACGCCGCACCTCACGAGATCATGCTTACCGTCGATGCCGGCACCGGCCAGAATGCCCTGAGCCAGGCCAAGCTGTTCAACGATGCGGTCGGTTTGACGGGTATCACCCTGACCAAGCTGGATGGCACGGCCAAGGGCGGTGTCATCTTTGCGGTGGCCGACAAGTTTCGCATACCGATCCGCTATATCGGGGTCGGCGAAGGGATCGATGACTTGCGCCCCTTTGTGGCCAACGACTTCATCGAAGCGCTCTTTAGCCGCGACGAATAACCAGTACGGGCCCACATCGGGCCCGTCCAGCTATCGGACACCAGCATGATTCGTTTTGACCAGGTCAGTAAAGTTTACAGTGGGGGCCATCAGGCCCTGCAGAAAGTGAGCTTTCACCTGCGCAAGGGGGAGATGGCATTCCTCACCGGCCACTCCGGTGCCGGCAAGAGTACCCTGCTCAAGCTGATCAGCGTCATGGAGCGGCCGAGCGACGGGCGCATCTTCTTTCATGGCGATGACGTCACGCGTCTGGAACGGCGCTATATCCCCTATGTTCGGCGCCAGATCGGCATGATATTCCAGGATCACCGTCTGCTGATGGACCGTACCGTGTTTGACAACGTGGCCCTGCCTCTGGTGATTGAAGGTTATCCCCACAGCGATGTGGTCAAACGGGTTGCCGCCGCGCTCGACAAGGTCGGCCTGCTCGGCAAAGAGCGCTATCAGCCGCGTATGCTCTCCGGCGGTGAGCAGCAGCGGGTCGGCATCGCGCGTGCCATCGTCAACAAGCCGCCCTTGTTGCTGGCGGATGAACCGACCGGCAACCTCGATCCGCAACTGTCGATGGATATCCTGCGCCTGTTTGAAGAGTTCAACCGGGTCGGGGTGTCGGTGCTGATTGCCACTCACGACATCGGACTGATCGCCCGGATGCGCTATCGCACCCTGACCCTCAAGGGTGGCCGCATGTATTCGCAAGAGCGGGAGGCTTGATGGGACTGGTTCGTCACAAGCAGCCGCCGCTGCGCCGCTTCGTCATGTATTGGGTCGATCACGCCCGGCAGGCTATGGCCAGCCTCGGTGAGCTGTGGCGTTATCCACTGGCCAGCATGATGACGCTGGCGGTGCTGGGGGTGAGTCTGGCGCTGCCTTCCTGCTTCCATGTGCTGCTGAAAAACGCCGAGAAGGTGGAGAGTGGTTGGCAGGATAGCTCCCAAATAACCCTCTATCTGCGCAAAGACCTGCCGGAGGAGAGCATCGCCGCGCTGCGCAAGCGTATCGAGCTCTATCCCGAGATCGATAGCGTCGATTATGTCAGCCGTGATCAGGCGCTGAGCGAGTTTCGCGAACAATCCGGCTTTGGCGAGGCGCTCGATTATCTCGATGGCAACCCGCTGCCGGCGGTGCTGATCATTGTGCCGGATGCCCAGTGGCGCAATCCGGAGGCGGCCAGCGAACTGCTCGGCAAGCTCAACGCCGAAAACGGGGTTGAACAGGGCAAGCTCGACTTGCAGTGGCTCGGCCGTCTGCAAGGCATCATCAAGCTGCTGCGCCACACCATCACCGGGATCGCGGTATTGCTGCTGGCGGCGGTGCTGTTGATTGTCGGCAACACCTTGCGGCTGAACATCCTCAACCAGCGCTCCGAGATTGAAGTGCTCAAGCTGGTGGGAGCGACCGATGCGTTTATCCATCGCCCGTTCCTTTACACCGGTATCTGGTTTGGGGTTATCGGCGGCATGCTCGCCTGGTGGCTGACCGAAGTGATGGTGCTGTGGAGTGAAGGGGTGGTCAGTGAACTGGCCGGCTTGTATGACAGCCAGTTCCAGCTGGTTGGACTCGGGCTGGTGGATGGGGTGAACCTGATCCTGCTGGGGGCGCTGCTTGGCCTGATTGCCTCCTGGTTCTCGGTACACCGCCATATTCGCGATATCGAACCTTCCTGATCAGCAGGGAACTTTTCGACCCTGCGCAGCGTCCAACCTGTTGGCAAGGCGCGGGGTCGCTTAAAAGCGCCGCATCGGTCTGTTCAACAACCCATTCATCCATTATTCATGGCATGCCGCCAAAATAAGCTGTCTTGCGACCCGTGGCGGCTTTGGCTAGCATGAGCAGGCCCGCAAAACGGGTCCTTGTCGGTGGACACCCCGATGTCCGGTGTTACACTGGTCGGATTGAATTGAAAGAGGTATTCGATGGGAACTTCATTGCAGCGCACCATGGCCTTGATTCCGCAAGGCAGTCTGGAGAGCTATATCCAGGCGGTGAACACTATTCCTGTGCTGAGCGCAGAGGAAGAGCGTGCTCTGGCTGAGCGTCTGCAGCAGGATGGCGATCTTGAGGCTGCTCGTCAGCTGGTTATGTCGCACCTGCGTTTTGTCGTTCACGTTGCCAAGAGCTATGCCGGTTACGGTCTGCCTCAGGCTGACCTGATTCAGGAAGGCAACATCGGTCTGATGAAAGCGGTCAAGCGCTTCGACCCGTCGGTGGGTGTCCGCTTGGTCTCCTTCGCCGTGCACTGGATCAAGGCCGAAATTCACGAATATGTCCTGCGCAACTGGCGCATGGTCAAGGTGGCAACCACCAAGGCCCAGCGCAAGCTCTTCTTCAACCTGCGCAAGGCTAAAAAGCATCTGGGCTGGTTCAGCCATGACGAGGTTCGTGCGGTAGCCGATGATCTCGGCGTCTCCCCCGAAGAGGTGGTCGAGATGGAAGCCCGTATGAGCGGTCAGGATCAGGCCTTTGATCTGCTGGATGATGACGAAGACGGTTTCGCTCCGGTTCACTTTCTGGAAGACAAATCCTCGGATCTTGCCAGCAACATCGAGAACGACAACTGGGACGATCACGCCACCGTGCGCCTGTCGTCGGCGCTGGCCACCCTCGATGAGCGCAGTCAGCACATCATCCGTGCCCGCTGGCTGGATGAAGAGAACAAGGCGACACTGCAAGAGTTGGCTGATGCCTATGGCGTGTCGGCCGAACGGGTCCGTCAGCTCGAGAAGAATGCGCTGAAAAAACTCAAGGATGCCATGGACGCATAAGGCGTTAAGGCAAAGAAACAGGGCCGGTCGGCCCTGTTTTTGTATCTGGCGCCAACAGGTCGCACCTGCAAAATGCAGGGTTGTTTTGCCCTTGTCCTCCTGTGATAAGGTGCGCAGCAGAGCGTGAGAAGGAGAATGTCGTGAAACTGTTGAATCAACTTTTCGTCAACAACCGTGAATGGGCTGAGCAGATCAAGGCGGAAGATCCTGACTTCTTCACCCAGCTTTCAGCCCAGCAGGCCCCCGAATACCTCTGGATCGGCTGCTCTGATAGCCGGGTCCCGGCCAACCAGCTGATGGGGTTGCTGCCGGGTGACGTGTTTGTGCACCGCAACGTGGCCAACCTGGTCGTCCACACCGACTTTAACTGCCTGTCTGTGCTGCAATACGCCGTGGAAGTGCTCAAGGTGAAGCACATTATCGTCTGTGGCCACTATGGCTGCGGCGGTGTCAAAGCCGCGATGCAGAATCAGGAGCTGGGCCTGATCGACAATTGGCTACGCAACATCAAGGATGTCTACTTCAAGTATCAGAGCGAGCTGGAGGCCGTCGAAGACGAGCACGAGCGCTTTGATTACCTGTGTGAAATCAACGTGGCCGAACAGGTTTCCAATGTCTGCCACACCACCATCATTCAGAATGCCTGGCGCCGTGGTCAGGAGCTGGCCGTGCACGGCTGGATCTACGGGATCAAGGATGGCCTGCTGCAGGATCTTGATCTCTGCATCAGCAGCCCGGATCAGATCCCGAACGTCTACCGCACCTGGATCGAACGCAAGCCGCGTACCCATCGATGAGCGCCCCCCGCTACCAGCAGATCAAGCAGCATGTCCTTGATGCCATTGGTCAGGGACAGTGGCGCGCCGGCGATCGCCTGCCCACCGAGGCCGTGCTGTGTGAGCAGTTTGCGGTCAGCCGGATGACCGTTAACAAGGCGCTGCGTGAGCTCACCGCCGAGGGCTGGCTGGTGCGTAGCGCCGGGGCCGGTACCTTTGTGGCGGATCGGCGCACCGAGTCGCCGCTGTTGGCCATTCGCAATATTGCTGACGAGATTGCCGAGCGTGGCAGCCGTTATGGGGCCCGGGTGATCCGCTTGCAGCGTCTGCCTGCTGATGAGCAGGTCGCGGTTCAGCTTGGGCTGCGGGTGGGGGCGCCCATCTTTCACAGCCTGATCGTGCATCAGGCCGATGAAGAGCCGCTGCAGCTGGAGGAGCGCTTTGTCGATGCCGAGCGCCTGCCGGAGTATGGCGAGCAGGATTTTAGTCAGGAGACGCCGCACACCTATTTGATGCGCGAGTGCCCCCTGTCGGAGATGGAGCATGTGGTGGAAGCTGTGTTGCCAAGCGCCAGCGAAGCGGCGCTGCTGCAGGTGCGTGGTGATACGCCGTGTCTGCTGCTGCACCGACGCACCTGGTCAGAGGGGCGGCTGGTCTCCTATGCCCGGTTGTTGTCGCCCGGCGGGCGTTACAAACTGCGCTCTCAGACCCGCATTGCCTAATTGTATATACATTTAAAATTCAGGCCTGTCATATGACAGGCCTTTTTTATCGCAAAATAGTTGTATTACATCACTCAAATAGCCAAAAGGAGAGTGGTCAGGTAAATCGGTATACGGTATATATTAATGTATATACATTTGGGGTTTGCCATGAACAAGGAACTGTTGGCCTGCGATCAGGTCTGGCTCAATGTACAACCGGCCACCGCCCAGTGCGGCTATGGTCTGCTGCCTCTGCATGCGCTTGGCGTCAAAGGTGGGCGGATCCACGCCCTGATCCCGATGGCGCAGCTCACCGGCCCCTTCCCGTCCGATTGGCGCGATATGGGCGGGCGACTCACCACGCCGGGGCTGGTCGATTGCCACACCCATCTTATCTATGCCGGAAGCCGCGCCACCGAGTTTGAGCAGCGGCTGCACGGTGTTCCCTATAGCGAGATCGCCCGTCAGGGCGGCGGTATCCTCAGCACCGTCAAGGCGACCCGTGAGGCTAGCGAGGATGAGCTGTTTGCGCTCGCCCTGCCGCGTTTGCGCGCCTTGCTGCGCGAAGGGGTGACCACGGTCGAGATCAAATCTGGCTACGGCCTGACCTGTGCCAGCGAGCTCAAGATGCTGCGGGTAGCGCGCCGTCTCGGCAAGGCTCTGCCGGTGCGGGTGCGCACCACGCTGCTGGCCGCCCATGCGGTGCCGCCCGAATATACCGGCGATGCCGATGGCTGGGTCGAGGTGATCTGCCGCGACCTGATCCCGCAGGTTGCTGCCGAGCAGTTGGCCGATGCGGTGGATGTCTTTTGCGAAGGGATTGCCTTCAATCTGGCCCAGTGCGAGCGGATCTTTGCCGCCGCCCGTGCGCACGGTCTGCCGGTCAAAGGCCACATGGAGCAACTCTCCAGCCTCGGTGGCAGCGAGCTGGCCGCTCGTTATCAGGCGCTTTCGGTCGATCACCTCGAGCATCTGGATGCTGCCGGTATTGCTGCGTTGGCACAGGCCGGCACCGTCGCCGTGCTGCTGCCGGGGGCCTTCTATTTTCTACGCGAAACGGTATTGCCGCCGGTGCAGGCCTTGCGCGATGCCGGTGTAGCCATCGCCGTGGCCTCCGACATTAACCCCGGTACCTCGCCGCTGGTATCACTGCGTCTGGCCATGAACATGGCGTGCACTCTGTTTCGCCTCACCCCGCAAGAGGCATTCCTCGGCGTGACCCGCCATGGGGCGCAGGCGCTTGGGCTGGGCGAGACGTGCGGTCAGCTGGCTGTCGGCATGGTGGCCGATTTTCTGATCTGGGAGTGCCACCATCCGGCCGAGCTGGCCTATCAGGTGGGCGTCGATCAGCTGGTGGCGCGGGTGGTGGATGGGCGTGACACGCTGGGAGGGCTGGCATGATTGATATGTCCATTTGGCAAGGCCGACGTGACCCGGAAGATGGCGAGTTGGCGCTGCGCTGGCACGACAAGGTGTTGGCATGGCAACCGGGGAGTGAGCCCGGTGTGGTGCTGCTCGGCTTTGCCTGCGATGAAGGGGTACGCCGTAACAAGGGGCGGGTGGGCGCCGCTGCGGCGCCGGTTGCCATTCGCAAACTGCTGGCCAACAGCGCCTGGCATCTGAGCCGCGCTGTGTTCGATGGCGGTGATGTGCTGTGCGACGACGGCGATCTGGATGCCGCGCATGATCGCTTGGCCAACCATGTCGCCACAGCGCTGGATGAGGGGCACTTTGCACTGATCCTAGGCGGTGGTCACGAAGTGGCGTTTGGCAGTTGGAGCGGCCTGAATCGTCATCTTGCTGGTCAGGGACGGGTAGGCATCATCAATCTTGATGCCCACTTCGATCTGCGCCGCAAGCAGGAGCTGGCAAGCTCCGGCACCCCCTTCTTTCAGATTGCCGAACAGTGCGCCGCACAAGGCAGTGACTTTCGCTATGCCTGCCTTGGCGTCGCCGAAACCGGTAATACCGCAGCCCTGTTTGCCCGCGCTCGTGAGCTCGGTGTCTGGCATGTGCTGGACGAGGCGATGACCGCGGCCGACCTGCCGGCCCTGCGCAGCGGGCTGGATCGCTTTATCGCTCAGTGCGACCACCTCTATCTCACTATCGATCTCGATGTGTTGCCTGCTGCCGTGATGCCGGGCGTCAGTGCGCCGGCGGCGCGTGGCGTGGATCTGTGCGTCATTGAGGCGCTGATTGCCCATATCCGCGCCAGCGGCAAGCTGCGGCTGGCCGATCTGGCCGAATACAACCCGACATTTGATATCGACCAGCATGGTGCCCGTGTGGCTGCCCGGCTGGTGCACCTGTTAACCCGGTGATCTGTCACCATCGTTGAAGTAACAAGGAGTGTGTATGTCCAAGCAACACCAGGATCCGCGTCATGATCCGAGCCGTGTCATCCGTGCGCCGCGCGGTACCGGCCTGACGGCGCGAAGCTGGCTGACCGAAGCGCCGCTGCGGATGCTGATGAACAACCTCGACCCGGAAGTGGCCGAGCACCCGGAATCGCTGGTGGTGTATGGCGGCATCGGCCGCGCTGCCCGCAACTGGGCCTGCTTTGACAAGATTGTCGAGGTGCTGACCCGCCTCGGCGACGACGAAACCCTGCTGGTGCAATCGGGCAAGCCGGTCGGTGTGTTCCCGACCCACAAGGATGCCCCGCGGGTGCTGATCGCCAACTCCAACCTGGTGCCGCACTGGGCCAACTGGGAGCACTTTAACGAGCTGGATCGCAAAGGGTTGATGATGTACGGCCAGATGACGGCCGGCTCCTGGATCTATATCGGTACCCAAGGGATCGTGCAGGGCACCTATGAAACCTTCTTTGCGGTGGCCAATCAGCACTTTGGCGGCGAGCCGAAGGGACGCTGGATCCTGACTGGTGGTCTGGGTGGTATGGGCGGCGCCCAGCCACTGGCAGCCACCATGGCCGGTTTCTCGATGATTGCCGTAGAGTGCGACGAGAGCCGCATCGATTTCCGCCTCAAGACCCGCTATCTCGACAAGAAGGCTCACAGCCTGGACGAAGCGCTGGCGCTGGTGGACGAGGCCAAGGCCAGCGGCACGGCGGTGTCTATCGGCCTGCTGGGTAATGCGGCCGATGTGTTTGCCGAGCTGGTGGCGCGTGGCATTACGCCGAATGTGGTGACCGACCAAACCTCGGCGCATGACCCGGTGCATGGCTATCTGCCGCAGGGATGGACCCTCGAAAAGTGGCGCGATCTGCAACAAAGCGCGCCGGCCGAGGTGAGCGTGGCTGCCCGTCACTCCATGGCCAAACAGGTGCAGGCGATGCTGACGCTGCAAGCGCGCGGCGCAGCCACCCTGGACTACGGCAATAACATCCGCCAGATGGCCTTCGAGGAAGGGATCGCTAACGCCTTCGATTTCCCCGGTTTCGTTCCCGCCTATATTCGCCCGCTGTTCTGCGAGGGGATCGGCCCGTTCCGCTGGGTGGCCCTCTCCGGTGACCCGGAAGATATCTACAAGACCGACCAGAAGGTCAAAGAGCTGATCCCGGATGATCCGCATCTGCACAACTGGCTCGATATGGCCCGTGAGCGCATCGCCTTCCAGGGATTGCCGGCGCGGATCTGCTGGGTCGGGGTCAAGGATCGGGTCCGGCTGGGGCTGGCCTTTAACGAGATGGTGAAAAACGGTGAGCTCAAGGCGCCGATCGTGATTGGTCGCGATCATCTGGATTCCGGTTCGGTTGCCAGTCCCAACCGCGAGACCGAGTCGATGCAAGATGGCTCTGATGCTGTCTCCGACTGGCCGC
Organism: Aeromonas sp. RU39B; assembly: GCF_900156095.1. GTDB lineage: Bacteria > Pseudomonadota > Gammaproteobacteria > Enterobacterales > Aeromonadaceae > Aeromonas. The sequence continues at coordinate 112,044 of NZ_FTMJ01000011.1, forward strand.
TGCTCAATGCCCTGCTCAACACCGCAGGTGGCGCCACCTGGGTGTCGCTGCACCACGGTGGTGGCGTGGGAATGGGCTTCTCCCAGCACTCCGGTGTGGTGATTGTGTGTGACGGCAGCGACGATGCGGCGCACCGCGTCGGCCGGGTGCTGCGCAACGACCCCGCCACCGGGGTGATGCGTCACGCCGATGCTGGCTACGACATTGCTGTTGAATGTGCCGAGCGGGAAGGTCTGGACCTGCCGATGCTGGCTGCTGCGAAGAAGGGGAAGTGAGATGTTGGAACTGATGATGACTCCGGGCGAGCTGGATCTTGCCACGTTGCGCCGTATCAGCCGTGAGCCGGTGCGAGTGAGCCTGAACCCGGCGGCCCTGCCAGCTATCGAAGCGTCGGCGGCGACTGTCTCCCGTGTGATTGAACAGGGACGGGTGGTATACGGTATCAACACCGGTTTCGGCCTGCTGGCCAACACCCGCATCCCGGCATCGCAGCTCGATGAGCTGCAGCGCTCCATCGTGCTCTCTCATGCCGCCGGGATCGGCGATTTCATGGATGACGCCACGGTGCGCCTGATGATGGTGCTCAAGCTCAACTCGTTGGCGCGTGGTTTTTCCGGTATCCGGGTCTGCGTGCTGGAAGCGCTGATGCAGCTGGTTAACGCCGAAGTGTATCCGCTGGTGCCGAAGAAGGGATCGGTGGGTGCCTCCGGCGATCTGGCACCGCTCGCGCACATGAGCTGCCTGCTGATCGGTGAAGGGCGCGCCCGTTTCGACGGTCGCATTATCGAGGCATCGGAAGCGCTCAAGCTGGCCGGCGTTGCGCCGATCAGCCTGGCCCCGAAAGAGGGGTTGGCGCTGCTCAACGGCACCCAGGCCAGCACCGCCTTCGCGCTGGAGGGGTTGTTCCACGCCGAGGATCTGTTCGCCGGCGCCACCGTGATTGGTGCCATGAGTGTGGAAGCGGCGCTGGGCAGCCGTCGCCCGTTTGATGCCCGCATTCATGCGGTGCGCGGTCAGCGCGGCCAGATTGATGTGGCGGGCTGCTACCGCCATTTGCTGGGGGAGGAGAGCGAGATTGGCCTGTCCCACCACAACTGCGAGAAGGTGCAAGACCCGTACTCCCTGCGCTGTCAGCCGCAGGTCATGGGCGCCTGCTTGACCCAGATCCGCCAGGCGGCCGACGTGCTGGTGTGCGAGGCCAACTCGGTCTCTGACAACCCGCTGGTGTTTGCCGATGACGAAGAGATTATCTCTGGTGGTAACTTCCACGCCGAGCCGGTGGCCTTTGCCGCTGACAACCTGGCGCTGGCAATTGCCGAGATTGGCTCACTGTCGGAGCGGCGGATGGCGCTGTTGATCGATTCGCGCATGTCTGGCTTGCCGCCCTTCCTGGTCAATAATGGTGGGGTGAACTCCGGCTTTATGATCGCCCAGGTGACCTCGGCGGCGCTGGCTTCCGAAAACAAGACGCTGGCTCACCCGGCATCGGTTGACAGCCTGCCCACCTCGGCCAATCAGGAGGACCATGTTTCCATGGCCACCTTCGCCGGACGCCGGCTGGCTGACATGGCGGAAAACACCCGTGGCATTTTGGCGGTCGAGCTGCTTGCTGCGGCGCAAGGCATTGATTTTCGTGCCCCGCTGCGTTCTACCGAGCTGGTTGAACAGGCCAAGGGACGGCTGCGTCAACGCGTCAGTTTCTACGACAAGGATCGCTATTTCGCCCCGGACATCGAGGCAGCGTCCCGCTTGCTCGGTGAGGCAAGCTACAACGATCTGCTGCCGGCTGGCGTGTTGCCGAGCTTGTAAGGTCCTGTCAGTCAAGAAGGCGCCGCAAGGCGCCTTTTGTCATAAAAAAGCCCGGCGCAGCAGAGCTGGCCGGGTTGAAGCATGGAATACCTGACGACTATCAGAAGTCGTAGCGGACGGCGACCGAGTAGTCGTCCTTGGTCTTTTCGGCGGTGGTGGCCGAGGTGTCGTCCAGGTTGTTGATGCGGTATTCGCCGATCACGCGCAGTTGCTTGTTGAACTTGTACTGGGCAGCCAGGGTGTAGTAATCGACGTTGTCTTTCTTGACCCCGCCATTGTCCTGCTTCTGCTTGTTCCACAGAGCTTGCAGGCCGAAACCGTTGGCAAAGCTGTAACCCAGCACGGCTTCATAACCGGTGTGGTCGATGCCGGTGCCGAGGAAATCCTGGCCATCGGCATAGGTGAAGGCGGCATAGAGCGCCTTGTTATCAAACTTGGCGGAAACCAGCCACAGCTTGGCATCGTCGGTGTTGGCCGCTTCGCGGTGGCCGACGTTATAGGCAGTACCCAGCGAAAGGTTGAACGGGAAGGTGTAAGAGACCGCTGCGCCGTAGGCGGAGTCCTTGGCCTTGTCGTCGGTGGTCGGGGTTTCGGTATCGTTACTGTCGAACTTGTAGCTGGTATCAACCTGCAGACCACCAAACAGGCCGGAGTATTTCAGTACGGAAGCGGCGCGGTTGGTGCCGAAGGTGTCGGTGCCAACACCGGTGCCGTCAGCACCGTAGCCATCGGAGTAGGCAACGTCAGTCCAGTCTTCGATGCTACCCATGGCGCCCTTCTGGCGACCAAAGGTCAGGGTTCCCCAGTCACCGGTCACACCGGCAAAGGCCAGACGGGTACGCAGGTTGTCGGTGGAGTCGTTGGTGAGGGTCTTTTCGCTGTTATTGACATAGAGCTGGACCTCATACTGGGCCAGCGCCTTCAGATTGCTGTTGATCTGGCTGTCGGCCTTGGCGCCGAAGCGGACAAACTGGTTGGCACCTTGTTTGGCACTGTAATCGTTAGTGCCATCTTTTTTGTCGCCAAAGAACTGGCCGGCATAGATGCGGCCGTAGAGATCCAGCGAGGTGGTGTCGTTCTTGTATACTTCGGCAGCCTGGGCCTGGAAGGCACCGGCCAGAGCAATTGCCACTACAGTCAGCTTTTTCATTGTCATCCCTTCGTTGTAAGCATGTAATAACACGCATTGGTTTCACAGCGAGGCCATGCTAGAAAGGCCGGATGACGGTGAGGTGACTGGCTGGTTAAGAGTCTTTGGCACTTTTTGTCATTTTTTATGAAGGGTGCTGGTGTTTCACTCAGTTACGGTGACTTTTGCGCGCAAAGGTTTGCCTGTGTGGTAGAATATCGGCCGATTTTTAGGTTCTTGGGTTGGGTATGCGATGAGACGTGAACTGGCAATCGAGTTTTCCCGAGTGACGGAAGCCGCCGCACTGGCTGGCTACAAGTGGCTTGGGCGAGGTGACAAGAATATCGCGGATGGAGCGGCGGTCGCAGCCATGCGCCACATCCTCAACCAGATCAATATCGACGGCGAAGTGGTCATCGGTGAAGGTGAGATCGACGAAGCGCCGATGCTCTACATCGGTGAGAAAGTCGGCACGGGTCAAGGTGATGCTGTAGACATCGCCGTTGACCCTATCGAAGGCACCCGCATGACTGCCATGGGGCAGGCTAATGCGCTGGCGGTGCTGGCAGTGGGCGATAAGGGTACCTTCCTCAAGGCGCCCGACATGTATATGGAAAAGCTGATCGTCGGCCCGCAAGCCAAAGGGGTGATCGATCTGGCGCAAGGGCTGGAGATTAACCTCAAGGCCGTGGCCAAGGCACTCGGCAAGCCGCTCTCCCGCCTGACCGTTATCACGCTGGCCAAGCCGCGCCATGACAAGGCCATTAAAGAGATGCAAGGGCTAGGCGTGCGGGTATTTGCCATTCCCGATGGCGACGTGGCGGCCTCTGTGCTCACCTGCCTGCCGGATAACGAAGTCGACATGCTATATGGCATCGGTGGCGCGCCGGAAGGGGTGATCTCGGCTGCGGTGATCCGTGCGCTGGGTGGCGATATGCAGGCTCGTCTGGTGCCGCGTCACCTGGTCAAGGGTGACAGCCCGGAAACCCGCGCGCTGGGTGAGCAGGAAATTGCCCGCTGCGAAGCCATGGGTATCAAGGTGGGTCAGGTGCTCAAGCTGGAAGAGCTGGCCAAGAACGACAACGTGCTCTTCTCTGCCACCGGCATCACCAAGGGCGATCTGCTCGACGGCATCACCAGCGATGGCAAGATGGCAACCACCGAGACCCTGCTGATCCGCGGCAAGTCCCGCACCATTCGCCGCATCAAGTCGATCCATTATCTGGAACGCAAGGATGATGCAGTGCGCGACATCATACTGTAAGCTCGCGCGACTGTTCTGTTGTGTAACGGCCCATCCAGTGATGGGCCGTTCTGTTATGGGAGCCTCTGTATGGAGTGCCGTTCGGGCTGTGGGGCCTGTTGCATTGCCCCGAGTATCACCTCGCCCATCCCCGGCATGCCAGAGGGCAAACCGGCGGGAGTTGTCTGCATCCAGCTCGATGATCAGCTGGGCTGCAAACTGTTTGGCCGACCCGAGCGGCCGGCCGTGTGCGGCGGTTTCAAACCCATGAGTGATGTCTGTGGTCACTCACGCCAGGATGCGCTCTGGCTGATTGGCGAGCTGGAGCGGCAAACCGGTTAGACCTTGTAGCGCGCCACTGCCTGATCCAGACGATGCGCCTGCTGGCTAAGCTCCTGGCTGGATTCGGCGTTTTCGGCCGCCATTTGGCTCGACTCCTCGGCAATGTCACGAATAGCGCTGACATTGCGATTGACCTCTTGGGCCACCAGACTCTGCTCCTCAATGGCTGCCGCAATCTGGGTGCTCATGTCCATGATATGAGTGACATCCAGAGCAATCTGTTCCAGCAGCACACCGGCATTGGTCGCCTCTTCGGCGCTGCGAATGCCCTGTTCGCGACTCTGCTCCATGCTTACCACCATGCTGCCAGTCTGTTGCTGCAGCGATGTGATGATGGTGGAGATCTCCTGGGTTGATTGCTGGGTGCGGGTTGCCAGCAGGCGCACTTCATCGGCCACAACGGCAAAACCACGTCCTTGCTCGCCAGCGCGGGCTGCTTCAATGGCGGCATTGAGGGCCAGCAGATTGGTCTGCTCGGCGATGCTGCGAATCACATCCAGCACCGATCCGATGGTCTGGCTGGCTTGTTGCAACTTGCCCACCTCACCGGCTGAATCGGCCAGGCGGGTGGCCAGCTCGCCAATGCGCTCCACGGTCTGTTGCACCACATTCTGTCCTTCCTGCGCCTTGTGATTGGTCGCCTGTGCATTGTTGGCAGCCAGCTCGGTATTACGGGCAATCTCTTCGATGGTGCTTCCCATCTGATGAGACGCCGTGGCTACCATGTCGGTTTCCTGCAACTGGCGATGGGCGCCATCGCTGGCTCGCTGAATGTTGCGCGAGAGATGTCCGGAAGCCTGATTTAGCAGATTGGCACTCTGCTTGACCTCTTCCAGCAGCTGGCGGAACCCATCCAGCATGATGTCGAGGTTGCCAGCCAGTTGAGCCATCTCATCCTTGCCGGAAAGTGCCACCTTCAGGCGTAAATCGTTGTCCTGACGGATCCGGTTGACGGTATCGTTCACCCGTGAAATGGGGCGGTCGATACTGCGACCGAGCAGCAAGCTCATGGTGGCAACCCCGATAAAAATGACGAGACCGCACAGTAGCATCAGCCGCTCCAGTGCTGCACTGCGTTCGCTGAGCTGGCTATCGATCAGCTGGTTGGTTCGCGCAAACAGCTCATCCGTCTGATGCACGGTGCTGCGCATCTCATTTTGCATCCCGGCGTTTTCGTTCAGACCAAGACGGGTCATCTCGTCGACCAACATCATGAAGTTGCTGTGGTATTGGTCGGCAAGGGGTATCAGCTTGGCCTGCTGATCGGCCGGAAGCGCTTTGATGGAGGCATTGAACTTGCTAAATGTCTGCTCAAATTTGGTGACGTATTGCGCATCCAGCCGCAACATAAAATCTTTCTCATGGCGGCGCAGCTGCAACAGGGGCACCAGCAGTGCCGGATCCTGGCTGGTCAGAATGGACTCCATGTTGTGTACTGCTGCGCGCAGTGCGCCATAAAGACCATCTTGCGGCGTCAGGCCAATCTTTTTCATCTGGGTGGTGAGTGCGGCAAAGCGCTGGCCATATTCGGTCACCAGCTCATCGAGTTTGATAAGGTCTTGCTGCAGAGCGGCCAGCTGCTCTTCTTGTTGCAGTTGGCGATTAAGCTGGTGGAAGTGTCCCAGCTCTTGCGTCATCCGATCTATCTCGGCCACATCCTTGCGCATCAGGAAGTTCTTTTCGTTGCTGCGCATGCTCAACAGGCTGACTTCCTGCATCAGTACCATGCGCTGGGCTTCTGATAAGCGGGATTTGGTCTGGTTGTAGTAGTAAAACAGCGAACTGAGCACCAGCATTGCCAAGGCCACCATGATGGTATTAAGGATCAGTTTGTGCCGAATCAACATGACGGACTCCTGGGGTGCTGATAGCAGACGCTCCATCAAGCGTAATCGTAAAACGTGATCGGTGAGTGCTATGGCGGGAATAACCTTTGAATTGGCTCTCCCTCTCCTTATACTGGACGTCACCTGTTTCCAGCCGTGGACCCGTCACTATGGAATACAACACTTCTGAACTGTGCGACATCTACCATGACATGGTCGATGTACTTGAACCCATGCTCTCCTCTTTTGGTGGCCGCAACTCGTTTGGCGGCGTCATCACCACCGTGAAATGCTTCGAGTCCAACGGGCTCGTCCGTGAACTGGTGCAGGAGAACGGGGTCGGCCGGGTATTGCTGATCGATGGGGGCGGGTCACTGCGGCGAGCGCTTATCGACAGTGACATTGCCACCACCGCTGCTGAAAACGGCTGGGAGGGGATTGTCTGCTACGGTTGTGTGCGTGAAGTCGACCTGCTCGAAGAGCTGGACATCGGCATTCAGGCGCTGGCAGCCATTCCGGTCGGTGCCGATGACAAAGAGGTTGGCGAGACCGACTTGCCAGTCAATTTTGGTGGTGTCACGTTCCTGCCTGATGACCACCTCTATGCCGATACCACAGGTGTCATCCTTTCGCCCGAGCCGCTCGATATCGAGTAATGGTCGGGATAGGTGATAACGGGAGCCAAGTGCTCCCGTTTTTGTTTGTGGGTGGGTCTAAAGATAAAAAAAAGGCCAGCATCAAGCTGGCCGAATCTGGAAGCAATGTGAGCAATGTCGTGCCTTCACGGAGTCCACTATTACCCGAAGGTATTGCCATGGTGGTCAGAACCGGAATGCAAGTTAAAGATAATCATTCTCATTTAAGAAGGCAACTGTTTTCGTAGACATTGTTTAAAAAAAGTTCGGCTCCCGAAGGAGCCGAATCATCAGCGCAGGCTGGTCTGTAGTTGCAAGCCGGGTTCCCCCACCAGCTTGCGCACCAGATAACGCAGTAATACGCCGTAGAGCGGCACAAACAAACCGATGCTGATCAGCAGCTTGAAGCTGTAATCGACGGTGGCGATCTCCACCCAGTGCTCGGCCATAAAGGGATCACTGCTCTTCCAGAAGGCGACCGAGAAGAAACTGATGGTATCGACCAGATTGCCAAATACGGTGGAAGCCGCCGGTGCCACCCACCAACTGTGCATTTGGCGTAGCCGGTTGAAGACGATGATGTCCATCAGCTGTCCGATCAGGTAACCCATAAAGCTGGCCAGCGCGATGCGGGCGACAAACAGGTTAAAGGTGGCCAGTTGACCAACACCCTGATATTGCCCCTCAAAGAACAGTACCGACAGCACATAGGAGACCGCCAGCGCCGGCAGCATTACCATCAGGATGATGCGGCGAGCCAGTTCGGCACCAAAGATGCGCACGGTGAGATCGGTGGCCAGAAAGATAAAGGGGAAGCTGAACGCGCCCCAGGTGGTGTGGAAACCGAAAATGGTAATCGGCAACTGCACCAGATAGTTACTGCTGGCAATGATGAGGATATGAAACAGGGAGAGACGGATCAGTGCCGTCTGGTACTGAAATGAAGTCAGATTCACGTTGTGACCTTTTTGGTTAATGGGGTTAGGGAACCCATGCCGCCACCATGACGGCAATCAAGGGGCGCGATTATACGCCCCTGTCTAAATAGTGCAATCCTTAAGCAGCATGGTGCTGTGCTAGCCACGCTAGCACTGGCCGATCATCCTGATGGCAGGCCTCAATCCAGCAGACATCACCATAATGCTCATATTGCAGCAGCAATTTACTGCCTTCAAAGTCCACCACCCAGCAGTGGCGATCGGCGGCCAGCTCTTGCTCCTGCAGCGTCATCTCCCACGCCTCCAGTAAATCCGGTGCCAGCGTGGGGAAACTGTCCAGCCCCAGTCCGCTACAGGTCAGCAGCAGGGCGCCGCTCGTTTCATCTTGTCCAATCAGTTGCCACATTGCGCCTCTCCTTAACTGCTGCATGACAGGCTGGTGCACTGGTACCAGAAGGGGGCCGGTGTGGCCAGCGCCTCTGCCTGAGGCTGTTCATCAAAGGGGTGGCGCAGTACCTCAAACAGCTGCTCGAAAGGCGCCATGTCACAGGCTTCGGCGGCGCTGATCACTTGCTGGGCCAGCGCGTTGCGCAGCACATACTTGGGGTTGATGGCCTCCATTTCTGCTGCGCGCCTTGCATCATTGCTGCCTTCTCGCGACAAGCGCTGGCGATAAGTCGATAGCCAATTGCTCCACGCTTCACTCGCCGGGAGTAAGGCAGCCAGGGATGGGGGAAGGTCGCCGTGCAGTGGTAAGCGAGCCAGCAGACGCAAAAACAGATGGTAGTCGACGCCATCTTGCGCCAGCAGCAGAAACAGCTGACGAAACAGGGTGGGATCGTCCTCTTCCCAGCTCTCCAGCCCCAACTTGCGGCGCATCAGCTCGGAGTATTCCAGCATCAAGGTGTGCTGATATGTGTCGAGTGACTGGCGAAGTGCGTCGGGCGACAGGTGATCGGCCAACGCCTGGGCCAGCTTCTGCAGGTTCCAGTAACCCACCGCCGGTTGCTGGTCGAGGGCGTAGCGGCCGACGCTGTCGGTATGATTGCAGACAAAATCGGGCACGTAGCGGTCGATAAAGCCAAATGGGCCGTAATCAATAGTTAGCCCGAGCAGCGACATGTTGTCAGTATTGAGCACCCCATGGACAAATCCGGCCGCCTGCCAGCGGGCAATCAGACGGGCGGTGCGCCCCACGACTTCGTGAAACAGAGCCTGATTATCTTCAATGCCGGGGTAGTGATGGCGCTTGAGGTAATCGAGCAGCGGCGGGATGCGCTGCGACTGGCCGCTCCAGGCAAAATATTCGATATGGCCAAAGCGCAGGTGGCAGGGGGCGGTGCGCAGCACGGTGGCGCCCGGCTCGACGGTTTCCCGCAGCACCTCTTCATCACTGCCAACCAGCACCAGCGCCCGCGTGGTGGGAATATTCAGGGCATGCAGCGCCTCGCTGGCCAGATATTCTCGTATCGACGAGCGCAGCACGGCGCGGCCATCCCCGAAACGGGAAAAGGGCGTTTTGCCCGCGCCCTTGAGATGCAGGTCCCACAACTCGCCGTCCGGCGTTTGTTGCTGGCCCAGCAAAATAGCGCGACCATCGCCCAGCTGTGGCACAAAGTGGCCAAACTGGTGGCCGGCATAAACCTGGGCGACCGGGGTCATACCGGGTAGCAGCGTAGCGTTGCCGCAGCAGGCCAGCCACTTTGCATCGTCGACGGCGCCGAGTCCCAACTGCTCGAGCAGGGGGCGATTGAGGTGCAACAGGCGGGCATTGTGCAGTGGCGTCGGGGTGACGGCCTCACAGGCCCAGGGCAATTCGGTGGCAAAAGCATTGTGCAGCTTCACATTTACTCCCCATCTACCTGTTGTGCTGTGACCAGTTGCTTATAATTCCCAACAAATCATCAGGATATAAGGAATCGATATGCGTGTTATCCATATACCTCTGCTGCTGACCGCGCTGCTTGGCTTGCCGGCAGTGGCTGCCGATGCGGCCAATGGTCAGGCCAAATCCGTCGTCTGCACCGCATGTCACGGGGCACAGGGCAAGGCCGTGATTCCGGGTTATCCGCATCTGGCCGGACAGAATGCCCAGTATATGGTGAAACAACTCAAGGCGTTTCGCGATGGCCAGCGGCAGGATCCGGTGATGGCGCCGATGACCAAGGCGCTTTCCGATGCAGATATCGACGATCTGGCTGCCTGGTACGCCTCGCTCAAATAGTCGCGGGGCCGGTTAGCGCCGGCAGTAATCGATGATGAGGTCCATAAACGCCTCACCAAAGCGTTCTAACTTGCGCTGGCCCACACCGTTGATGGCCAGCAAGTCACGCTCGGTCATCGGCATGGCCTCGGCCATCTCCATCAGTGTGGCATCGTTGAAGACTACGTAGGGCGGCACCTCTTCCTCTTCGGCGATCTGCTTACGCAAGGCCCGCAGCTCTTTGAACAAGCGGCGATCATAGTTGCCGGGCTCGGGGCGGCTGCGTTTTTCACGGCGGCTGGAGATCGGCTGCAAGCGTGGCACGGCCAGCTCCAGCGGTGCCTCACCACGGAGCACGGGGCGCGCCGCTTCGGTCAGCTGCAACACCATATTGCGAGTGATGTTCTGGGCCAGCAAGCCTTTGTGGATGAGCTGGCGTAGTACGCTCTGCCAGTGCTCGGCGCTGTGCTCTTTACCGATACCATAGGTGGAGAGCTTGTCATGGCCATGGTCGCGGATACGCTGATTGAGCGAGCCGCGCAGCACTTCGACCACATATCCCATCCCGAAATTCTGGCCGACGCGCCAGACGCAGGAGAGCGCCTTCTGCGCATCTTCCGTACCGTCATAGGTCTTGGGGGGATCGAGGCAAATATCGCAGTTGCCGCATGGTTCGGCCTGATATTCACCAAAATAGTTGAGCAGCACCTGACGGCGGCAGGTTTGCGCCTCAGCAAACGCCACCATCACGTTGAGTTTGTACTGTTCGACTTGCAGTTGCTGCGGGTTCTCGATGTTTTCGAGCAGCAGACGCACCCGGCCAATATCAGCCGGATCAAACAGCAACAGTGCTTCGGCTGGCGTTCCGTCACGGCCGGCGCGGCCGGTTTCCTGATAGTAGGATTCGATATTCTTCGGAATGTCGTAATGGACGACAAAGCGCACGTTGGGCTTGTCGATGCCCATGCCAAACGCCACGGTGGCCACTACGATCTCGATATCGTCGCGCAGAAACGCTTCCTGGGTCTGCTGGCGCTGCTCCAGCGGCAGTCCGGCATGATAGGGCGCCGCCTTGCTGCCATGCCGGCTCAGGCGGTCGGCCACCTCTTCCACCCGCTTGCGACTCGAGCAATAGATAATTCCGCAGTGACCTTTCTGGCTCTGCACATAGCGCAGCAGCTGTTCAGCACCTTTGAATTTTTCCACCAGGCTGTAGCGAATGTTGGGGCGATCGAAGCTGGCGACGTGGACGAAAGGCTCGTCTAGCGCGAGTCGCAGCAGAATGTCCTGACGCGTCGCCTCGTCGGCGGTGGCGGTCAGCGCCATCACGGGAACGCCGGGGAACCACTGCTTGAGGCGGCCGAGTTCGGCATATTCGGGACGAAAATCATGACCCCACTGGGAGACGCAGTGCGCTTCATCGATGGCAAACAGTGAAAGCGGGATCTCTGCCAGCCGGTCCATGAAGTCGTGCTGTAACAGGCGCTCCGGGGCGACATACAGCAGCTTGATCTCGCCGCGGCGCATGGCGGCGAAGGTTTGCAGCATCTCCTCGCGGGTCAGGGCCGAGTTGAGATACGCCGCTGCCACGCCGTTGGCGCGCAGGGTATCGACCTGATCCTTCATCAGAGAGATGAGGGGAGAGACCACTATGCCGAGACCGGGACGCAGCAACGCTGGGATCTGGTAGCAGAGCGACTTGCCACCGCCAGTCGGTTTCAACACCAGCACATCACGTCCGCTCAGTGCCTGCTCGATGATCTCCAGCTGGCCTGCTCTGAACTGCTGATAGCCGAACACGGCCTGCAGCAGGGACAGGGGGGTATCAGGCTGGATCTCGGCAATGGCGGTCATGTTCTCTCCTCCGGGGGCGCCATTCTAAAGCAGGGGGAGATCACAATAAACCGGCATTGCATATGTTAAACACTTGTTTCAATATGGTTGAGTAAATCATCAGAGAGAGGGAGCTCATGAGTGTACAAACCAGAGAGACGGCACTGCAGGGAATTGCCGAGCTGTTTTCCGAGAGAATGCCGTTCAGCCGCCTGCTGGGTATGCGTGTCACCGACTTCGATCTAAAGCGGGTTGAGCTGCGCATCAACATGGACGAGAAGCTCATTGGCAATCCGTTTCACAATATTCTGCACGGTGGCGTGACCGCCAGTTTGCTGGATGTGGCGGGTGGACTGGTGGTAGTGGCCTCCTGTCTGGAAGGCGTTGAGGATTTCTCCGATTTTTCACTGCAGGATCGCTTCACCCGTTTTGGCACCATTGACTTGCGTGTCGATTACCTGCGACCGGGACGTGGCCGCGAGTTTATTGCTACGGCCCATATCATCCGGGCCGGCAATAAGGTGGCTGTGGCTCGTATGGAGCTTCACAACGAAGAGGGAACCCACATCGCCTTCGGCACCGGAACCTATCTGGTAGGGTGAACCTTTTTATTTCCTCTGTGAATAAAAGGGTGTGCTGTGAGCTGAAATTGATTGAAAAACGAGCTGGCAATTCTGCCGGAGGGCAGCGCATACTTCCCTTGGGAACCGCTTCAAGGAGAGACAGGGATGAGTGCGGAACTCGCCACCAAGCCGTCCGGTGCCATTCTGGATCAGCTCAGATCCATGCAAAATCAGGTACAGACCCCTGAGTGCCGGCATTGGCTACAGCAGGAGCTCGAGGGGTACTCTGAGACCGCTCCCCTGCCGTGGTATCGCATTATTTCCTGTCGGCAACGTGGTCACTTCATTGATCTGGGTAGTGGCAAGCACATGACCTGCCATATTGGCAACCAGGCGCTTAGCCAGCGTGACTTGGCATCTGTCCAGTTCATTTATGCAAGAGACCCGGTGGCTGCTTATCTCTCCTATTCCGGTCCCGAGCTGGAACCCTGGCCGGAAGAATTGTTACAGGCTTATCAGGGTGTGTTGATTCCAGGTCATTTGTGCTTGCATGCCTGGCACGAGCCGATCTCCTCCCTGCGCTGTCAAATCACGGAGGGACTGAGGCAATTTATGGAGGAGTATCCACGTTGCGCTCATGCCACTACTTCTCATGGCTTCAAGGCAATGCAGCATCGGCATTGGCACTTTTAGCGCTCTGGCGCGGGAGGGTCACATCGACATTAGACACATAGCGAATTGCACAATCTGAATACAAGCGGTCGATAACAAGACCATGCAAAGAGGCCACCCGTGGGGTGGCCTCAATCTTTTGTGTGAACCGGACTGACTGCGTTAGCCGAGCGCCAGCTCCAGAGCCAGCCGATAGTACTCGTTGGCTTTGTTGGTCAGGCGGCGCTGTTCCATGATGCGCCCCAACCCTTGATAGATCTGGGCTGTGGGCTGCTTGGCCAGCTGAGCCTCCAGCAGCGTCTGAGCTTCGTCCAGCTGGCCTGCCAGCAGAGCAACGTGGCCAAGCGCCGCGGTGGCTCCGTCCTGATCCTGCATCTTGCGCAGCTGGGTCAGCATGGGCTGATAGTCGGCTAGCTTGAGACGTGGCAGCTCGGCCAGCAGCAACGGGGAGTTCTGCTTGCGCAGCGCATCGAGCCACAATTCGGCGGCTTCGTTATCGGCACCAAGGGCACGCAGATGACGGCCATAAGCCAGCAGCATGGCCGGCTGTTGGCGCAACTTGCGTGGCATCTCTTGCCAGACCGGACGCAGCGTATCGAGGCGATCAGTCACAGCATCGAGGCGGGCTTGCCAAGCTTCTTCCAGCATCTGCTCTTCTTGCTGGGCAGAGATACGGCCCAACTTGCGCAGCACCGGCAGCAGCTCGATAAATCCACCCCACTCAGCGCGAGCGCGGCGAATCCGTGCCAACTGTTCGACCACCATGGGGTGGCGCGGCTGCAGCGCATAGATGGGCTCGAGGGTCGCCAGTGCCTGTTCGTACTGCTCTTGCTCGATCTGCAGCTGAGTCTGAGTCAGGGTCAAGGCCAGTTCAGCCTTGGGATTTTCCTGCTGAGCCAGCTGCAGGTATTCGTCACGACGCTGTTCGTCACCGCGGGCCTGGGCCGCCTTGGCGGCACTTAAATAGTTGAGCAGTGGGGTGTCGCTGTTACGGGCACTCTTGACCAGCAGTTTTTCGGCTTGCTGGTAATGGCCTTCTGCCATCGCCAGCGTGGCATCGATGGTCTGCTGCTTGGCTTTGCTACGGCGACGGGTACCAAACCAGCCTGCGGTGTTACGACGCAGGCGCAGCAGACGAACCAGCAGCCACTCGAGCAGCAGCAGCACGCCGTAAAGCAGTACGGCGAGAATGGCGAGACTGGTGACCGAGCTCTCAACCGTATAGTTGCCAAGCGCAATCAGGACGTATCCCTTGTTGCCGGCCGCCGCAGGGCCAAAAACCAGGCCTGCTACCACGACGGCGATTAGAATGATGATGCGAACCATAAGGCCTCCTCTCAGTGTCCGGCAGACAGGCGCTGCAGACGATCGTTGAGCACCCGCTCAAGGAGGGCCTGGGTCTGGAAACGGTCGGGGTAGTCAAATTTCACCTGTTCGCCCTTGAGCTTGTCGATCTCGCTCAGCACATAGCGAGTGGCGCTGTCATCTTGATCGAAATATTGCTGGGTCCAGGTCTTGGCTTTGTCGAGGCTGTCAGCATAGAGCTCTTGCTGCTCGCGATAGACGGCGAGCTGGGCCTGCAGCAGCTTGGTCTTGAGGTTCTCACGCAGGTAGATCTCCTGCTGAGGTGATAACAGCGCCTCTACAGCGCCATCACGACGACGAATGGTGATGAAGTTTTCCGTGAAGTGCACCCAGTTCTTCTTCAGGTTGCTTTGCCAGTCATCCACTGTCTCGCTAACGGTTTGATCCGGCTGCTTCTCGGCTTCTGGCATGGCGACGGCGTTCATCGGCAGTTGATCGACCTGATCGCTCAAGGCGGCAATCTTGAGGGTCAACCCCTCGCGGTCCAGCGTTGGCAGAGTTTTCAGCTTGGCAATGTCTTCCGCCATCGCTTTGCGCACTTCCATCAGACTGGGGTCATTGAGCGCGGCAACCCGCTCGTCAGCATTGGAGAGCAGGGTGATGGCTGACACCAGATCATGCTCCAGCCACAGTTTGCGACCGGCCATGCGGACCAGATATTCGGCTTCGGCCAGCATCCAGTCGTTGGGGCGCTTCTCGTTGAGATCGAGCACTCTGCCTTGCAGGTTCTTCATCTCGTCCTGCAGGCTTTGCTGCCCCTTGCTCCATTCGCCCTGGCTCTGCTGCTGCGCTTTTTGCAGGTTATTGACCTGGGACAGTGCCTCAGCCAGACGGGTGTTCATCTCCGTCATCTCGCTACGCTGCAGTGAAGCTTGCTGGTGGCCATGCAGATACATCCAGCCACTGGCGCCCAGCGTCAGCAGGATAGCAATGCTACCGAGTACGATCCCGCCACGGCCCGACTGACGCGATTGAGAGGTCTTGTCTGCCGCCCGTGCGGGCTCGGCAGACTGGACGGGAGGAGGAGTAATGGCGGCCGCAGCGTCCGGCGCCTGTTTCTCTTCTTGGGTCATGGATGATTCCTCTGTTCCAGTGCTTCCAGCAGGGCACGGTCGTCGGCGCCCTTTGCCGTTGTTATATCGACAAAACCAGTCTGGCTGGCCAACGCGGCCACCCGTGGACTGGGTACGATGATGGGGAGTTGGTGTAACCACTCCCGATCGCAATGAGGTATGGTCTGCTCCAGTGTCTGCATCAGCTCGGCACTGGTTATCAGCAAGCTATCCAGCCCGGCGGCACGCCAGTGCTGGCATAACGCTACGCCATCCTGGGATGGGTAGTGACGTACATAGGTGGCGCAATACTCTACCGTGGCACCGCGTTGGCGCAAGGCATCGGCGATGAGTTCACGCCCCTGAGTGCCACGCAGGATCAGGATGCGCCGATCTGCGACCTGCTGCAGAGCCGGCAGCGCCAGCAGGCCTTCACTACGCGGATCGCCTGGCCATGTCACCGTCAATCCCACGTCCAGCCAGAGCTTGGCGCTCGCTTCACCTACAGCAAAATAATCAATATGCGGCCAGTTAAGACCCGTTTGCAACAGATAATCCTGCGCAAACTGGACGGCATGCTGGCTGACGGCGATCACGCAGTCAGCCTGTGTCAGTTGTTGGGGCACGGTGATCAGCCCGGGGCCGGGCTGCAATTCGATAAGGGGGTGAACAATGGGGTGGTGGCCCGCTTGCTGCAACCGGGAAGCCAGCTGCTCAGCCTGAAGGCGAGGACGCACCACCAGCGGCCTCATGCGCCGTACACCTCGCGCAAAATGGTGTCGGCTCCGGCATCCAGCAGGCGCTGCGCCAGTGCTTGGCCAAGCGCCTCACCCTGATCGAGTGGGCCGCGCAGCTCATCGCGGATCACCTGACTGCCGTCCGGGCTGCCCACCAGTCCGCGCAACCAGAGCTGGTCACCCTGCACCAGAGCGTAAGCACCGATAGGCACCTGGCAGCCACCTTGTAGCGCCCGGTTCATGGCGCGTTCGGTCAGCACCCGCAGCCGGGTTTCTGTATGTTCCAACGGCGCCAGCAGCGCTTTGATCTCTTCATCATCGAGACGGCATTCGATGCCGACGGCGCCCTGACCGTTGGCGGGCAGGCTCTGCTCCGGCTCGATAATGGCGGTAATGCGATGGTTAAGTTGCAGGCGCATCAGGCCAGCGGCCGCCAGAATGATGGCGTCATAATCACCGGCGTCGAGCTTGGCAAGGCGGGTGTTGACGTTACCGCGCAGGTCGCGCACCACCAGATCCGGTCGTTTTTCCCGCAACTGGCACTGACGACGCAGGCTGGAGGTGCCAACAATGGCGCCGCGGGGCAGGGCATCAAGATTGGCGAAATGATTGGAGACAAACGCATCACGCGGATCTTCACGCTCGCAGATGGTGTGCAGGCCGAGACCTTCCGGGAATTCGACAGGCACGTCCTTCATGGAATGGACCGCGATGTCAGCGCGACCTTCCAGCATGGCGGCTTCCAGCTCTTTGACAAACAAGCCTTTTCCACCCACTTTGGCGAGCGGAGTATCGAGAATCTTGTCGCCCTGTGTGCTCATGGGCACCAGTTCAACCACCAGTCCACTGTGGAGCGCTTCCAGCCGATCCTTCACGTAGTTGGCCTGCCACAGGGCCAAAGGACTCTTGCGGGTGGCGATTCTCAGGATTCTCGCAGCCATATCAATCTGTTGCATGATTTTGTAATGGCTCGGGATCTTATCACCCTTTGTGCAGGCTTTCATGGGCGAGTCGGGAAAAGCGCGATCCGGTCCGAAATCTCCTTTTTGATAAAAAAAATAAAAACCAGAAATCAATGTTTAACCAATTGATATTCATTGAGAAAAAAGATTTCCCATGAAACTGGTCTGAGCTGTTTCCAGAAATATTGCGACGAACCCTGACCGGTCTGTTTACCACCATGAATTGCGTTGTTACCATGATCACAGTTTGTTGACGATCACCCCTTGTGGACGTCATTTGTCTAGCAGAAAAAGGCAGGTCCTTGCTCGCAAATCTGGAAACACTCGTTCGGCGTTATGACGAGCTGAATCAGCTCAAAACCGAACGGGCGTTGGGCATCATGAGTCGCTATGGGCAGCAGGTGTTTCATCTGCTTCCTGTTCTGCTGCATTTTAATCACCCATTGCTGCCTGGTTATGTGTCGGGCGAAGTGCCGCACGGCATTTGGAGCTTCGTCCCCAACGACGAGCAGCAAGCCTTTATCGATGATGTGTGCCTGACCGCTAATTGCCACGGCGGTTTGTCGACCAGTGATCGCGCCATTCTTGGTCTCTACACCATGGGTAGCACCTCCTCGCTCGGACAGTGCTGCCATTCCGATCTCGACATCTGGGTATTCCATGCCGCTGACATTGATGCTGGCCGTCTTGAGCTGCTGGATCACAAATGTTTGCTGCTCTCACGATGGGCCGAACAGCGCGGTGTCGAGCTCAACTTTTTCCTGATCCCGGAAGACAAATTCCGCCAGCAAAACAGTGCCGAGATGCAGGGCGAAAGCTGTGGCAGTGCCCAGCATATGCTGCTGCTCGATGAGTTCTACCGTAGCGCCATGCGTATGGCGGGCAAACGTCTGCTCTGGTATCTGGTGCCGCTCGAATATGACGAGCACTACGAAGGGTACGTGGCTGGCCTGTTCAATCACGGCAAGCTGACTCGCGAAGAGTGGCTCGATCTGGGATCGTTTGACCGTATTCCGGCCGAAGAGTATTTCGGCTCGGCGCTGTGGCAGCTCTACAAGGGGATCGACTCGCCCTACAAGGCCGTGCTCAAGACGGTGCTGATGGAGGCCTACTCCCACGAGTATCCGGATACCCGTCTGCTCTCGGTCGAAGGTAAACGCTGGTTCCAGAATAATGACGGCA
Organism: Aeromonas sp. RU39B; assembly: GCF_900156095.1. Taxonomy (GTDB): domain Bacteria; phylum Pseudomonadota; class Gammaproteobacteria; order Enterobacterales; family Aeromonadaceae; genus Aeromonas. The sequence goes on from NZ_FTMJ01000011.1 coordinate 130,535, forward strand.
TGAGCTATCGCCTTGATGCCTACTGCCTGATGCTCGACAAGGTCACCAATTACCTCAAATCGATCGGTGATATGAAGCGCCTCGACTTGGTGCGTCGCTGCTTCTATCTCAAGGTCTGTGATGGGCTCAGCGACCATGGCCCGGTATGGCGCCGCGAGCAACTGGTGCAGCTGGTCTCTTATTGGGGTTGGAGTGACGAGAAGATTCGCCATCTGGATCGGCGCAGCAGTTGGAAAGTGGAAGAGGTCAAGGTCGCCTATGCCGAGCTGCTTGATGCGCTGATGCAGAGTTATCGCAATCTCATCCAGTTTGCCCGTCGTAACCACATCAGCGAATCGATCAACCCGGAAGATATCGGCATCCTGTCGCGCAAGCTTTACGCGGCCTTCGAGAGCCTGCCGGGCAAGGTGCAGCGCATCAATCTGAAGATTGCTCCCGATCTTGGCGAGAGTGATCTTAGCTTTATCCAGGTGCCGCATGGCCGCTTGAATCGGGCCGGCTGGTATCTCTACAAATATTCGTTAGACCCGATCGACATCATTGGTCGGGCGCCGCTGGAGTACAACAGCTATATCAGCAAGCTGGTCTCCTGGAGCTATTTCAACGGTCTGATGACGCCGCAGAGCCGGGTGCACCTGTTCAATCAGGATTCTGACCTGCACATCGACAACCTGCACCAGTTCTGCCGTGATCTGTCGGCCACCTTCCCGGTCAAGTACCCCTCCGCCAGCAATCTGGCGCTGAGTCGGCCCTGCGAGATCCGCCAACTGGCCATCTTCCTTAATCTGGAAGTGGACCCCACCAGCCACTGGGTTGGGCAGGTGATCGAGTTTGATGCCAACGCGGCGGATGTGTTCTCATTCGGGCGCAATCAGGAGTGCCTGGTCGGCACGGTCGATCTGGTTTATCGCAACTCCTGGAGCGAAATTCGTACCCTGCATTTTCGCGGCGACGACGCCGTGGTGGATGCGCTCACCACCATTCTTGGCAAGATGCATCAGGATGCGGTGGCGCCCGAGCGGATCGAGGTGTTCTGCTACAGCCAACACTTCCGGGCGCTGGTGCGTTCGCGCTTCCAGCATCTGCTCGGTGAGTGTATCGACTTGCGTCTCTCCCGCGACAAGCCGCGGCTGGTCAAGACGCTGGCGCTGGGCCGTGAGAAATATGGCATCTTCTTCGAGCGCCGTGGTGTCTCGGTCAAGAAGCTGGAAAACGCGGTCGATTTTTACCGCCACATTTCGCACAACAAGCTCGACCGCCTGCCGCTGCGTCTGGACAAGACTCACAGCCGCCACCTGCCGGCCATTGTTGATGCTTATGCCAGCGAAGGCTTGGTGCAGTTCTTCTTCGAAAATCAGGGAACGGGCTTCAACATCTATATTCTGGATGAGGCGAACCGGGTCGAGACTTACCAGCACTTCTCCGGCAATAAGGACGAACTGGTGCAGGGCGTTAATCGCTTCTATACCTCCAGTCTTGAAAGCGGTGCCAGCGAAGGTCAGTTCAGCAATTTCAACCTGCCCCAGTTCTACGAAATCATCACCCTGGCGGGGGACACTCAGGTGATACCTTATCGCAGTCAGGGCCAGACCCGGGAAGTGGGTTAGGCAGACCAGCACAAAATGAAAGGGCCCGCATCTGCGGGCCCTTGCTTTTCAAGAAGTTAGTCAGCCAGTCGAGCCAGCAACCAGGCTCGCATATCAGCCAGTTGTGGCAAGCAGATCTCGTGGCGCATGGGATACTCGTGCCACTCTGGCGCAAAACCAAACTGCCCCAGTCGTGTCTTGGCTTCCCAACCGAGAGACAGTGGCACCACGTCATCGTAGAGACCATGCATGTAACACACAGGCGTTGCTCGGGCTGCATCGCTGATCTCGCTCATCAGCTTATCTGGGGCTGCCAGATAGGTAGACAGGCAGAGCAAGCCAGCCAAGCGCTGCGGCAAGCGCAGAGCGGTGAACGAGGCGATCACGCCGCCTTGGGAGAAACCCGCCAACACAATGCGCTCGGCAGCAAAACCCTCGGCGATGAGCTGCTCGATCAGGGCAGCAATTTTAGCTGAGCTGTCACGAACATGGGGCTCGATGGCGCGGCGGGTGACATCGGAGAAGCTCTCGATATCGTACCAGGCGCGCAGCTTGAATCCCTGATTGATGGTGACAGGGCGCTCGGGTGCGGTGGGGAGCAGGTGGCGAATCGGCAATGCCTCGGGTAGATCGAGCGCATCGACCAGCGGAGCCAGTCCGGCGCCCGAGTCACCGAGTCCGTGTAGCCAGATGATGGCATGGCGGGCTCCCGCCGGATGCAGGTCAATCATGGGAACGTGACCGGCTCGCCGGATTGATCGCTACAAGCCTTGCCCAACAGCGCCTTGATCTCGAGACCGAAGCGGTTGTCTGTCCACTGCTCGCCTTGCAGCTCGAAGTGATAGCCGTTTTCGCGGGTGGCGACCCAGATCTGATGCAGCGGCTCTTGTTTGTTCAGAATCACCTTGGTTTTGTTTTCAAAGACCAGGGTCAGGATGCCGCCTGCTCGTTCACAGTCGATATCCGGATAGCTCTCATCGATGGTGTCTTCCACGTACTGGAAAAAGGCGTCAACCAAGGCGTGATACTCGTGATCCTTCATCGGTTTGTCCTGTTGCTTTTAACGATGTGAGTGCGATTATAGAGGGCCGAGATTATTTTCACAGCGAACCTTTATGACAATCCAGCTCGCCAAGGGCCTTGTGGCCATGTTTCTCTGTTTGGGACTGACCGCCTGCGGGCTCAAGGGGCCGCTTTATATGCCGCCGCCGGAGCAACCGACCGCGCAACCCAGTGCCCAGCCCACTCCGGCAGAGAAACCGGCTAGCGGAGCCACGCAGCAGTAAACCAGGAAGGAACCTCCCCCTTGGATCACTTCAATTATGATGCCGACGGACAGCTGAAGGCTGAACAGTGCCAACTGGCCGATCTTGCCGCCACTTACGGCACGCCGCTTTATGTCTATTCCCGTGCCACGCTGGAGCGCCACTGGCGCGCCTTTGATCAGGCCGCGGGCGACATTCCCCATCTCATCTGCTACGCCGTCAAGGCTAACTCCAATCTGGCGGTACTCAATGTGCTGGCCAGACTCGGATCTGGTTTCGACATCGTATCGGGTGGCGAACTGGCCCGTGTGCTGGCCGCTGGTGGCGATCCGCACAAAGTGGTCTTCTCCGGGGTTGGCAAGAGCGAGGAGGAGATGCGCTTTGCGCTGGAGAAGGAGATCTTCTGCTTCAACCTCGAATCAGAAGCCGAACTGGAGCGCCTGAATCGCGTTGCCGGTGAGATGGGCCGCGTGGCCCCGGTATCGGTGCGGGTCAACCCGGATATTGATGCCGGTACTCACCCCTATATCTCGACAGGCCTCAAGCAGAACAAATTCGGTATCCCCATCGAGTTGGCACCGGCGATCTACCGCAAGGCGGCCGCCATGGCCAACATCGTCATCAAGGGGGTGGATTGCCATATCGGATCGCAACTGACCGAGCTGGCTCCCTTTATGGAGGCCACCGATAAACTGCTGCGTCTGATCGATGGCCTGGCCGCTGACGGTATCCATATTCATCACCTGGATGTGGGTGGTGGCTTGGGCGTGAACTACGGTGAGGAGCAGCCGCCTCATCCGAGCGACTATGCCACAGCCCTCAAGCAGAAGCTGGCTGGCCGTAATCTGACCCTGTTGTTTGAACCGGGTCGTGCCATTGTGGCCAATGCGGGTGTGTTGCTGACCCGGGTCGAATATCTCAAGCCGGGTGAAGCGCGCAATTTTGCCCTTATTGATGCCGGTATGAATGACCTGCTGCGCCCCTCGCTTTACAGCGCCTGGATGAACATCATCGAAGTGGACAGCCGCGCATCTCATCCGCGCGCCGTGTATGACGTAGTGGGCCCGGTGTGCGAAACCGGCGACTTCCTGGGCAAGGAGCGCGAGCTGGCGATCGCAGCAGGCTCACTGCTGGCCGTGCGTTCGGCCGGCGCCTATGGTTTTGCCATGTCTTCCAATTACAACACCCGCCCGCGCGCCGCCGAAGTGCTGGTCGATGGCGACCGCGCCCATCTGGTGCGCGAGCGCGAACGGCTCGAACAGTTGTGGCAGGGTGAACATATACTGCCCCAATAAGCAGGTAACGCATTCATGTTGCTAGAGTTTTCCAAGATGCACGGGCTCGGAAACGACTTTATGGTGATCGATGGTATCACCCAGAAGGTGTTTCTGAGCAACGAGGTGATCAAGCGCTTAGCGGACCGCCACTTCGGAATTGGCTTCGATCAGCTGTTGCTGGTCGAGCCGCCTTACGATCCGGAGCAGGATTTTCACTACCGCATCTTCAATGCTGACGGCTCCGAAGTGGAGCAGTGCGGCAACGGGGCTCGCTGCTTTGCCCGTTTTGTGCGCCTCAAAGGGCTGACCAACAAAGACCGTATCGCGGTCAGTACGGCGCGCGGCAAGATTATTCTGCAGCTGGAGCAGGGCAATCAGGTCACCGTCAACATGGGGGTGCCCCAGTTTGAGCCGGGCCGTATCCCGTTTCGGGCGCAGAAGGCCGAGAAGACCTACCTGTTGCGGGCTGCCGAGCACACCATCATGTGTGGCGCGGTCTCGATGGGGAATCCGCACTGCGTGCTGGAAGTCCCTTCGGTGGCCGAGGCGCAGGTAGAAACGCTGGGTCCGCTACTGGAGCGCCACGAGCGCTTTCCGGAGCGAGTCAACGTCGGCTTTATGCAGATCGTTAACGCTGGTGAGGTGAAGCTGCGGGTGTTCGAGCGCGGGGTTGGCGAAACTCTGGCGTGCGGTACCGGCGCCTGCGCTGCCGCTGTGATTGGCATGAGTCAGGGCAAGCTGCGCGATCGGGTTAAGGTCTCGCTGCCCGGCGGCGATCTGATGATTGCTTGGAAAGGTGCGGGGAGCCCGGTATTTATGACCGGCCCGGCCGAGCATGTGTTTGACGGACAGATTGAGCTATGACCGAACCCAGATTGCAGGAACGTGATATCGACGAGAGCCAGGTACTGGAGTATCTGGCCCGTTATCCGGAATTTTTCCTGCGCCACGCCCTGTTGCTGGATCGGGTGCGTCTGCCTCATCCGCGCAAGGGGGCTATTTCTCTGGTCGAGCTGCAACTCGACCGACAGCGCGAGCGGATCGATCAGCTTGAGCAAGAGATTTCCGAGCTGATGGGGATGGCCGCGCAGAATGAGCGGCTGTTCCGGGTGTTTGCCGAGATCTATGTCGAGCTGTTTGCCTGTCACAACCTGTTCGATTTGAGCCGCTTGCTGGCTCGCGCTTTTGTGCAGCAACTGCGCCTGAGCGCTGTGCGGCTGTGGCTCAATCCGCGCCATGTGGCGCTGCGAGAGGGGGAACGGCTGTTTCTGGCCGATACGCTGAGTCTGGAAACCCTGCAGACGACCCGCCTGCCAGGCATGACCTGTTATCAGGGGCGGCTGAGCCAGGGCGAGCGGCAGTGGCTGTTTGGTCAGGATGTGCTGGTCAACTCGGTGGCGCTGCTGCGAGTGGGTGATGCCGGTCTGCTGGCCTTTGCCAGTGCCGACCCGAGCCACTTTACCCCGCACAACGACACCCTGCTGCTGGAGCAACTGGGTCGATTGCTGCAACTGCGACTGCCAGAGTTGTTGCGTGACTGAGATTGCGCCGGCCCTGCAGGCCGATATCGAGGCGTTTATTGAGTTCCTGCGGGTTGAGCGCCAGCTGAGTGCTCACACCCGCAGCAACTATCTGCGTCATCTCGAGCAGTTGGCCTTGCGTATCGGCGAGCTCGGCATCAATGACTGGTCACAGGTTGAACCCTCCCAGGTGCGCAGCCTGCTGGCTCGTCTGCACAAGGAGGGACTGCAACCGCGCACCCTCTCTGCCAAACTCTCAGCCCTGCGCAGCCTGTGTGACTGGCTGGTGCGCCGGGGGCGGCTCGCGGCCAATCCGGCGCGCGGCGTGCAGGCGCCCAAGCAAGGGCGACCACTGCCCAAGAATCTCGATGTGGATCAGGTCTATCAGCTGCTGGCGATCGATGAACAGGATCCGTTGGCGGTGCGTGATCGCGCCATGATGGAGCTGTTCTATTCGAGCGGGCTGCGCCTCTCCGAGCTGGTCGGGCTCGATCTGCATGATCTCAAACTCGATGAGCGCCAGGTTCGGGTGACCGGTAAAGGCAACCGTGAACGGGTGCTGCCGGTTGGCCGGATGGCCATTGAATGGCTGGCTAAGTGGCTGGCTTTGCGGCCGACGCTGGCGCCGCCTGAAGAGACTGCCCTGTTTGTCTCCAAGCAGCGGCGCCGTATCACCGCCCGTGCGGTTGAGCAGCGCCTGGCGCAGTGGGGTAATCGGCAGGCGCTGAACGCCCATGTTCATCCCCACAAATTGCGCCACAGCTTTGCCACCCATATGCTGGAGTCATCCGGTGATTTGCGGGCGGTGCAGGAGCTGCTGGGGCACGCCAATCTGGCGACGACCCAAATCTATACCCATCTTGATTTCCAGCACCTGGCCAAGGTGTATGACCAGGCTCATCCACGGGCGAAGCGCAGCCACGATGAGGATGAGTAGGAGACTGCATGCGTTTCTATCGCCGCTGGCAACCGGTTGAAGCCCTTTCGTTCGACCTCGATGACACCCTCTATGACAACCGGCCGACCATGGCTCGGGCCGAAGCCTGGATGGTCGAGTATATGCGCAGCCAATACCTCGAAACGGCCATGCTCGACGCGGGTTTGTGGGCAGTGCTCAAGCGTGAATTGCTGCAGGCTGAGCCGCATTTGGCGCACGATGTCAGCCTGTGCCGCCGTCGCCTGTTGCAGCTTGGTCTGATGCGTGGCGGAATGGCCGCCGCGCAAGCCGGCGAAGAGGCCGACAAGGTGTTTACCCTGTTTATGGCGGTGCGCTCCGAGGTGGAGGTTGCGCCAGCCACGCATCAACTGTTGGCGTCGCTGGCCGAGCGTTATCCGCTGGTGGCCATTACCAACGGTAATCTGGATCTGGAGTGGGCCGGGCTCTGTGGCTATTTCCGTCATGTGTTCCGGGCCGGCGACGGCCTGCGTATGAAACCACACGGCGATCTCTTCTCCGCCGCACTGACGGCGCTGGCTCTGCCGGCCAGTCGGGTGCTGCATGTGGGCGATCATCCCCGCACCGATCTGCTTGGTAGCCGTCAGCATGGTTTGCGGGTGGCTTGGCTCAATTGTGAACAACAACCCCTGCCGGCCCAGTTGCCAGATGTTGAGCTGAGCTCGCTTGATGAGATCTCCTTTCTGCTCGATTAATTCTTGTTCTGAACTGTGATCTGACGCGACAGGCTGCTGATGCAACACTCAGCAGCCTGTTTTATGCTGCCCTTTTGCCAAAGAAAGGGGGAGCTGAGTGCGTCGTTGCTGGTGGATATCCCTGTTGTTGCTCGGTGGCTGTGATTTGCTCGAGTCACGTTATCGGGTCGAATTTGAAGATGGATCATGGCGCGAGATCAGCCTGCCGCTGGTAGGCAGTGAAGCAACCTGGCGCGAAGGGTGTCGTGGCGGGACTGTGGTCAGTAAGGCCTATTATCCGCTGGTGTGGCAGGAGAAAAGCGCCGAGCGTCGGGGATTGCTGATCGGTGGCGAGCGCTTTGAACTCAAAGACAAGGCGCTCTATCGCAGCAGCGGTATGCGCCTTGGTCTCTCGCCGGACTATATCGAGCGCGGGCTGCAAGGATTGGCGCTGTGCCGCACCCTGGAGCCCTCGTCGCGGGACAGTGCCTTCCGGCTTAAGGCCCGCAACTTCGGCAACTAGATATTCATCATGTTCAGCTCTTTGAGCTTGCGAGTCAGGGTGTTACGACCCCAACCCAACAAGCGCGCCGCTTCCTGTTTGTGGCCGTGGGTGTGCTCCAGTGCCGTTTCCAGCATGATCCTCTCAAACTGCGGCAGGGCATCCGAGAGGATGTCCACTTCGCCGCGGGCTAACCGGGTGGCCACCCAGTTTTGCAGCAGCTCTTGCCAGTTGCCAGCCATGGTTGGTTCACGCGGCTCCGGCGTGCTCTCAGGTGGGCTGAGCATCTCGGAGGGCAGGTCGGACACCAGTACCTCTTGACCTGACGCCATCACCGTCAACCAGCGGCAGACGTTCTCCAGTTGACGCACGTTGCCGGGCCAAGGCAGCCGGCTCAGATACACCTCGGTGTCGGCATGCAGGCTCTTGGGATCGACGTTGAGCTCCTTGGCCGCTCGCATCAGAAAGTGGCGGGCCAGCTGCGGAATGTCTTCGCGCCGTTCGCGCAGTGGCGGAATATGGATGCGGATGACGTTGAGGCGGTGGAACAGATCTTCCCGGAAATCCCCGTCAGAGACGCGCTTTTCCAGATTCTGGTGGGTCGCGGCAATGATCCGCACATCCACCTGTACCGGTTGATGACCACCGACCCGATAGAACTGGCCGTCGGCCAATACCCGCAGCAGCCGAGTTTGCACGTCGATCGGCATGTCCCCGATTTCATCGAGAAACAGGGTGCCGCCGTTGGCTTGCTCGAAGCGGCCATGACGGATGTTGTTGGCGCCGGTGAAGGCTCCTTTTTCATGACCGAATAACTCTGACTCAATCAGATCTTTTGGAATCGCCGCCATGTTGAGGGCGATAAACGGTTTGTGCGAGCGCGGGCTGTGACGATGCAGCGCATGCGCGACCAGCTCCTTCCCTGTGCCGCTCTGGCCGTTAATCAGCACCGAAATGCTGGAGCGCGACAAACGGCCGATGGCGCGAAACACCTCCTGCATAGCTGGCGCTTCACCGATAATCTCCGGCGTGCTGTCACTCTCCAGCTGTTTGACCTTGCGCTTGCTGCGCTGCTCCTTGAGATGATTGTCGGCGCGGCGCACCAGCGCGACCGCCTCGTCGATATCAAACGGCTTGGGCAAGTATTCAAAGGCGCCGCGCTGATAGGCATTGACCGCACTGTCGAGATCGGAATGGGCGGTCATGATGATGACCGGCAGATCGGGCTGCAGCAGATGGATCTGGTCGAGCAGGCTGAGACCGTCCAGTCCCGGCATGCGGATGTCGGAGAGGATGACGTCCGGGCTGCGGGTTTCCAGTGCAATCAGCAGACTTTCCCCTTCGCTGAAGGACTCGCAGATCATTCCCTCACTGCTGAGTGCCCGTTCCAGCACCCAGCGAATCGAACTGTCATCGTCAACGATCCATACCTTGGCTGTCATGGTGTGTCCTTATTTGCGAAGCGGTAGATAAATGGAGAATTCGGTATGACCCGGCCAGCTGATGCATTCGATACGGCCTTTATGCTGGTCAATCAGGTTCTGGGCGATGGAGAGGCCCAATCCGGTGCCACCTTCCTTGCCGGTCACCATGGGGTAGAACAGGGTGTCACGAATGCTCTCCGGGATGCCCGGCCCGTTGTCGATGATTTTTATCTCTGCGGCCAAACGGTAACGCTGGCCGTGGATGGTGATCTGAAAGACGGTGCGAGTGCGCAGACGAATATGCCCATGTCCCTGCAGCGCTTCGGCGGCGTTACGTACAATGTTGAGAAACGCCTGCTGCAGCTGATCTGGCTCCATTTCGAAGTCAGGAATGCTGGGGTCGTAGTCACGGTCAATGGTGACGCCGGAGGGGAGTTCCAGCTCTACCAGACGGCGCACCTGCTCCAGCACCGAGTGAACGTTATGCACCTGATGACGGCCGGGGCGCTGTGGGCCGAGCAGGCGATCAACCAGCAGACGCAGGCGGTCGGCTTGCTCGATGATGATGCTGGTGTATTCACGTAATCCCTGATCCGGCAGCTCTTTTTGCAGCAGTTGAGCCGCGCCGCGCAGGCCACCGAGTGGGTTTTTGATCTCGTGGGCCAGACCGCGCACCAGCTCTTTGGCGGCCTGCTGCTGGGCATGTTGCTGCAGCTCCTGACTGATCTTCTTCTGCTGATCGATTTTGCGCAGCTCAACCAGCATCAGCCGCTGCTCATGGTCGGCGAGTGGGGTAGCGCTCAGTTCAACCAAACGCGGTTCGCCCTCAACGACCAGGGTCACCTCGTTGTCGGTAAAACCCTGGCCGGAGGTGAGCCCTTGCCGCAGCCGTAGCAGGTCGAGGGAGATGTGCTCCAGCAGTTGGGGCAACTCCAGGCCTATGAGACGCCGCTCGCTCTGGGAGAGCAGCTGCTCGGCGGCCGGATTGACGTAATGAATGCACAGCTTGTCATCGATCAGAATGACGGCTGTGAGCAGGTTGTCGAGGACAACCCGGGCTTGGTCGGCGCTGCTGGGCACAGTCTTCTCCCTAAAACGGTGCTTTGCACTAATATAGTGCGATCAGTCTACCTGCATTGGTGCATCAATTCACCCTTGCTCACCCTAAGGTTGCTTGGCTGGGGCTTGCTTGAGGTGCGCGCGGTGCAGGTAGAAGGTAACTGGGGATGATTTTGCAAGGATCGTACCGTCCTCACGAAGCAGTTCGACAGACAGCTGATGAGCGCCGCGATCGACGTTTTCCATCTGAAAAACCAACTGATTATGGATTTTCTCTCGCACTCGGCCATCGAGATAAACCTGCATGTCGAACGGTGGGAGTGAGGTTTTAGGGGGGCGAACGGCGACGCGGACATGGCCCTGATTATCACGCACAGTACTGCCCTGTTGCGGGGCGATCAGGGTTAATGGCAGGGGGACGGGGAGAGTTTCAGGCTGGCTGTTTGCAGGTATCAGGTGAGAGGGATGCACCAGATTAGGGCTGGTGACTGCTGGAGACGGGGTTACCTCGATGACCTGATGAGGTTGCGCGCCCGAGGGGCGTTGATCCGAGTAGTGACTCACTCCCTGTGGGTCTGTCCACCGATAGACCCCCTGATCCATCAGGGAGAGCGGCAGCAGAGCCAGCAAGGTGAGCGGCACACATAGCATGGTAAGTCCTCAATGGCGACCCGATCCAAGCCTAACAGAGCGGCAATAAAAAACCCGCCACTGAGGGCGGGTTTTCAAGCGAAGTGCGAACTTATACGGAGTAGTACAGTTCGAACTCAACCGGGTGCGGGGTCATGCGTACGCGATCCACGTCTACTTGCTTCAGTTCCAGATAGGCGTCGATGAAGTCGTCGCTGAACACGCCACCACGGGTCAGGAACTCGCGGTCTGCGTCCAGAGCGGCCAGGGCTTCGTCCAGAGAGCCAGCTACGGTTGGGATCTCGGCAGCTTCTTCAGCCGGCAGATCGTAGAGGTTCTTGTCCATGGCATCGCCCGGATGGATCTTGTTGATGATACCGTCCAGACCGGCCATCAGCTGAGCTGCAAAAGCCAGGTACGGGTTGGCAGCCGGATCCGGGAAGCGAACTTCGATACGGCGACCCTTCGGGCTCGGAACTACCGGGATACGGATGGAGGCGGAGCGGTTACGGGCAGAGTAAGCCAGCATAACCGGCGCTTCGTAACCCGGAACCAGACGCTTGTAAGAGTTGGTGGACGGGTTGGCGAAGGCGTTGATTGCCTTGGCGTGCTTGATGATACCGCCGATGTAGAACAGCGCCATTTCAGACAGACCACCGTACAGGTCGCCTGCGAACAGGTTCACACCGTCCTTGGCCAGGGATTGGTGGCAGTGCATGCCAGAGCCGTTATCACCGAACATCGGCTTCGGCATGAAGGTGACGGTCTTGTTGTAGGCGTGGGCCACGTTGTGGATCACGTACTTCAGAACCTGTACTTCGTCAGCCTTCTTGGTCAGGGTGTTGAAGCGAGTCGCGATCTCGTTCTGACCGGCAGTGGCCACTTCGTGGTGGTGGGCTTCAACGACTTGACCCATCTCTTCCAGGATCAAGCACATAGCAGCACGGATGTCCTGAGCGGAGTCAACCGGAGCAACCGGGAAGTAACCACCCTTCACGAACGGACGGTGGCCCTTGTTACCGTGCTCGTATTCGGTGCCGGAGTTCCAAGCAGCCTCTTCAGCTTCGATTTTCACGAAGGTGTGGCCCATGGTGCTGGCAAAGCGAATGTTGTCGAACATGAAGAACTCGGGTTCCGGTCCGAACAGAACGGTATCGGCGATGCCGGAGGACTTCAGGAAGGCTTCAGCGCGGTTAGCGATGGAGCGCGGGTCACGGTCGTAACCCTGCATGGTGGCCGGCTCGAGTACGTCACAGACGATATTCAGAGTGGCTTCTTCGGCAAACGGGTCAAGCTTGGCGGTGGAGGCATCCGGCATCAGCACCATGTCGGATTCGTTGATGCCTTTCCAGCCCGCGATGGAGGAGCCATCGAACATCTTGCCGTCTTCGAAGAAATCTTCGTCGACCTGGTGAGAGGGGATAGAGACGTGTTGCTCCTTACCCTTGGTGTCGGTAAAGCGCAGGTCAACAAACTTGACTTCGTGTTCCTTGATCAGGTCCAAAACGTTCTGGGCTGACATCTGAATAACCTCCGGTGTTTAAAACTCTTGCGGGTGAATGCGTGTCCATTTCACATAAGCCAGTATCGTGCCAATTCTCTTAAATGCTGATTTGATGTGCCTCACCGCGGAGCAGTCTGCTCACTGACGGGGCAAATCATTCCATCAAGCACCAAAAATGAACATTTCTGGATCATTTTGGTGCACCAAAGAAGTGCATACTGGTTCTTTAGGAGTATACCTAATCTGATAGCACGGAAATATGACTGATTGCGGGAGAGGAACTCTGATCGGTTTCTGCGATTCTGCTAGATAGATCACAAACACAGGAGTACAATTAGCGCCCAATTTTACCCGGTGATTTGAGGCGAGAATGTTAGAAAAACTCCGCAATATTGCGATTATTGCGCACGTTGACCATGGCAAGACCACGCTGGTGGACAAGCTGCTGCAGCAGTCCGGTACCCTGGATCGTGGCAGTGAAGGCCAGGAACGGGTCATGGACTCCAATGACCTGGAAAAGGAACGTGGCATCACCATTCTCGCCAAGAACACAGCGATCCGCTGGAACGACTACCGTATCAACATCGTTGATACCCCGGGTCACGCCGACTTCGGTGGTGAGGTAGAGCGTGTGCTCTCCATGGTGGATTCGGTGCTGCTGCTGGTGGATGCCGTTGATGGCCCGATGCCGCAGACCCGTTTCGTAACCCAGAAGGCGTTTGCCCACGGTCTCAAGCCGATCGTGGTCGTCAACAAGGTGGACCGCCCGGGGGCCCGCCCTGACTGGGTTATCGATCAGGTCTTCGATCTGTTCGACAACCTGGGTGCGACCGACGAACAGCTCGACTTCCCGATCGTTTACGCCTCTGCCCTGAATGGTATTGCCGGTATGGAAGCGGACAATCTGGCCGACGACATGACCCCGCTGTTCCAAGCCATCGTTGACCACGTTGCTGCTCCGGATGCGGACCCGACCGGTGAGTTCCAGATGCAGATCTCCCAGCTGGACTACAACTCCTATGTAGGTGTTATCGGTATCGGCCGCGTCAAGCGCGGTATCGTTAAGCCGAACATGTCTGTCACCGTGATTGCTCGTGATGGCAAGGCTCGCACTGGCAAGGTTGGCCAAGTGCTGGGTTACCTCGGCCTCGAGCGCAAAGAGACCACCGACGCGCAAGCCGGTGACATCATTGCTATCACCGGTCTGGGCGAGCTGAAGATCTCTGACACCATCTGCTCCAACGCTGCTGTTGAAGCGCTGCCGCCGCTCTCCGTTGATGAACCGACCGTGACCATGACCTTCCAGGTCAACACCTCTCCGTTCGCCGGTAAAGAAGGCAAGTTCGTGACCTCCCGTAACATCCGTGAGCGTCTCGAGCAGGAGCTGGTGCACAACGTTGCACTGCGTGTGGAAGATACCGAAGATCCGGACAAGTTCCGTGTTTCTGGCCGTGGTGAACTGCACCTGGGCATCCTGATCGAAAACATGCGTCGTGAAGGTTATGAGCTGGCCGTTTCCCGTCCGGAAGTTATTCTGCGCGAAGAGAACGGCGTGAAGATGGAACCGATGGAAACCCTGACCGTCGACATCGAAGAGCAAAACCAAGGCTCTGTGATGGAGAAGCTGGGTGACCGTAAGGCCGAGCTGCGTGACATGGTGCCGGATGGCAAGGGTCGCGTACGTCTGGACTACATCATCCCGGCCCGTGGCCTGATCGGCTTCCAGACCGAGTTCATGACCCTGACCTCCGGTACTGGTCTGCTCTACCACACCTTCGATCACTACGGTGAGTTCCGCGGCGGTACCATCGGTCAGCGTCAGAACGGTGTGCTGATCGCCAACGCCACCGGTAAGGCTCTGGGCTTCGCCCTGTTCAACCTGCAGGAGCGCGGCCGTCTGATGATCGGTCACGCCACTGAAGTGTACGAAGGCCAGGTCATCGGTATCCACACCCGTTCCAACGACCTGACTGTAAACTGCCTGAAGGGCAAGCAGCTGACCAACATGCGTGCTTCCGGTACAGACGAAGCCATCGTGCTGACCACCCCGATCAAGATGACTCTGGAGCAGGCGCTCGAGTTTATCGATGATGACGAGCTGGTTGAAGTTACGCCGAAGAGTATCCGTGTTCGTAAGAAGCTGTTGACCGAACTGGATCGTAAGCGTGCCGGTCGCGGCCGCGAAGAGTAAGCATCCATCTGCTACTCAGCAAGGGGACCTTCGGGTCCCCTTCGTTTTTTGCAGCGTTGTTCGGGCTCTGACACAATAACCGCAGCATCACTCTGGTCAGGAGGATTCATGCCGGTGCACCCACGCAGGATGTGGTCACATCTTCTCTGCTTGTTGCAGCGGGACGGACGTCCCTTTGCCGAATTTGTCTGGGCGCGATTCCAGCAGGACCGGCTTACCGTCACGGCCGGTTACCTGGCCTATGTCACCTTGCTCTCGTTGGTGCCACTGGTGGCGGTGGTGTTTGGCATCATGTCGGCCTTTCCGGTGTTCCGGCAGGTCAAGCGCACGCTCGAGCAATTTGTTTATCACAACCTAGTGCCGGCAGCCGGTGAGTTGGTGCAGGCCTATGTGAACGGATTTGTGGCCAATGCCCGCAACACCACGGCAGTCGGGATTGGGGCTCTGGTGGTGGTAGCACTGCTGCTCATCTCGGCTATCGACAAAAACCTGAACTACATCTGGCGCACCCGGCGCGGGCGTCCACTCGGGCAGGCGTTTGCCATGTACTGGATGATTCTGACGCTGGGGCCGATTCTGGTGGGCACCAGCATTGCGGTGAGCTCTTACATTCTCTCGTTGCGGCTGTTGGCGCCGGAGATGCTGTTTGGCCTCGGCTATCTGTTACTGCGGCTACTGCCGTTTCTGCTCTCGGTATTGGCCTTCTGGCTGGTCTATACCGTGGTGCCGACCTGTAGGGTCAAAGTAATGCATGCTCTTGCTGGGGCTTTGCTCGCGGCAATTTTGTTTGAGCTGGCCAAGCGAGGCTTTGCGCTTTACATCACCCATATTCCAACCTATCAGGCCATTTATGGTGCGCTGGCTACCATTCCTATCCTGTTTGTCTGGGTCTATCTCAGCTGGTTGGTGGTATTGCTGGGGGCAGAGCTGACCGCCTGCCTCGGTGAATACCAACGGCCGCAGTCAGATGACCTTACATAAACAAAAAACCGGCATGACGCCGGTTTTTGTCTTAACCAAGAGTGGGATCAGGCCACAAACAGCAGATAGACCGCGAAGGCGACGATAAAGCGGTAGATGGCAAACGGCACGAAGCTAAAGCGGCGGATCAGGGTCAGGAAGGTCTTGATAGCCAGCATGGCCACCACAAACGCCGTTACAAAACCGACGGCAAACATGGGTAGATCAGACAGCGACAGTTGATGCCAGCTCTTGTAGAGATCCAGACCGGAAGCGCCCAGCATCATGGGCACCGCAAGGATGAAGGAGAACTCGGCGGCAGCCTGACGGCTGATACCCAGCAACATACCACCACTGATGGTCGAGCCGGAGCGCGAGAAGCCGGGCCACAAGGCGCAGCACTGGAACAGGCCAATACCGAGCGCTTGCCGGTAAGTGATGTCATCCAGGGTTTCAGAGCGTACCGGCGGGCGGCGCCACTCGGCAATTAGCAGCAGGATGCCACCGGCCACCAGTGCCCACATCACGGTCTCGGGTCCAAACAGGTGCGCCTTGAGAAAATCGTGCACCAAAAAGCCCAGAATTACAGCAGGTACCATGGCAATCAGAATATGGCCGAGCGTCAGGGAGCCGTGGGCGTTTTCGACCGGCCGGCCGAAATGGATGCCGATCAGTCCAAACATGCGGCGCCAAAACACCACCACCACAGCGAGGATAGAGCCCAACTGGACCAGAACCTCGAAGGTCGCGGCCTTGTCGCCTTCAAAGCCAAGCAGATGGCCAACGATGATCATGTGACCGGTGGACGATACCGGCAAAAATTCGGTCAATCCTTCGACAATGCCGAGGATAAAGGCGACCAGCAGGGTGTAGTGTTCAGTCATGCAAGAATCCAGGTCCATGGGAAGACAATACGCCCCGGATATTCCGGGGCGCGCTTATGTTGCTGCAACAGTCTTGCCAATACCACGACTAAATGATGACAACGAGATTAAGCTGGCATAAATCGGTAGCGGGTCTGGTGGTGATAACGCTCTCCAGGGGCCAGCCACGGATTACCGAGTTCGGGACGGTTGGGGCTATCCGGGACCTGCTGCGCCTCAAGGCAGAGACCGGCGTAGTCGGCATAGGTTCCGCCCTCTCGGCGTGGCGTGCCAGCCAGCCAATTGCCGGTATAGAGCTGCACTGATGGCTGATTGGTATACATCTCCATCACCAACTGGCTGTCGGCAGAGGTCACCCGCGCCAGCCACTCACCGGGAGCGGCAGCATTGAGAAACGCATGGTCATAGCCTTTAGCCTGCACCTGCTGCGGATGGCTGCCCCAGCCCTCTTGCAGTACACGTTCATTGCGCAGGTCAAACACCCCTTCCACGACAGAAGCTGACAGTGGCAGGCTTTCGCTGGAGGTGGGCAGGTAGCGATCGGCCCGCAGCGTAACGCGGTGCTGGCGCACATCCCCTTGACCATCGAGATTGAAGTAGGCGTGGCTGGTGATGCTGACCGGCGTTGGCCGACTGGTCACCGCGCGGCACTCAATCACCAGATCCAACTGTTCCAGACGGTATTCCAGCTCTACTTCCAAGGTGCCGGGGAAGCCCTGATCGCCCTCTTCGGAAAGCAGAGTCAGCAAGATCCGATCTTCGTGCTGATCAGCGATGGACCACTCGCGGCGATGAAAGCCGTGGCGACCACCGTGCAGGCAGTTGGGCGCCTGATTGGCATCCAGCTGCCAGCTCTGGCCATCGTGCTCGAGACGGGCTTGTCCGATGCGATTGGCAAAACGGCCGGCGATGGCTCCCATCCAGACTTCCTGACTTGGATAAGCATCCAGCGGACACCCCAGCAACACCTCACGACGCTGCCCCTGAACGGGGAGTGTCAGACTGGTCAGGGTGGCCCCGAAGGTGATCCCTTCGAGGCGCAGGCCTGCCTTGTTTTGCAAGGTAAAGTGAGCCATGGTCAGATCTTTCCTGCCCCTTCGCTGGCGTGGCAGACGTAGCAGTCGGCGGCCAGACCAAAGCGGGCCGGGTATTCGGCGTTGACCGCAGCAATTACTTCGTCCACTTTCTCCGGGCGCAGCAGGGCCACGATGCAGCCGCCGAAGCCACCGCCGGTCATG
>NZ_FTMJ01000013.1 GCF_900156095.1 Aeromonas sp. RU39B
CTCCTTGCCGGCGAAGATTGCGAGCTCGTCCCACCAGGGGGGCGGTGGTCGAACGCTGGTTGTGTGCTTGGCCCCCAAAGAGCAGTCGCGTGGCGAGTCCTCGATGCCCAATATTTCGGAGTGGCCCAACGGCGTCGCCGTGTGTTTGTTGTCGCAAGTGCTCGAGTGGGGTTCGATCCCGCAGCGGTACTTTTTGAGCGCGAAGGCCTGCGCCGGGATTCTGCGCCGAGCCGAGAAACGGGCTCGGTCGTTGCCGCCCTTACTGCAAACGGCGTTGGAACGTGTGGTGCAGACGACAACCAAGGACAAGCAGGACAAGCAGGACATTTGATCCCAGCCGAAGCGTTCAGAATGGTGGCGTTTGGTGAATACGCCTGCGATGGCACTGCCAGCACTATGAAGGCCAGAGACTACAAGGATGCTACCGATCTGGCTGTGATGACCGTCCACGGCACCCAAGACCCAGACACCAACACCGAGCTGGCGCATACGCTGGGCCGCAATCAGGGGCAGGAAAATGCTGTTTTAGCCAAATACAACAGCATCAAAGACCACGATCAACGCGTCATATTCGCTGCCAACAACTGGGATGAGTTGGTGCAGGTGAGACCTGTTGTGCCGGTGGCATTCAGCTCAAAGGACTGTGGTGGTGATGCGTCTGAGGACATGTCTCCGACGCTTAGAGCATGCGGACACGCCGACAGCCATGCCAATGCAGGCGCTCCTCCTGCGGTTGCTACAGCAATGGCAGTCCGCCGCCTGACGCCTGTAGAGTGCGAGCGTCTGCAGGGGTTTCCAGACTGCCATACCGATGTGCCATATCGCGGCAAGCCAGCAGCAGACGGACCGCGCTACAAGGCGATCGGCAATTCAATGGCCGTTCCGTGCATGGCATGGATTGGAAAGCGTATAGCTCTGCACCTGTCTGAAATCAGCCTTCCCTGTGTTGATGAGGAGGCAGCATGAACACAGTTATCAAATTCCCTGGTGCTGCCGAGCCAGCATCCAAACCCGTTAGCAGAGGGAGCAATGTGGATGAGAATGCGCGCACCGGCTTTCGCCTGTTTTATCGCAGCATGAAGAGTGCTGCGTGGTACCGAGACCTTGCCAAAAAGTCCGTAATGTTCCACCTCATCCTTGAGGTTGCCCATGAGCAACGCACAGTGCAGTTTGCTGGCAAGCGTATTCAGCTTACTCGAGGGCAACTGGTGTGCTCTGCAAGAAGCCTTGGGCAGGAGTGTGGCATCTCTGAAGATCAGGCGCGCAGGGCGCTGGAATACTTCAGGGAAGATGGCGCGATCAGCTGCGTTGGGGCTCGCGGAAAGCACGGTTACACCATCGTAACATTGCTCAATTTTGACGCTTATCAGCGCGGATTATCGCAAATATTTAGCGCGGAATATGGCGCGGATTCTGAGGCCGCACCAGAACAGGTGTTTGGAGGTGATCACCAAATCAGCGGCGCGGATTTACCTGCCGAATTACATGCCGAAGACTATAACAATAATAACAATATAAAAGACAATACTGAGGGGGCATCAGCTTGCGCTGACACCCCAACAACAGCCGGCAAAACGAAATCTCCGAATACCCCCTATCAGACCATCGTGGATATCTATCACGAAGTGCTGCCAGAGATGCCTGGCGTTCGTGAGTTGACTGATGGCCGCAGGACCAAGATCCGCAACTTCTGGTCGAAGTTCAAATTCACTGAGCAGCGCTGGCGCAGCTACCTGACCCACATTGCGACGCATTGCCGCTGGATGTGCGAGAGTCGGCCTCGGCGCGATGGTGAGTCGCAGTGGAAGCCAAAGAACCTGGATTTTCTGATCACCGAGAAGTGCTACCTGGGCGTGAGGGAGGGCCGATTCAATGACGAATGAGCTGATGGGCTATGTGCCACCGCACAGCTTCGAGGCTGAGCAGTCTGTCCTTGGCGGGCTGATGCTGCGCAGCGATGCGTATCACGACCTGAACCTGAGTGAGCAGGATTTCTACTCGCGGCCGCACCGGATTATCTACAGCGCGATCGCCAGCCTGATGGCGGCTCGCCAACCGGTTGACCTGATGACGCTCAATGCGCGCATCGAGGAGGACGGGGGGATCGAGGAAATTGGCGGAATGCCTTACCTGATTGAGCTGGCCAAGAACACCCCGAGTGCGGCCAACGTAGTGACCTACGGCTCCATTGTGCGCCAGATGTCTGAGCGACGCTTTGCCATCGGCAAGCTGCAGGATGCCATTGAGGCGATGATGGAGCCCGGGTTCAGCAGCACCGACGAGAGGTTTTCAGCCATGGGTGCGCTGATCTCTGAGATTGAAACAAAGCGGGCTGGCGGCGTGGTCGGGCTGGCTGTGCCGGCTAGCGAGATCGTCAAGGAGTGGTGCGATCTGATGGAGGAGCGACTGACTCGCAAACCAGGTGAGGTAACCGGTTTTACGACCGGCATTCAGGGTCTGGATGAGCTGCTCTACCCAACTGGGATCAGCAAATCAGCGCTGATCGCCGTGGGCGCTCGGCCAAAGATGGGGAAAACTACGTTCCTGGCGGCGGTCTGCAACCATGTTGCACTGGTCAGGAAACAGCCTGTGCTGGCATTTTCGCTGGAGATGACCAAAGTCGAGTTGCTGGAGGTAATGCTTTCTCAGGCTGCTGGCGTGAGTGGAACTGATCTTCACTCTGCGTCAGACCAGAGCAAGATGGACAAGGCCTATGCGGTTATTGCCGAGTTGGGTATGTCCAAGCTGCACATTGCCGACCAGCCAAGCATGAGCCTGCAGCAGATCTGCGCGGAGGCTCGGCGCTTGCGCCGCGAGTTTGGCCAGATCGGCATGGTGGCCGTGGACTATCTGACGCTGATGAAAGCCGAGAAGGCAGAGCGCAATGACTTGGCCTACGGGAATATCACCAAGGGCCTCAAGAACCTCGCCAAGGAGCTGCAGTGCCCAGTACTGATGCTGACCCAGCTCAATCGAGAGCTTGAGAAGCGCGCCGACAAGCGCCCTATGCCGAGCGACAGCCGAGACACGGGGCAAATTGAGCAAGATTGTAACATCTGGATTGGTCTGTATCGGGACGAGGTTTACAACGAGCAGTCTCCGCTAGCTGGCTTGATGGAGATGATCGTGCGCCTGCATCGTGGCGGCAGCACAGGCACTGCCTACGCCTCGTTCGGCAAGGGGGTGATGGGATCAATCAGCCAGGACGAGGTGGCACGCCGTACCCATCTGGCCGAAATGGATAGTGCAAAGGGCAAGGGCAAGAAAGGCGGATGGGATGACTAAATTTAAATTTGGTTTTGCACACTGGCGCATTGCCAAATTTTCCGTGATTTGATAGACAGCGCTCAGGGCTAACCACCCTGCTTTGACGGGCTAACCACCCAACGGGAACCACCCGAAACGAGGACCTAACCATGACTACCCGAGATCTATCTACGGCGACCCAGACAGGGCGTGTGATTGCGATCATGAGTGACGGCAAGTACCGCACTCTGCGCGAGATCGAGCGCGAATGCTGGAGCCGTTTCCAGAAAGCCGACACCCAAGCCGCCATCAGTGCCCGCCTGCGTGAGGTGTGCTGCCACGGCTGGATTAAACACTCCCATCACGAGACTATCGACGGCGCACAAGTCTGGCGCTATCGCCTCGAGCCGTTCCCGTCATCTGCGGCCGTTGCCGTTAAGGCGGTGGCAGCATGAGAATTGTTACTGCCATCGCATCCGCACTGGCTGTCAGCGCACCGACGTGGTGCCTGCCTGCTGGATTCAAGCCGTCCAGTTCATACTGCCACCCCAATCCGCGCAATGACAGGGCCGCTGATCGCCAGCGCGCCGCAGCCAAGCGCCGCAACAAAGCCAAGCGGGGGTGAGGATGAGCAACCTGACAAAGGCCCAAGAGGCCCAATTCCGCGAGTTGGTGATCGCCAAGCACGGGGAGGTGTTCACCACCTCACGCCAAGTCGCCGAGCTGTTTGGTAAGCGACATGACAACGTGCTGGCCGCTATTGAAAACCTTGAATGTAGTGATGAGTTTGCAGAACTCAATTTTAAGGTTTGCTTTGAAAACAGTGGGTTACAAAACGGCAAGCCGTTGAAGTATTACAGCCTAACCAAAGACGGAATGGTCTTCCTCGTGATGGGTTTCACTGGCAAGCAGGCCGCCCAGTTCAAGGAGCTGTACATCCTTGCCTTCAACTGGATGGCCGAGAAGATCCGCACCACCCATGAGCTTACTCACTGGCAGCACGACTTCGCCCGCCGAGAGGCGGTGTCCGTTGCTAAAGGTACTGAGCATGGCCAAGGGCTGGCCCGCCGCCGTATCGAAAAGCATGCGTTGAGCCAAGAGCAGGCAGCCATCCACGCCAAGCTCCAGCTGTGCCTGAACCTGATCGGGGAGGAGGCAGCATGAGCAACTTCCCCAAGATGTTCCTGCGTTCAGCCAACGTCCGCGACCGCGCCTGCCAGCTGGTAGCAAGCCTTCCGGTTGACCAGGATCGGCCGCTGGTCATCGAAATCAAGGAGATGACCCGCAGCCTGGCCCAGAACGCTCTGTTTTGGGCCGTCATGACCGACATTGCCAACCAGGTTACATGGCACGGCCGCAAGCTCTCCAAGGAGGAGTGGAAAATCGTCCTCTCCGCCGCGCTCTACAAACAATCCGTGGTACCGAATATTGACGGCACCGGCTTTGTGGCGCTGGGGCAGTCCACATCCAAGATGACCGTGCGCGAGATGCGCGATCTGATCGAGCTGGCGCAGGCTTTCGGCGCAGAGCAGGGCGTGCAGTTCGGGGATGAATCCCGCCGCGGCTTCGACTGGGTGGCCAGCTATGGGAGGGCTGCGGCATGATTCGCCTGTTTTTATTTCTTCTGTCGCTGTCGCTGATGCTGGCACTCGCCCTGGCGGGTCTGGTTGTTATCAATGCGGGAGCGGCGTGATGAGCAAGACCAAGGCTGAGCGCCAACATCTATCAGACGTCGCCTCGCTTGGCTGCATTGCCTGCCGTAATGCGGGGCTGGGGCCATCACTCGCCGAGATCCACCACGTCCGCAGCGGGCAGGGTATGGCCCAGCGTGCAGAGCACACCAGAGTGCTGCCACTGTGCCCACGGCACCACCGCGCTTGCTACCCCACCGGATTCCACGCCGCGCCAAAGAGCTGGCAGGAGGAGCACGGTACTGAATCCTCTTTGCTGGAGCAGGTGGCCCGGGAAGTAGCAGAGCTGCGCAAGAACACGATCGGGAGGGCAGCATGAGCGACAAGGTTGTCAGTCTGAGCGAGGTCAAAAAGGAGAGCGGCGCCAATGTCGTCGCCACCCTTGAGGAGATGCTGGAGAGCGCAAGGCGCGGCGAGATCGTCAACTGCCTGATCGTGACCGTGAATCATGATGGCACCTGTACAAGAGCGGTGGCTAATGGGCATCAGCCGTTTAACCTTCTTGGCCAGCTCGAAGATGCCAAGGTCAGTTTTATGGAGAGCTACCTCGCATGATTCACTTATCAGCTCTCGACGCCGCACGCCTGTTGGACAAGCACCCCAAGGCCAAGCAGGCCGTTAACAAGGTGCGCAAGGCTGAGCAGTTCAACAACCTGCACAGCAAGGTGCTGGCCCAGCTGCATGGGCTGCCTGAGCCTGCCACTGAATTACTGTTCCACCCCAAGCGCAAGTGGCGCATGGATTTTGCCTGGCCGGTGCAGATGATTGCGCTCGAAGTACATGGTGGCATCCACTCCGGTGGTCGCCACACTCGTGGCGCCGGATTCGTAGGGGACAGAGCCAAGATGAACGAGGCGACCTTGCTGGGCTGGACTGTCATTGAGGTGACGCCAGAGCAAGTGCAGAACGGCCAAATGCGGGAATGGCTTAACCGCGCCTTCTCGAACCATAACAAATGAGGACCTATCCATGAGCATCGAATTCCTGATCAAGATCCATGCACCCAAAGCGGTATCAGCCGAAGCCGATAGCCAGCGCCTCACGAAGTCGTGCGATGGCATCGGCCGCGATGAAGCATTGGCCGCACTGGCGCATGCTGAGCGCGCTCACCCCATCGGTGTGGCTGTGCTCAGAGCACGGCATCTGGGGGACATGATTGCCCTTCGCAAGCTTATCGCCGCCTATCCGCCGCGAGCCGTACTCAGCATGGCCGGCATGTTGTGCGAACCAGAGCGCATGCTGCGACTCTACAAACGCCATCATCCGTATGGGCGCCGGGAGGCAAAGCGGGCGCGTGAGCTGGAGCTACAAGGGGACCATGACAACGCAGCACGGGTGCGCGCGCTCATCGAAATGCGGTGCCAGCGCGACACGGAAGGAGGGCGCTGCCCGGCATGCTCTGGCACCGGTGAGCTGACAAAGCCCAAGCCGCATGCCTGCCCGAACTGTCACTCTGGCTATATCGCCTCACCGGAGTTGCTGACTACAGCAGAGCGCCAGGCCGAGCAGGAGCTGCAGCACTGCTACGGCGATGCCGTGAAGGAGTATCACCGCTATCTGGATATGGCTAAGGCGGCGTGAGTGGGGTATTGCGATAAGGGCGCCCATGTGGCGCCTTTTTGATGTTTGTCACAAATTTAAATAATTCGCTTGCATTCGCACTGAGTGCGAATATAGTTTGAGTTGTAGTCAACGCAAACCCAAGCAGCCCACCGATTGTCGGGAGGGAGCAGGGATTAGGAGAGACATCATGACCATCAAGATCATCACCCGCCTTGATTCAGGTATCGCCAGCATACATGCCGGTGAAAATCATACTCGGTATGAATGGGCAACTGGCCCCCGCAATCTGGTTAAGGCAATGACTTTGCTGCCAGATCATCGCCGTCACATGATGGACGCCTATGGAAACATCGGGTGTGGTGGCAGCTGGATAGAGGTCGATGGCGTGCGCCTGTCAACAGATGACATGATGAAGTTTGAGAGTGTCTGTATGTATGCAGACATGAGCGCATCTGAGTATGACAAAATGTTCAGCATTCCCCGGAAAACTCGCACAGAGTGGGCGAAGGACATGCTGGATAAAATAGCGCGCATTCCAGGCCTTATCATCGACGCCATCACAGATAGCGCGGCTGTGGAGTGGATGGGTGAAAACTCCAGCTCACCCGATGGCGTTGAGGCGTATGCGTATAACGCTATGGGTATCAATATCAGCCATCAGTTGGCTGAAAAAATCCATCTCTCTATCACCCCTGCCAAGCCAACCAAGAAGCAGTCAGCTGAGATTAAGTCACTGTGGCGCGATGGCCGTAATGTGTGGGAAATATCCAAGCTCACTGGGATCGGTGAGTCAGTAATCCAGGCAATGGTTAAGCAATTCTAATAACAGGTGGCCGCCATGCGCGGCCTTATTCCGGGGGTTATATGGGGCTTAAAAAATCCGTGATGCTGAGCGACGATACAGTGGCTTACATCAATGCAAGGCATAAGCAGGAAGAGGGAGAGCCGCGCTGGTCTGCCGCCGTGAACGGGGCGGTGGAGACGCTGCGCTCATTGTATCGCAGTAACATTCCAGCGCTTAACGAGCGCGCATGGAATCTGCTGCTCAATGCGCATTCCGGCCATTTCTTCGACTGGCGACCGAGCGCTCCCATGCGCCTGGCATCTGACATCATGGATGATCTCGGCGTTATATCTATCGAGTCTCTGTCCGATGATGACGCTGCAGCTGTGCGCACAATTCACGGACTAAGCCAGATTGAGCAGTTAGCTGTATTTGAAGTGGTTCGCATCTTCTGGGCTCATGAGCGCAATTCCGGGTCGCTAATGGATATGATCGAGGATTGTAAAGCGAGCTTATAGCACCAAACCGCCAATAACCCGACGGCAGCCAAAATGTGCTTTTAGCCTTGCCATTTACGGCGGCGTGGCACAAAATCTACACAACATGGCCAGAGTTTCACGACTCTGGCCTTTTTCGTTTCTGGCCCGCCACTGTGCGGGCTTTTTCGTTGGCGGGGTCGGGTATGTCAGTGCAGGAAAAAAGCGAGATGGCTGCAGCAGCGGTGGCCGGGGGTGTTGCCAAGTCCGGCCCCCCAGTTGTGGTGTCGGGGATGACGCTGGCGGGATACAGCCTTAATGATTGGGTGCTTGTAGCCACATTGTGCTGGATTGTCATTCAGGCTGGCTGGTTCGTGTGGTCAAACATCATCAAGCCTAAGCAGCCATGAAAGCCGTTCGCAATACCGTGGCTGTCGGGTCGTCGCTGATGCTGCTGGCCGCATCCATGATTGGGCAATTGGAGTCGTCTGGTCGGATGCTCCTGACATCATACCAAGATGCTGGCGGGGTCTGGACTATCTGTGACGGTATCACCAAGGGCGTCACTCCCGGTATGACGGTTACACCTGAATGGTGTGCCAGAGCCAAGGCCGGTGAGATAGAGGCCCACAGCCAGCCGCTGGCCACTGTGCCGTATCAACTACCCGGGCACGTCATACTGGCTATGACCGACCTCTGCTACAACGTGGGTACCGGCGCCTGCGCTTCTTCAACGGCAATGCGCCAGCTCAAAGCCAATAAGCGCGAGCAGGCCTGTGACGCCATCCTGCTGTTCAAGTTCTCCATGGTGCGTAATCAACGAGCCGACTGCTCTAAGAGTTCAAGCGGCTGCTATGGAATTTGGACTCGCCGCCAGATAGAGCGTTCGCTCTGTCGCAACGAACTGACCCCGGCTCAGGCCAAATTGCTCTTCAAGGATCTGCCGCTCGGCGGCCTCGAATAACGAGGAATCCATGACTGATTTTCGTCCCTTTATCCCGTATGCGCTGGGAGTTGTGCTCGTGGGCGCTGCGTATGGTTATGGCCACCATCGTGGCGTCAATTCCACCGAGCTCGAGTGGCAGGGCAAGTGGAACAAGCAGGCGCTGGCATTGGCCACTGCTAAGGCCGAGGCACTGGAGAAGGTGAGAGCTGTAGAGCTGCGGCGCCAATCCGACATCGAGAAGGTGAGACAAGATGCTGAACAACAAATCGCTCGCGCAAAGACTGATGCCGCTGCTGCTGATGCTGCTTCTGAGCGCCTGCAGCAGCAAGCCAAGCGCTTGGCAGCAAGAGCAAGTCAGTGCTCCGGCAATACCGGTGCTGCCATCAGTGGCCAGGCAGCCGACGCCACTGCCGTGGTGCTCGCCGACCTGCTCGGCCGGGCTGACAAGCGAGCGGGAGAGCTGGCAGCAGCTTATGACCAAGCTCGAAGCGCAGGATTAGCCTGCGAGCGGGCCTATGACGCATTGCAGAAAAGCCAATGACTGACGACAAGCCGAAAAAAAAGCGCGCACCGCGTCGCTCCGCCAGTGTTGTGCAGGATGCGCTGAACCCTGAGCGTCAGCACCGCAGGCAGACAACCAAGCCGCGCGACGCAAAGGTGCAGCAGCCGCGCAAGTCTCATGGGGTGTACGCCAAGTTTTTCCCCGATGAGGTGATCGAGGATGCGGTGCGCGCCAACCTGACCGACGAGCTGATTGCCATGCGCTGCGGGTTTCGTAATGGGGTGCTCACGCTTGGGCGCATCGCCAAGGACCTTGAGTTGCCGGAAGACCAGTTGGATGTAGAGCAGCGCATGGACCTCTACAAGCTCTACAACTCCACTACCCGAGCTATGGATAACGTGCTCGGCCGTATCGTGCAGCTTGAAAAGACTATCGTGGAGATCCCCTACATCGTAGAGAGCACCGAGGCCAAGAAGGTACAGGCCGATAAGGATCGTGCTCTCACCGACAAGGCTCGCATCGAGTACGAGCTACTGAAAAAGGGCAAGAACACCGGGGTTCAGGTGTTGTGGAACCTGGGCTTTATGAACAAGGGCGGGAAGGGCGATGGAGATTAGGACCATCACCTACAAGCCCAGCCCGACATTTGAGGCCATTCACCGCGAGCGGCCCATGATCGCCGCCGTGCGCGGGCCGGTTGGTTCGGGTAAATCGGTTGGCTGCGTGATGTTTATGCTGGACGTGTCCATCAATCAAGCGCCCAACAGCGACGGCGTGCGCAAAACGCGCTGGGTCTGCATCCGCAATACCTACGGTGAATTAAAAGCGACCGTTATCAAGACCTTTCAGGACTGGATCCCGGAGGAAGTGTGCCCCATCAAGTTCGACGCCCCGATCGTCGGCATGATGCGCATTCCCCATCCTGACGGCCGCACGACTATTGAAGCTGAGTTCTTCTTTCTGTCGATGGACCGGCCCAAGGATATTCGCAAGATGCTGTCGCTCGAGATGACAGGCGTCTGGATTAACGAGGCCCAGTTTCTTGATCTGAACATCGTCAACGAAGCAGCGAGCCGGGCGGTGCAGGCGCGTTACCCATCCGGCAAGGACGGCGGCCCGACGTGGTGCGGCCTTATTATGGATACCAACTCGCCGGATGAAGACCACTGGTGGCACACCTTCGAGTTCGGACAGGATGACGACGGCAACTCCCTCAAGCCGATCGGTTGGAGCTTCTACGAGCAGCCGGGGGCGCTGGTAGAGGTGTCCCCAGGGGCGCCTATCTCACCAGACCTGCAAGCCCTTATCGATGCCGGCTATTTTCGTGACTACCTGGGGCGCCGCTTCGTGGCCAACCCCAAGGCCGAGAACGTCAAGAACAACAAGAAAGGGTATGACGCTTGGTTTGACCAGCTCGGCGGCAAGACGCTGAACTGGGTTCGCTCGCGTATCTGCAACCGCTTTGCCACCGTGGCCACCGGCAAGCCGGTCTTTATCGACCACTTCAATCGCGATCTTCACGTCGCCAAGGACAAGCTCGGTCCCATCAAGTCGCTGCCCATCGTCATCGGCATGGACTTCGGGCTTACCCCGGCAGCCATCATCGGCCAAATCACCGCCTTCGGGCAGCTGCGCATCCTCGATGAAGTGGTGGCCACAGGCATGGGGGTGGAGCGGTTCATTGATGAGCAGCTGTCGCCATTGCTGACCAGCCGGTACGCCAACATGGAGTTCACCATCTGGGGAGATCCGGCAGGGGTAGGGCGCAGTCAGGCAGATGAAACAACCTGCTTTGAGGTGTTGAGCAATAAGGGGATGCCAGCTGAGCCTGCCCACACCAACAACTTGCTGGCACGCCTTGAGGGTGTTCGGTGGTGGATGTCCCGGCTTGTTGGTAAGGGCCAGCCAGCTCTGCTTATCAGCCCACACTGCAAAGTCATCATCAAAGCCTACGAGACCGGATACCAGTACAAGCAGCTCAATGTGGCAGGCGCCACCAAGTACACCGAGCAGCCAGACAAGAACCAGTATTCCCACCCGGCTGACGCATCCCAGTATTTGTGCTTGGGCGCCATGCCGGAGAGGGACCGCAAGCAGACCATCACCAGCAACGCCACAAGGGCAGCGCAGCGCGCCGCCGACTCTGTAACAGGATACTGACCCCATGAACAACCCGACTGAAATTACACTGCCAGGTGAGGTGGTGGAGCAGCTCTCGCCCCTTGATATCTTCGGCGTCAGCCGCTTTCGAGATCTAGAACACCAGCTGCAGCAGCGCAGTCTGGTGGAGCAGCGCTGGCTGGAGGATCTGAGGCAGTATCGCGGTGAGTACGAACCTAGCTTTGTCAAAGAGCTGGAAGATGCTAAGAAGTCTCAGGCTTACGTCAATATCACCCGTGAGAAAACCGATGCGTGGGCGTCCCAGATGGGGGATATGCTGTTCCCGGTCGATGACAAGAACTACGGGATCGCGCCGTCACCTACCCCCAGACTGTCTATGCTGGCCAAGCAAGTGCAAGGCGGTATGGGTGGTGAGCAGCAACCGACAACCGAAGCACAGATGGCGGTGCGGACGTTGGCCGCCGCACAAGCAGCGGCAACCGCCATGGAAAAGACCATTGACGATCAGCTTGTTGCCTGTGACTACAACGCTGAATCGCGCCGTATGCTGCACTACGCAGCCAAGATCGGCACTGGCATTCTCAAGGGCCCGATCGTTGAGAGCGCCATCAAGCAGGCGTGGCTGCCAGGTGAGGATGGCTCGTGGTCCGTCGAGATAGTGAAAGACCTCAAGCCAGGGGCTCGCTGTGTGCTGCCGTGGGACTTCGTGCCGGATATGAGCGCCACCCGCTTTGCCGACTGCGAATTTGTCTACGAGCGGGAGTACATGACTAAGAAGGAGCTACGCAAGCTGCTCAATTTGGAAAGTATGGGCTTCATACCTGATCAGGTGGAGAAGCTGCTGGCGCAAGACCCATCCACTACCCGCACTCGTTACGCCGAGTTTGTAGACCAGATCCGCTATCTGTGCGGACTGAACCCCACGAATCAGGATTCTCGCTATGAAGTCTGGACCTACCATGGACCTGTTCCGCTCGATGTGATGAAGGTTGCCGGGGTCGAGATTGGCGAGCTTGAGGAGCGCGAGGTTGATGGCGTTATCATCTTCTCGGGTGACGTGATCCTGAAAGTGACCATCAACCCCATGGATACAATGGAGTGGCCCTACTCCGTCTACGTCTGCGAGCCGGACGAGGGAAGTATATTTGGCCTGTCGATGCCGTACCTGATGCGCCACCCGCAGCGGATCATCAACTCAGCGTGGCGGGCGATGCTGGATAATGCCGCCAAGACGGTCGGGCCGCAGGTCGTGGTAAACAAGAGACTCATCACACCGAGCGATGGCAACTGGGAGGCCACCCCGTTCAAAGTGTGGGAAATGGACGCGAACGTACAGTGGGCTGAGGTGCAGAAGGCGTTTGGCGTGTTCCACTTCGACTCACGCCAGAGTGAGATGGCGAACATTTTGCAGCTGGCGCTATCGCTACTCGACCGCGAGGCAGGTGTGCCGATGATTAGCCAGGGTGAGCAGGGGCAGGTAACGCCAACGCTGGGTGGCATGTCGATGCTGATGAACGCGGCCAACGCCGTGCGCCGACAGCAGGTGAAGGAGTATGACGACAACATCACCAAGCCCATGATCAGGCGCTTCTACAACTGGAACATGCAGTTCGGCGAGGATGCCGCCATCAAAGGCGACTTTGAAGTGCAGGCCAGAGGCACCAGTGCGCTGCTGGTCAAGGAGATCCAGACAGCCCAGCTGACGCAAATACTGGACAAGTACAGCCAGAACCCCAAGTTTGCGCCGATGTTCAATGAATACGATGCAATGGCCACGCTGTTCCAGTCCATGCACATTGACGCGGCAAAGATCCTTCGCAGCAAGGATGAGTACGAGGCGGCTATCAAGAAGACGCAGGAGTCTGGCCAGCAAGATCCGGCGCTCATCAAGCTGCAGATGGAGCAGCAGCTGGCACAGGTTAAGTTCGAACACGAAACCCAGCTGGCGCAGATGAAGAGTGCAGCAGCCCTGCAAATGGCCCAGATGCAGGCCTCGCTCAAGCAGCAGGAGCTGGAGTTCTCCAGCCAATACAAGCTGGCCACTATGCAGCTGCAGCACGAGGACAGTCAGCGCCGCGAGCGCATTGAGCTGCTCAAGCTGGCACAGGCCAAGCAGATGACCCAGGCGCAGCTGATGGTTGAGCTGGAGAAGCTGGACAAGCAGCAGACCCACGACACCCAGAAGTTTATGGCCGAAGTGAAGATGAAGCAGATTATGCCGCCGACAGGGAATTACGGTCTCGAGTAGTTGACTTTTCCGGCAGGTGGCACAAAATAACTCCAAGACTGCCAGAGTCCCATCAACCCGCCTTGTGCGGGTTTTTGCGTTTCTGGCGCCCGCAATCTGGACAAGGAGGTGATCCCATCTCCCGACCCGGGGTTAAGGGCCTGCTCAAGCACTTCCGTCAGGCAGGGCAAGGGCGATTCGCTGGTTTAGCTCAGTAGGTAGAGCGCCTGCCTTGTAAGCAGGATGCCGCGGGTTCGATTCCTGCAATCAGCACCATATTCATAGCCCGGCCATGTGCCGGGTTTTTTATTGGGGTAGCACCGTGGACGAGCTTAAGAAATACAACTGCCACAAGCAGGTTCATGCCAAGCCAATGAGTCGCGGCGATTACAACAAGCTGCGCGGATGGACCATTCCTGCCAACGAAAACCCAAGCGATCCTGGCTATCTCGTGGTCTACAACAAGGGCACCGAAGATGAGTATTTGAGCTGGTCTCCGGCGCACATCTTTGAAGCCGGTTATACCGAGCACCTGCATGACGGCAAGGCAGTATGGAAAAGACCATTGCCCATATCGCTGTGGTGACGGCAATTGCCGCCCGCTATGGTGTGGCCTTCAATCCGTGGGCCAACCATCAGCGCATTCGCATTGACCGCGAACGCAAAGAGCAGGGCGCCAAGATGGCGCTATGCCTGATCAAGGCCGGCTACCCTGTCAGCAATCTGTTCACGGAGACGTTCCGTGCTTAGCCGCAGCCAAGACACCAATGCCGTACTGAGGCACCTGCAAGACCAGCTACAGCAGTTGCGGTCCGACCTCGAGCAAGACATGGAGCACGAGCAGACGCAGGCCATCCGGTCCCAGATCCGGCTGCTCGATAAGCTCATCAAAGATTTCACACCAGCCGATTAGCTCGGTAGATGACAGTTGCCCGCCTTGTGCGGGCTTTTTTTTTGGAGATTTCACATGGATCACCTGGACGACCAAGCCGCCGCAGATGCCAACCAAGTCGCCGCCCAAGGCCGCGATGAGGATGTGTTCGCACAAGCATCCGCAGCCGCCGACGCGCGTTTGCGTGGTGAGCCCGCAACCAGCGAGCCGCAAGACAACGACGAGCAGCACGACGAGCAACATCACGCCGACAACGATGGCGGCAGTGAACAGCATCAACAGGAGGCCGCCTCTGCTGCAGAGCAGCACGCCGCGTCCGGTGATGATGACCTGTTCCGTGATGCTACTCCCGAGCAGCGCGCCTATTTGCAATCGCTGATCGCCGACCGGGAGCGCGAAGCTCAGGCTGCCCGCTCTGCCAATGGTCGGTACGCCGCAGCACAGCGGCAGCTTGCCGAGAAGGAACGTCAGGTCAACGAGCAGATCAAGAGCATCCAGCATGCAGACAAGCAAGGTGATGGGCAGGAAGCCAATCGCCAACTTGATGCACTGGAAAGCCGCATTGCTGCTATGCGCGAGGACTATCCCGAGATAGCCGAGCACATGCAGGGCGTTGCTACTGCTCTGCGCGAAGAGCTGCGCGGTGACATCTCGCAGGTAAAGGAGCCGGTAGCCCAACTGCATGAGCAGGCCATGGCGCGCCAGCATGAGGAGCGAGTTGCCATCGAGACTGACGAGCTGATCCGTCGGCACCCCGATGCCAACACGATTGTGACCAGCCCGGCCTTTGCTGCGTGGGTATCTCAACAGCCTCCCTCTGTGCAAAGCATCGCCAACTCTGACAGCGCAACGGATGCCGATGTGGTGCTGACCCTCTACAAGTCCACCCAGCTCCAAGCTCAAACCCAACGCAACGCACAGCGTCAACGCAAGCTGGCTGACATGGCACCTCTTGGCGGCAGCCAGGGGCGCGCCACTGTCGATACATCGGATGAGAGCTCGGTATTCACCCGAGCCGCAGCCGACGCCGACAAGCGCCTGACGCAGCGCAAATACTGATTCAGGAGATAAATCATGGCATTGACTGTTTATGGGGATATTTCCCCGCGTGTCGGCATCATCGCCGAAGTGAAGATGCTCGAGCACGCCGAGCCGATCCTGGTGCTGCAAAAGTTTGGTGACCCCAAGCCGCAGCCCAAGAACAAGGGGCAGGTGATCAAGTTCCGCCGTCCGGTGCCGTTCGCCGCGGCAACCACCCCGCTGACCGAAGGCGTCACCCCGTCCAGCCAGAAGATGGCCTATCAGGACGTGTCGGTTAACCTGGCGCAGTACGGTGCGTGGACCGAAATTTCGGATGTGATCGACGACACCCACGAAGATCCTGTGTTGCAGGATGTGCAAATGCTGCTGGGTGAGCAGGCGGCCGAGACCTTTGAAGTGCTGACTTGGGGTGTCATCTCCGGTGGCACAAGCGTGATTTACGCCAATGGCGTAGCGCGCAACGCGGTCAACACCCCGGTCTCCCTGGCTAAGCTGCGTCTGGCGTCACGCTCGCTCAAGAAGCAGCGCGCTAAGAAGATCACCAAAATTCTGGCTCCGTCCGTCAATGTGGCCACCAAGCCGGTGGAAGCAGCGTTCGTTGTTGTCGCGCACACCGATTGCGATTCCGACATTCGTGGCTTGGCCGGCTTCAAGTCGGTGGCTGAATACGGCACTCGTCAGCCTCTGTGCCCGGAAGAGATCGGCAGCGTGGAAGAGTTCCGCTTTGTGCTCTCCCCGGTGCTGTCTGCCTTGCCGGATGCTGGCGGCGCCAAGGGCACCATGGTTTCCACTGGCGGCACCAGTGCCGACGTGTACCCCATGGTGGTGTTGGCCCAAAACTGCTTTGGCATCGTCCCGCTCAAGGGTAACGGCGGCCCCGGCAGTGTGGTGCCGATGATCCTCAACCCCAACACTCCTCGTGGTGGTGACCCGCTGGGTCAACGTGGCTCGGCCTCTTGGAAGAGCTGGTTTGCTGCGGTTCGTCTCAACGAGCTGTGGATGACGCGGATTGAAGTGGCGGTCACCGCCCTCTAATCCACAACGGATAACCGGCCCGCCAAGTGCGGGCCATTTCTTTTTCAAGAGTTGGAGAAACTCCATGGAACTGGTTGATCTGAACAATGCTACCCCGGCAGACCTGCGTAAGTACCTGCTGGAGAATTTCGGCGTCGAGAAGGCGGCTAACACCAGTCGTGAAAAACTGGTTGCCGAGATCCTCGAGCAGGAGCAGGCCAACGGTATTTCCCGCGACGCCACCACCGCAGCCAGTGCCGAAGCCATTACTGGCGCCCCGACTGCTGAGCAACGCGAAATCAATGCTGCTAAGCGCGTCAAGATCCGGGTGTCGCGTGACCCTCAAAGTCGTGGCAATGATGATGTGTATGCCTCCGTCAATGGGGTTGCCTACATCATCAAGCGTGAAACCGTGGCGGAAGTGCCGGAGCCTGTGTATCAGGTGCTGATGCAAGCCACAGAGATGCGTTACGAGCAGAACGACGACGGCTCACTGGTGCCGCGCACTGTGCAGTCTTACCCGGTTAGCCTGGTTGGCTAATCATGACCTTCCTTGAGTTGTGTCAGCGATTGCGGGCCGAGTGTCAGGATCTCGGCAGCGGGCCTGATACGGTAACCGGCCAGAGTGGCAGGATGCTGACCTATGTCACCGCCATTCGCGAGGCGTGGGTCAAGGTGCAACTGTCCCGCACCGATTGGGAATGGCTGCGCACCGATCCGGCAACCCCCCTGCAAAGCCTTGCGGCTGATGGTGACTCCCCGTTTATCGAAGAGCCCTACCACATGGCCATAGTGTGGCTGGCGCTGCGTGGCCTGTCGTTAAGCCAAGTCACCACTGAGCTGCGGATCCGCGCAGAAGAAGAGTGGTCCACCTATCACAGTATGCTCGTTCGTCGTTATGTGCCGGCAACGCTCACCTTTGGTAATGGCGGAGGTGAGTGGTGAAACTGCCCAGCATCGAGAGCAAGGTGGTGTTGCTGGGCGGTGGCATCGATATGGCCAGCACGCCGCTGGCGCGCAACCCCGGCTTTGCGCTCACTGCGATCAATGTGGAGCCCAGCGTGACCGGTGGTTATCGCCGCACGCTGGGGTTTGATCGGTTTGATGGGCGGCCGCGCCCAAGCCAGAGCAAGGGCTATTGGGTGATGCGCACCGATGGTGCCACTGCTCTACCGGCGGCCAGCTTGCAGGCTGTGACGTGGAGTGGCGGCGCGGGGGTGCTCCTGCACGTCAGTGGCAACGATGCCTTTATCGGCAGCGACAGTACCCCGACCCTGACAGCGGGAGACCACATCACCATTGGTGGTGTGAGCTTCACGCTGATTGCGGCTGTGTCGCGTTCGGCGCGCACCATTGATGACATGCTACTGGCCTCTGCTGCTGCAGCGGATTGGCGGCGCTCGATGATTGGTGAGGTGCCAGGCATTGGGCCGGTTCGCTGCGTCGTGGCACTGCGCGATAGCGTGTTCGCCATCCGGGATCAGTCGCTGACAGTCGGTGGCTTGTTCAAGGCGACGGCGGCAGGCTGGCAGGCCATCACAGACTTTGGCTCAAGTTTCACTGTGCAGGATGGTTACGGCATTGATGACGGTGAGATAGAGCTTATCCGCCACAGTGACAGCGCCACCATCACTGCCGTGGCTCAGCTGGCGGCGGACGGTGCCACTGGCACGATGTTTATTCCGCAAGGTCAGAGCGTGGTAGCTGGCAACGTGCTGCGCTCGGCGCCGGCCAGTACCTATGCAGTGACCTTATCTGCTGCGCTGGCTGGCACCAGCACGCTAACGGCAGACACCGCCACCAACATGCTGGGCGGCGGCACGATTGCGGATGCTGACGCAGCGGGCTGGTACGCCTATATCGGCGGCAGCTTCTTTCCGGTGCTGTCTTACAAAAAGAAAGACACCACAACCAGCACGGTTCACACCATGACGCTGTGGAACCCGCACGGGCGCACTGTGCCGACCGGCACGGCGCTGACGTTGTATCGCTACAGCGCGTTTTGTGAGGTAGTCGCAAATCAAGGCGCTACCACGCTTAAAGCTGGCGGACGCTATGACGTGGCGGTACATAATTTCTATGGCGATCCGACTTGGCGCCGCGCCTATCTGGCCAGTGGCGTTCAGCGCTGTCTGGAGCTGCGCGAAGATGGTCGCCTGATCCCGCTGCTGGCTAACACGGCCAGTCCAGCCAATGACACGCCTATCAAGGTAGAGGCGCACGCCGATCACCTGTTCTTGGCCTATCCCGGTGGGCAATACGTCCATTCCGGCGCAGGCAACCCGCACACCTGGAGTGCGCTGCTTGGGGCTAACTCGTTTGCGGTGGGCGATGAGATCACCGGCATGCGCACCAGCTCTGGCGGCATTTTGATGATCACCGCCAAGAATCGCACCATTGCCCTCTACGGCACTGGCAGCAAGGACTGGCAACAGAAGGTTATCAGTGAGTCAGTCGGTGTGTATGACGGAACGCTGCAAAGCCTGTTTGTGCCTATCGGCCTATCCGATCGCGGCCTTGTTCGCCTTGACCGGGTGCAGGAGTACGGCGACTTCACCTTGAACCGCCTGGATCCTGCCGACAAGGTACAGTCCATCATCGAGCGATTCCGCTGGCACGCCTCCACCCAAGTGGCTGCCGCGAACCAATATCGCCTGTTATCCACATCAGGTCGCAATCTGGCTATCAAGATAAATGCTGACGACAGCATTGAGGCAACCGAGTTTAGCTATGGCGCCCCGGTAGATCAGATCTGGCGCTACGACGAGCAGGATGAGCGCAATTTTTTCACGCTGTCCGGCAAGGACGGCTGGGTCTATGAGCTGGATGATGATGCAACCAGCTTTGATGGGCAGCAAATTGTCTGGCTACTGCGGCTGGCGTACAGCCACTTTGGCGCGCCATCGGTCGTTAAGTCGTGGCGTTCTGTGGCCATCGAGCAAAGCGACAGCGCCAGGCTGAGAGCCAAGATCGCATGGTCGCTCGACTATCGACATGGACGGCAATTCAAATCCGAATCCACCGAACTGGATCGTGACGGTGGGCAGGATGGCGTCTGGAATTACTCAAACTGGAACCAGTTTTACTGGGCCACCGAAGCGCAGGATGAATCCAACATCCAGCCACTCAATGGGCACGGCACATCCATATCACTGGCCTTTAGTGGTCGCTCTGCCAGCGAGCCGAATTTCAACCTGACCGGCCTAATCATCAGTTATATCCTACGGAGGCTGCAGCGTGGCTAACGATTATTACAACCGACTATCCGAAATGAACCCCGGTGAGGTGGCGGATGGTTTGGCAGTGGAGCAGGAGTTTGACGCCATTGCTCGAGGCTTTGCCAAACTGCCGACTCCGCACCGCGATGGTGGTGGATTTGAGGGGCCGACCAAGGTCGGAGACCCAACACAAAGTGATGAGGCTGTTAATTTAGGTACGCTGGAAAAGCTAAACCTGCCAATGTATCGCAAGAAAATCACAAGCGAAGATTGGAACTCAATCACCACAGAAGGTGTTTATGATGTTGTAAATGCTAGTGGTAGCAACGCACCAAACGCATATCCTTATGGCGTGTTGGTGGTGTACGTATTTAACGGAACGGCCACCCAGCTTTATTACCCAGACAGGGATGGGACGCTAAAGAAAAGAACCTGCACAAATGTGGCTTCTCAGGCATGGTTAAGCTGGGACTCTTCCCTTTCAATGTCAATGGGAAGCATGGGTTTCGTCAATGCTGTGATTAATGGCGACATGAGGATTGTCCAGCGCGCTTATAAAATGCCAATTAATGTACCCAACAACTATTTTGAGTACGGAGTTGATCGTTTTTATCTAGGAAATACAGCGGGAGCCGCTTCTAATGTGGTCATGTCATATAGGCATGCTATGGGCCCCAATGCTGAGTTCCCATGGGCTGCGCAAGCATACACGCTTTCGACGGGGGTGTTTTCCGCCAACGGCGTTTGCTACTTTGAACAGCCAATAGAGGGTCTAAATCTGGCTGGATTTGTCGGGGTTCCGCTCGTCGTCAGCTTCTGGGTTAAAAGCTCTGTTGCAGGCAAGTACAGTGTAGGGCTTGCGGCAAATGATGGAGCGGCGAATACCTCACAGATCGCCGAGTACACAATTAATGCACCTGATGTGTGGGAAAAGAAAAGCGTCAAGCTGCTTGCTGTTCCCTCTGCTGCTGTGGCTGGATATGACACGTCCAGTCACCTGCGACTTCGCTTTGCCTTTGCTGGGCGCAACGACACGACTTCGCCAGGCGCTTGGGCCTCTGGAAATTTCTTTACTGTTAGCAACCAGGCACACATGGCTGTATCAGCTGGAAATTCATTTTATATTACTGGCGTGCAATTGGTGACAGGGGTAGAAGAGAAGCCGTTTGAGCATCGACCATACCAGTTAGAGTTAGCGTTGTGCCGGAGATACTGTTATCGGCACAATGGGCTTGTATGGCTGAGCACCCCGACACAGAACGATCCAGCTATTAAGGCTAGCATCTTAC
Organism: Aeromonas sp. RU39B; assembly: GCF_900156095.1. GTDB lineage: Bacteria > Pseudomonadota > Gammaproteobacteria > Enterobacterales > Aeromonadaceae > Aeromonas. The sequence goes on from NZ_FTMJ01000013.1 coordinate 21,011, forward strand.
TTCCCACAGAGATGCGGGTAACACCATCAGTGATAGATATAGTTAAAGGGAACGCCGCGTACCCTGTAACTGTTGAAAACATGTCTGCGCAAGTAGTTAATTTTAGCGCAACTTCAGCTGGTTATAATAACGTTCAATCATTTCTAGCTAATGCAGAGCTATGACTGGGGGTGGTGATTATGTATGTATTGGCTAACAAAAGCTCAATATTTCGCAAATCTGATGGAGCGTACATCCCAGTGGATGATGGGAATTGTGACTATATTGAGTTTTTGAAATGGGTGTCAGAAGGCAATTCTCCAGAAACACCAGAATACACAGCCACAGAATCACGTAATGCTATTGAGCATCTGCGCCTTCGGGCCTACTCCGACCCACTGACCGGCTCTGACCGCCACTTTAACGAAGCCATCCGCATGCAGGCCATGGGCGAGAGCGGCTGGGAGGCTGTGCGCCAGCGCGGCATTGCCCGCTTCGAAGAAATCCAGCAGCAATACCCGTGGCCGGCCTGATTACCCCACCGTAGTTTCCACACCACACAGGACTTCACATGGCAACGACTGATTTGTCAGGGATGGGTATTACCTCGTCCCGGCCGGAGACTCAGCCTGAACAGAAACAGGTTGCTCCGAACTTTGACGCCACCAACGTCAACGACCAGCTTAGCTCAACGCTGAACTCCAACTCCCTGCTGATGCGCGTGGCCAAGTCGCAAGGGCAGGCCACGGCGAACCAGCGCGGTCTGGGCAATTCATCCATCGGTACCGAGGCGGCGCAGCGAGCTATGGTTGATGCTGCCCTGCCCATCGCGCAGCAGAATGCGCAAAGTGCGTTTACTGCCGGGGAATCACAGAAAGACCGGGAGCATGCACTTGGCGTGCTGGACAAGCAAGCTGGCATTGATAAGGACAAGACTGCACAAGAGGTGGTTGCCAACACTCACGGCAAATACCTTACCGCCGTGCAGGATGCGATTAACAGCTACAACGAGCGCTATGCCGCCGTCATGGCAGATAGCAATATCACCGCCGCCAACAAGACCACCCTGGTCAACAACATGAAGAGCGAGCTTAACTCGTCTCTGAATATGTACAAATCGCTGTACTCCAACATCAGCACCATCCGCCCGGACTGGAGCAGTTTCCCGACCATCACGCTGCCCGGCGTCAGCTTGGGCTAAGGAGCAAGCATGTTTGACTTCGGAAGTATCGGCAGTTCCATCCTGGACTTTGCCGACAAAGCAGCCAGCACCGTGCTGGGCGGCCTGAGCACAGCCGGCAGTTGGGCGCAGAGCAACCCCGGCGCGGCGTCGCTTCTTGGCTCGGCACTGGTTGCCGGTGGCAGCTACATGGAGAACCGGGAGACGCTCAAGGAGCAGAAGAAGCAGAAACAGGATGAGTGGGACCGGCAGGATACGCTCTATAACGCCCCAATCACCGCCACCCCGGCCGAGTTCAAGGTCAGCACCGGTCTGACCGGTAACAGCGACATGATCGGCAACGGGGTCTTGGCGGGTAACGGCCTGCTGGCGACCATGAAGAAAAATCAGGGGGTGGTGTAATGGCATTTACCGGTTCGTTTGGCGGTGACTACGCCAGAGACTCTGGGGCAAGGGCTAATGCTGAGTCAAAGTCCAATGGCAAGAGTGGTGACGGCAAGTCCAGCTCGAGCAAGTCCAATGCCAGCAAATCAACCAGTACCGCAAGCAGCCCCAACAGCACCATGAGCGAAGCAGCTCAGCGCAATGCCTACGGTGCAGGCCGTGCGGCTGCACAGGCGATCGCCAGTGGCACAGCCAAATCATCTGGCAGCGGCAACCTGACATCCGGCAACAGCAAGCTCACCGACCGGGTTGCGTCCATCAATAAGACCCTGAACAGTTATGGGGTGAAAACAGCAAGTGTAAACAGCAACCTTGCAAGTGCGCCGTCTTACGCCAGACCAGGCTACGGCGACACGTTGGCTACCCAGCGCAATATCACCGCAGCAAGCGCTCCAGGCTATAACGCATCAGGGTTCAGCCCTATGGGTGGGGCGTCGAGTTACGGGATGACTGAAGATGGCTTTAACGAAACCATCAACACTGACAACCTCAATGGGGTGCTTGGGAACCTGCAGAGAAAAGCGCGGATGGGGACGCTCACGGCGCAAGATCAAGAGAACATCAATGATGCCTCTGCGGCATATCAGAACCGAACAGCCAGAAACGTTGTCAGTTCACTAGCATCGCCAGTGGCTGGTTATATCGGTGATGGGATTATCAGCGCCACCAAGAAAGATTCCTACTTCACAGGTGTGGGTGATCGTCTTGCGTCGGGTGATTACGACAGCAGCCGGCTCGCAGGGCAAGAGGGGCGCTCTCTTGGTAATGAAGGACTGCTTGATTCAGCACTCAAGATTGGATCTAGCTTGGTCGGTGCTGCTATCCCAGGAATGAGCGTAGTCGCTGGCCCACTAACCGCATCGCTAACTACTCCGGCGTCAGGTACTGGCCAGTTGCTCTATGGCATGGCAGAGAGCCCAATTCAGCAGCCAATCAATCAATTGACCGGTACGGGCGGCGGTAATAATAGCGGCTTTACCCCGCCGTCACGTCTGACTCCCAGCACCAGTGACCTGACTAGCGCCACCCCCGATCTCAGTTTTAACTACGACCCGACCCGCTACGGTGTCACCAGCGGAACCAGAGGAGCATAACCATGGGGCTGATCCAGAACATGCAGGCCGCGCAGTGGTCACAAGGCCAACCGGGCGGCGACCAGATGCACGCCAGCATGATGCAGATGCTCGAAGCAGCACTGATGGGGGATGGCGGCGAGGCCGTTGCAGGCCGCCTTGGGGCAGGGAAAGACAAGGTGCAAGGCGTGGCTGATGCCGTGGCCGGTGGCATTTACGCCATCCTCAAGCAGGCCAAAGAGGCAGGGCGCCAGGTGCCGGCACAGCAGATCGTCAAGGCCGTTTATGTGGGCTGCCGCGAGATGTTATCTACTGGGCAGATCACTGACCCGGAAAGCAAAATCGACGCACTGTTTCGCGCCATGGACCGCCTCAAGCGGATGGACGCCGATCAGGATGTGATTGATGACCAAATCCTGGCCGAAGCCGGCCAACTGCTCGAGCAGATCGCCCAGCAGGCTGGCAATGATGAGCAACCAGCGCAAGGAGCCGCAGCATGAGTCTGTTAGCAGCAATGGCCAAAGGGTTGGGGGTTGGCACCCTTGATAATGCCAAGGTGGGATTTGCCGAGCAGCAGCGCAAGCGTGAGGCTGAGCAGCGCAAAGCGGAGCAATCAGCAGAATGGCAGCAGCGGGGGGCGCAGCTCGACAAGCAGTTGCAGGCGAGCCGAGAAGATACCGATAAGCGGCTGGCCGCGCAGGAGAAAGACACCCAAACACGGCTGTCTGCTCAAGCTGAAGAAAGTCGGCTTGATCGCGAGCAACAGTGGGCTTTGTTTGAAAAGAAACTCTCGGTGGCCACCAGTGAGGCGGCAGCCAGTGCTAACGCCAAATACCGTGAGGCCAATGCCCAAAACATTGCTGGTCATCTTGATGCGCTGAGTAAGCAACGCAATGAACTTCTCGCAAACGACAAAATTTCAGATGAACAGCGCGCCATTGCGCTAGGGGAAATTGACTATTTCGGCAACACGATTGTCAGTGACCCGGGCACGCAGGCGCTATTGAACGAAATTGGTGGTGGTGGGCGCATTACTTACTGGAGCAACCTGAAACCCAAGGCAAGGCCAGGCGCAAACACTCAGGGTGGAGGTACTGGCGGTGGAAGTGAATCTAAAACAGAACCACCACCTCAACAATTTAAAGTAAGTGAACCACCGCCATATGCAAAACCCGGTTATGCGTTTAGTGGTGTTATTGGGCATATCCAAAGGGGGGGTGGTGGAAGCATGGCGGCTGGATATGATCCTCAATACAGGCAGCCATTGAATGTCGCACAGGGTAAGCCTATAAAGTTATCTAGCGATTTCAGCTTGCCGACTGATGACTCACATGTGCCCGCTTATGCAAGGTATAACAAATAAAATCATAAAGGGCGCCCGTCGAAGGGCGCCGTTACATTCAGCATGGATTCGTTATCGTTTACAGTCGGAGATTGATATGTAAATCGAAGAGATTGGCCCGCCCGTCTTATCTGAATATACCAAGTAAATGTTGAAACCTTCGCTTAGTAAGTTCCTATAGCCATTGCAGGCGTTAACAACCTCTTTCGGCCGGACGGTTTCGTAGAAGAACTTGCCATCAATCTGGTTGGGGTCAATTTCCATCATAGTAAAACGCATGTTAATATTTTTTCTGTCATCAATGAAAAACGAGTCGTATCTCGCATCGCCGCCAATATCCTTTGGCAGGTTTTTTGAGAAGGATTCTATACCTTTAAGTTCAGACTGTGCTGCCTCACTAAGAACAATAGGACTAGACCTGTACCATTGTTCATCAGCTTTATAGTTGTAATTTGAAAATTTCGCATAATTATCGAGGTGGCTAGTGCCTCTACTATAGAATGCGTAACTTAAAATTAGTATCACTGTAAGAGTCAAAAATAGTGAGAGTTTATATTTATCATCACATACAACATCAAACTTGTTTGAGTCATATGATGTAACGCCGCGTTTTTTTAATGAGTGAAACTGATACGCATTTGTAATTAATGTTATTAATGGTATGGAAAATCCCATGCCGCTAGCTAATACAGACATATTTCTGCTAATGATGGATGTTAGATTCGGTTTACTGCCATCAATCCTCTTTACCTCTATTCCCAGCAGAAGCTTTCCTATGCTGGAACCTAGCGTGGCAGTCACAATGGCATCAATCAGCATCGCTATTGGTTGCGCCGCCAAGATAAATATTATATATAAATTATTTAGGCTGGCCTGTTGCGATATCGTTCCGTTGGTTATTAATTTTTTTGCTAACATCTCAAACAACAAAAATAAAACCAATGTAACCCATGCCATATCAAATGTTCTGGCAAAAAACCTTCGCCATGGTGATGGATTGCTTGCGGCCTGGTGGCGTACTAATTCTTTTTTTTCGCTTTCATGATTTACATCGCGAACAGGAAGCGGCGGAGGCATGAATGAAAGCTCTGTAAAGGTGTCTATCCTGCACCAGGACTCAAGACCTTCATGCCAAACCAAACAATCAGAGCTAATCTCACCAGAGAGTAACTTTTCGCGTAGCCCATCTTGACTGATTGGCCCAGTGGCCATGCCGTCCTTTTCGTACCACCAGTTATTCATACATTTCATACCAATGTGCGTAAACAATCAATCGCTGACCTCGCCTGACTGCGAGTCACAGAAACCTACTGCGAACAACTTGGAAGCCGGTTACATCAAATTGGTGTCCGTTAATGCGCATTATTCTTTTCTCATTCATTTGCGTGGATATATATCCAGCTCTGGAGTCGCTAAGAGAATATTCACATGTCACTCCGGAACTATCACTTGTTGTGCGAAGGTCAGCCGAATAGTCATCGCCATTGATGGTTAGCATGCTGGGACATGCCGTGTCGATTCGTTTTTCAGACAATGCAATAACGCCGTGCTTAAAATTCGCTGCGCTCCAGACAGCTAGGGTTGCGCCATCTGCGGCGGTTAAAGTGGCAACCTTGCTGCCGCTCAGTCCGTATGGATTCTGTAATAGCTTCCATTTCCCGGTGTCAGGGATATGAACCTCTTTGTTGGCGCTAGCACACCCGGCCAGCATCACAGCCAGCCCCACGCAGATCAGTACCTTGTTCATTGCCACCCCGCCTCTTTTGGTCGGTCTCAATTGATAGCACTCGGGCGGGGCGGATCACAAGGCCGTGGATCGGTGGTGGTGACGGGGATCACTTGTCTTCGTCTTTGTCGGTGTTCGCCTTGGCCTCTCGCTCTCTCACTTCTTTGAGGAGCGCCCTAGCCAGCTCGGTCAAGTCATCCCCGCTAAACACGGCATAGCTATTTGCCAAATCCCTCGGCTTTTCGTTCAGGCCATCCAAGTACACAACACCATCGCCGTCTGAAAATTCGGCATCTTCGGCAAAAGAGCGTTGCAGCCGGTAAACGATCTCGGCGTTCATAGTGCGCCCTGACGCATCAGCAGCCTCATGGATGGCGGTATGAAGGTCTCTTGGTAGGCGTAATGCGGTTTTCTGTATGTCTTTGCTCATGCCGATGTTGCAACCAACATTTGTTTATATGCCCCCATTTTAACAACAACGAAAGATGAATTTACAGTGACCTCAAAATAATAGTTGACCTCATAGTAAAGTCGCGCAATCATTGCCTTTATAGTGAAGTCATCAAACGGAGATGAAGATGCAACAAGAGAAAGTTAGAAACACATCACTGCGTTTACCGAATGATATCCGCAAGTGGCTGGGGCATCGCGCTGTCGAGAACGGCCGCAGCATCAACAGCGAGATCCTGATGATTTTTAAGGAGATGATGAAGAAGGAACAGCAATGAAAACAAAAGACATCCCACCGTTTGGGGTTCGAATGAGCGCGGAATTGAAGGGGTTGCTAGCCAAGCGAGCAAAAGAGAATGACCGCTCAATGAACTCTGAAATAGTCCAGATCTTGAAGAAGGCGCTAAGCGATGAAGGTAAGCGAGAGTAGTGCAGAAATGAATTCGGCCGAGGCTGCTGGAACAGCCAAGGCCGAGGATGTAAACCAAAACACGCACGTTAAGGACTACGGTATGACTATACATCAATCCGATATGCAAACGAAAGTCATTGGCAGGGCCGCGAATCAGCTGCCCGTCATTGCTGGTGTTGAGATCACCACCGATGACGCCGGGCGGTTTAACCTGAACGCTCTGCACAAAGCTCACTTGAGCATGAATCCTGGCCTGCACAAGAACAGCAAGCAACCCGCCGACTGGTTGAAGTTGGACCAGACAAAGGAGCTGATTGATGCTCTTTTTAACTCCGAAGATTTTCATAGTTGGGGTTTAAACCAAGAAGATCAGCACTTTGGGTTGGTTGTTACCAAAGTGGGTCGTTATGGTGGCGGTACTTTCGCCCATGAGCTGTTGGCGATCTCCTATGCCGGGTGGATCAGCCCAGCCTTCCAGCTCCAGGTTAATCAGGTGTTTCTGGATTTCCGGACGGGAAAGATTGTGCCGGTATCCCAAATTCCAGATTTCAGCAACCCGGCCGCTGCGGCTCGTGCATGGGCAGAGGAGTATGAGCGAGGTCAGGCGTTGGCCATCGAGAACAAGCAGCAACAGGAGCAGATCCATTCACTGGAAAGCCTGTTCCGCCAAGGCATGACCATTCCGCAGTTCTGCAAAATGCTCAACGGCGTGAACTCTCAGCAGGTTCAGACGTATTTTGAGGAACGTGGCTGGCTGTTCAATGAGAGCAAATCTGGCCAGCGCTGGCGCGCAACATCTTACGCCCGTGACAGATACCTCACCGAAGAGCAGATGGAGATTCGCGGCCACGGCTTTGATCCGTTTGTGCAGTTCAAGCCGGTGCTGCTACAGAAAGGCGCTGTTCGGGTCTATCAGATTTATCTGAAGGGTGAGCTCCCCATGAAAAAGCATTGGGATGGCTTGTTCACTCAGGACAAAGTGATCAAGGGGGCAGCATGAGCGCCCGTGACCTGCTACTGGAAAAGTTGGCTCGGCTGGCCGACGAACTGGAGCTGACCGATATTGACTGGTCTGCCAAGTGCAGCTTGGACGGGATCCTTAAAGAATTGAGGGATATCGCCAGCGCCGCTTAAAGGCTGCTCAAAAAATCCATAGGGGTGTCGCGTTTCGTGACACCCTTTGTTTTTGGCGCCCAGGTTTGCGCTGCGCCTTGCTAATCAGTACAATTATCCGTACATATCGTAATGAAGGAGGCGCCCATGTACGCCATCAACTACAGCCAGGCTCGTCAGCATCTGGCTGAGACCATGGACAGCGTGACCAATGACTGTGCGCCGGTGATGATCACACGCCAAGGGGCTGAGCCGGTGATTATGCTCAGTCTGGCTGAATACAACGCATTGCAAGAAACCGCGCACCTGCTGCGCTCACCCAAGAATGCGGCCCGCCTGATGCAGGGTATTGCCGAGCACAAGGCGGGCAAGGCCATCGCGCATGAGCTGCTGACAGAATGAAGGTAAGCTTCGTTTCGACGGGCTGGGAGGATTACCTTTACTGGCAGCAGACCGACAAGAAAATGCTTAAACGAGTGAACACGCTGATTGATGCAGTGACTCGCACGCCGTTCGAAGGGATTGGCAAGCCCGAACCACTCAAGCTGAACTTGACGGGATACTGGTCACGCCGGATCGACAGTGAGCACCGGCTGGTGTATGCGGTCGAGCAGGATGCCATTGTGATTATCCAGTGTCGCGGTCACTACGACGACTAGCGTCGCGCTTGCCATTTAAGCGGTAGTGGCACAAAATTCACCCATGATAGCCGGACTCTTTGCAGGGTCCGGCTTTTTTATTTCTGCTGGAGAATGAACATGGCCTACAAGCCCACCCGAGAGGACTTTATCGAAGCCGCACGCCAGCGGTACCTGCCGCAATCTCAAACGCAACCCGAGGAGCAAAACACATTTTACGATGCCGTTGATCTCGTTCAGCGTGGTGCTGCTCAGACTCTGGGTGGTGACCTTGAAACGGTCGGGCAGCTGGCAGATTCACAGGGCATCAAGGATGCTGGGCGCGGCATTAGCGCTTGGGGTGATAGCCAGTTGCAGCAAGTATCCACGCCGATGCGTGAGGCGATGGGAAAGCAGTTCTTTCAGGAGGATAAAGACACCGGCGCCATCGAGGCGGGTGATGCATGGGGAGACTGGCGCGCATGGGTAGGTCAGGGCGCTAACGTGCTCGGTCAGATTGGTGCGATGGTCGTCGGCACAAAGGGGGCGGGGATGGCGGCTCGCCCTGTGGCTCGTGGCGTGGCCACCGCGTTCGCCAAAGATCTGGTGGCCGGGAAAGCTAAGGATTTGGTCGTCAAGCAGACGGTGAAGGAGGCACTGCAAAACGGGGCGCTTGAACCGGTGAGGGCTGCGCTTACGGCTGCACCGACCGAAGCCGCCAAGCGTGCAGTGCTGGATCAGGCCATTGGTCGCCTTGGCGCCATCGGTTATGGCGCCCACACAGGCGCAATGGCATCCGGCATGCGGGCGCAGCAGGCAGAGCAGGAGACTCGCGATCACCTTAATGGTCTGGATAACGACAAGCTCAATGCCACTCCTGCCTATCAGCAAGCATATTGGGACTTGGCCGATGGCGAGATGCAGGGCGCCAGCGTTGATGAAATCCGGCGTGCAGCCATCGATAGCATGGCAGAGCAGGCGGCGACGCAAGCATGGTCAGATCCCAAGGCGCTGGCCGCAGACTTTGCCAGCGGCTATCTGGGCGGTGCTATCGGTGGTATCGGCGGCGCGGCGGGAAAGATTGGCGCATCAAGAACCGGAGCGGCCGTGCGCGGCTTTGTTACGGAAGGCGCGACAGAAGCGCTGCAGGGTGGCGCGACTCAGCGCGCCGTGAACGAAGCGGTGAAGGAGTGGGGCGACGAGACCCGCGACCCGATGGCTGGCGTGCTCTCCACGATGCTGAACGAAGGGACGATCGGCGCTGTCGCCGGTGGTGCTGTGGCAGGCGTTGCCGGTCCGGAAGCTCACACCCCTACGCCGACCAAGCCGGTGATCCGGGTCGAACGTCGTGATGTGACCGGTGACGTGCAAATGGATGACGCCATCTTCAAGATGGACCAGCGCCAGGCAGAGCGCGGCGCAGCCATTGAAGATGAAATCAGTAAGATGTTTTCAGGCAACCAAAATCCGCTTGGCTCTAACAAATTTGACCCCATCAGCGACATTCCAGCCTATCAGCGCCAAGGCTTTGTGCGTGGCGGGCAGGATTTTCAAGGTACGCCTATCGTTCCACTGGAAGGGGAGTTGCTGGATCGCGGAACTGGCGTCATGCCGCTCTCTGACAGCACTGAGCTGGGCGATCCAGTGAATCGCTCACCGCGCTATGAGGCTGCACCCAACCGTGCTGCATTGGAAGGCCTGCACAGCGAATCAACTGGCAAAGCCGGCGGTGGTGACACACGGCGCAACCCGATTGCTCCACGCGATCCGCTGTCTGGCGAATTACTAAGTAATGACGAGTCACCTATTGCCGGCCAACTTCCTGGCGCCACCTATGACGGTGAGGGGCGTGAGATTGGAAGTGAATTACCTTACCGCGACGTGATTTATGGCGAAGATGGACGACCCGAACAGCAACGTGCTGCCGATATTGCTCAGCGCGAACGCGACTTAACCAACCAGCCGCGCCAGATTGGACAGTCTGACACCATCTTTGCCGGTGGCGAATCAGGTGCTGATCAGCGCAATAGCGCCTACACCCCGCCGAGACTTTCCCGCGATCAAGTTGATACCAGCCTTGGCGAGCAATCCACCCGTGATCCGCGCTCACCGGTTAGCCAGTCGATTGCCAATGCCGGCAGCGCCACCGATTCGGTGTTTGGCCCGCTGCAATCGCTGCGTGTGACCCGCAAGGGTAAGCCGTTCGCCACCGAGAAAGAGGCTGCGCTGGCCAGTCGTCGCGGGCAGGAGATGCCCGTCCCGCTCAACGGTGGCGGGTTTGGCGTGGCACAGATTGCCGAAGTGCAGCAGGTGCAGGCACAAGATCCAGCAGCTAATACCGAAGCTCCCACTATTAACACCCCAGCAGATCAGCCAGTCGCAGACGTAAGCGCTGAAACTGTTACGGCACCGGTTCAAGCCGAGGCTAGCCAACAACCCGTCGAGGTAACCTCCAATGAGCAGACTCCCACCTTGGCTCCAGTCAGCAGTGAGCTGCAGGGTGATCAGCCAGTCACAGGCGAGCCAGTTTTACCAGTGGTTGAGCCAGACGCAGGAGACGGTGCAGGATTGCCCGCCGCAGATCAAGCCAGTGGCGCAGCGTCTGAGCCTGCACCTACTGGACCACAGCAAGATGACCAAGCACTGACAACCCCGGCCACTGATGCCGGGGTTGTTGTATCTGGGGCGAACGAAAGCAGCACCACCCAGGCAACGATGCCGTGGCGTGAGGTTGTTGATAACCCGGACGGCACCATCACTCTGAAAGGCGATCTGCCGGCGATTAAGGCGTGGGTCAAGGGTGAGGGGGTAAAAGCTGTGCCGGGCAAGGGCGGTCTGGTGGTAGCCAAACCGTCAGTGGCCAAGGTGCGGGAGTTTGCCGCACAGGCCAGTGAGCCGGCTCAACAGGCTGAGGTTGCAAGCACTGCCGTGGATGTCACCTCGCACGAGACCAAGAGCAATCAAGGTGTTAACGAAGCGGCCGTGCAAGAGAATGAAGCAGCCAGCGGCATTGCCTTCTCAAGGCGAGCCCAAGCTAAAGGGGAAGCACCAACCAAGCACCTGACCCGCAAAGAGGCAGAGCTGGTCACCCGTGAGTGGTTGAAGCAATACCAAGGTGTGGCCGGTATTGATATCCAGATCCATGCCACCCAGGCAGAGATGGAGCGGGCGCTAGGGTTGGAACCCAAAGAGGGGCTGATCCGCCGCGCCGCGTTCGATCGGGATGAATCCGGGTTGCATGTCGCAGCCGACACCATCAGCAATGCGCGCCAACTGCGCGAGATCCTGCGCCATGAGGTGCTGGCCCACTACGGATTGGCTAACGTGCTGGGCGGCGGTGAGTACACCAACCTGATGTCCCGCATCATTAAATCCAAAGATGACCCCTCGATGCGCGATGTGTGGCAATGGGTCGAGACGCACTATGCCGATGAGGATATCGGCGTACAGGCAGAGGAGGTTATCGCCCATCTTGCCGAGCTGGAGCCAAGCGCCTGGCGCCGTGGCTGGGAGAAGGTGGTGAACTGGCTAACCAAGGCGCTGCGTGCGGTCGGCTTTCTGCCATCGTCGCATGTCAGCGCTACCGAGATCCGCTCGCTGGTTGAGGCGCTGGGTAACGAACTGCAAGGAGGCAAGTCGAAGCCGGTACCGGAAGGGCAGCGCTTTAGCCAGCGCAAAGACAAAAGCGGCGAAGTCCGCGATATTCGCATGAGCCAGACCTCAACTGACAGCGCCATGGACAAGCTCAGCCTGGGCGTTAAGCCCGATATCATCGATCGCACCAAGGAGCGCCTGGAGGCGCTTCGCGGTACCGATAAATCGACAGTCAAGAAGTGGGTTGACCGCTTCATCAAGAAAGCCAACACCGAGATGCTCGATGCGCTGGCCCCCATCAAATACGCCGAGGATGCAGCCGGTGTGACGGAGGCGGGGGATTCTGGCTACGTGGCAGCCCGTCTGGCGTCGGGTTCGGCCGCTACCATGCAGGCCACCATGCTCTATGGTTTGCCGGAGTGGAAGGATGGGGTTATCCAGCGCAAGGCTGGCACTGGCGAAAACGATGCGCTGCTCGGTATCTTTGAGGGGCTGGGCAAGGACCTGCACAACTGGCTGGGTTGGATGGCTGGCCACCGGGCGGAAATCCTGATGAAGGAAGGCCGCGAAAACCTGCTGACCGACGATGAGATCGCCGCGCTCAAGGCGCTCGACAAGGGCAAAGAGGCGCAGTTTCAAGAGGCCAAGCAGAAGTGGAACGCCGTCAACAAGGCGGTGCTCGATCTGGCCGAAGAGGCTGGATTGTTCACCAAGGCTGACCGCGCCAACTGGGAAAGCGAGTGGTATATCCCATTCTTCCGTGAATCGGAAGATGGCGATGCCATGGCGCCGTTCAAGGCCAAGGGGCTGGCCAACCAGAGTGCCGGCATTAAGAAGCTCAAGGGCGGCACCGAGCACACCGCAGATCTGCTCGAGAACATCTTTTCCAGCACCGGCAAGCTGATCGATGCGTCCATGAAGAACATGGCCGCCCAAAAAATCGTGTGGAACCTGGCTGACACTGATCTGATTGAGGTGGTCGCCAAGCCCAACATGATGGACTGGCGCGCCATCAAGAACGGCCGTGAGCTGATAACCGTCAAGGTTGATGGTGAGGATTACATGCTGCGGGTCAATGATCCCGATCTGTATCGGGCGATGACCTTCTTTGACCGCGAGCCATTTGGAAAAGGGGTACAGCTGGCATCCAAAGCCAAGCGCCTGTTGACTGCTGGCGTTACGGCCTCGCCTGAATTTATGTTCCGCAACTTCATGCGTGACTCGCTCAGCGCATGGGCCATCAGCAAGGACGGCTTTAAACCGGTGGTTGATTCCATTAAGGGGATCAGGAAAACCCTGGCGATGGATGGCAGCACGCTTGATGTGATGTTCTCCGGCGCCTCATTCTTGGGGGGCTACGTCAACGGCAATGACCCGGGGGCGATGGCTGACTCGGTACGCAAGGCACTGCGTCGCAAAGGGATGACGCCAGAGCAGATCAGCAAGTACGAAAAGTCCATCATCCGTAACGCCAAGCAGGCGCAAGAGGTGATCGCCAGCGCGTGGGACAAGTACGCCAAGTACGGCGAGGCCTTTGAGAATGCCAACCGCGAGGCGGTCTATGACGCCGCCATCAAGGCCGGCAAGAGCCATGCCCAAGCCGCCTTTGAAGCCAAGGACCTGATGGACTTCTCCATGCTTGGGGCATCAAAGGGCATGCAACTGTTTGTGCAACTGCTGCCGTTCTTTAATGCCCGGGTGCAGGGGCTTGGCAAATTGGCTCGGGAACTGCGCGACAACCCTCGCGCCATTGCCAGACGGGCTGGCATGATCACCGCGGCGTCGTTGGCACTGCTGGCCATGAACTGGGATGACGACCGCTACAATGACTTGCCTGATTGGGATAAGGACGCTAACTGGCACTTCTTCTTGGGTGACCAGCATTTCCGCATTCCCAAGCCGTTTGAAATCGGTGTGATGTTTGCCACCATCCCTGAGCGCATGGTCAGAGTGGCGGGTGGTGCTGACACCGGGGAGCAGTTCGGCAAGGCGCTGGCCCGCAGCTTTATGGACACCTTCGCGCTCAACCCGACACCGCAGGTGATCAAGCCGCTGGTTGAATCCTATTTCAACTACGACACGTTCCGTGGTGCGCCCATTGAGAACATGGCGGATCTGGCGGTGCGTGCCGAGGCCCGATACAACGAGAACACCTCTTTGCTGATGCGCGAGCTCGGCCAGGCTACCGGCATGAGCCCCAAGAAGCTGGAGCACCTGATGATTGGTTACACCGGCACCATTGGTAGTTATGTGATGGCGGCAGCGGACGGGCTGATCCGAGCAATGTCACCTGGCGAGTCTGCTGCATGGCGTGCTGATGAGATCCCAGTGGTGAAGGCATTCTATCGCGGCAGCGCGCCGGCCAAGTCTACCCAGCAGATGGATCAGTTTTATTCCATGCTGGATGAGGTGAACAAGCTCAAGCGCACCGTCGATCAGTACCGTAAGGAAGGCATGACTGATGAAGCCAAGGCGCTGCTGGATGAGCAGGGCGCCATTCTACGGGCGCGCAGCAACATGAGCCGCACCCAGCAGCAGATCCGCCAACTGCGTAATGAAATGGAGCTGATCCAGCGCGACCGCGTACTGACATCAGATCAGAAGCGCGATCGCCTGGATAAACTGATGAGCAAGCGCAACGCACTGGTGGCTGAGTCGGTGAAGCGCAATCAGCCATTGTGGGAATGACGGCCCTCATAACGGGGTGGTCGTGGGTATACACTGACCACTCCAACCAAACCGCGAGGACCTAACGATGGCAGGTATTGCCCTGATTTTCTGGCTGATTGCTGGGACGCTTATCAGCGTCCACTTTGCATTGGCCTTGCCGCCCTTCCTGATTGGATGCTGGTTCATGCACAAAGCCACCAATGCCAGCGTGGACAATGTGATCATGTGGCTAGGGACGTTGGCTGTCGTTGGGTTCCTAATAAGCCTTTTGATAAAGGCTGCCAGCTAACACATCAAATCACGGGGCTTCGGCCCCATTTTCATACCCATCATACTGATAAGCATACTAATAGATGCCAAAATGGGAGCTTCGTTGACAGCGAAAAACCTGCGCAGTAGATTGGCTTTGCTCAATTAAGAGCACGGATCATTCGAATCCATAACCACTTTGGCAATCATCAGGTTATGGATATAACAGTCTGCAAACATAACGGCGCTTGGCCATAACCTGTTTCTGGTGATTATGTTTACGCTCAGATACGGGAGTCAGCATGCAGGTCAGCGCGCAATTATTACAACTGAAACACCTCATCAATACCATCGATCTCGAACAGAGAGACCGTATCGATCTTGAATCACTGCTCTGTAGTCTGTTGCCAGATTACCAGTTCGCATCACCCAGCCCTGACCCCTGTGATAACCGCATAGCACTCCAAGAGTGACCTCAGGTGCTCCGTTCGCATGACTTCGGCTCTTCGCATAAGGGCTGACCGCTCGTCACTTTCGGAGCACTGCCAGCACGGATCGGGCAGCATGGCCTGCACCGATAGACCGAGATGCGTGCCTATCAACGCGGCATCTGACAGCGCCATAAAGCTATCGTTGCTGAGTGATAGCCAGCGCTGGATCGTTGTGCGATGGATGCCGGTTAGGGCGCCCAGGTCGCTGTGCGATAGGCCGCGCTCATCAAGGATGTGCTGCATTCGGCCTTTCGCGCGGCGGACGTATTCCGCCACATAC
Organism: Aeromonas sp. RU39B; assembly: GCF_900156095.1. Lineage (GTDB taxonomy): Bacteria > Pseudomonadota > Gammaproteobacteria > Enterobacterales > Aeromonadaceae > Aeromonas. The sequence goes on from NZ_FTMJ01000013.1 coordinate 36,631, forward strand.
GGGGAATTTTTCAGGTAGCGTTTCATGTGTGTTCCTACTGCTGACTACAGGGCGCTACCCGTGCTCGTTATATTTTTGAGAGAGTGTAGATGAGAATGAGAAAGCCGCAAATTTGCTGCTACTTGGCTGCGAACTGCAGCAGATCTGCGTACTCGCAATGAGGTAGAGTAAAGACGCTAAACATAATAACAACATAGGCTTGCGTTCGTAGGACAGGATCGCCGGGGCAGTGAGGCGGCCAGCATGACTAATGGATATGTTCTGTGCTTGCTCTCTGTGGTAGAGTACGAAAAACCTGTATGGGCATACAGTATTCTACAGCCGTGAGGCTGATGGCAGTGATTGGAGCCGGGCAGATGAAGGTACAGAGCAACAAAAACGACAGCCCTGATGGGCACGGGATTGGTTTGGAGTTTGAGAGGTTGGCTGAGATGTTGGCTGACCTGGACTTGGATCAGACTGCGAGGGATGAGGTAGACAAGCAAGTGCAGAGGTTGAGAGAGCTACTGAATTAATGACCAAAGAGCCTGCTGCGGAGCGGGCTTTTTTTGTTGGTTGGTCGCATAAATAGAAAAAGGCCTGCATTTCTGCAGGCCTTCTTGTTCTTGGATCACCTGTGGATCATTTTGGATGCAATCATGGTCACGCCTCAGTCGCCTCGTTTTTGCTAAGTGACTGTTTTTTAAAGCTATGTCCGGTTGCTGTCCTAGTTAAATTGGTGGAGCTGGCGGGAGTTGAACCCGCGTCCAAAATTCCTACATCCTCGGCACTACATGCTTAGTCACTCTTTACATTCGCCAACCCGCTGCGGAGAGACACGCCACGAATTGACTAGCTCGATTGGTTTTAATGCTTCCGCCCCGAGCAGGACTTCCACACGATCCTGTGAAGGATGACCTTCAGATTCCCTAGGACACAGGCAAGCTAGGGGAGAAGGGCTCTAAGCAGGTTATTAAGCTGCTAGTGCGTAGGTTTCGTCGTTTGCGACTATTTTTTTGCGGCTTTTTAGCGAGGCCAACCGCACCTCGGCATGCACCTTGGGTTTCGTGAATCCTGTCGAATCCAAAATCAGCCCCAAGTCAGGGGATTGTATGCGCCTTGGCAGGTCCGGCGCAAGGCTCACAGACAAATTGACCGGCCAAAGCCGGTCAACTGCAGAAACTTTGTGCAAAAAGGCGATCAGCCCAGTCGCTTGTTCTTCATGATGCGTGATTTCTCACGATCCCACTCGCGTGCTTTGGTCGCCTCACGCTTGTCGTGATCCTTTTTACCCTTAACGAGGCCAATCTCGACCTTAACCCAGGGGCCCTTCCAGTAGAGGGCGAGGGGCACCACGGTGTAGCCCTGGCGTTCAATCAGACCAATCAACCGGTCGAGTTCGCGGCGGCCTATCAGCAGTTTACGCATCCGGGTCGGGTCGCAGACGACGTGGCTGGAGGCGGCTTGCAGCGGCAGGAAGGTGGAACCAAACAGGAAGGCTTCGCCACGAATAAAGGTGACGTAGGCTTCACCTATGTTGGCTTTGCCCGCCCGCAGGGATTTGACCTCCCACCCTTGCAGTGCCATGCCGGCCTCGACCTTCTCTTCGATGAAGTATTCGTGGCGGGCGGTCCGGTTCAGCGCAATGGTGTTGGAGCCGGCTTTGTTTTTACTGTTTTTTTTGGTCATGACGGGCGATTCCGGCAAAAATTAAGGGGGTCATTATACGTGCCGGCGGACGGCTGTAAAACGCACAGCGGTGCAACTGGACAAATGTTGCACTGTCCTGACGATGATTTTGTGACGCGTGGTGTTAGAATCTCGCCGACAGGATGAGGAAGTTGCATGCCCCGTATCAATCGCAGTGCGCTGGTAATGTTCAGCGCCGAACAGATGTTCACTCTGGTCAATGATGTGAAGGCCTATCCCCAGTTTCTGCCCGGTTGCGTCGGCAGCCGTGTGCATGAGCAGGGGGATGACTATATGACCGCGTCGGTCGATGTGGCCAAAGCCGGTATTGCCAAAACCTTCACCACTCGCAATTCGCTGGAGGGCAATCACCGCATTCACATGCAGTTAGTCGATGGCCCGTTTAGCCGCCTGATGGGGTGGTGGACCTTCACGCCGCTCGATGTGGATGCCTGCAAGGTGGAGTTTGAGCTCGACTTTGAATTTACCAATCGTCTGGTCGAGATGGCCTTTGGTCAGGTGTTCCGCGATCTGGTTAACGCCATGGTCAATGCCTTTACCTTGCGAGCCAAGGAGGTCTACGGTGCCTGATGCTCTGCATATCGAGGTGGCCTACGCCCTGCCCGAGCGACAAACTGTGCTGGCGCTGAAATTGCCGGCGGGCAGCACGGCCCAGCAGGCCATTGAGCAGTCCGGTATCTTGCAGCGTCATCCCGAGATCGATCTATCGGTCAATAAAATCGGGATCTACAGCCGTCCCATCAAGCTGGCCGATGTGCTGCAAGATGGCGATCGGGTCGAGATCTATCGCGGCTTGATTGCCGATCCGCGCGAGATGCGTAAAAAGCGCGCCGACAAGGCCAAAGAAGAGGGCCGGGCCAATCCGGTCACTGGTGCGTTGATTAGCCGCGATTAACCGCGCGCGTCAGCAAAACGAAAAAGGAGCAGTGAATGCTCCTTTTTTGCATTCTGGTGTTTAGCCCTTAGCGGGTGATCTCCTCACTTCGCACCTGGACGCATTGGTGCAGCCGCTCGTTCTCGACGATCTGCACGCCGCTCTCTTCGGATAACATCAACATGGCGCGCGCCACCTGCTCGGCCTCAATGGCGCGATAACGGGCCAGCCGGCCGCGCAGCAGCGGCGCAATCAGCGGATAAATCAGCTGGCTTAACTGCTCCGAGCGCCGTGGTGTGCTGCGCTCCCCGAGCAGCATGGCGGGGCGGACGATAATCAGTTGCTCCCACGCATAGGTTTGCAAGGCCTGCTCCATCTCACCCTTGGTTTTCAGATACAGCGAAGGGGCGTGGGCGTTAGCACCCAGACTGGATACCACCACCAGGCGACGGCAACCGTGGCGCCATACCAGCCGGGCAAAGGTCAACACGTAATCCAGATCCACATGGCGAAATGCGGCTGCCGAGCCCGCTTGCCGGCGCGTGGTGCCGAGGCAGCAAAAGGCTTGGTCGATATTGTTGGGGAGTGTCAGTTCATCAAGCCGGTCGAAGTCAGTCGGTAACCAGTGACGCTGTGAGTGCGGGCGCCCAGGCTGGCGGCAGGGGAGATAGAGCTCATGGTCACCGAGCAGATCAACGAGCGCGCGACCTATCAGGCCGGTTGCTCCTGCCAGCGCAATGGTTGCCATCTAATGCACTCCTCTTCAAGCGGCCAGCAATGCGGTAAAGAAAAACCGGCACGGGGCCGGTTTGTCATGTTAGAGCGGGGTATTAAACGCAGCGGGTAGTGGGAAGTCGCCAGTGACGGTCGCCAGACGGTCGCCGACAAACTTGATGGTCAGCTCCTTGCGCTCCTTGTCACCGTGGCCCGGCTGGAATTCATACAGGTAGTACCAGGTGTCGTGTTCGAAAGCATCCTGCAGCATGGGTGAACCCAGCACATAGACGACCTGCTCGCGGGACATTCCCTGGCGCAGCTTGTCCACCTGCTTTTGTTCCACATAGTTGCCCTGGGGGATGTCGATGCGATAGACCAGGCTGCAACCGGATAGGGTAAAGGCGGTCAAGGCCGCGGCAATCAAGAGTTTCATCCGCATAACGAGTTCAGATCATCCATACCGTCATTGAGCTGGGGCAAATCATACCGGCTCCCATAGCGGAAGTAAAAAGCGTTTGGCCACTGCACCTCACAAGCTGTGACAAAGGAGAGCGGTGCGACTCGTTGTGTCTTGAGATGACCTGTGCAAGGGCCGCTAATATAGCTGCACGGGAAGTCACGTTGATTTCGTCGCCGCTACCTGAGATGTTTTTGCTATGACTTTAGTGACCTATTGCCGCAACATGCGGGCAGTGGGGCTCATTGGAAGCGTGAAAAACAGAAAAACGTTTTTCAAGAAATTCATCACCTTAGAAAACGTTTTGCCCTGTTTTGATGCTCTGGTGAGAGAAAAGAAGTGTGAAGCGCTTCATGGAAATTGCAGGTATGATCCCCCTATAGTTGGCGCTCCCGATTCAGGGGGGGCGTCAGCCCTAGTTACAGCCAAATCCGCCTTCTGCCGACGCAGGGCGCGGTGACCAGGAGTATGTTATGTCTGATGTGTTTCACTTGGGTTTGAAAAAAGCGGATCTGCAAGGTGCCACCCTGGCCATCGTGCCCGGTGATCCCGAGCGGGTGAAGCGCATTGCCGAGTTGATGGACAACCCCGTACTGCTGGCCAGCCACCGTGAATTCACTACCTGGCGTGGCGAGATGGACGGCAAGGCCGTGATCGTCTGCTCGACCGGCATCGGTGGCCCGTCTACGTCGATTGCCGTCGAAGAGCTGGCTCAGCTGGGCATCCGTACCTTCCTGCGTATCGGTACTACCGGTGCCATCCAATCTCACCTGAACGTGGGTGACGTGATTGTGACCACCGCTGCCGTGCGCCTTGACGGTGCCAGCCTGCACTTTGCTCCGATGGAGTTTCCGGCCGTAGCCAACTTCGAGTGCACCACTGCACTGGTTGATACCGCCAAAGAGCTGGGCTCAACCCTGCATGTGGGTGTGACCGCATCGTCCGATACCTTCTATCCGGGCCAAGAGCGTTATGACACCTTCTCTGGCCGCGTAGTGCGCCGTTTCCAGGGCTCCATGCAAGAGTGGCAAGCTATGGGCGTGCTCAACTATGAAATGGAGTCGGCCACCTTGCTGACCATGTGCGCCAGCCAAGGGCTGCGTGCCGGTATGGTGGCGGGCATCATCGTCAACCGTACCCAACAAGAGATCCCGAACGCCGAAACCATGGCGAAAACCGAATCTGATGCCATCAAGATCGTGCTCGGCGCTGCCCGCAAGCTGATCTGATAGCCCTCTTTGTTATAAAGAGTACCGAGTGGGGGGTGGGGGCCGTTGCGAAAGCGCGGCCCCTATCTTTATCTGTTGGCTGGCCAAAATATGAGCATTCGCTTCCCCGGTCGGGGCCTTGCCGGCGCTGGCGGGCGAGGAAGTGTGAAGCCACCGATAGAAGGAAACAATTGAGGCTGCTAGGGTGACGCTCCGGTTGTGCTTGCCAGGAGCCTGTATGTCCACACCCATCATCATTGATTGTGACCCCGGCCACGATGACGCCATTGCCCTGATCCTGGCGCTCGCCAGCCCCGAACTGGATGTGCGCGCCATCACCACGGTGGCGGGCAACCAGACACTGGATAAAACCCTGCATAACGCCCTGCGTATTCTGACGCTGCTCGGCCGCCACGATATACCGGTGGCAGCTGGCGCGGCGAGACCCTTGCAGCGAGCACTGGAAATCGCCGCGCAGGTGCATGGGGAGTCAGGACTCGATGGCCCGGAGTTACCAGAGCCTGCCTTTTGCGCCGCATCAGAAGGCGCGTTGGCGCTAATGGCGCGGGTATTGGAACAAAGCGCCGAGCCTATCACCCTGGTGCCCACCGGGCCGCTGACCAATATTGCCCTGCTGCTCGCCGCCTATCCGCAACTGCATAGCAAGATTGAACGGATTGTGCTGATGGGCGGGTCCGCCGGCGCCGGAAACTGGACCCCGGCTGCTGAATTTAATATCTATGTCGATCCTGAGGCTGCCGCCATGGTGTTTACCAGCGGTATACCCATTACCCTGTGCGGTCTGGATGTGACGCACCGGGCGCAAGTGATGGCAGAGGATATCGAGCGGGTTAGGCAGCTCCCCGGACCTGTTGCCCGTTGCGTTGCCGGATTGCTTGATTTCTTTATGCGTTATCACCGCGATCCCAAGTGGGGATTTGTCGGTGCTCCCCTGCATGATCCCTGCACCATCGCCTGGCTGCTTAGGCCAGATCTGTTTAAAAGCCAGGATTGCTGGGTCGGCATAGAGACCCAGGGAGAGTACACTGCCGGAATGACGGTGGTGGATCGCTACGCCTTAACGGGCCATGCACCCAATGCCACGGTCTTGCTGGATATCGACAGAGACGGTTTTGTTGCTCTGCTGCTGGAGCGACTGGCTCTGTTTGGCAAGGAGTAGGGATGCGTGCACTGCGTGCCGGATTATTGGTCGTCTTGATGTTAAGTGGCTGCTCGTCGCCGTTTGAGCGGATGTGGCAGGGCATGGGTGTGTGCGAATTTGAGGATCTCTATATCGACCCGTCAACCGGTGAGCCTGCTAGCAACGAGTTGGCCCATTATCGACCGTGGAAGGTAGAGGAGGGGTTGGCCTGGTATCGGGTAAGCGAGAATTACCACGGCATTCCGGTCAGTGGCTTTGTGGTGCCAGCGTCTACGTTTGATGTGCATCTGCTGTTTATCCCGTTACCGCTTGATGAGGCGCGCCGTGAGTTTGTTCACTACTTCGGTACCGATTATTCGGACGTGCGCCCCTATCGCGATGGCAGTGCGCCGCTATTGACCCGCAATCAGGGCGATTTGCACACCAGTGTGCTCGATTGCACCCGCGAAGAGTCAGACGATGAGGAGGCGCGGATCCCCGATGTCATCTCCGATCAATAAATCGCCTCACGCTTTTCCCGGTTCTTTGCAGGGCATCGCCGTGCGCCCGGGCAAGGGTGAGCCTGTCATCTGGGTGGCGCACGCTGCGCTTATCGCCGGGCAGGGAGTGGTGGGGGATCGCTTTCGTGGGCGTGCCAATAGCCGCCGTCAGGTGACGCTTATTCAGTCGGAGCATCTCGCGGTGATTGCCGGGTTACTGCAGCTGCCTGGTCTACCAGTGCCGGGCAGTGATGCCTTCATGATGCAAGTGGGCGGAGTGCTACGCCGTAATCTGGTGATTGCGGGCATCAATCTGCTGGCACTTAAGGGGCAACGCTTTCGTATCGGGCAGGTTGAGTTTGAATACAGTGGCCTGTGCGAGCCATGCGAGAAGCTGGAGCGCGCGCTTGGTACGGGCGGGCTGGCCGCCATGTGCGGTCACGGTGGCATCACGGCCCGAGTGCTGACACCCGGGACCATTGCGGTGGGGGATGCGCTTATCCCGCAGCCTTGAGTGATTCCTGCCAGGGCTCGTGACACACCTGAATATCGACAGGCAGCTTGTAGAGCAGCAGGCGCGCCAGTGAGCCATCCATCCAGCGGTGGCGGCTACCGACTAAAAGCAGTTGGGTGGGATGGTGAGTGAGCCAGTCGCCCAGTTCGTCGACCACGTCATCCACCACCAGATTCTCGTAGCGTACAGCCTGCGACTGACCAGCCATCAGACGGCTGATGCCTGCTTTGGCGCCGAGCGCGTGGCTTGCGCTGCATTCGGTGGCGGAGAGTTCGGGATTGCGCTCGCGCACTCGCGAGCCGTGCACCAGATGCAGCAGGCAGAGCTCTGCATTCATCCCCTGCGCCAATTGATATGCCTTGGTTAACGTGGCCTGCTCGTCTTCACGGCCTTCGAGCAGTAACACCATTCTCGATAAGGTCATTGCAGTCTCCTTGGGCGTGGCCCGGCAGCTGACAAACAACACCTCGCGGTCAGGGTCAGCGTGCGCCGGGTGAATGACAATGTCATGACAACCGTAGAGACACGGGCTGCCACTTCTCCAAGCATACTCTGCCTTGCTGAACCCCTCATGACTCGGGGGAAAGATTGTGGTGACACCGTTGCTGGAGCGTGTGGTATCAAGAGGTGGTGGTGAGACATTTGCGATGGGGCGTTTGTGCTAAGGCTTGTGCGGTGCGCCATGCCAGCCACTGTACTGTGGCCACCCAATTTCCACCGGGCAATAAAAGTTAAGCCCCGCTGGGCGGGGCTTAACGACGAGATGGGTGGTTACTGGGCCAGCAATTCCCGGGCATTGGCCAGCGTGTTGTCAGTGATGTGATCGCCACCAAGCAAGCGAGCCAGCTCTTGCAGACGGTCCTGCTGGGCTAATGGTTGCATGTGCGTCTCGGTGGTCTGCCCATCGGTATGTTTGCTCACCACCATATGTTGATGACCATTGCCGGCGACCTGCGGCAAGTGTGTGACAACCAGCACCTGGGTGGATTCACCGAGTTGACGCAGCAGGCGGCCCACAACGGCAGCGGTCGGGCCGCTGATCCCCACATCCACTTCGTCAAAGATAAGCGTGGGCGTTGCCATGCGCTGCGCGGTAATCACCACCAGTGCCAGGCTGATGCGGGAGAGCTCGCCGCCCGAGACCACTTTCCCGAGCGGTTGCAGCGGTTGCCCCGGGTTGGTGGTGACCATAAATTCGATGCGATCGATCCCGAGCGGGGAGAGATTCTGGCTGCGATCCGGTGCCACTTCGATAACAAAATGGCCCTGTGGCATGGCCAGCTCGCGCATACTCTCGCTTACCTTTCCGCACAGCGCCTCGGCATGGCGCTGACGGCTCTGGCTCAGCGCGTCGGCGCTGGTCATGAACGCGCTGCGGGCGGCATCAAGCTCAACTTGCATGTTTTCAAGGCGCGCTTCATCCGAGCCAATTCGTGCCAGCTCTTCGGCCAAGCTCTGGTGATGAGTGGCGAGCTCTGCCGGTTTGACATGGTGTTTGCGAGCCAGCGAAATGGCGCGTGACAGGCGTGCTTCCAGCTCGTTGAAAAGCTCGGGATCCAGTTCGAGCCGATCCAGATAGCCGCGCAGTTCGCTGTGGCTCTCTTCAACCCGGATCAGCGCTTCGTTGAGCATATCCAGCACCGGCGTCAGCCGGTTATCCATGCCTACCAGGCTCTCGGCCTTATTGACCGCGGTTTGCAGCAGACCGGCAATGGTGGTGTCGTCGTTTTCATAAAGCAGATCGATGCAGCTGCCGCACTCTTGCAGCAGCTCGGTGCCATTGGCCAAACGCTGGTGCTCTTCCTCAATGGCTTCGAATTCGCCCGGTTGCAGGGCGAATTCGTCGAGCTCTTGCACCTGGTATTCGAGCAGTTGGCGACGGGCTTCCCGTTGCTGCTGCTCGGCGCGCAGGCGGGCCAGCTCATTTTGCAGCTGACGCCACAGCTGGTAGTGCTGACGCACTTCATCAAGCAGCAGAGTGTGGCCGGCGTAGGCATCAAGCAGTGACAGTTGATAATCGGGGCGCAGCAACAGCTGGTGTGCGTGTTGGCCATGAACGTTGACCAGCCACTGACCCAGGCTTTTGAGTTGTGCCAGCGGCACTGGCACGCCGTTGATATAGCTGCGCGAACGGCCCTCTGCCGACACCACCCGTCGCACGATGCACTCGTCGGGCTCATCACCGGCCAGCTCGTTGCTGGTGAGCCAGCCGCGCGCGGCCGGGTTGCCAGATAGCAGGAAGCGGGCACTGATTTCGGTCTTGTCGCAGCCGGGACGCACCATGCTTGCCTCGGCGCGCTCGCCCAAACACAGGCCCAGCGCGTCGATGGCAATGGATTTGCCGGCGCCGGTTTCCCCTGTGATGCAGGTCATGCCGGATTGCAGGTCGAGCTCGAGAAATTTGACGATGGCAAAATTGGTGATGGTCAGTTGTGCCAGCATGGTCGCATCCTGTGTGGGCCAACATTACTGTGTATGCATCCAGTATATACTGGTTTTACATACAGTAAAGAGGCCCGATACAGCAGGAAAAAGTCAGAACAACTTGCTGCCCCAACCCAGTTTATTGCGCAGCACATGGAAGTAGCTGTAGTCGAGAGGGTGCACCAGCTTGAGCTGATGGGCGCTTTTACGCAGCAAAATTTCATCGCCCGGGTGCACCGCCAGGGTGACCTGACCATCGCAGCTGACCTGCATGGCGTCATCCTGATTATCCGGTGAGACCAGCAGACGCACCTCGCTGTCGGCATCAATGACAATCGGGCGACTGCTCAGGGTGTGCGGGAACATCGGCACCAGCGTCATGGCATTGAGCTTGGGAGTGAGGATGGCGCCGCCCGCCGAGAGCGAATAGGCAGTTGAGCCGGTCGGGGTGGCGATAATCAGACCATCCGAGCGCTGGCTATACATAAAGCTGCCATCGATATAGACCTCGAACTCGATCATGTGGGCAATCTTGCCCGGGTGCAGCACGGCTTCATTGACCGCCAGATTACTTGCCTTGCGCTCGCCGTGACGATAGACCGACGCTTCCAGCAAGAAGCGCTGCTCGGTTTTGAAATGGCCCGACAGCACTTGCTCGAGGGGAATCAGATAATCTTGTGGCGACAGGTCGGTAAGAAAGCCCAGATTGCCACGGTTGACCCCGATGACTGCCACATCAAAGCGGGACAATACCCGGGCGGCGCCCAACATATTGCCGTCACCGCCAACCACAATCGCCAGATCGCTCTGCTCGCCGAGTTGTACCAGATCGGCCACCTGATCCGGCAGCACGCCAAGTGATTGCGCCACCCGGGTCTCCACCAAGACGCGAAAACCGCGTTCGATGAGATAGTCATAGAGACCGTGCAGGGTCTGGTTCGTGCCGTTGTGATGGGCCTTGCCAATCAGGCCGATAGTCTTGAAGGGTGAATCCATGGTGGTGATGATGTTGACCCATAGTGGGTCGAGTATACCCTGTTTGCCGGCCATTTCTGCTGCTATCTCGTCAAAGCGGGGCGGGCCTACTTGAAAGCGCGACGAGCGTCCCCATAATAGCCCAACACAAGCAGTCTGTTGGTTTGGATTACGGGAGATGTCATGAACCACGAAGAGCAAAAGGTTGAGCAGGTTGAAGGGCTGGAAGATCACGTCGAGCAGCCCGATGTGGACAGCGAAGTCACCCCCGAGCAGGCACGTATTGCCGAACTCGAGGCTGAACTGGCTGCTGCCACCGCCGCTGCGGCCGAGGAGCGGGATCGTGCCGTTCGCGCCGTCGCCGAGATGGAAAACCTGCGCCGTCGCGCCGCCCAGGACGTAGAGAAGGCCCACAAGTTCGCGCTGGAGAAGTTTGCCGCCGAACTGCTGCCGGTGCTGGATAATCTCGAGCGTGCCATCGAACTTGCCGATCGCGAGAATGAAGCAATCAAGCCCATGGTTGAAGGGGTTGAACTGACCCTCAAGTCGATGCAAAGCGGTGTGGCCAAGTTCGGCCTGTCTGCGATCGACCCGACCGGTCAGCCGTTTGATCCTAATGCGCATCAAGCCATGAGCCTGGTGCCGAGTGCCGACGTGGCACCCAATACCGTGATCGCCGTGATGCAGAAAGGCTATGACCTCAACGGTCGTGTCATTCGTCCGGCCATGGTCATGGTGGCCAAGGCGCAGTAAATCACTGCGAAACCGGCCCAGCCCGCCATCCGGCGGGCTTTTCATTGTGATTTTTTTGGAATCGGCCCCTTGAAGGGGAAAAACCGACCCCCATATACATTGCAAGCCTGCGGCAGGCGCACACCAAACCGTCAAACAGCCAAGATTGCCGGAAAAAGTGTGCCGGGCTCTTGAAAGCCCGTCGGGATAACCCCACCTAGCCGTTAACGTTAAAAAGGCAGACAAGACCTGCCACACCAGTTGAAGCATTTGGAGATTCGTCAAATGGGTAAAATCATCGGTATTGACCTGGGTACTACCAACTCTTGCGTAGCCATCCTTGATGGTGACCACGCTCGCGTGATCGAGAACGCCGAGGGTGACCGTACTACTCCGTCCATCATTGCCTATGCCGATGACGGCGAAATCCTGGTCGGTCAACCGGCCAAGCGTCAGGCAGTGACCAACCCGAAGAACACTCTGTTCGCCATCAAGCGTCTGATCGGCCGTCGTTTCGAAGACGACGAAGTGCAGCGTGACATCAAGATCATGCCGTACACCATCGCCAAGGCTGACAACGGTGATGCCTGGGTTGAGGTGAAGGGCAAGAAGATGGCCCCGCCGCAAATCTCTGCCGAAGTGCTGAAAAAAATGAAGAAGACCGCCGAAGATTTCCTCGGCGAGCCGGTCACCGAAGCGGTAATTACCGTTCCGGCCTACTTTAACGATGCGCAGCGTCAAGCCACCAAAGATGCCGGCCGTATCGCCGGTCTGGAAGTAAAGCGCATCATCAACGAACCGACTGCCGCCGCGTTTGCTTACGGCGTCAACAAGGTCAAGGGCGAGCGCAAGGTCGCTGTCTATGACTTGGGCGGTGGTACTTTCGATATCTCCATCATCGAAATTGATGAAGTGGAAGGCGAAACCACTTTCGAAGTGCTGGCGACCAACGGTGATACCCACCTCGGTGGTGAAGACTTCGACAACCGCCTGATCAACTATCTGGTTGACGAGTTCAAACGTGAGCAAGGTATCGACCTGCGTAACGACCAACTGGCGCTGCAACGTCTGAAAGATGCCGCTGAGAAGGCCAAAATTGAGCTCTCCTCTGCCCAGCAGACCGACGTTAACCTGCCGTACATTACTGCCGATGCGACCGGTCCCAAGCACATGAACATCAAGGTAACCCGCGCCAAGCTGGAAGCCCTGGTGGAAGACATGGTGAAGAACTCCCTCGACCCGGTGCGTGTGGCACTGAAGGATGCGGGCCTGTCTGTGGGCGAAATCGACGACGTGATTCTGGTCGGCGGTCAAACCCGTATGCCGATGGTGCAAAAGACCGTGGCCGAGTTCTTTGGCAAAGAGCCGCGTAAAGACGTTAACCCGGACGAAGCCGTGGCCATGGGTGCTGCCATCCAGGGCGCCGTTCTCTCCGGTGAAAAGACCGACGTACTGCTGCTCGACGTGACCCCGCTGTCTCTGGGTATCGAGACCATGGGTGGCGTAATGACGGCCCTGATTGAGAAGAACACCACCATCCCGACCAAGAAGTCGCAGGTGTTCTCTACCGCTGAAGACAACCAGTCTGCCGTGACCATTCACGTGCTGCAGGGTGAGCGCAAGCGTGCCGGTGACAACAAGTCCCTCGGCCAGTTCAACCTGGAAGGCATCCGCCCGGCGCCGCGTGGTCTGCCGCAGGTTGAAGTGACCTTCGACATCGATGCCAACGGTATCCTGCACGTGTCCGCCAAGGACAAGGAGACCAACAAGGAGCAGAAGATCACCATCCAGGCTTCCTCCGGTCTGTCTGATGCCGAAATCGAGCGCATGGTTCGCGAAGCTGAAGCCAACGCGGCCGAGGACAAGAAGTTTGAAGAGCTGATCCAGACCCGTAACCAGGCTGATGGTCTGGTGCACTCGGTACGCAAGCAGATCACCGAAGCCGGTGACGCGCTGCCGGCCGACGAGAAGAGCAAGCTTGAAACTGCTCTTTCCGAGCTGGAAACCGCCATCAAGGGTGATGACAAGGCTGCTATCGAAGCCAAGCAGCAAGCGCTGCTGGAAGCGTCCCAGAAGCTGATGGAAATTGCCCAGCAACAGGCTCAGGCACAAGGTGCCCAGGCCGGTGCCGGTCAGCAACAATCTTCCGCCAAGGCCGATGATGACGTGGTCGACGCCGAGTTCGAAGAAGTGAAGGACGACAAGAAGTAATTGTCTCGGCGGGCTGCACAGGCGGCCCGCAGGGTGCGCCCTGAGTGCACAGTCCATGAATTCACGGGCGTTGGGAGACCAACGCCCGTCTGCGTAACAACAGGATGAGTATGTCGAAGCGCGATTATTACGAAGTGCTGGGAGTGGCCAAGGGCGCCGACGAGCGCGAAATCAAGAAGGCCTACAAGCGCCTGGCCATGAAGTACCACCCGGACCGCAACCAGGGTGACGCCTCTGCCGAAGAGAAGTTCAAGGAGGTCAAGGAGGCCTACGAGATCCTGACCGACGCTGAGAAACGTGCCCGTTATGACCAGTTTGGCCACGCCGGGGTTGATCCCAACATGGGTGGCGGCCAGGGTGGCTTTGGTGGCGGTGCCGATTTCGGCGACATCTTCGGTGACGTGTTTGGTGACATCTTCGGCGGTGGTCGTGGTGGTCGCCGTGGACCGGCCCGTGGCTCTGATCTGCGTTACAACATGGAGCTGACGCTGGAAGAGGCGGTGCGCGGTGTCTCCAAAGAGATCAAGATCCCGACCCACGTTCACTGCGAGCAGTGCAACGGCACCGGCGCCAAGAGCAGTGCCGATGTGAAGACCTGTCCCACCTGCCACGGCTCTGGCCAGGTGCAGATGCGTCAAGGCTTCTTCGCGGTGCAGCAGCCCTGCCCGCACTGTCACGGTCGCGGCAAGATCATCGCCATTCCGTGCAGCAAGTGTCATGGTGAAGGTCGCTACCAGCGTAGCAAGACCCTGTCGGTCAAGATCCCTGCCGGGGTGGACACGGGCGATCGCATCCGTCTCTCCGGTGAAGGGGAAGCGGGTGATGCCGGTGCTCCGAGCGGTGATCTGTACGTTCAGGTGCATGTCCGCGAGCACGAGATTTTCGTACGTGATGGCAACAACCTCTACTGCGAAGTGCCGATCAGCTTTACCGCTGCGGCGCTCGGTGGCGAGATTGAAGTGCCGACCCTCGATGGTCGCGTCAAGCTCAAGATCACCGCCGAGACCCAAACCGGCAAGCTCTATCGCATGCGTGGCAAGGGTGTGAAGTCGGTACGCTCCGGCCAAGTGGGCGATCTGATGTGCAAGGTGGTGGTCGAGACCCCGGTCAACCTCACCGAAGAGCAAAAGGATCTGCTGCGTCAGCTCGATGAGTCATTTAGCGGTGCAGCTGCCAAGACTCATAAGCCCAAATCGGAAGGCTTCTTCGAAGGGGTTAAACGCTTCTTCGATGATCTGACCAGCTAACCGCTCCTGTGATTGCATCCCGAAAGCCGGCCTTGTGCCGGCTTTTCTTTATCTGATAAACGCCGAAATGGAGAAGGTTTGACACTCTGTTTAGCGGGGTTTAGCAAACCTCCTCGCCTGAGTCTGGCGATCCTGATCACACCTTTTTATCAACATCCGTGGCGAGATGTTGAGCAGATCACACTTCAACTAAAACGATTTAGCAAGCGTATTGAGTTAGCTAAAGCGGTTTAGCTAATCTTGCCTCGTCCAAACAACAATCACACACAGACGAGGAAGGTGACATGCAAAAGAGCAAGGTAATGCTGGCCGTCGCCCTGGGGTTAATGAGCAGTTCCCTGTGGGCCGCAAGTGGCGATATCGAGGCGCGCCTGGCGGCGCTGGAGGCGCGGGTACAGGAAGCCGAAGCGCGGGCAGCCGCTGCCGAGGTGCGTGCTGATGCCGCCCAGACCAAGGCCAATGACGCCAACAAGACCGCCAGTGCCGCCAAGGTGCAAAGCGACAAGGTGGACCAGAAGACTGCTGGCGCCCAAGGCTTTGAGTTCCATGGTTATGCCCGCTCCGGCCTGCTGGTCAGCGGCAAGGGATCCGGTGGAAAGGGCGGTGCCTATTCAACACCGGCCGGCTCGGTCGGCAGCCCGGTGGGGCGTCTGGGTAACGAAGATGATACCTACATGGAAGCCAACCTGCTAAAGACCCAGACCTTCGATGATGGCAGCTTCGCCCGTTACAAGCTGATGCTGGCAGATGGCGTCGAGACCAGCAATGACTGGACGGTCAGCAGCTCTGCGCTCAATACCCGTCAGGTTTACACCGAGTTGGGTAACCTGCCGAGCTTCTCCGGCCCGTTCAAAAATGCGCTGCTGTGGGCTGGTAAGCGCTTTGACCGCGACAACTTCGACATTCACTGGCTCGACTCGGACGTAGTGTTCCTGGCCGGTACCGGTGCGGGTGTCTATGACGTGCAGCTGGCCGATAACTGGAAGGCCAACTTCTCGCTCTATGGCCGCGATTATGGCGACATCAGCGCCAGCGATCTCTCGGACGTAGAGAGCTATATCCTGACCATGAACAACCGCTTTGGTAACTGGCAGTGGATGCTCAACGGTCTCACCTCCAAGGATAACGACCAGCGCGTTAACGATGACGGTAATGGTGCCAAGGCAGCAGGCAAGGGGGCTCACACCATGCTGGCTTACCACGCCGACAGCTTCTTTGGCGTGCGTCCGGGGATGAGCAAGGCCGCAGTGCTTTATGGTCACGGTCTGGGGGCCCAGGTCAAGGGGCTGGGGTCGGACAGCGAGTTGTTGCCGGATGCCGACGCCGTGCGTGTCGCCGTATTTGGCACCACCGATCTTGGCAGCCACTGGCGCTTTGCGCCGGTCGTCATGGCCGAGCACAGCAGCGATCGTTACGTCAAGGGTGACGAGTACCGCTGGGCGACCCTCAATGCCCGCTTTGCCCAAGTGCTGAGCGAGAACTTCGAGCTGGTCTATGAAGCGACTTGGCAATACACCGACTTTGATCCCAAGGGTTATGACAGCCGCAAGGCGGTCAAGGGGGATTTTGCCAAGCTGACCTTCGCGCCAACCTTCAAGGCCCGGACTGCCGGCTTCTTTGAGCGTCCGGAGCTGCGCGTATTTGCCACCTGGATGGACTGGTCTTCGGTGCTGGATAACTACGCCAGTGACGATAACTTCGGCAAGGACGGGTTCTCGGCGGGCGGGGAGTGGAACTTCGGCGTCCAGATGGAAACCTGGTTCTGATTTGTTAGACCGATCACATAAATGGTGGAGGATGGCGTCGATCTATTGTTCAGCTAAAACGGTTCAGCTGATAATGCACGCCATCATTTTGCATCCCGGGAGTAGGTGAGATGCGGCGAGTTTGGGTATTGGGTGATGCGGTAGTGGATCTGCTACCAGAGGGTGAAGGGCGTTACTTGCGCTGTCCGGGCGGGGCGCCGGCCAACGTGGCCGTTGGCGTGGCCCGTTTGGGAGGGAATGCCGGATTCATCGGGCGGGTAGGGGACGATCCGTTTGGCCGCTTCATGGCCGCCACGCTGGCAAGCGAGGGCGTCGATGTTGGCCACCTGACGCTGGACCCAGCCAGCCGCACCTCGACCGTGCTGGTGGATTTGGACGAGGCAGGGGAGCGCAGCTTCACCTTCATGGTGCGTCCAAGCGCTGATCAACGCCTCGAGCCCGCTGACTTGCCTGAGTTCGTCAGCGGACAGTGGCTGCTGACCTGCTCGATAGCATTAGCTAGCGAACCGGTGCGCAGCAGTGCCTGGCAAGCAATGCGGGCCATTCAGGCTGCCGGTGGCCGAGTCTGCTTCGATCCTAACCTGCGCCCGGAGGTGTGGCCGAACCCAGCCGAGATGCGGCCCCAGGTCAGTGACGCTGTGCGCCATGCCGATGTGGTCAAGCTCTCGGCAGAAGAGCTCGCGTGGCTCACCGGCCAAGAAAAACTGACCGACGGCTTGGCGGCGCTGGAAGGGCCCAATCTGGTGCTGATCACCCTTGGTAAAGAGGGCGTCCTGGCCCGGCTGGGTCAGGAGTGCCTGCGCTGGCAAGGGCCGGTGGTCACGCCGGTTGATACCACCGGCGCCGGGGACGCCTTTGTTGCCGGCCTGCTGGCTGGGCTCAGTGAACGGGCCGATTGGCCGACGTTTGCTGAGCTGCCCACCCTGCTCGCGCAGGCGCATGGCTGCGGGGCGTTGGCCACCACGGCCAAAGGGGCCATGACGGCGCTGCCCGATGCCGCGGCACTGGCCGCTTTCCTCCACCGGGGATAACACTTATTGCATAAGGCCTGCCGCTGCGGGCCAGGAGAAAACACACATGGATATCAAAGCGATTGCTCAAGGGTTGATCCCGCTGGTGGGGGGGCGCGATAACATCGTCAGCGCCGCTCACTGCGCCACCCGTCTGCGTCTGGTGTTGGCCGATGACAGCAAGGTCAATCCGGCCGCCATCGACAAGCTCGACGGCGTGAAAGGTTGTTTTAGTAATGCCGGCCAGCTGCAGGTGATCTTTGGCACCGGTCTGGTGAACAAAGTGTATGAAGAGTTTGTTGCCCAAAGCGGTGTTGGCACCGCCAGCAAGGCCGAGCTGACCGAGTTGGCCAGTGCCAAGCTCAACGTGGCCCAGCGTCTGGCCCGCACCCTGTCCAATATCTTTGTGCCGATCATCCCGGCCATCGTGGCGTCAGGCTTGTTGATGGGGCTGCTCGGCATGGTGCGCACCTATGGCTGGGTCGATGCAGACAGCGCGCTGTTTATCATGCTCGACATGTTCAGCTCGGCGGCCTTTATCATCCTGCCAGTGCTGATCGGTTTTACCGCGGCGCGTGAGTTTGGCGGCAACCCCTATCTGGGCGCCACCCTGGGCGGTATCTTGACCCACCCGGCGCTCACCAACGCCTGGTCGGTAGCCAGCGGTTTCAAGACCATGAGCTTTATGGGCATGGACGTGGCGATGATCGGTTATCAGGGCACCGTGTTCCCGGTGCTGTTGGCGGTCTGGTTTATGTCTCATCTCGAGCGTCAATTGCGCAAGCGGGTGCCCGATGCGTTAGATCTGATCGTGACCCCATTCCTGACAGTCATTATCACCGGCTTTGTGGCGCTGCTGTTTATCGGCCCAGCCGGTCGCATGCTGGGCGATGGTATCTCGTTTGGTCTGAGTGCTCTTTATAATCAGGCCGGTTGGCTGGCGGGGCTGGTGTTTGGCGGTACCTATTCGGCCATTGTTATCACAGGTATTCACCACAGCTTCCATGCTATCGAAGCGGGCCTGCTGACCAATCCGCAGATTGGCGTTAACTTCCTGCTGCCGATCTGGGCCATGGCCAACGTGGCACAAGGGGGCGCCTGTATCGCTGTCTATTTCAAGACCCGCGATCCCAAGGTCAAGGCCATCACGGTGCCGGCGGCCATGTCCTGCCTGCTCGGAATCACGGAAGCGGCCATCTTTGGTGTGAACCTGCGCTTTATGAAGCCGTTTCTCGCCGGCCTGTTTGGTGGTGCGCTTGGCGGCGCTTATGTCGTGGCGGCCAAGGTGGGGATGACAGCGGTAGGGCTGACCGGGATCCCGGGCATGGCGATCGTGCAGCCGCAGAGCCTCATCCACTACATCATCGGTATGGTGATCGCGTTTGGTTCGGCCTTCGCGGCCTCCTGGCTGCTCAAGTACAAGGTAGAGTGATGAGCGAGAGCGATTTTCTCAAACAGGTTGTCCGGTCAGTGCTGGCCGGACAGCTCAAGGCAGCGGCCGATCCTCATCGGCCCGCTTGGCATTTGGCAGCCCCGGTGGGGCTGCTTAACGATCCCAACGGTTTTATCGAACACGGCGGGCGCTACCATCTGTTCTACCAGTGGAACCCGTTGGGCTGCGCGCACCGGCACAAAAGCTGGGGCCATGTCAGCTCGACCGATCTGCTGCACTGGCAACACGAGCTGCCGGCGCTGCTGCCCATTGAAGAGTATGAAGTGAGCGGCTGTTATTCGGGCTCGGCGGTGAGTGATGCCCAGGGCCGGCTCACGCTGATCTATACCGGTAATGTCAAATACCCCGACGGCTCGCGCACCGCCTATCAGTGTCTGGCCCGTGAAGATGAGCTAGGCGGATTTAGCAAACTGGGCCCGGTGCTCGGCCTGCCTGAAGGCTACAGCGGTCATGTGCGCGACCCCAAAGTCTGGCACGACGGCTCCCAATGGTTGATGGTGCTCGGCGCCCGCACCCTGGACTCTCAGGGAGAGGTGCTGCTCTATCGCTCCGATAACCTGCATGAGTGGCACGCCATCGGCCCGATTGCAGGCAGTCGGCGCGGCGGGCTCGGCGAGTTTGGCTACATGTGGGAGTGCCCGGATCTCTTCCCGCTCGGCGACCAGCATGTGCTCATCAGCTGCCCGCAGGGGATTGCGCCCGAGGGCGATAACTATCTCAACATCTACCAGTGCGGCTGGCTGGCGGGCAACTTCGATGGCAAGCAGTTTGACCACGGGGCATTTCACGAGCTCGACCGCGGCTTTGAGTTTTACGCGCCGCAGACCACCTGTGACAGCCGGGGACGGCGTCTGCTGTTTGGCTGGCTGGGGCTGCCGGAAGAGAACGAGATGAGCCAGCCAACGATGGAGTATGGCTGGCTTCACCAGATGACCTGTCCGCGCGAGCTCTATTGGCAAGGAGAGTGGTTGTGCCAAAAGCCGGTCGATGAGCTGCATAGCCTCAAAGGCGAGGCGACCGGCTATCAGGGCGCGGTGCTCGGGGCGCCTGCGTTGGCGCTGGGCTCGGCTTGGCTCGAACTGACACCAACGGGCCAAGGCATGCTGGCACTGGGGGATAGTTTGCGTCTGCACTGGCAACCGGGTCAGGTGGCGCTGGAGCGGCGCAACTGGGAGAGCGGTGAGTGGCAGTGGCGCAAGGCGCCCTGGCAAGGGGGCCGCATCATCTTGCTGCTCGATCACTCCAGCATCGAGTGCTTTGTCGATGAGGGGCGCGCTGTGCTGTCGGCCCGTTACTTCCCGAGCGCAGAGCCGGTGGCCGTGTGGCAGGGTGACGGGGAAATTGACCTGACACACTGGCCGCTTGGCGCGAGCCTAGTACAATAGTCCGGTTATCCATAGAGCCGGACCGCCAGGTGGAGAAGAAAAAACGCATTACCATCGCCCGGATTGCCGAGCTGGCAGGAGTCTCCAAGGCGACTGCCAGCCTGGTGCTCAACGGGCGCAGCGCCGAATATCGTATTGCTGACGAGACCTGCCGCCGCATTCAGGAGGTCGCCAATGCCTATCACTATCAGCCCAGCATTCATGCCAGGGCGCTGCGTGAGACCCGTAGTTACACCTGGGGGCTGGTGATCCCGGATTTGACCAACTTCGGCTTTGCCCAGATTTCGCGCCATCTCGAGGCGCACTGCCGCGAGGCCGGTATCCAGCTTTTGATCGCCTGCTCGGAAGATGATCCCACCATCGAGCAGCAGGTGGTGGACTCTCTTATCAGCCGGCAGGTCGATGGCTTGATTGTCGCTTCCAGCACCCACAATGATGAGATCTACTGCCGCATTCACGACCAGCTGCCAGTGGTGCAGCTGGACCGTCATATCGGTGAGTCGCATCTGCCGATGGTGATCTCCGATGCCTGTAAGGTGACGGCCGAGCTGGTACAGGCGATGGCCGCCGAGCATGGAAACCGCATCTATTACTTTGGTGGTTTGCTCGATCTCTCCCCGAGTCGCCACCGTCTGGCTGGCTATGAGCTGGGGCTGCATCGGGCCGGATTTGAAGCCGAAACTCGCTATGTGCGTCATCGCGACTATCAGCCGCGCTCCGGTTATCAGCTGATGAGTGAGCTGGTGGACGAGCTTGGTGGCGAGCTGCCAGAAGCGCTGTTTACCGCCTCATTTACCTTGCTCGAAGGGGTGCTGCGCTACTTGAACGAACATGGCAGGATGGACACGCCCATGCGGCTGTGCACCTTTGATGATCACTATCTGCTCGACTGCGTTCCACTGCGTATCGACTCGATTGCCCAAGATTGCGAGGCGCTGGCCAACCATGCGTTTAGCCTGATGGAGCAACTGGTGCGCGGGCGCACCCCTGACAACATCGCGCTGGTGCTGCCACCTGCCATTCACTGGCGAACCCGTAAGCACGCCTGACTACTAGCTCACACCGCATCGAAATAGGTGACCCGGCCTTGGACGGGTCACCTAGCTGTGTTTACTCAATTTTGTCTATACCCAGATATTTGAGCATCAGTTTTTCGTAGAGGGGTTCGGTATCGCCGACTTGCATCTTGTGCAAGAAGTATTTTTCAAAGGCTATCTTGGCTAGGTGCACCCATTTTCCTTTTTTGAACCAAGCTACGTTGCGCGGCGGGATCTGTGGCATAGCGACAAAGGCTGCGCCAGTGTCTCCCATATCAGCAAGACAAATGGCATTCCATACCGCTTTGCAGGTGGGGGGGGTACCATTAATTTCGGCCTTGATGTTGTGACTGAGGGCGCGCACCATCGCTTCAATCATGTAACCGGTTTTGGGAACGCCGGTCGGGACCGGAGTCTTGTGCTGGGGAGGGATGGCAATACAGACCCCGGCGGAATAAATCTCATTAAAGACCGGGTTGCGCTGGAACTCATCCACGATGACAAACCCACGCGGGTTGACCAACCCTTCAATACCACGCAGGGGCGCAATGCCCTTAAAGGCCGGCAGCATCATGGCATGGTGGTAAGGGAGCTGGTGGGTGCGCTTGATATTGCCATCCTCATCAAGCTCCTCGACAATCATCATCCCCTCTTTGACTCCGACGGTGCGTGCATTGCAGATCCAATGGATGTCACGCATGCGCAGTTCACTTTCCAACATCCCTTTTGAATCACCTACACCGTTTAACCCGAGATGGCCAATGTAAGGCTCGCTGGTGACAAACGTCATGGGGATATGCTTTCTCACTTTCTTATCGCGCAGATGGCGGTCAAGGATGAAGGCATATTCGTAGGCAGGACCGAAACAGGAGGCTCCCGGCATGGCACCCACGATCACGGGCCCGGGATGTTCAATCAGCTCAGTCACATTGTGCCGGCACTCTTCGGCATGTGAGAGGGTACAGACGCTGGTGGTGCCGCCGGCGTCGGGCCCAGCGCCAGTCACCTCCTCAAAGGCCAGTGCTGGCCCTGTGCAGAGCACCAGAAAGTCATAACGCAGGGTTTGTCCATCTGACAGGCTGATCTGCCGCTCTGTCGGTTCCAGTTTGGTCAGCGCGGCATGCACAAATTGAATCCCCTTTTTCTTCACATAGGGCTCGATAGGGATAGAGATCTCTTTGCGTTCGCGCCACTGGACGGCAATCCAGGGATTAGAGGGGGTGAATTCGAAGTCGGGTTTGTCGTTGACCAAGATGACGTCGTGTTGTTTGCCAAGCTCGGCCTTGAGCTCGTAAGCAGCCGACATACCGCCCAGTCCTGCTCCGATGACGATCACTGTAGCCATGGATGGTCTCCTGTTTGCGTGACCAGCTGTTTAGTCCTGAGTAAAACCGATGTGCTTTAACAGCGTCTGCGCAGGGCAGAATCCGGTGAAGGCACTTTGGATTAGATTTAATCCGACAAATGCACTCAGCCAGACAAAACCGGGATGAACCCAGTGCGTCAGTGCCAGTGAGAGCAGCACCATGCATCCGGCCACCACCCTGACTCCGTTGTTTACAGTCATGATGATTCTCCTTTCATTAGGTATTGCTAATTTATAGTTGGTTTATAAAATAGTAGTAAATATCAGTAATCGCTAATTTATCGCCATGAGTTCATTAACACAGATGGATCAGCATGCTGAAGCCGCGGCGGCCTTGCTCAAGGCTCTCGCCCATCCCGAGCGGTTGATGGTGTTGTGCCAGCTGACGCAAGGGGAGAAAGGGGTGGGTGAGCTGCTGGCTAAAAGCCGGCTGGGACAGTCGGCTTTTAGCCAGCAATTGGCGGTATTAAGACGCTGTGGCGTGATCCGCTCGCGCAAGGTTTCCCAGCAGATTTACTACTCGCTGGCCAGCGATGCGGTGGCCGATGTGCTGATGGCGCTCCAGAAAAATTATTGTGATCCACGGGAGAATATCGATGTTTGAAATGCAATGGCTGCTTTCGCTGCTAGGAGGTGCGCTGGTCGGCAGTGCTGCACTCATGCTGCTGCTGGTCAATGGCCGCATAGCAGGGATAAGCGGCATCCTGGCTGGTGCCCTGCAGAGCCGGCAGCTTTGGCGCTGGGTTTTCTTACTCGGGCTGGGGGCCGGCGCTTGGAGCGGATTTACTCTGGGACTTGCCGAAATGCCAGATTTTACTGCCTTGCCAAGCTGGCCCGTGGTCGCGCTGGCCGGTTTGCTGGTTGGCGTTGGTACCCGCCTTGCGAATGGCTGCACCAGTGGACACGGCATCTGTGGTCTGGGGCGTTTATCACCCCGCTCGATGGTGGCTACCCTGACTTTTATGGGCGTGGCTGCGCTGACCGTCTTCGTTACCCATCATCTGCTGTAAAGGAGTCTTCATGATGATGTTTGTCGCCCTGTTTTCCGGTGTCTTGTTTGGGCTGGGATTGGCCGTATCCGGTATGGTTGATCCGGCCCGGGTTATCGGTTTTCTTGATGTGGCCGGAGTCTGGGATCCCAGCCTGATGTTTGTGATGGTGGGGGCTCTGGGTGTTTTTACACCGGGCTATTTCCTACTGGTGAAGCCTCGTCTGTGCAGCTTGTCAGGCTGTGCTTTCCAGTTTTCGAATCAGAAAATAATAGACAGAAGACTCGTTGGAGGCGCGGCGTTGTTCGGACTAGGCTGGGGGATGGCAGGGATTTGTCCGGGGCCGGCCTTGAGTCTGCTGGCCAGTGGTGAGCCGCGCATCCTGTTGTTTGTATTGTGTATGGGGATTGGTTTGTTCTTGGTTGACAAGGTGCTGTTACCACTAAGATGGCTGCGGCACGCCTGATGGGATGAGTGACAGGGAGGTGAGAAATGGGAAAAACGGTAACACTGTTATTCGCCATGCTGGTGGGAATACTCTGCAGCGCTGCCCGGGCAGCTGATGCTTCCCTGACTGTTCAAGACGAGATGGTGCCTCGCTGGTTGCTGCTCGATGGCACGGTAGAAGCCATCAACAAGGGGACTATCGCCGCCCAGACCAGTGGTCGTGTTGTGCGCATGCTGGTTGATGTCAACGATCAGGTCGAGGCAGGTGCACCGCTCATTGAAATCAGCGGTAACGAGCAGTCCGCATCAGTCAATGGCGCTCAGGCGCAACTGGCACAAGCACAGGCACAGGAGAAAGAGGCTGACCGCCAGCTGGCCCGTTACCAGGCGCTATCGGTCAAGGGGGTGATTACTCGGGCCCAGCTTGATAATGCTCAAGCCACGGCGCAGGCTGCCAGAGCTCGGGTCAAGGCCAGCGAGGCGGAGCTGACCAAGGCGCGTGAAGCCTATGGTTACACCCGGGTTCTGGCTCCATATGCTGGCATCGTCACAGCTCGCCATGTCGAGCTGGGTGAAACGGTGGCGCCGGGTACGCCCCTCTTATCGGGTCTGTCGCTCGATGCTCTGCGTGTAGAAGCACAATTGCCCCAGTCGGCGATGAGCAGGGCATCACTTACGGCCTCTCAGGTGCGAGTGTTGCTGCCATCGGGCGATGAGGTTCAACCAACAAGTCTGACACGCTTTAACTATGCCGATAGCACGAGCCATACCTTTCATCTGCGCCTGACTCTGCCTGCCAAACAAGCCGGTGTGCTGCCCGGCATGTGGGTCAAGGCCAAGATCCTGCTTGGTGAGCGTCGTGCCCTGCTGATCCCGGCAACAGCACTGTTGCGTCAAGGTGAGCTCAGTGCAGTGTATCTGGCGCAAGGGAACGATTGGTCTCTGGTGCCGGTGCGGGTAGGTGATAGCACTGGCGATCGGGTCGAAATCCTCGCAGGCCTTCAGGCCGGAGACAGGATTGCTATCGATGCCTGGTCCAGAGTACGAGAGGTGCATCATGAGCAGTGACAAGCCGCTTGGTATTGCCGGACGATTGGCGAGGGCGTTTCAGGGCAGCGCCATTACGCCTCTGCTGGCGCTGGTTGCCGTATTGCTCGGACTGTTTGCTGTCTCGGTGACTCCGAAGGAGGAGGAGCCGCAGATTGATGTCACGTTTGCGGATGTCTACATTCCCTATCCCGGAGCGACACCGCGCGAGGTTGAAAATCTGGTGACTACGCCGGCCGAGCAGGTGATTTCACAACTGGCCGGTATTGATACCCTCTACTCGTTTTCCCAGCCTGATGGTGC
This sequence comes from Aeromonas sp. RU39B, assembly GCF_900156095.1. Lineage (GTDB taxonomy): Bacteria > Pseudomonadota > Gammaproteobacteria > Enterobacterales > Aeromonadaceae > Aeromonas. The sequence goes on from NZ_FTMJ01000013.1 coordinate 62,123, forward strand.
GCTTATCGTGGTTGTGTTCAAGGTCGGCGTGAAGCGGGCTCAGGCGATCGTGGATCTCTATAACCAGCTTTACTCCCACAAAGATTGGCTGCCAACCGGGTTGGGGGTGGGAGATCCGCTGATCAAGCCTCGTGGCATCGATGATGTGCCGATTGTTAGTTTGACGTTGTGGAGTCAATCACTTGGCACGCCCGCATTGACCCGCGCCGCTCATGAACTGGAGACCGAACTCAAGCGGTTACCCGGTACACGGGATATCACCACCATTGGTAGTCACGACGAGGTTCTCAATGTGGTGCTGGATCCTGTTGCACTGGCCGCCCATAAGCTGACGGTAAGCGCTCTGGCCGATCGTCTTGGCGCAGCCAATAAGGTCGGGACGATTGCAGGTATCACGCAGAATAATCGTGAGTTCAAGGTGAGAGTCGGTGCATTTTTACATTCGCCGCAAGAGGTCACCCAATTAGTCGTGGGGGTACATGAGGGGAAGCCGGTTTATCTTGGCGATGTCGCCAGCGTGACACTGGGGGCTGCGCTACCGACCCAGGCTGCCTGGTTTGCTAAAGGAGGCAAGGGCGCGCCACATCCGGCGGTGACCATCGCTATTGGCAAGCAGCCCGGTCAAAATGCTGTTGAGGTAGCCAAGCGGGTGGAGGCACGAGTTGCCGAGCTTAAAAACCGTCTGCTGCCGGGCCAACTCGAGGTGACGGTAACCCGCGACTATGGTGTGACCGCTGCAGATAAGTCCAATACCCTGATTGGCAAGCTAATTTTCGCTACGGCAGCGGTGGTTTTATTGGTGCTGGTCAGCATGGGGTGGCGTGAGTCGCTGGTGGTTGGGTTGGCCATCGTGATTACCTTGTTGCTAACACTGTTTGCGTCATGGGCCTGGGGCTTTACCCTCAACCGGGTCTCCCTGTTTGCCCTGATCTTCTCCATCGGCATTCTGGTCGACGATGCTATCGTCGTGGTAGAAAACATCCACCGTCATCGCTCGCTCGAGAAGCGACCACTGCGCGAGTTGATCCCCGGTGCCGTCGATGAGGTGGGAGGGCCGACGATTCTGGCTACTCTCACCGTGATTGCAGCCCTGCTGCCAATGGCCTTTGTCTCTGGCTTGATGGGGCCTTATATGAGCCCCATTCCAATCAATGCCAGCATGGGGATGCTGCTCTCGTTGCTGGTGGCGTTTATTTTCTCTCCCTGGCTGGCTGGACATCTGCTTTCTCACCATGGCCATCATGCTGGCACCAGCGTGCAAGAAGGGCTGTTTCACCGCCTGATGTCTCCGTTTTTGCTCGGTCCCGGGGCAAGGCGAGCGCGGCGCTATTTGTGGCTCGCTGTGCTGCTGTTGGTTGGATTGGCATCCAGTTTGCCAGTTATCCAATGGGTCGTGCTCAAAATGCTTCCCTTTGATAACAAGTCAGAATTTCAGCTAGTGCTGGATATGCCGGAAGGAACCAGCTTTGAGCAAACCCAGCGTACCTTGCTGGCGATGGGCAGAGAGATTGGCCAAGTGCCAGAGGTTCGTGATTTCCAGATCTATGCCGGTACGGCAGCGCCGATTAACTTCAACGGCTTGGTGCGCCACTACTTTGCGCGAAGCGGTGCCAATGTGGGTGATATTCAGGTCAATCTGGTGGAAAAGCATGAGCGCAAACGCAGTAGCCATCTCATTGCTCTGTCAGTGCGTGATGCGCTGCAAGCCATCGCGCGTCGTGATGGGGGCAATCTTAAAGTGGTAGAGGTCCCGCCCGGTCCCCCCGTCTGGTCCCCGATCTTGGCTGAAGTGTACGGACCAACCGAAGCCATTCGGTCAAAGGCGGCGGACAAAGTCATGGCCGCGTTGCGAGCCACACCAGATGTGGTGGATGTGGATATCTATCGAGGCGAGACGCAACCTCTCTGGCGACTGACCGTCGATCGCAGCAAAGCTGCGCTACTGGGTGTCGATAGTGCTGATGTGGTGAAAACCCTCGCGGCCGGTGTCGGTGATCTGGATGTGACCTGGCTGCACCGGGAAGAGGCCAAATACCCGGTGCCAATTCGCCTGACTCTCTCGCCAGGGGATCGGCGCGATCTCGATAGCGTGTTGACACTCAAAGTGAGCTCATCATCCGGTAATCGGGTGCCGCTCTCGGAATTAGTCATGCGCCGTGATGAGGTTTTACCGCCCTATATCACCCACAAAAACATGCTGCCGATGGTGATGGTGGTGGCTGACATGGCTGGTCATCTCGATAGCCCGCTATATGGCATGGTGGAGGCCGGTGGACGTATCGACCTGCCTCAATACTATGTACGCCAGCCAACGGCACCGGGTGAGGTGGCGTTGTTATGGGATGGGGAGTGGAAGGTCACTTACGAGACGTTTCGCGATATGGGAATTTCTTATGGTGTCGGCATGGTACTTATTTACCTGCTGGTAGTGGCCCAGTTTCGCTCCTATCTGGTGCCACTCATTATTATGGCCCCGATACCCATGACGGTGGTTGGCGTTATGCCAGGGCATGCTCTGCTGGGAGCCCAATTCACTGCTACCTCAATGATTGGCATGATTGCGCTGGCAGGCATCATTGTTCGCAATAGCATTTTGCTGGTGGATTTCATCGAGTTGGAGCGCGCTGGTGGCACGCCGTTTGAGCAAGCAGTGATCCGTGCCGCCCAGGTTCGTGCCAAACCCATTTTACTGACTGCGCTGGCGGCGATGATTGGTGCGTTTTTTATCCTCGATGACCCCATCTTCAATGGGCTCGCCATCTCGCTAATCTTCGGGATTCTGGTTTCGACCCTGCTTACTCTGGTTGTGATCCCGCTGCTTTATTACGCGCTACTTGCTAAACGCAACGTATAAACAAGGCGCCACTGGTGTATTCCAGTGGCGTTATCAACGTGCCTCTCGCTGTGTTCTGAGCTGGGCGAAAAAGCGGCGATCCGACAGATTGACGTGGTGCATGATGAGATCGTGCATGACGAAATGGCGCAATCGCTCGGTATCAAAATGGCCGTCAGCCAAGGCGCCTAGCAGGATCTCCCCTTTTTGCAGCAGATAACGGTGCTCTTCACTATGGGTATCCAGATCGCCCAACCCCAGGGCGTTGAGCTGCTGCTCCTGATAAGCGAAATGGTGGCGGGTGGCGTCGAGCAACGTCTGTAGGCGACCATGCCAGTTACCACTGGTGCCTTGGGGATCTTGCAGACATATCAGCAAGGCATTAGTGGCCGTGACAATCTGGTGATATTGCTGGTCGAGTTGGGGGTCGCCGCTGTCTTGGGCCGGATACCAGTGCAGCATGCCGCGTTCAGGATCAATCTCTTCGCAATAGAGGCACACCTGAGAACGACCATCGTTTTTGGCCTGATACATGGCCAGATCGGCATGGTGCATCAGCATCTTGGTGTTCTGGCCATGTTCGGGATAGAGGGCAATACCAATACTGCAGGAGATCTGCATGGTTTGGCCGCGCGTAGAGAACGGCTGGTTGAGGACTGTCTGCAGCCGGTCAGCAATCATCAGCGCTTCATCGCCGGTATGGGGCAGCAGCACGACAAACTCGTCACCGCCAAGGCGTGCTACCAGATCTTGATCACGCACCGCTTTGTGCATCCGCTCGGCCACCATGGCCAACAGTGCGTCCCCCATCTCATGACCTAGTGTGTCGTTGATTGGCTTGAAGTTATCCAAGTCGATAAACATCAGCGCCAGTTGCCGAGTATCGGGGTGCTCGATGGACTCTTGCAGCCGCTGCTTGAGCAGGCGGCGGTTGGGCAGGTTGGTGAGCGGATCGTAAAACGCCAGCCGCCGCATCACCTCTTCGGCCGCAACGCGCTCGGTAATATCGCGGGTCACGCCGATGATGGAGACGGGCTCACCCTGCTCGTTGCAATAAAGCGTGGTGACTGATTCGGTGGGAATGCTGTGGCCATGCTGATGGTAAAGCTCCAGCATGAAGGTCTGCCGGGTATCGTTTAGCGCGCCATCGTGCCAGGCGAGCAGTGCCTTGGCGGCATGTTCACGCAAGCGCTCGGCCGAGGCGGCCGTCATCACACTCTCGGGCGGCAGACTCATGATGTCATCGATGTTATGGCCGGTCAGCCGGGTGACCGCTGGGCTGATGTAGGTCAGGCGGGTGGTGTGCACATCCATGGTCCAGATCACATCGGCGCTGTGCTCGGTCACAAACCGATAGTGCTGTTCGCGCTCGGCTAACTCGCGGGTGAGGCGCAGGCGATCGCGGCTCTCGTCACGCAATCGCAGGTAAAATCCACCAAAGATACCGCACAGCATGAGTGCTATCAGGATTGTAAAAAAGACGACCATAATGGTGCGGTCAACGTCCTGACGCCGCTGCTGCTCAAGCAGCAACTCAGGGTCAAACAGAAAGTCGGACACGTCAGGTGAGCGTGCCAGCAGGCTTAAGTCATGATAACGATCGGCGATCTGTTGCCAGCGCTCGCGCTGCATATAGCCGGGCTCGACCAACTCGGGTCGCACCAGCTCATCGAGGCGGGCAAAGGCGGCGCGCAGGTGTTGTGTGTCGGCGACGCCGGGCAAATAGAGCTCCATCCAGTCGAGCACTTCATCCGGATGTGCCAATGCATAACGCCAGCCGCGCACGGTGGCATCGACAAACGCTTTCACTTGTTGAGGATGGCGCTGCAGTTCGGTGCGGGAGGTAAACAGGGTCGCACCATAGGCATCGAGTTGCCGATTGGTGACGGGAAACAGGGCCAGGGGAGATGAGGGGCTTCCCGCATCAGGGGGTAAATCCAGCAGTGACATGCCGACTGCCGCCACATCGCCGCGTGCTAACTGCTCCAGCGCGTCACTCTGCCAGGGCAGCAGAGTAGGATGAACATCATTGAGCTGGAGATAGGCTTGCAAGGTCAGGCTGTCGGTCTCCAGGATGACCGGCTTGCCCCTGAGCTCATGCACATCACTTAGCGAATTCTGTTTGCGGGTGACCAATATCAGGGGAGAGTGCTGCTCGAACGCGGCCAACGCAACCACTTGCTGACCGGCAGTAAAAAACTGCAACAGGCTGCTGTCAGCGATACCAAATTGGGCTTCTCCTGCTCCGACCGCCTGGATGGCGTCTTTTCGTGAGGTGCCGGTTTGCAGGCGAACGTCGAGCCCGGCTTCCCGATAGAAATCCTTGAACAGTGCAGCGTAATAGCCGGCAAACTGAATGTGATGTGAGCCACCCAGTTGCAAGGTGAGAAACTCATGGGCCTGCAGTGAGCCATGACTCAACAACAGCAGTAAAGCGAACAGCCACCGAGGGGCGAACGACGTTCGTGGCACCTGCTTAGCTTCTCCAAGAACACTCATCCTAACCTCAGTGTTCATCCTCTTCATGCCTTGCATCCTGCCTGTACAGCCTGAACCGGGTGTCAGCCTCAAAAGAGGCGGCTTTTACTCTCTTGCATCGAGTTTTCTATCAAAAGAGCCATTTGATGATGTTTCAAAAGCGCGTAATGGCTTGTTCAACGAACCAAATGGCAAGAAACTTGAAAATAATCCTGTTTAAAATTCAATAGTTGAAAATTACACTATTCATATACCAGATTTTGTGTTTAAAACCATGCTGTTACGTTTATTTACCTAGCGCGCCCATTTGGGGAGGCTTGCCTTGGCAAAGCGTCCGCAATCTGTTAGCGATACGTCTGGCAAACCGGCTGGTTATCTGGTGTTGTTCGACCTTCCCGTTTGTGACGGCTCCCTGTTACGAGGTCTCTTATGCACCGTTTGCGTCTGCTTATTTCCACATCCCACGATCCCTGGTTCAATCTGGCGGTCGAGGAGTGCATCTTTCGCCAGATGTCCCCCGAGCAGCAGGTGTTGTTCCTGTGGCGTAATGACGACACCGTGGTGATTGGCCGGGCGCAAAACCCCTGGAAAGAGTGTAACACCCGGCGCATGGAGCGTGACGATATCAAGCTGGCACGCCGCAGCAGCGGTGGCGGCGCGGTATTCCACGATCTGGGCAATAGCTGTTTTACCTTTATGGCTGGCAAGCCCGGTTACGATAAACAGATCTCGACCGGCATCGTGCTGGCGGGGCTGCGTCGCTTGGGGATTGAGGCCCACGCGTCGGGTCGCAACGATCTGCTGATGGTGACCCCGGATGGAGAGCGCAAGATCTCGGGCTCGGCGTATCGTGAAACCCACGATCGCGGCTTTCATCATGGCACCGTGCTACTTTCGGCCAATCTCAGCCGGCTGGCTGACTACCTCAATCCGGATCCCAAGAAGCTGGCCGCCAAGGGCATCACTTCGGTGCGCAGTCGGGTGGCCAATGTCTGCGAGCAGCACCCTGCTGTCGATCACGCCGCGCTGGTTAACGCACTGAGTGAGGCCTTCTTTGCTCATTATGGCGCGGCGGTCATACCGGAATTTATCAGCCCGGACGAGTGGCCTGATCTGCCCGGCTTTGCCGATACGTTTGCCCGTCAGAGCAGTTGGGAGTGGAATTTTGGTCATGCCCCTTCGTTTAGCCATCAGTTAGATGAGCGTTTTGCCTGGGGCGGTGTCGAGCTGCACATGGAGGTGGAGAAAGGGGAAATCCAAGCGGCCCGCATTTTTACCGATAGCCTTGACCCGGCGCCGCTCGAAGCGTTGGCACAGGCACTGGCGGGGGTGCGTTATCAGGCCGAGGCGCTGAGTGCTGCTGTGGCAGCGCATGCCAGCCAGTGGCCGCAGGCGGCAAAGGAGTTGGCCGAGCTACAGGCATGGTTCGAGCGGGCACTACGCTGATACGCCGCATCAAAAAATCTATAGTGATTCATTAGTTAATATCGTTGGTTGCCATGGCGGGCAAAGCGTATAAATGCGCCACCCTGTACATGGAAACCAGATAAAAATGAGCGAGTTACTCTATCTTAAAGATGATGGCGTCAACGCCGTATCCGATCGCTTTCAAACCCGCTTTGCCCAGGTAAAGGCTAACTTTTTCTCACGTGATCCGGATCTGTGGCCGGTGTTTCGTGAACCCGGCTTTGCGGCCCTCAATGCCTTCCGTGCTCGCGCGCTGGCGCCCGCTGAGCGCTTGAGCGCCTGGCCGGACGGCCCGGCTCGTCTGGCGCATCTTCGCGAAGGCGCGCCGGTGCCTGCGACCATGCAGATGCCCGGTGAGCCGATGGAAGAGCTGCTGTTTGCAGCCGCGCTCTCCAAGGATTGGGAAAACCCTTCAAGCGTTGAAAACGTCATCACCATGTCGGCCGACCCGGCCATTTATGGTGCCCAGATGGGCATTTTGGCCAACCCGAATCTGGTCTATTCGGAGTATGCCGGAGTGGCCGAAGAGCTCGAGCGCAAGGTGGTGCGCCAGATTGCCATGCTGGCCGGTTATGACCCGCAGCGGGCCACCGGCATCTTTACTCAGGGTGGTACCTTCTGCAACCTGTATGGCTACCTGCTCGGTATTCGCAAGAGCCTGCCGGATGCCAAGCACAAGGGGCTCGGCCACTATCAGGATTACCGCATTATCAACTCGCAGGGCGGTCACTACTCCAATATCACCAATCTTTCGCTGCTTGGGGTGGATATCGAGAACAAAACCATCCGTATCCAGGTGGGTGAAAACAATGACATCGATCTGGACGATCTGGAGCGCACCCTCACCGCCTGTTTTGCGCTTAAGCACGTCGTACCGACCATCATGCTCACCATGGGCACCACCGATACGTTCGGGGTGGATCGGGTCAAGCCGGTATTTGATCTGCGCAATCGCCTGTGCGAGCAGTTTGAGGTGCCGGTCAAGCCCCACATTCACGTGGATGCGGCTATCGGTTGGTCAATGATCTTCTTTTTGGGTTATGACTTTGCCGCCAACCCGCTGTCGATCAACCCGGCCACGTTGGCGGGGATTGAGCGCAACGTGGCGCGCTTTGCCGAGCTTAAATATGCCGACTCGTTCACTGTCGATTTCCAGAAGTGGGGCTATGTCCCTTACACCTCCAGTCTGGTGATGATCCGCGAGCGTGACGATCTGAAGGCGATGGAAAATGATCCGGAAAACTTCTCCTACTTTGAGCGGGATATTCAGGGACAGACCCATCTGCAATCGACTATCGAATGTTCGCGCGGGGCGAGTGGTCTGTTTGGCGCCTATGCCGCGTTGAACTATCTGGGGGTCGAAGGGTACCGGATTGTGTTGGCGCATTGCCTGCAAAACGCCAACTACTTCCGCTATCGCTTGAGCCAGCTTGGCAACGTCAAACTGGTGGCGCAGGAGAACCAGGGGCCGAGCGTGGGCTTTAAGCTCTACAACCCCGAGTGGGTCAGCGACCCGGATGCCGAGTTCGCCTTCGAGCTGGCCAGAAGTCCGGATCCGGCTTACAAGGCGCGGCTGGCGCGCAACACACAATGGCACCGTCAGCAGTTTACATCCCGTGGCAAGGTAGGGCTGTATACCAACTGGGTCGAGGCGGTCGCACGCTCCGAGTATGACGCCCGTGGTAAGTACTCTTACATTGCGGGTGAGAAGGCGGTCTTTATGAATCCCGCCTGCAGCCGTGAGCAGATTGACGCCTTTATTGCTCATATTCGGGGATAATCTGGTAACCATAATCTCAATGGTGGGTTGGTCGCCCACCTTTTTTATGCCTGTAACAGATGGTGATATAAGGATTCTTTCGGAGCACAAGGATATGCAGAATGGAATTGGTACTGATTCGTCACGGTCAAACTCGAGCAAATGCTGAGGGGCGTTATCTGGGTAGCCTGGATCTTCCCCTTGATATTACTGGCTTAGCCCAGATGTGGGAGCTTGCGGAGGAATTGGCCAACGACCTTCCATTTGATCGCTTGCTCTGCTCACCACTACTTCGTGCTCGTCAAAGCGCGGAGTTGCTGGGTGAGCGACTTGGGCTAGTACCGCACATCATGCCAGCTTTTCGTGAACGGTACGTTGGGTGTTTTGAGGGATTGACTCAGGGGGAAGCAGCTGCCCGGTACCCTGATCTGTGGGCTCTGAATATCACTCGGCGATGGCACTTGGCGCCTCCTGGAGGGGAACCATTGGGGGCTATGGCAGCTCGTCTTGGCGCTGCATTAGAATCTCTATCGCAAGAGCAACAGGCAACAAGGATTTTGCTGGTCGCACACGGTGTTGTGGGGCGAATGTGTCGAGCCTTGCTTGAGGAGGGTTTTTCCAACTTTTTTGAGCGTCAACTTGGTAATGGCGATCGTATCGCACTGACCTTGACTCCTGGGATTATGTTACATTCATGGCCAGTGTCAGATTGAGGTTTGTTTAGCATTCTAATCACTTTGATTCTAGATGAGCTGCAACATACAAATGTTAGAGTAGTTTGAACCCAATAAAATGGGCTCTACAGCCATGTGGAAAATTCCGATGTTAAAAATATGTAGTGTTGGGGCTTGATATAATAAACGGCCAAGGCAGACTGAAAGTAAGCGCGATCCCCTGTGATCGCGTCGCGCCCACCGCCTTGCCAGCTGTCACTTGGCAACCCGGGCCGGAGCCCCGGGGCGGCGCGAACAGGCTCACTGACAGGGAATATCAGGTGAACTATGCCAAACTACACAACGCCTCACGATCACCCCATCTATGGTCAGCTATCGCATGCCAAACCTGCCGTCCCGGGCAAGCGCAAGCCGACCGTATTGATGACCATGGGCAGCCAGGCTCGCGCCGGGCACGACTATCAGGTCATGACCCACAAATACATCACTCCGCTGGTTGAACATGCTGGCTGCGTACCGCTGCTGGTACCGACTTGTTGCGGGCTCGATGATGTGGAGCACTATCTGGATCTGGCCGATGGTCTCTACTTAACCGGCGCGGGGTCAAATATCGATCCGGCGCTGTATGGCCAGAGTAATTTAACACCGGAAAAGCCGCAGGACTTGGCCCGGGATCGGGTCGATCTGGCGATGATAAAAGGCGCACTGGCGCGCGGCCTGCCGATTTTTGGCATCTGCCGTGGCATGCAGGAGCTCAACGTGGCGCTGGGCGGTGATCTCTACCAGAAGGTCTATTGCGAAGAGGGCATGGATGATCACCGGGAAGACGGTGAGGCATCCCCCGACGTGCAATATGGGGCCAGCCATCCGGTGACACTGGTGGCCGGTAGCTGGTTAGAGCGCTTGCTCGGGGCACCGCAGATCATGGTTAACTCGTTGCATGGCCAGGGTATTCGGCGCTTCGGCGAGGGGCTGGCACCGCTCGCCCACGCAGAGGATGGCTTGGTCGAAGCGATCACTATGCCAAGCCGTAGCCAGTTCACGCTCGGGGTGCAGTGGCATCCGGAGTGGCGGGCACGGGAAAATCCGCACTCGGTGCGGATTTTCGAAGCCTTTGGTGCAGCCTGTCGGCAGTGGCTGGGTTAGCCATCAGCCAAAACGGTAGGCGCCCATATGCAGGTTGCCGAGATCCCAGCTCTGATGGAGCGGGATAGTCGCATCCCCATTGGCAGCGCCTAACGCCACAAACAGCGGCCGCAAGTGGTCGTCGTGCGGGTGGGCCATGGCTGCATGGGGGGCGCGGGCACGGTAATCAAGCAGTGCTTCGCGATCCTGGCGTGCCATGGCCGCTTCCAGCCAATCCACAAAGTCAGTGGCCCAGCGATCGGTTTTGCCACTTTCCCAGTTCAGGGCGCGCAGGTTGTGGGTGATGGCGCCAGAGGCCATGATCCCAATTCCCTCTTCGCGCAGCGCTGCCAAAAGCTCACCGAGTTGCCACAATTGCTGCGGATTGAATCCGGCCGGAATCGACAGTTGCACCACCGGCACCTGGGCCTTGGGGTCAACCAGCAGCAGCGGCGACCACACGCCATGATCAAACGGGCGGGCTACCGCATCCACCGGCAACGCTTCAGCGGCAAACAACGTGAGCAGGCGTTCGCTCAGCCAACCCGGGGTTTGTCCCGGCCAACGCAGTTGATAAAGCTCGTCGGGAAAACCGTAAAAGTCGTACATCAGCTCATCGCCCGGTTGCACACTCACCTGCAGGTTTTGGCTAAACCAGTGCGCCGAAATGACCACCAGACCTTTCAGGTCGGCAGGCAGGGTCAGCTGCTCGAGAAACTCGGTGGCAGGTTGGCGACGGATAACCAGATCCGGCGAACCGTGAGAAATGAACCAAACAGGTGCGGATGACATGGCAGTAACTCTCTTTAGTGATGATGAGTGCACTTTACTCCCGTTTATTTTGAAGATAATCAGGCAATGCATTCATGGACTATTAACTAATGGTTTAAAGTAAAGAGAGTGTGAAGCATATGTCATCGGAGGAGCTGACAGAAGAGAGGTAGCACGGTAACCTGACGTTCACGTTACGCCTAGTCTTGTCGCATCTTTCTTTTGTGCCGGAGTGGCCTTCATTACAGCATGTCCATGACCCTGACCTTTGAAGAGTATTTCGACCCCGATCTCACCCTGATCCGCGATTTTTACGAGGCGTGCTTTGCCCGTTATGACGCGGACCTGACCGAGCGGGTGTTTGTGGTCAAGGATGGGCACTGGCTGATTGGCGCCCTGCGCATCCGCCACGAAGAGGGGTACTACCATCTGTGTGGGCTGCAGCTGTTGCCACACTATCAGCAGCGCGGGATAGGCTCTTGCCTGCTCGACTTTGCCTGCAAGCAGCTCGATAACCGGCCGGTGCTGTGTCAGGCGCTCCCTTTTGAGCGTGACTTCTATCTAAAGGTGGGATTTTCCCTGTGTCAGGTCAGCGATATGCCCGAGCCGCTGCGCTCACGGCTGCGCCAGCAACAGGAGCTCGGTTATCAGGTCGAGCCCCTGATGCGGGAGGGCGGCGAGCCCTCCCACTGCACGGTGGTCCGCCAGCTGGTATTCCAGCCGGTGTGACGATCAGCCCTTGTTGATCAGCAACAGCAACTTGCCGGGTTCGACATCGACCCCGGTCAGGTGCTGACGCCACCAGAGCAGTTGCTTGTTTTGAGCGCCCAGCCGGTAAATCGGCTGATTGACCAGACGTTGTTGCAGGTTTTGCAGCATCAGTTCCAGCATCACACCGTATTGAGCCTGCACTTCCTTGGGCTCCATGCTGTAGCTCACCACTTTGGCATCATCCAGATAGAGCGAGTGGGTGGTTGCGTCATAGCGAGGCTTGCCATCGAAGGTGATGGCTACCTTGGCATCCACCGGGGCTTTGTTGCCCATGGCCAAGCGGGCATCGCCCTTGCCAATGACCCGCGCAACATCCTCTTGCCGGCGGCCGAGCTGCACTTCGCCATGGTTGAGGGTGAGCTTGGCCGAGAACAGGCCCGGCATATCCACATTGCGCTCCACCAGTCCCTGGTGATCGAGCATGCTGTTGATCTGCTGCTCGGTAATTTCGGTCTGTCCCGGGGTAAGAAGTGCTGCCGATAGCAGCAGGGATTGCAGAAGCATAGGAATATCCTGATAAAATTGGCTGGCCAAGCATATCACAGCGGTTTTTGGTTACTCTCCCGCCGTGAGTTAAAGGTTAGGTAAGGAGCGCGTTTGTTCAACGGTCTGGAAAAAGATCTGCATGATCTGGTCACCCACTTCCTCGGCCTGTTGCTGTTACTGTTTCACACCGTCATTGTGGTGGGCGTTTCCCTGCGAGTCATTCTCAAGCGCCGCCCGATCGGCGTATCGCTGGCCTGGCTTGCCCTCATCTATGCCATCCCGTTTGCCGGGGTCGGTTTCTATGTGTTGTTTGGTGAAGTGCGGCTGGGCCGTCGCCGCGGTGAGCGGGCCAAGGCCATGTATACCCCTTATGCCGTCTGGATCCGCCAGTTAGCGCGCCGTTTTCCCCAGTATCACACTCCGGTTAGCCAGAAGGCGCAGCCGCTACATGATCTTATTCAGGGCCGGCTGGCCATGCCCATGCTGTCGGGCAACCGGATGACACTGCTCGACAGGCCCCAAGCCATTTTAGGTGAGCTCGCCAATGACATCCGTCGCTCAACCCAATCCTGCTATCTGGAGTTCTATATCTGGCAACCGGGCGGCTGGGCCGATGAGGTGGGTGAAGCGCTGATCGACGTGGCGCAGCGCGGCGTGGATTGTCGCGTGTTGCTCGATTCGGTGGGGAGCAAGGAGTTTTTCCGTTCAATCTGGCCGGTGCGGCTGCGCCGCGCCGGGGTGCAACTGGTGGAAGTGTTACCGGTGGGGGCCTGGCGCATTCCGTTTCAGCGTCAGGACCTGCGCATGCACCGCAAGCTGGTGGTGATTGATGACAAGGTGGGCTACACCGGCTCCATGAATCTGGTCGATCCCCGTTATTTCAAACAGCATGCCGGCGTCGGGCAGTGGGTCGATATCATGATCCGGGTTCAGGGGCCTATGGTTCCGCTGATGTGGTCTTTACTGGTGTGGGACTGGGAACTGGAGACCGGCGAGCGGTTGCTCGATAGCCTGCAACACGACCCGGAAGCCTGGCCGCTGATTAACCACCGGGCCCAGCTGATCCCCTCTGGCCCGTTTGAAGGGGGCGATGCAATTCAGCAGATCTTGCTGCAGGCCATCTATCAGGCGCGGCAGCGGCTGGTGCTGACCACCCCCTATTTTGTACCGGATGATTCGCTGGTGGGGGCTCTTCGCGCAGCCGCCGACCGGGGGGTGTTGGTGCAACTGGTGCTGCCGCATCGCAATGACTCCCGTTTGGCTCATCACGCCGGGAATGCCTTCCTCGACGAGTTGCTGGTCTCGGGCGTGGAGATCTATCGCTACGATGCCGGCCTGCTGCATACCAAGAGTGTGTTGGTGGACGATGACTTTGTGCTGGTCGGAACGCTGAACCTCGACCGGCGCAGCCTCTGGCTGAACTTCGAGGTGACCTTATTGGTTGATAACCCGATGTTTGTCGAGCAGATGCAGCGTCTGGTGAAGGGGTACATGCAAGCGGCAACCCCCATGTCCCTTATTAAATGGCGCCAGCGTCACTGGTACCGGCGCATGCTGGAAAACCTCTGTTATCTCTTCAGCCCGCTGCTGTAGCGGGTGTCACTTGTGTTCTGCTAACCTTGCACTTAGAGTGCCAAACAATCTAACTACATGGATAAAACATCATGAGCAAAGCGGTCATGGGGGCGGCGGCAGTGGCTGTGCTGGTGGGTGCCGGCGCAGCGGGTTGCTGGTATACGGGCGATCTTTTTGACAAGCAGGTTCCGCTGCAACTGGGCACTGCGCAGCGTGAGAGTGGCCTGGTCTTTCAGTGGCAACCGACTTCCAGCAACCTGCTGACGCGCGAAGCCGATCTACGTATCGAGCTCACCCCTGAGCTGGCCAGCAGCCTCGATGCCGACCTTGTGCTCGACAAGCCACTCGAGCTTTATCTGCACACTCGTACCCGCATCATGCCGCTCTATACCTCCACCGAGATCAGCCTCGACATGAGCCGCGGTGATCTGGCCAAGACTCTGACCCGGATGGGGCTGCAAAACTGGAAGCCGGTGATGCAGAGCCACAACAGCTTTTGGAACAGCAACACTGTGACCGTGCTGAGTTTGCCGGAGGCCAACGTCGACAGCGATGGCGAGCAGCTTAAGTTGATGCCGCTTGAGATGCGCTTTGATGGCGACTTCAATGGCAGTGGCCAGGTTGCCCTAAGCTGGGCCGGTATGACCTATCGTCAACCGTCGCAGCAGGTCGAGTGCAATATCGGCCGGGTGGATGGCACTGCCGAGCTCAAGGCCGTCGACAACATCCTGATGGTACCGAGCAGTCAGGCCAAGGTTGCCGGATTCTCTCTCAATGTCGGTGAGGGGATGAAGTTTGACATGCAGGGCATGACCTCCAGCTCGACGTTGCAGGGGGACTCTGCGGATACGCTGGCCAGCCACTATCAGCTGGGAATCGGTCAGTTCAAGATGGCGATGGAAGGGGAAACGGTCGAACTGGCCGATACCGCGCTCGATGCCCATATCAAGGGTATGGACATGAAGGGTTACCATACCCTGCTGCAGGCCAACGCCGATCCCAAGAAAGATGAAGCGAAGCTGCAAATGGCGCTGGATCAGCTGTTGGCGCGTGGTGCCACGCTCGAGCTGACCAATCTGGCAGCCAAGGTCAATCAGGCTCCGGTCTCCCTCAAGGGAAATCTGGTGCTTGCCCCGACCACGCTGGAGAAACTGACCGGCGGGGATGAGGGGCTCAATGCCCTGAACGGTCAGTTTGCGGCCGAGCTCTCGAACAAACTCGGACAGGCACTGCCACAGGTCGCCCCCTGGCTCGAACACCTTGGCTCGATAGGTTATCTCAAGAGTGAAGGGGATCTGCTTAAAGCCGATATCCAGCTCGCCAAGGGTGCGGTGACCATCAATGGCCAGCCGCTGTAGGTTATATAAAGGCATACAAAAAGGGCTCCGTGAGGAGCCCTTTTCCATTCTGTATCCACCAAGAGATTACTTGAATACTACGGTCTTGTTACCGTTGACGAAGACGCGTTCGTTCAAGACCAGCTCCAGCGCGTGGGAGAGCACTGACTTTTCTACATCGCGCCCAGCCTTAGCCATGGCGTCAGCCGTAAAGGTGTGGTCCACATGAATGACGTCTTGCTCGATGATCGGGCCTTCATCCAGATCGTCGGTGACGAAGTGGGCGGTGGCACCGATGATCTTCACGCCGCGATTAAAGGCCTGCAGATAGGGGCGGGCACCGATAAAGGCGGGCAGGAATGAGTGGTGGATGTTGATGATCTGACGCGGGTAGGCGGCGACAAACTCAGGCGTCAGTACCCGCATGTACTTGGCCAGAATCACATAGTCAGGATCATAGCTGTCAATCATCTTGCGCACCGCCAACTCATGCTCGGCGCGGTCCAGCCCATCGTGGGAGACGGTGTGAAAGGGAATGTTGAACTTGCCAGTCAGCTCGGCCAGTGCGTCGTAGTTGCCGATCACCGCTGCGATTTCGACGTCGATGGCACCGGCATAGCTCTTCATTAATATGTCGCCAAGGCAGTGTGCCTCCTTGGTGACCAGAATCACGATGCGTTTTTTCCCGGCCTTGACCAGTCGGCGCTTGGCGCCGGTGGGCAGTGCGTCATCCAGATCGGCCAGCAGGGTTTCATCGTTGAAACGCCCTTCCAGCTCGGTGCGCATAAAGAAACGGCTGGCGTCGTAATCGACGTATTCATCGTTCTTGATGATGTTGAGCTGGTGCTTGTAGCAGATGTTGGTGATCTTGGCGATGAGCCCCTTGGCGTCGGGGCAGTCGGTCAGCAGAATTTTCTTTTCCATCATGGTGTGTTGTGTCATCTGGTTGTTATGGCGGCATGCGTCGCGCACGCGATTTTTGCCGCACTATGCCATGAAGGCCGCGCCGGTGCCACGACTGCGTGTGTTTGCCGGGGTGATGAAATAATTTCCGCTGACGAGGTGGACAGATAGCCACATTTTTCACTAGTCTGGTCGGGCTTATTCTCAGGGCGGGGTGCAATTCCCCACCGGCGGTATCCTGCCATGATGCAGGGAGCCCGCGAGCGCCCGACGCAAGTCGGGGTCAGCAGATCCGGTGAGATGCCGGAGCCGACGGTTATAGTCCGGATGAAAGAGGATAAACGCCGCACCCGCCCCAGGGTGAGGTCGCGCGCGCCTGTCTCGCTTTCCATGCCCTGATTCTGGTAGATGTCAATTAACGGAGTATTACCATGAATCAGTCTTTACTTGCCCCCTTTGGCGATCCTGTTACCCGTGTCGAGTCAGCCCTTGACGCACTGCGTCGCGGCCTTGGCGTATTGGTCGCTGATGACGAAGATCGGGAAAATGAAGGGGATCTTATCTTCTCGGCCGAGCTGATGACCACCGAACAGATGGCGCTGATGATCCGCGAGTGTTCCGGGATTGTCTGCCTCTGTCTGCCGGACGAACGCGTCCGCCAACTGGGGTTGCCGATGATGGTTGAGGCCAACTCGAGCCAATTCCAGACTGCCTTTACGGTCACCATCGAAGCCGCCAAAGGGGTGACTACCGGCGTCTCTGCTGCTGACAGGCTCACCACCATTCGTACTGCGATTGCCGATGGTGCCAAACCATCTGATCTTAACCGCCCCGGTCATGTGTTTCCGCTGCGTGGCCGCACCGGTGGCGTGTTGACTCGTCGTGGTCACACCGAGGCTACTATTGATCTGATGACGCTGGCCGGTCTTAAGCCTTATGGGGTGTTGTGTGAACTCACCTTGCCAAATGGAAACATGGCACGACTCCCCGATATGGTGGTATTTGCCCAGCAACATGGCATGCCTGTGTTGACCATTGAGGATCTGGTGCAGTATCGTCTGGCTCTGAGAGGTGAAAGCGCCTGACTGGCTTAAGATTTGTGATCTTGCCAGTTATTGGTTACGCTTTGCTCTGGTCGCGTCGCTGAATGTGTCCATTTTGGTTTCGAGTGATGCTTTTTTGCTCTATCGAAAAAAAATGAGCGATTTAATGCAGTTATCGGCGACAAGACCTATGCAAACTCTTTTTTTTTTGTGCCATAATAACGCCGCTTGCTAAACGTCTGGCGAGTTAAAGGGAGCTATAAAATGAAGAAAATGTTGTTGGTAGGTGTTGTTGGTCTGTCTGCTCTGCTGGGCGGTTGCGCTAACACCGAGCTGGAAACCTCTGTTCAAAACCTGTCTAACAAGGTTGACCAGCTGGCTCAAGACGTTAGCGCCGTTCGCGCTGACCAGTCCAAGATCGCTGCCGACGTAGCTGATGCCAAGGCTGAAGCTGCTCGTGCTAACCAGCGCCTGGACAACCTGGCTACTTCCTACAAGAAGTAATCCAAGTGAAAAAATGGCGCGGGAGACTGCGCCATTTTTTTTCGTCTGTCATTTACTACTGATGCTTCTCTCACTTTAACTTCCCCACGTTACACACCCGCTCTGTCCTATCTTGATTGCTCCGTCGGCCGCTGCCTGCAATAAAAAACCGGCCCGCAGGCCGGTCTGAATCATCTTTATCATCAATACAGCAGGCTGTAGAGCTTGCGGCGCCATGCTGATGCCACCGCAGTTGCGCCCATGGTTGCCAGAATATCCAGATAAATCTTCTTGGCATCACCAAAGGCCAGATCTTTTCTCAGGATAGTCAGCAGCTGCTCGAGCGCCTCTTCCTGGCGGCCCGCTTGATGGTAGAGCAAGCCGAGCTCTTGGCGGGTCTGGAAATCATCCGGTTGACTGGCGAGTTTCTCTTCCAGTGCACGCAGCTCGGGGGTGTCACCGGCTTGACGAGCCAAGTCACGGCGAGCGCACAGGGTTTGATAGTGGCTGTCTTGTGCCACCATCGGGATGGTGGCAAGCAGTGCATCGGCCTGATCCAGATGGTTAAGATCCAGCTCTGCCTGCGCCAGCCAGAGCGTGATGTCGTGGCGCTCGGGGGCTAGTTGATGGGCCTTGGTCAGCAGCGGCAGTGCGGTAACGGCATCACCCTGCTCCAGCAGATCGCGCCCCTCTGCCAGCAGTAGCTCCTCTTCACGGGGAGCAAATGCTGCAAAATAGTTGCGCAGGGTGGCTTCATCCTGCGGCCCTTCCAGAAAACCTTGCTCGTCGGGACGACCCTGATGGAATTTGACCAGTGCCGGCAGCGCCCGCAGACCGAGTTGCATTGCCAGTGACTGCAGCTGTGGATCGTTCACATCCACCTTGGCCAGCGTCACGGCCTGGTTGTCGTTGCCAACGATGCTCTCGACCAGCGGCGTAATGCTTTGGCATTCGGGCAGTTGCGGGGCGTAGAAATAGATGACCACCGGCTTTTGTATTGAGGCATCGAGCAGGGCGGCATGGAAATTCTGGGGAGTAATATCGACGATCATAGGACGGACTCTCGCTACAGATTGATTGCAAGATGGGGTGGGGGAGTGCCGATTTCAAGTCGGCCGTCGAGCCAATGCTGGTTCACCTGGTGCTCACCTTGGCTGGCAAGGGCCAGCCAGCCACTCATAAAAGGGGTATCGCTGATCTGATAGTCATGTTCATCCAGCTGGTTGTCCAGGCGCCACTGCTGATCCGGATGGAACACCATCTTATCAAGACCAGCCGAGAGTCCCCCCCCGTGGGCTTTCAGCACGGCTTCTTTGCGTGCCCACAGCCGGAAGAATCCCGCAGCCTGTTCCCGCTCTTTCAATCCAGCCAGCCAGTTACTTTCAACCGGAGCAAAAAATCGCCGGGCCAGCACCAGTACCTGGCGTTGGCGCTGCCCAAACTCCAAGTCGATACCAACGGGGGCTTCACGGCACAGGGCCAGGGCCAGCCAGTCGCCACTGTGGCTGAGATTGAAGTGAGCATGGCCGCTGGCGAGAACCGGTTTTCCATGGGGTTGTTGAATAAATTCAAGAGCTTCGCCGGGAAGTCGTGCCTGCAGCTGTCTGCGCAGTAGCACCCTTGCTGCCGTCCACTGCCGGCGGCGCGTTTCTGAGTTAAACACGCCGAGTTGTTGGCGCTCGTGCGGGTCAAGCTCCTCTTCCCAGCCGCTCGCATCAGCGGCACTGACACTGCATATATTCAGCATAAAAAGGTCTACGGTGCAGGTCATTTTTTGCTCTCGAATTCCATCAGAATGCCAATAAAACCACATTTCCTCGGGCTGGCATAGCTTTGCGCAACATTGTCTATTGTTTGGGCAAGATCACATTTATCATGATTAATAAGGCTTTTTTGCAAAAAAATGTGACCCCGATGGGTTTTATTGCTTGATCTGTCACACTGGTCAGTTATAGTCGAGCCTCGTTGTGTAAAAAGGCTCGCTAGAAGCCGACATTGATTGTTTATGTTTTTGGGAGGTAAGGGATTGCGATATCTGCTGCTACTATTAGTAGCCCTTGGGATGGCGGGCTGTTCCTCCACGCCAGATCCTGAAGTGGCGAGTAAACTCGAAGTATCGATGGTCGAGCCGGTTGTTGAACCGGAATCTTCCGCCCCCAGTGTTGAAGACATCATCTCGGTATACAAGCAGTGGAAAGGTGTTCCCTATCGCATGGGTGGCACTTCCCAACGTGGTGTAGATTGCTCCGCGTTTGCGCGTGAAGTGTTCCGCGATGCACTCGGTATCGAGTTGCCCCGTTCCACTCGCTCCCAGGTACAGGAAGGTACGCGGGTTGCGAAGAACGATCTGGTTGAAGGGGATCTGGTTTTCTTCCGTATCAACCGTCGTCTGAACCACGTTGGCATCTATATCGGTAACGGCGAGTTCATTCATGCATCGACCACCAAGGGTGTAACCCGCTCCAGACTGGATGATAGCTACTGGCGTGGAAAATTCTGGCAGGCTCGTCGCGTGAACATCTGACAGTCAATCTGGAAAAACGGCTCGCCGTACGGACCGTTTCTCCAGACTGACGATAAAAGGCCCTACGGGGCCTTTTGTGTTTTTAGCGCTGACAGTTATAGTGTGCGCCGGTTTTTTCCGGTGAGTCAGCCATGTCCAATGCCCCCAAATCGGGATTGCATCCACGCAATCGCCACCGCCACGGTTATGATTTCAAAGCACTTATCGCTGTTTGCCCGGAGCTGGCTGCCCATGTCCGACCCGGGCCGACCGGTCGGCTGACCATCGACTTTGCCAACCCTGTTGCCGTCAAGGCGCTCAATCGGGCGCTCCTGTGTAAAGATTATTGCCTGCGTTTTTGGGATATCCCGGCCGGTTATCTCTGTCCCCCGATCCCCGGGCGGGTGGATTATCTGCATCATCTCGCCGATCTGCTGGCCGACGGGGGCGAGATCCCGCAAGGGGGTCAGATCAGGCTACTGGATATTGGTACCGGTGCTAACTGCATCTATCCGCTGCTGGGGCATCAGAGCTATGGCTGGCAGTTCGTCGGCTCTGACGTGGACGGCGGCGCCCTTAACAACGCCCGCCTAATCGTCAAATCCAACGGTCTTGAGAAGCGGATCGTCTGCCGCGAGCAGCGTGACGTGGCCCATATCTTCTCAGGCATCATTCAGCCTGGGGAGTTCTTTGCTGCGACGCTGTGTAACCCGCCGTTTCACTCCAGCGCTGCCGCTGCTAACGAGGGGAGTGAACGCAAACTGCGTAATCTGGCCCGTAGCAAAGGCGGACGTCACACTTCGACGCAAGGTAAATCGCCCGCACTTAACTTTGGCGGCCGCAATCATGAGCTCTGGTGTGAGGGTGGCGAGGCGGCTTTTTTGCGCCGGATGATCGCCGAGAGTCGGCGCTTTGCCAGCCAGTGCGGCTGGTTTACCAGCCTGGTGTCAAAGGGAGAGAATATCCGTCCAGCCCGCAGCTGGCTTGCCTCGGCAGGGGCAAACGAGGTGCGGGTCATTACCATGGTGCAGGGCAATAAACAGACCCGGATCCTGGCCTGGCGCTTTAGCGAGTCTGATCTTGCTACCGGTCAGCACGGTGAGAAGAAAGTGTAAGGTAAGTGATAACTTCGCCTGCAGGTACAGCTGTACGCTGAGATTTTTTTGCAATTATCCCCCGTTCTTTTCTAAAATAGCGACTGGTTTGACCTGTTTAGCAGCCAGCTAGAAGTAGGAACGGTTGATGAAGGTTGTCGATTTTCTGAAGCGCAAGAAGGAAATCTTGGCGCAACACCCCTTTGAGCTCAAGGACTGGCTCTCCCCGGCCATTCGCGACTATTGGCGTGAGTTTCAGCAAATGGCGCAGCATCACCCTCTGCTTGGCCGGGTGATGGACGCCACTGTGACTAACCTGGTGCAACCGGCGCAAAGTCGTGAGCTGCAGCAGGTCGTTAATGGTTCGCCAGTTGCAGCGCCCAGTGGTGAGCCCACTGTCGAGCTGGAAGGCGAGGCTGCCGCAGTCTTTGCTTCCTTGTCGGGGCGTATCGGTGAAGAGACCCATGTCGGTGAATGGCTGCACGTTGATCAGACCATGATCAACGGTTTTGCCCAAGTGACGGGTGATCATCAGTGGATCCACACCAACCCGGAGCGTGCGGTTGCCGAGTCGCCGTTCAAAACCACCATCGCTCACGGCTTCCTGACGCTGGCGTTGTTGCCGCAACTGACTGGCTCGGTGGATGAGCAGAGTCCAGAGTTTCCGACCGCCCGTATGGTGGTTAACTATGGCCTAGATTCGGTGCGCTTCCCTTATCCCATCAAGGTGGATAGCCGTATCCGCGCTCGCACCAAGCTCGCCAAAGTGACGGCCATCAAGGGCGGGATTGAGCTGCTCAAAGAGATCAAGGTGGAGATTGAAGGGGTTCGTCGCCCTGGCTGCGTTATCGAGTCACTGACGCGACTCTATTTCTGATTCTGAGCTGTGATGACCGGTGTTGATGAGACAGGGCGTTGCGCCCTGTCTGCGTTTTGGTAACTGGCCATAATTTTCTCATAGCGACCATCTTGTTTCATGCTGGCCAAGCCTTTGTCAAAGGCATCGCGCACGGCGCTGCTGGTAAACGCAAAATGGTAAATCGTCGGGGGCAGCAGCGCGTTGCTGATAACCCGGCTCTGCTGATAACGCTCTGGATGTTCGCTCTGTGCCGCCCACAGCTGGCGGTAATGCTCGAAGATACGCTCCTCCATCACCACGGCCTCGGCGTGCCCCTCAAAAAGTTGCCTGACCTGCAACTCTTGGCGGGCCACTTCCTGATAATCCTGGCTTTTGGCCACGGCATCGGAAAACTCCTTCCCCAGCACATCGCGGGCGCGCTGAAACGCGACCACGTTGAGTCCGGCAAGCTCCGATAGTTTGGCCAGCTTGCGCGGTGCCAGAGTAAATACCCGGTTATGGAAGGTGATGACGGGGGCCGAAAGGTGCACGTTGTTCAACAGCCCCGGTCGCACATTGATAATGGCGTCGAGCTGATGGCGCTCGATAAGCTCATAGGTTTGGCGCAGGGATAGGTAATAGAAATGGGGTTCAAAAGTGCTGTGTTTCAGGGCTTCACGAACCAGATCCAGTTCAATGCCACGCTCTTCGGCGCGCAGCACATAAGGCGGAATAGCCAGACTCACGCCGACCCTGACCGGTTCAGCCGAGCCGGCAAATGCCAGAAAAAGCAGACATAATCCACCGAACTTAGAACCCATTCGATACCCCTTCTCCCTTAGCTCAATCCATTCTGGCACAACCGGTGGCGACTTTTCATCCTTAGTTACCACCAACCTCACGCCCTGTGATCGCTAAGCGGTTTAACCCATACGGTGTCACCCGTTATGGGGGCCTGCTCTGGGCAGAAAACCAGAGCAGGTATCGCTAATGCGTGCGGTCTTTGTGTAGCGCAGTAGCAACCGGCATCGTGAGCTTGCCACAAAAATGCCGCCTGCAGCGGCCCCTGCGATGGATCCAGCGAGCTATGCAGCCGCGCCCTCAGATAATCGGCTGGCGGAGGGTGGCCATTTGCGTGCGCCAGCCAGGGCGCCAAAATGGCATGTTGTAGCAGTAGTGCCATCTGTGGCGTGGCAATCATGGCCAGAGTAGGTTGACGGCCGCGCGCCCCCAGCGTCAGCAGCGCTTGCCCATTCCAGTGCCAGTGGTGGGATAAATCGGTTGGCAGCGCAGCTCCGGGCGCGAGCAGTGTTAGCGTCAGCGTAGGGGCCTGCGCCGTGTTATCGCACCGATATCCGGCGCCTTGCAACAGTGCCAGCCAGGGTTGCAGCTGCGAAGTGGTCAGTTCAGCGTGAAGTTGTACGCAGGGCGCCTGTGCCACCGGCAAGGTGGTCATTCCATGCAGCGCGGCACGCTCTATCAGCGAAAAATCGATAGGTTGACCCACAGTGCCCAGCAAGGGCAGGTCACCTGCCAACGCGAGCCCCAACGCGCCGCGCAATGGGCAGTGGTACACCTTGGCAGCGGGAGCATTTGCGCACCAGTGTCGCGTGGCCAGATTGAGTGCGACCAGTGAGTCCGGCAGGGTTTGCTGGCGGCTGAGCAAGGTCACAATGAAGTTGGCCACCGCGCCCGGATCATTAAGAGGCAGTTGTAGGTGGTCGGTAGCAAGCGGCATATCGGTGACCACCGCCAGTACGTTGCGCTGCGTCATATCTGGCAGCGGTTTGCCCAAGGCGGCGCGATAGAGTACCAATCTGGGCAGTGGCTCATCCTTAAACCCCTCAACCAGCACCAGATCCAGCTCGGCGGGATTAAAACGCTCGAGCAGGGCTGCCAAGGCGATAGGGCTCTCTGGTGTCTCCTTGAGCCAGGCGATGCGTTTGTCACTGGCAAGTAGCACTTCACTGGCTCCGGCTTCGCGCAGCCGCCAACTATCCTTGCCCGGTTGGTCCAGATTGACGTCGTGATGGGCGTGTTTGATCACCGCCAGGCGAATGCCTCGCGCAACCAGCAGCGGAATCACCTGCTCGAGCAGGGTGGTTTTTCCCGTGCCGCTCCAGGCCGAGATGGCCAGCACTGGCAGGGGAGTGGCCAGTTCAGTGGGGCAATGTGGCATGGCGGGTCAGATCATCGGGCGTATTGAGATTATCAAACGCCGCCGGGCAGTCGCTGAAATCGGCGTAAACCATCGGATGACGAGCATACCAGAGCCCGATTTTGCGCTCGCCTTGCTGTAAAAACGCAGCCAGTGAATCACGCAGGCTTCGATGCAGCAGTGCCACCACCGGGTGCGGGCGCTCACCGTCGTGTGCTACGACCACTAAGGTGTCGGAGCGGCGGGCCGCGAGCATGCGCGTCACCAGATCAGTTGGCAGATACGGGGTATCGCACGGAACGACTAACAGCCAGTTATCAGACACAGCCTGCAAACCCGCCAGCATGCCGGCCAGTGGGCCGGGATAATCCGGTAAGGGGTCTGGCAGGGTGGGGGCGAGGGCTTGGTAGTGCGACAAGTGACGGTTAGCGCTGATCATGACGTGGCTGACCTGCGGCGTGATGCGCTCCAGCAGATGGTGGATCAGTGGCTTGCCAGCAAGTTTTTGCCACCCCTTGTCATCGCCGCCCATGCGGGTAGCGCGACCGCCAGCGAGGATCAGCGCGCAGGGAAGCTCGGGATCATGGTTCATCAGTTCGCTCCAGGCATCAGCGGCACTTATCAACGCCCACAAGGCGTTGCGCCGCCACGAAAGGGCAGTGTGCGACAGAACGTTCGCTCAGGCAATCGGTTGACGCTTGCAACGGTGACAACGCATGGATGGCCGAGGGATAATGCCACTCCTGTTGCAGGAGGCCTGGAACGTGATTGATAAGCTGGCATGGATTTGTATTAAAGAGGGACGTCTGCTTTGTGTGCGCTCGCACGGCAAGACGCTGTTTTATCTGCCTGGAGGCAAGCGCGAAACGGGTGAGAGTGACGAGCAGGCGCTACTGCGTGAAATTGACGAGGAGCTTAGCGTACAACTGGTGCAGCAGAGCATCCGTTCGCTGGGGCGCTTCGTGGCGCCGGCCGATGGCAAAGTCGGGGTCGAGGTGATGTTGAGCTGCTATCAGGCCGATTATCAGGGGTCGCTGCAGTGCGCCGCTGAAATCGCCGAGCTGGATTGGCTGGATTGCTCGGATCTGGCGCGCTGCTCGGAAGGGACCCGGCGGGTGCTACTGGCGCTGCAAGAGCGCGGCGCGCTGGCATAAAGCAGCAGGGAGCCGAGGCTCCCTGATTGAACCGATAGATCAGATTGATCAGGCGAAGGTGGTCCAGATCGGTGCGTGATCGGAGGGCTTCTCGATGCCGCGCAGCTCATAGTCGATCCCCACCTCGGTCACCGTCTCCTTGAGTGCGTTAGAGGCGAGGATAAGGTCAATCCGCAGACCACGGTTCTCATCAAAGCCACGTGAGCGGTAATCAAACCAGGAGAAGCGTTCACACTCGTCCGGGTGGGCGGCGCGGAAGGTATCGGTCAGCCCCCAGCTCAGCAGACGGGCCATCCATTCACGTTCGATAGGCAGGAAGGAGCACTTGCCCTCTTTGAGCCAGCGCTTGCGATTGGCCTCGCCAATGCCGATGTCCCGATCGGACGGAGAGATGTTCATATCGCCGATCAGCACCAGCTGTTCGTCCGGCGAGTGGTGATGCTCAAGATAGGCTTGCAGATCGGCATAGAAGCGGGTCTTGGCCGGAAACTTGGTTTCGTGATCCTGATTTTCCCCTTGCGGGAAGTAGCCGTTCATCACCTTGATGACTGAGCCGTCGGCGCGTTGGAAGGTAGCCATGATCATGCGACGCTGCGCCTCTTCATCATCGCCGGGAAAGCCCTTTTCCACCGACAGGGGGGCCTGCTTGCTCAGAATTGCGACCCCATAGTGGGCCTTCTGGCCGTGGAATACGACGTGGTAGCCCATGGCTTCCACCGCTTCGCGGGGAAACGCCTCGTCGTGAACCTTGATCTCCTGCAGGCCGATCACGTCCGGTTGATGCTTGTCGATAAGGGCTTGCAACTGATGGAGGCGGGCACGCAGGCCATTGATATTGAAAGAGACGATTTTCATTGTCCGGATGCTCATGTCGTTGTTTGAGGTTATTGGACTAGGAAAGGGGGCCGGATGCAAGGTCTGCTCGGTCGTCAATGGCGCAGCTGGGTAAACTCATCACGCAGCTTGCGATAACGTTCGTTCTGGGCCGGGTTGAGCGGAATACCGTCGAGCAGACTGATGGTGGTTCGGCACTCATCGTCATAATCCTTATTCTTGTGGCTTTTGCCAATGAGCTGCAGCAATACCTGGATCTTGTTAAGTGCCGCGCCGGTGTTAGCCGGTGCGCGGCGCAGCGCTTCGCGAAAATGGCCCAGCGCCTGCTCGAGCTCCCCGGCCTGATAGGCCTTGATGCCCAATTCGTTAAGCTGCTGATAGCGCTGGCGGCGCTCTAGCACCGTTTTGTCGGTGCGGGTCACCTGAATGCAGGTGGTCAGCAGCTGATCTTCATTATCAGAGAGCAGTCCCTGCAAACTGTCTGCATATTCAAACTCCCCTAACTGATAGAGTCCGAGGATGGTTTCACCCAGCAGGGTAGGTGGCATGTTTTCCGGAGCGTCGAGCCAGTTTTGGTTGGCGCGATAGAGCATCTTCTTGCCTTTGAGCAGCTCACCACGGGCAATTTGCACCCGCGCCTGACAGAGCTGCTCGAAGGCCGGATAGTTAAAATCGCTTCCAACCATCACGTCGCGCAGCCGGGAGAGGGCGTTATTGACCTGTTTTTGCAGATTGGCGATGTGATAGCTGTCGTTGCTATTGAGGGCATAGAGCGTCAGGGTCTGGATATAGGCGCCAAGATAATGGGGCGTGCGGTGAATCGAGTTACGGGTCAGATCAATGAGGCTTAGCAGCACATCCTTGGCCACGGCGTAATCGCCCCGCTTTAGGCTCACTTCCGCCAGACGACGTGACAGATGCACCGATTGTGGCGAGATGGCCACCGCCTGTTGCAGCTGCGCCTGTGCATCGTCGTCACGGCCCTGCGCCAGGTAGCTTTCGGCCAGCCAGTGATAAGCCTCCACCATCAAGGGGGTAAGGCGAAGACAGGCTTGCAGGTGGCTGATGGCCTCATCAAACAGACCGAGATCAAAGCAGGCACGTCCCAGTGCCTGACGGGCCCAGCTATTATCCTGGGCGGCCAGCAGCTGGCGCATCAGGCTGCGTGCCTCTTGAGCCCGTTTGAGCTTGATCAGCGTGTCAGCCTGCAGGCAGCGGCAGAAATTGCTGTATTTAGGGTGCTGGGTGGCGCCCGATTCACACTCCTCGAGCAGCGTCGCATCATCTCCCCGATCCAGCGCCTGAAACAGGGCCAACAAATTGCGCTTGCGCTCCAGTGCGCGGCGCAGACGGGTTTTGAACTGCTCCTGAGAGAAGGGCTTCATGAGGTACTCATCAGGCTCTAGCTCCAGGGCGCTCAATACCATGGCGCGGCTGGCATCGCCGCTGACTACCATCACCACACCGTGCGGCGGGATCAGCTTTTTCTCGCGCAGACTCTCCAGCAGTTGCCGTCCGTTTTCACCGGCACCCAAGTCATAGTCAATCAAAAAGACATCAAAGGTATCGCGCAGGCAGAGGCGACGCGCCTCATCGGCAGAGTAGGCGTAATGGATGCGACTTATCCCCACGTTGAACAGCATCGCCTTCATCATGATGTGAAATGAGCGCTGCTCGTCGACCAGCAGCAGGCGCAATTCATGATCAGCAGGAGCGGACGGGGACATAGCATTCTCAGGTTCGATCTGTTCTTCCCTGAAGTGTGCCAGCAAACCAACGGAGCGGCAAACCGGCGTAGTCCTCATTGGAGGCTCATTGCGTACTAAATTGGTTTGTCTTTGTTACTCAATTGAAGGTTTGTTGTTGATTGGATTTGCGCTCGTTTCACCAGCAAGGCAAGATGCGGCGCCACATTGCAGTGGTATTGATAATGTGAGTGCTTATGATGAAGGCTTGGTATCGTGGATGGATCTACGGAATGTGTGCAATGGGATGGCTCGTATCGGTACAAGCCAGCGAGATGGTCGTGACGGTGCAAACCCATTTTGTCGGTGAGCCCGTCACCGAGGTCGTCGTGGATGAGGCTACAATTAGTCGGTTGCCCCAGTATGAGATCGTG
This sequence comes from Aeromonas sp. RU39B, assembly GCF_900156095.1. Classification (GTDB taxonomy): domain Bacteria; phylum Pseudomonadota; class Gammaproteobacteria; order Enterobacterales; family Aeromonadaceae; genus Aeromonas. The sequence goes on from NZ_FTMJ01000013.1 coordinate 90,528, forward strand.
ACGGGTACCCCCTGGGATGATGGGGTCCATTCCTATCGTGGCCCTCGTTTGCTTGATCTATTGAACCGCCTGGGGATCAAACAGGGCCGTCAGGTCACACTGCATGCACTCAATGAATATTCTGCCACGTTGCCGTTTTCCGATCTGCGCGACTTTAGTGTCATCTTGGCGCATTCACAGGATGGCCAGCCTTTGTCAGTGCGCCAGCGTGGACCGTTTTTTCTGATGTACCCTTTTGATGAGCTACCTCGTCTTAAGAGCAAGCTCTATTACGCGCGTTCGGTCTGGCAGATCGACAGGATTACTGTGGAGTAGTGTTGCATGTTGCTGCGGGTTGGCAGTTCTAGTCGCCGTTTTCTTATCATCATTGTGCTGGTGCTGATCAGCGCCATGGTGGGGATCGGCGCGGTGCAATATCGCCAGTTTGCTGACTTGCAAGCCAACGCCAATCAGGGCGATGACAGCATCATGTGGAACTACTCACAGCTCTACAATGAAACTCTGCGCCTGCAAAATGCCTTGCTGCAGTGGCGACCGGGGCGCGATGCCGCGTTGCAACTGCGCTATGACATCTTTGCCAGTCGGGTCGATCTGGCCCTGATGGGGCGCGATCGTCGTCTGCTGGCACATCTCCCTCTGTTTGGTGAAGTGCGCGATGTGTTGCACGCCTTTATCACCATGGGAGATCACTGGCTGGGGCCAACCCCCGACCTGAAGGTGGATCAGGAGGCCGTCAACCGCTTGCAGCAGGAATTGCCACAAGTGATTGAGCGCTTGCAACCGCTGATGTTGGAAGTCAACCAGCGGGTTGCCCTGTTCGATGAGGCGCGGCGTGATTCGGTGCGCCACCAGATCATCACCACCACCGTGATTGCGGTGCTGCAGTTTGCGCTGGTGTTGCTGTTTGCCATTCTGGCCTGGCGTCAGCAGCGGCGAACCGATGAGCAGCATGCAGCGATGCGCCGCCTTAACGAAAATCTGATTGCCGCCAATCACGCTGCCGAGGCGGGGAACCGTGCCAAAAGCAGTTTTCTTGCCAACATGAGCCACGAAATCCGTACCCCGATGAACGGGGTGATCGGCATGCTCTCGTTACTCTCGGACGAGCCTTTGGGCGAGCGGCAACGCAGCTATCTTAATACCGCGCGTGAATCGGCAGAGCATCTGCTGGAGCTACTCAACGATATTCTCGATGTGTCAAAGCTTGAGGAGGGCAAGATCCACCTTGAGCTGGTGCCCTGTGATCTGCACGCCCTGATCCGCGATCTGTTTGAGCTGCTGCGCCCCAACGGCGAGAAAAAGCAGCTACGCATGCAATCTTTGCTACCAGAATCCGGACCACGCTGGATCATGGCCGACCGGCTGCGGCTACGGCAGATCCTGCTCAACCTGCTCTCCAACGCCATCAAGTTCACGCCGCGCGGCGAGGTGACGGTGCGCCTGAGCGCCACGCCCATCAGCGAGCAGCGTTACCATGTTGAGGTATCGGTGCAAGACACCGGCATCGGTATCTCCCGCGAGCAGTTAGGGATGTTGTTCCAGCGCTTTGCCCAGGCCGATATCTCGATCACCCGTGAATATGGCGGCTCCGGGTTGGGCCTTGAGATCTCACGCAGTTTAGCCCAGTTGATGGGCGGCGAGATCCGGGTCGAGAGTGAGCCAGGCAAGGGGAGCTGTTTTACCCTGAGCTGGCAGGCCGATCTGGCCGCCGAGCTTGAGCCGGCCGAGCCGGGCAGTGCCGCAGCCGGTCAGCAGACGTTTGATATCCTGCTGGTCGATGACAATGGCACCAATCGCAAGGTGATGGGCGCTATGCTCAGTAGCGCCGGGCATAGGGTGCGTGAAGCCACTAATGGCCGCGAGGCGTTGGCTGCGCTGGCATTGACCCAGCCTCACCTGATCTTGATGGATATGCAGATGCCGGTGCTCGATGGCCCGGCCACCACCACTATCATTCGCGCTTCTGGTCAGCCGTGGGCCAATGTACCGATCATCGCCGTCACGGCGGATGCCATGGCCGATGCCAAAGCGCGCTATCTGGCGGCGGGCATGAACGGTTATCTCACCAAACCGGTTGATAAACTGCGGCTGCTGGAAGTCGTAGCCAGTGCGGTCAGCAAGCAGGATGAGCGGCCTGAGAGCGATGGGCTCAGAGTGCTGGTGGTGGATGACAACGGCGTTAACCGAACCGTGGCGGCGTTAATGCTGGAGCGTCTGGGCTGCCTTGTTGTCACAGCCAGTTCAGGCGAAGAGGCGCTGAACGCCTGTCATCAGCACTATTATCCGTTGGTGTTGATGGATTTACATATGTCGGGAATGGATGGGCTCACCACCACTCGCCATCTGCTGACAGAGGCAAGCTATAAACCGGGCTGCGTGATGGCGCTGACGGCGGATATGACGCCGGGGCTTGAGGGACGCTGTATTGAGGCCGGCATGTGCGGACTGCTGCACAAACCGGTCTCCAGGCATGATTTGGCTGGCGTGTTGGCACGCCTGTCAGAGGATCAGGCGGTTTTCTGCTCCGGGTCGTAACCGAGCTCACGGGCCAGACGCGGCGCTTCGCGGGCCACCCAGTCGGCATCAATCGGTCCCCAGTCCAGAATCCGATACCCCCCCTGATTGTTACGCGCCCCTTCTCCTTGCTCAAAGGCACAGACGATATCGAGCTCGGCCAGCGCCTCAAGCGTATCTTGCGCGGTGCGCCGCGGCATGCCGGTTGCTTCCATCAGGGCAGGGACAGTGGCTGTCCCCTGACTGACAAGATGTGCCACATAGAGGCGGCGAAAGAAGCTGGTGCGAGTCTTGCTCTGCTTGATGTCACTCATGATACGCGCCCTGTCAGTCGGCGTGCTCGAACCGGCGCCACAGCCAAAGTGCCGCACGTCCCATCACCAGCGCCCAGACACCAAACCAGAACCAGCGGAAGAAGCTCCAGGTGGACACGTCTTCCGGGGCATCTTCGACCTTGGTGACGTTCGGGAACAGGGAGAGCATGTTGATGCGCCAGCCATAAGAGGTCAGCAGGGCGCGGCGCTTGTCGAACTCCATCGACTTGGCCTTGGCCTGAACGTCAGCGGCATTGAACTTGAAATAGAAAGGCCAGCCCCAGCCGGTATCTTCGTTGCGAAACACCCGCACGCTTTCGCCCGCTTTCTCGGTGTAGATGTAATAGACATCCGTGGTGGGGCCGTCAGCCGGATTGTTTTTGCTGATGGGGCCGTCCTTGTCGGTTCGTTTGACCTCGACACCTGTGATGGTGGCGATCTGTTTCTCCGGCAGGTAGTAATCCAGCCACAGGGCTGAGGCCAGCGCCACCATGGCCAGCAGGAGATAGGCGGGTTTTTCCAGTTTCGCGTTCATGCTATCGGTTCGCACTAGGGAAGATGGTGATACCTTACCCAATCTTCATGGCATCGCCCACCCCGAATGACACCATTGGCTGAAAAAGTAGCCCGTCACTGCCCCGCATGCGACAGGGTGGCGCCAGGTCGGGTTAAACAGCGTCTCAGGGGTTGCCTGATAGGCAAACACCACGGCATCATGGTGGACTGACCCGCAAAAGGAGTATCGTGTGTCTGCCTATATCGACCCGGCCATTCTGGCCCTGTTTATCCCCACCTTCTTCTTCGTCTCGGTGACCCCTGGCATGTGCATGACATTGGCCATGACGTTGGGCATGAGCATCGGCGTGCGGCGAACCCTGCACATGATGTGGGGAGAACTGATTGGTGTCGGACTGGTGTCAGTGCTGTCGGTGGTTGGGGTGGCTGCGGTGATGCTGCACTATCCGACCCTGTTCCATCTGTTCAAATACGTGGGCGGCGCTTATCTGCTGTGGCTGGGCATCCAGATGTGGCAATCGCGCGGCAAAATGGCAATGGGTGAGCAGGGATCGGATCGCCCCGGCAGCGCCCTGACCCTGGCAGGACAGGGTTTCGTTACCGCCATCGCTAACCCCAAGGGGTGGGCGTTTATGATCTCTCTATTGCCCCCCTTTATCTCTACCAGTCGGGCGCTGGCGCCACAGATTATTGCGCTGGTAGGGCTTATTCTCATCATCGAATTCTCCTGCCTGGTGCTCTATGCCAGCGGCGGGCGTACGTTGCGTCATTTTCTGGCCAAGAGCGGCAATGTGCGATTGATGAACCGGATTGCCGGCTCCTTGATGATGGGTGTCGGGGTCTGGCTGGCGTTTGGTTAAGCGCAGCAAGATGCAACAAGCAGCGGGGCGACATGATGTCGCCCCGCTGCTTGTTGACTCAATCGGTCAGACAGTCCGGATCAAACTGGTATTCACCGGCCAGCCAGCCGAGGATTTCGTCGGCACAGACCTGACCGCGATAGGCCTGATAACGAGTCTGCAGCTGCTGGTGCTGCTCGGGGGTCAGTTGGTTGAGGCCCACCGCCTGCATCAGCGCCAGATCTTCTTCAATCAACGGCGCCAGTTGCGGGCCACAAGATGATTGCACCGAGGCATGGAACGCCTTGTCGGGATGATAGTGATCCCCCAGCCGATAGCTCATGGGCAGGGTGGCCAGCGGGATGGTCGACAGCGCAGCCTGTTTCATCGGATTGACGGCGTGACCTGACAGTTCCTGGGCCAGACGGGCGGGGCGATCTTCAAACGCACTCAGATTTAAAAATGCGCTCGATTTACTGCCATCGTTGACCGGGTAGTTGTCCCACAAAAATGGCTTGCGCTTGAGCCAGTCGGTAACCTGCGCCAGATGATCGCTCGGGTAACTTTTCGACATCACTTTAGGGCCGGTCCAGAAGATGTCGAAGTTGGGATCAAGATGTAGCCCGAGCTCGGTCAGATAGCCTTGTGGCATCGGACCAAACACCTTCTCGAGGATCGGATCGGTGGAGTAATAACTGGGGCAGAGTAGCAGTCGCGGTGCCCGGGTCCAGCTGGCAATGTCATGGGCGATGGTCAACTGACAGGCTGCCAAGTCTGGTGTATCGCTTTTCATGTCATCAAACAGCACCGCCAGAATATCCGGCGCCAGCTCGTCATCAATCAGGCGCACCTTGGCTTCGAGCAGCGGGCGTTGATGGGCATAATCGTGATGAGCGCCCATCGGGCTTAATCCAATCCCAAAGGCTAGCCCATTGGCGCGGCACTCGGCGGCCAGTAGTTTAAGCTCATGCAGGGTTGCTTCGCTCCAGGGAGAGTGCCACTGCTTGCGCAGGCAGGCATCTTCCTTGGGAGCATAAATGTAAAAACCGTAGCCATGGCGTGGCAGCCACTGGGCATAACGGCGGCGGGCGTACCAGCTCCAGCCTTTGCCAAAAAATCCCTCAATCACGCCCAACTTGGGCTGCAGAGGGTGGGGGTGTTCTAGAACGGTGCTGTACGGCATGACTCCTCCGCAAACTACTCATCATCCTGGGCGTCCAGCAGGCGAACCCCTACCCGACGAACCTGATTATCATCCATTTCAGCCACGGTCCAACGCAGACCCTGCCAATCCAGCTGATCGCCAACGACCAGCTTATCGCCCAACGCCTGACTCAGGTAGTCACCCAATCTCTGATCTTCGATCCCGGTCAAATCCAGACCGTAGAGCAGCGCCAGTTCACCAAGACGGGTCGTGGCTTCCAGCTGGAAATCACCGAAGAAGCGCAGATCCGACTGAGGCGACGGAGCGTGACTAAACAGCTGGCCCAGTGCTGGCAGATCTTCTTCATGGCCGATGACACAGAGAATGTCGCCGGCCAGCAGTTCGGTACTGCCGGAGGGGTGCAGCAGCCGGTTGCCGCGAAACAGGGCGCTGATGCGGGTGCCGCTTGGCATATGCAGATCGCGCAGCGGTGAGCCGATGCACCACTTCTCCTCCCCCAGCTGATAGATAAACAGCTCCCACTCGCTCTCGGGGTGGATCTCCACCGCTGCGCGCGAGATGGGGGAGGGACTGGCTGGAATTTCTACCCGGGCCAGCCGGATAGCGAGTGGCAACGAGCTGCCCTGCACCACCAAAGAGACCAGCACCACGAAAAACGCCACATTGAAAAACAGTTGGGCCTGCGGCAAACCGGCCATCATTGGGAACACCGCAAGAATGATGGGCACCGCCCCGCGCAGGCCGACCCAGGAGATAAACCAGCGTTCGCGGGCCGAAAAGTTGCGAAACGGCAGCAGGCTCGACCAGACCGCCAGTGGCCTTGCGATCACAATCATCCATGTGGCCAGCAGCAGGGCCGGCAGGGCGATAGGCAGCAGGTTGCTCGGGGTGACCAGCAGCCCGAGCACCACGAACATGCAGATCTGGCTGAGCCAGGTCAGCCCGTCGAGAACCGAGAGAATTGAGCTGCGGCTGCGTACCACCCGGTTCCCGAGCAAGAGGCCGGTGAGATAGACCGCCAGAATGCCGCTGCCGCCGAGCGCCGTGGTGATGGAGAAGATGAGCAGGCCACCGCTCACTGCCAGCAGCGGATAGAGGCCGGTTGCCAGCACGGCGCGGTTGTTGATGCGCCATAGCAGCCAGCCGCCGCCGAGTCCGAGTCCTGCGCCAATGCCGAACTGTTTAATCAGGCTCCAGACAAACAGACCCGGCCCCACTTGCTGGCCAGTGGCCAGCATTTCAATCAGGGTCACGGTCAGAAACACCGCCATCGGGTCGTTACTGCCGGATTCAATCTCGAGGGTGGCGCCGACCCGCTGGTTAAGGCTGCGCCCGCCCAGTAAGGAAAATACGGCGGCGGCATCGGTCGAGCCGACAATGGCGCCGATCAGCATGCCCTGCATCCAGTTGAGATCAAACAGGTAGGCGGCAATCAAGCCGGTCAGGCTGGTGGTGACCAGCACCCCGAGGGTGGCCAGTGACAACGCAGGCCATAGCGCAACCCGAAAGGATGACACCTTGGTGCGCATACCGCCATCAAGCAGGATGATTGCCAGTGCCAGGTTACCTATCAGGTAAGCCATTGAATAATCAGCAAACTGAATCCCACCTGGGCCGTTTTCACCGGCCAGCATGCCGACGGCGAGAAATACCACCAGGATGGGGATGCCAAGGCGTGAGGAGAGGGAGCTGAGCAGGACACTGAGACCAACCAGCAACCCTACGACAAGAAAAAAGTGGTTGATGGTGCTCGCATTCAATGCCTGACCCCCTTGATGTGATTATTTTGTAAAAAACAGCGCCTGTTAATTCATCATACGGCGTCAAGGGGGAAAAGTCGCAACAAAAATGGCCTCAACAGGGCCTTTTTTGCATACAAATTCAGTGGCCGGACCAATGAAGACGGGGCCGTGGCCCCGTCTTGTCAATCATCGTCGTCCTTGACGTCGCGTATTTTGTCCCGGTACTTGGGCAACTGCTTTTCGAGCTGTTTCATGTCCTTGATGGCGTTGAGAAACAGACCGAGCAAAAACAGCAGCGGCAGGCCAATCCACAACCACAGGTTCATCATTACTCCTTGGGTGCCGAAATGGCACCGTAGCGTTCGAGCAACTCCGCAAGGCGGGGAAGGATCGCAGCTTTGCCCTCAATATCGCTCATCTGCAGCAGCTCGGCCAGCGCATCCGCATCGGTGCGCAGGGTTTGCGACTGCGGCGCGAAGCTGATGTGCCACGGCTCGTGGGCAACGCCGGCGCTCTCGCCACGAAATGGCAAAAAGAAGCCGTACTGCGCCATATGTGCCTCAAGCCAATCAGAAAGCGCGGCAAACCAGCCCCCCGGCTGATACTCCCAAGGCTCCAGCTGTAGCTTGGTACCAGTGGGCAGCCGGTCCGGATCATAGATATCGAGATCAGTGCCCCAATGATGGCGGCTGGTGCCAGGCAGGGCGCTCCAGCGCAAAATGGCGGCGACCTTCTGTGCATCATCCAGAGCGTGAATATCAACCGGCTCACCCTGCTCGCCTTGCACCGGACGCTCGCCGCGCCACTTGCCGTTCCAGATGGCAAGCTGACGCTCGAAACTGCGCCAGCTCGAGGCCGGCTGCAGATTGTGTCCCTCGCTGGCGGCCGCGGCCTGCATTGCAGCAAAGGCGGCGGCCGCCTCCGGCGTCAGACGGTGCGGGCCATTGCCAAGCAGTATGAGGTGGCGCCCGTCGGTACCGAGCAGTTGCGCAGAGTTCATGCCAACAGGCGCTCCAGCACGCCCTGATACATGTCGGCCAGCAGGTCGAGATCGCTGGCTTTCACGCACTCGTTGACCTTGTGAATGGTGGCGTTGACCGGGCCAAGCTCGATCACTTCGGCGCCGGTCGGGGCGATAAAGCGGCCATCCGAGGTGCCGCCTGTGGTGAGCAGTTGCGGTTTGGCACCATTGACGGCCGCGATAGCCTCGACGGCGGCGTCGAGCAGCTGGCCGGTATCGGTCAGGAATGGCTCGCCAGAGAGAGTCCAGTTCAGCTCATAATCGAGCCCATGCCGGGTCAGCAGCGCCTTAACACGTTCTTTGAGCGCCTCCGAGGTGGACTCGGTGCTAAAGCGAAAATTGAACTGCACCGCCAGCTCGCCGGGAATGACATTAGAGGCGCCGGTACCGCCATTGATGTTGGCAATCTGAAAACTGGTGGGGGGGAAGAAGTCATTGCCCTGATCCCACTCGATGGCGGCAAGTTCAGCCAGCGCCGGTGCGGCGCGGTGGATCGGGTTATCAGCCAGATGGGGATAGGCCACGTGGCCCTGAACACCGCGTATCACCAGATCGCCGGTCAGTGAGCCGCGGCGGCCATTTTTAACCACATCGCCTACCTCGCTGGTGGAAGAAGGCTCGCCCACGATGCACCAGGTGATCTTCTCGGCACGCGCTTCAAGGGTGTCGATGACCCGCACTGTGCCGTTGATAAAGGGACCCTCTTCATCGGAGGTGATCAAAAAAGCGATCGAGCCCTGATGATCCGGATGCTGGGCCACAAAGCGTTCGACGGCGACCACCATGGCGGCCAGCGAGCCCTTCATGTCGGCAGCGCCACGGCCGTAGAGCATCCCGTCGTTGATGGTGGGCTCGAAGGGCGGCGTGCGCCATTTGTCGAGCGGGCCCGCCGGCACCACGTCGGTGTGCCCGGCAAAGCAGAACAGGGGGCCACTGTCACCACGGCGAGCCCACAGGTTGGTGGTGTCCTCGAAAATCATGGGTTCGAGGGTAAAGCCCAGCGCGGCGAGGCGCTCACCCATCAGGGTTTGGCACCCTTCATCGAGAGGGGTCACGGAGGGGCGGCGGATCAGCTCCTTGGCCAGTTCGATGACATCAGACATCGGTTCGTCCTTAACGGGAAAAGAGGGTGTGATACTGCTCGGGCTTAAAGCCGAGGTGATAGTGGCCATCGATGGCCAGCAGCGGGCGCTTGATCATGGCCGGTTGTGCCAGCATCAGGGCGCGGGCTTTATCCAAGGTCAGCTCGCTTTTTTGCTCTTCGGGCAGAGCGCGAAAGGTGGTGCCGCGAGTATTGAGCATCGCCTCCCAGCCAAGCGTTGCCAGCCACTCGTCGAGCTGCGCCTCACTGAGCCCGTCACTGCGCAAATCATGAAAGCGATGGTCGATCTCTGCCTCACTCAACCACTTGCGCGCCTTCTTGACGGTATCGCAGTTTTTAATCCCGTAGAGGATGGCCTCGGGCGCTTGAATGTTATCCATGGATATTCAGCCTGTTCCGTACATTGGTCAGTAGCATACAGGTGAACATCATTTATGAAAACGAGAGGGGATTTTCGGAGTTCATGCGGGTTGGTCCGTCGCGTTCGGAACAAAAGCACTTGTTGGAGATCACAGACTAGCCACACGCCAAAGGGGTAACATTGCAAATTCAGAATCAGGGCATCGATACGGCTACCCCGACAGGTAAGCTGATGTTGAGCATGATCGGAGCCATCGCCACGTTCGAGCGGGAAATCATGCTAGAGCGTCAGGCAGAAGGGATCGCCTTGGCGAAGGCAAAAGGGGTCTACAAGGGCCGCAAGCCGACAGCGATGGAGAAGCGGTAGGAGGTGCTGCATCTTCTATCACAAGGCATCGCTAAGGCATCAGTGGCAAAGCGGCTAGGTATCAGTGTGTCGAGTATCCATCGGATTGCTGTTACAAAACCGACTCAATAGTTTGACTTGGTTGAACAGCATGTCACTTCTTAGTCATATAGCTGATAAGGAGGTTGGTTTTGAAAGAACAAACAAAAGACATTGGATTTTCAAAGGTTTATCAAAAAATAAAATCCCTTGGAGCTAAAGATATTTGTGAAATCAAAACTGGTAATAGGCGAGCTATAGTCTTTACCTCTGATAATGGCAGAGTGTACCGTGTTACGACTAGAGCTAAGATGCGTGGAACATGGCAAACGTCGATTACTTATGGCGAAGTATGTTGTGAAAATAAAAATGAGGATGAGTATTGGGTTTTTGTTGATATATCAAGCGATGACTCTGACTTCTATGTTGTACCAATGTGGTGGATGAAGAACGACATCGCCTATCATCATGAAAAATATTTAAATGGACATGATGGTAGGCGGCCTAACAATGTCTTTTCAAAACACCATGCAATCGCTAAGAAAAGAATTGTACAGTGGGAGAATAAATGGCAGCAAATTGGATTGTAAATAGTCGAGCCATATTGGCAATATTGTGTGCACTGTTTACTCAAGGGTGTGCATCTGGGTTTGTTGATTCATATGTAAAGGGGGCTACGGAAGGTGTCCTAGGTAAGGATTATATTTCTTCCCCTGAGTCAGCAGCTGCATTGGGGCAATATGCAAAAACGTTGGAGGTATGCAAAGAATACTTATCGCCACAACAGTTCGGATTATACACGTCAGATATATCTTGGTATGTGAACTATATTGATAACGCTTTGGAACAAGAGGCATATACAAAAGCTTTTAATACAACCGAACCTAAAAAAGATGAATGTCAAAAAATATCGTATGATGCTGAAGCTATTCACAATATTCGCCTAGATCAACAAAGGGAGAGTGTTGAGGCTCAAAAAAATCGACGTACATCTCAAACTAATTGTGTTGAGAGGAACGGGGGGGTTAGTTGCACCACCTCAGAATGATTCGCTGAACGAAATAGTTTCTACAAATACTGTTTGTGAAGCTCAAGGGTAACTTGAGCTTTTTTTGGTTCTTTCATAAAAAACTGCTCGCAATTTTTGATGCCGTACATGACAACCTGCATGCCGTGTGCTCCTTTACATCGGTGAGCGTCAGATTCTGGCATTGAGGCCCTGAGCCCGCAACCCTTGGCTCGTCACCTCAAGCGGGCAGCAATTCCCGACACTCCGCCTGCAGGGTGTGGCACCACTGCTGCAACTGCTGGCAAAACCAGTTGAGGGCGGCGTGGTTGTCATCACGGCGATGACGGATCTGACTCACCACAAAGCGTGGCAAGGCAAACTGGGTGTGGATCTCGCGCAGTTTTAGCGCCTCTTTCATGGGCTCGAGAATGCGCACCGGCGCGGTCAGCAACAGACGTGAGCGGGCCAAAATAAAAGGGGCTGCCAGAAAGCTCTGCACAATCAGCTGGGTATGACGGGCCAGACCACGGCGCGCCAGCAGATCGTCGAGCACACCCCCTTCCGAACCACGCGGCGCAACCACCAGATGATCGGCGGCGGCAAACGTCTGGTAATCAATGCGCTTGCCGGCCAGCGGGTGATGGTGATTGGCCACGCACATCAAGCGGTCATCGAGCAGTGGCAGGGTATCAAAACGGCTCGGCACATTTTCATGGCGCATGATCACCATACTGACCTGTCCCTCGTCGAGCTGGCGATCGTAGTTGCTGCACAAGGGCACAATCTGAATGGTGAGCTGGGGCGCATCACGGTGCAGCTGTTCAATCAGACCGGGCAGCATCACGTATTCCACATAGCTGTGGGCGGCAATGCGCAGCACGCCGGTGAACTCGGTCGGGCGGGGCGGCGTGAGTGGTTGCAGGGTCTGCTCGACCGAGCGCAAGATCTGGCGCAAGGGGGCGAGCAGCTCCAGAGCGCGGATGGTCGGCTCCATGCCTTGTGGCGTGCGGATCAGTAACGGGTCGTGATACATGCTGCGCAGGCGTGACAGCGCCCGGCTCACCGCAGGCTGGCTCATGGCCAGACGCTCGGCAGCGCGGGTGGTGTTGCGCTCTTCTAGCAGGACTCTCAGGATCACCAACAGGTTAAGATCGATACCGCGTAAATTCGGTCTGTGCATAGCGAGATTCTAATAAATCATTTCCTCAATAAGGGGTATCACTTTAGTCTCTCTCCCTGTCGAATGTCAGCATGAATCCGTATGACACCTGTGTACGGTTTCGTGGTGTGCCTGCCTTCTCTTAGCGTGGTGCCGGAGAAGGTGGAGTCGACAGCCTGAACTCTTACTCCGGTTCATCCGGAGCGTTGCTTGCTTTAATCCCCGCCCGCTGGCGGGGATCTTTTTATCTATCTCCCGCCTCACTTTCGCCTGTTTCACCGCCAGTTCGTGCACAAGCACGCATTTTCATGCGACAGATTCCGCTAGCATGGTGTTGGAATGTTATTGCCAGTTGCACGTTATGTAAGCAAAAGTTGATTTTTTGTGTGTTTTCCACCTTTTTGTTTACGTATAATCGCGCCTGCAAATGGATTACAACAACAACCTCTGCAGTTAAAGGAAAGAACATAATGGCTATCGAACGTACCTTCTCCATTATCAAGCCGGACGCTGTGCGCAAAAATTTGATCGGCGCCATCTATCATCGTTTTGAAACCGCAGGCCTGCGCATTGTGGCCGCCAAGATGCTGCACATGACCGAGCAGCAAGCCAAAGGCTTCTATGCAGAGCACGAAGGAAAGCCGTTTTACGGGGATCTGGTGCGTTTCATGACCTCCGGACCTGTCATGGTGCAGGTGCTGGAAGGGGAAGAGGCGATTCGCCGCAACCGCGAAATCATGGGCGTGACCAATCCAGCTCAGGCGCTGGCTGGTACCCTGCGCGCCTGTTATGCCGAGAGCACCCAGCTTAACGCCGTCCACGGCTCGGATTCGCCCACCTCGGCGGCCCGTGAAATTGCCTATTTCTTCACCGAGCAGGAGCTCTGCCCGCGTGACTGACCCTGCCGGTCAACGGTGACAGGGGAGCTTCGGCTCCCCTTTGTTTTTGTGCGGCAGGCCGCTGTTCATTTTTTCTGCAAAACCCTTTGTTCTGCAGGTGGAAAGGCGCCACCATTATTTGTACAATGCCGCGCCCTTTTTTATGGGGCTCTGTCTATTTGTCTGAGGTTCTGATGAGCGAAATAAAAACCAACCTGCTGGATCTCGATCGCGAGGCCCTGCGTGCTTTCTTCGTCGAGTTGGGCGAAAAGCCGTTTCGTGCCGACCAGGTCATGAAATGGATCTATCACTTTGGTTGTGATGATTTCGACCAGATGACCAACGTCAACAAGGTGCTACGCGAGAAGCTCAAAGCGATCGCCGAGATTCGTGCCCCCGAGATCAGCCGCGAACAGCGCTCCTCCGATGGCACCATCAAGTGGGCGCTGCAGGTCGGCGATCAGGAAGTTGAAACTGTCTACATTCCGGAAGATGACCGCGCCACCTTGTGCGTCTCCTCCCAGGTGGGCTGCGCCCTTGAGTGCAAGTTCTGCTCCACCGCCCAGCAAGGGTTCAACCGTAACCTGCGCGTTTCCGAGATCATCGGTCAGGTATGGCGCGCCGCTAAAGTAGTGGGTGGCAAGCGTCCGATCACCAACGTGGTCATGATGGGCATGGGTGAGCCGCTGCTGAACCTCGCCAACGTGGTGCCGGCCATGAAGCTGATGCTCGATGACTACGGTTATGGCCTCTCCAAGCGCCGTGTGACGGTTTCTACCTCTGGCGTCGTGCCGGGTCTGGATATGCTGGGTGACCAGATTGATGTGGCCCTGGCCATCTCGCTGCATGCGCCTAATGACACGCTTCGCTCCGAGATCATGCCGATCAACGACAAGTACAACATCGAGACCTTCCTCGCGGCAGTGCGGCGCTATCTGGAGAAATCCAACGCCAATCAGGGCCGGGTCACGGTGGAGTATGTGCTGCTCGATCATATCAACGACGACATGCAGCATGCCCATGAGCTGGCCGAGGCCCTCAAGGACACACCGAGCAAGATCAACCTGATCCCGTTCAACCCCTTCCCGGGCAATCCGTATGGCAAGCCGAGCAACAGCCGTATCGATCGTTTCTCCAAGGTATTGATGGAGTACGGTTTTACGGTGATCGTACGCAAGACGCGCGGTGACGATATTGATGCTGCCTGCGGACAACTGGTCGGGGATGTGATCGACCGCACCAAGCGCACCATGAAAAAGCGGATGCAAGGTGAGGAGATTTCCGTCAAAATAGTCTAATTCTTCAATATCTTGCGTTGGCCTGCCATGGATAGACGAGTGCTGATGATTGGGGTGGTGTTAACAGCGCTGCCCGCGTGCGTCACCCAGACATCCGTTGTGGGCCAGCAAGGTACTGCACATGAAGTCAGCTCTCCGGACCTCAAAGCGGCCGCTAAAACCCGTTTAGAGCTCGGTCTGGAATACCTGCGCAAGGGCAATGCCGAGCAGGCCAAGTTCAATCTGGATCGGGCCCAGGGTTATGATCCGGATAATCCCGATATCTACTTAGGTTACGCCTACTTCTACCAGTCGGTGCGTGATGACGCCGCCGCCGAGCGCGCCTATCGCAAAGTCCTCGATCTTTCCCCCCAGCATGGCGATGCCATGAATAATTATGGTGCTTTCCTCTGTAGCCGGGGACGCTATGATGAGGCCGACCGGATGTTTAATCTGGCGATAGCCCAGCCGCATTATGCCAAGTTGTCAGATACTTACGAAAATGCGGCCCTGTGCGCGACACAAAGCGGCAAAAAGGACAAAGCGAGTGAGTACTATCGCCTGGCATTGGGGTATAATCCGCGCAAACCCGGTTTGTTACTGGATTTGACGGCTGCCGCCCTGGAACGGGGCGAGACACTGCAGGCTGGATCCTATTTGAGTCGCTTTAGTGAGGTCTCTTCCGAGACAGCAGAGAGCCTGTGGCTGCGACTGCGTCTTGCCCAAGTCCTCGACAAACCTGCCCAGTTGCACCAGTACGGGTCGCAACTGGTTGAACTTTTTCCCAATTCGCAACAAGCCAAGCGTTATTTAGCCAATGACTACTGAACAACAATTCGATTCCCAAGACGCCTCTGTGGTAGTTGGCCCAGGCCAGTTGCTGCGTTCTGCCCGCGAAGCAATGGGCTGGACCCGTGAACAGGTTGCATCTCGCCTTCATCTTCGCCTTACGCTGATTGCAGCCATTGAGACGGACACCTACGACAAGCACACGTCGCCGACCTTTATCCGCGGCTATTTGCGCACCTATGCCAAGTTAGTCGGGGTAGAGGAGAGCACCATTCTCGCCGCCTATGCCACCTTGGGGCTGGAGCCGCAGCAAAGCATCAAGATGCAGAGCTTCTCCAAGCGTACCCGCCTGGAGGCCAATAACAGCCGCCTTAAATTTGTCAGCTGGCTGGTGATCCTGGTGCTGGCTGGCCTGCTGTTTGCCTGGTGGTGGCAAAACTCCAACCGCCGCGCGGCAGGTCAGGAAGAGCTGGCGGCTAGCGAAATCAGCAAGCCGGCAGCCGTTGAGGCCGCCGCAGGCAGCAACAACACTGACGCCGATACCTCGGGTGACATCATCTCGCCAATCCCGGAAGTGGAAGGTTCTGCTTCTGACGCAGAGCCGGCCATGACCACCCCTGTTGCCACTGACGCGACCAGTGCCAGTGTGGCCAGCCAACCGGCTGCTCCGTCTACCAGCGCCGCGGATGCGACGGCTGTCGCCGCCACGGCGGTACAACCGGCCGGTCAAGAGACGGCGGCTCAGCCTGGCACCAGCGATGCTGCCAGCGCGCCGCAACTCAAACTCGGTTTTACCGCTGATTGCTGGTTTGAAGTGCGTGATGCCAGCGGCAAGGTACTCTTCAGCGGCCTTAAGAAGGCCAATGATGAGATGACCTTCGAAGGCAAAGAGCCGTTCCGTCTGCTGATCGGGGCTCCCATGGCTGCCCGTATCCAGTTCAAGGGGCAGGATATCGACATGAGCCGTTATAACAACGGCCGCACTGCCCGCATCACATTGCCGCAGCAGGAGTAATGCCCAGCATGTCTTCCCACGCATCACCGATTGTCCGGCGCAAATCGCGCCAGATCATGGTGGGTAATGTGCCGGTTGGGGGCGATGCCCCCATCACGGTGCAAACCATGACCAACACCAAGACTACCGATGTGGTGGCAACGCTTGAGCAGATCCGTCGCATCGAGCGGGTGGGGGCCGATATCGTGCGGGTATCGGTGCCGACCATGGAAGCAGCTGAAGCGTTCCGTCTGATTAAGGCCGAGACCCGTATCCCGGTGGTCGCCGACATCCATTTCGACTATCGCATCGCCCTCAAGGTGGCGGAATACGGTGCCGATTGCCTGCGTATCAATCCCGGCAACATCGGTAACGAGCAGCGCGTCCGCGCCGTGGTCGATTGCGCGCGCGATCTCAATATCCCGATCCGCATCGGCGTGAACGGCGGCTCCCTCGAGCGCGATATCCAGGAAAAGTATGGCGAGCCTACCCCGGAAGCACTGGTTGAGTCGGCCCTGCGCCATGTGGATTATCTCGACAAGCTCGATTTCCAGAACTTCAAGGTGAGCGTCAAAGCCTCTGACGTCTTCCTGGCGGTTGGCGCTTATCGCTTGCTGGCCCAGCAGATTGAGCAGCCGCTGCACCTTGGCATCACCGAGGCGGGCGGTTTTCGCGCCGGCGCGGTGAAATCCTCTATCGGTCTTGGCATGCTGCTGGCTGATGGTATCGGTGACACCCTGCGCATTTCGCTGGCCGCCGATCCGGTGGAAGAGGTCAAGGTGGGCTTTGATATTCTCAAATCCCTGCGCATTCGCTCCCGTGGTATCAACTTTATTGCCTGTCCCTCCTGCTCGCGGCAGGAGTTTGATGTCATTGGTACGGTCAACGAGTTGGAGCAGCGCCTTGAGGACATCATCACGCCGATGGATGTCTCCATCATCGGTTGCGTGGTGAACGGCCCGGGCGAAGCGCTGGTGTCAGATCTTGGTCTGGCAGGCGCGGCCAACAAGAGCGCCCTTTACGAAGCGGGCCAGCGGGTCGATCGCCTCGATAACAAGGCACTGGTGCCCATTCTTGAGCAGCGCATCCGGGCTCGGGCCGCGATGCTCGACCCCGGTAACCGCATCGAGGTTGACGAACACTGATACAGACGGGCCACGTTGGGTGGCCCGCACCGTTTCGAGCGGTCGCATTGAGCCTGGTTGCGGTTTTACCTGGCGATGGAAACTCCCTATAATGCGGCCAATTTTCACGTCTTTTTCCTGAGTATCAACGTGGCAAAACAGATCCAAGCAATTCGCGGTATGAATGATTGCCTGCCGGAGCAGAGCCCGGCGTGGCAGAAAGTTGAAACAGCCCTGCGCCAGGTGATGGCCAGCTATGGCTACAGCGAGATGCGGATGCCCATCGTCGAGCAGACTCCGCTGTTCAAGCGCGCCATCGGCGAGGTGACCGACGTGGTCGAGAAGGAGATGTATACCTTCAACGACCGTAACGACGAGAGCCTCACTCTGCGCCCGGAAGGCACCGCCGGTTGTGTGCGCGCCTGCATCGAGCACGGCCTCATCTATAACCAGGAACGTCGCGTCTGGTACACCGGCCCCATGTTCCGTTATGAGCGTCCGCAAAAGGGTCGCTATCGCCAATTTCACCAGTTCGGGGTGGAAGTGTTCGGCCTCAATGGCCCGGACATCGACGCCGAGCTTATCCTGCTGACCCACCGCCTGTGGCGCCAGTTCGGCATCGCCGATCATGTCACCCTGCAGCTCAACACCCTGGGTCAAAGCAGCGAACGCGCCGCTTACCGTGATGCGCTGGTGGCCTTCCTCGAGCAGCACAAAGAGGTGCTTGATGAGGACAGCCGTCGCCGCATGTACACCAACCCGCTGCGGGTGCTCGATTCCAAAGACGAGCGGGTACAAGCCCTGCTGGCTGATGCCCCGCGTCTGATGGATTACCTCGGTGAAGAGAGCCGCGCTCACTTCGAAGGGCTCAAGCGCCTGCTCGAAGCTGCCGGCATTCACTACGAGGTGAACGAGCGTCTGGTGCGCGGTCTTGATTACTACAACCTCACCGTGTTCGAGTGGGTCACCACCAGTCTGGGCGCCCAGGGCACCGTCTGTGGCGGTGGCCGTTACGACGGTCTGGTTGAGCAACTCGGCGGCTCCGCCACCCCGGCGGTTGGCTTTGCCATGGGGATGGAGCGTCTGGTGCTGCTGCTCGAAACGCTCGAGCTCAATCAGGACATCCCCCCGGTGGTTGATGTTTACCTTGCCATGATGGGTGAGGGGAGCGAGATGGCCGGTTTCCTGCTGGCCGAGCGTCTGCGTGATGCGCTGCCCGAACTGCGTCTGATGAGCCACTGCGGTGGCGGCAACTTCAAGAAGCAACTCAAGCGTGCCGACAAGAGCGGTGCAAGCATTGCGCTGATCCTCGGTGAGAGTGAAATCGAGCGCGGTGAAGTGACCATCAAGTATCTGCGTGGCCAGGCCGAGCAGATGACCGTCAAGGTTGACGAGGCGATTGCCCTGCTGGCGGACAAAGGAGAGTAACGTGGAAGTCTACACCACCGAAGAACAACAGGTTGAGGCCATCAAGAGCTGGTGGAAAGAGAACGGCTCCTCGATCGTAATCGGCACTGCAATTGGCTTGGCTGGCCTGTTTGGCTGGCGTTGGTACAACAACCATCAGCTGGAAACCCAGCAGAGTCTCTCCGCTCAATACAGCGTGGTGAGCGAAGCACTGGCCAAAGATGGCGACAAGGCATTTGGTCAGGTTGAATCCTTTATCAAGGGCAACGAAGGCGCCTCCTACGCCGATCTGGCCTCCCTCGAGCTGGCGTCTGCCGCGGTGAATGCCGGCAAGCTGGATGTGGCTATCGCGCAGCTGTCCCGGGTTGCCGACAAGGGCGATGCCAGCGTGCAGAATATCGCCGGTGTCCGTCTGGCCCGTCTGCTGGCCGAGCAGGGCAAGGCCGATGACGCGCTGGCTCGTCTTGACAAGATTAAGGATGACGGCTTCAAGGCGCAGGTTGCTGAAGTGCGTGGCGACATTCTGCTGGCTCAGGGCAAGCGCGAGCAGGCCCGTGATGCCTATCAGGCCGCCGCCGACGCCGGTGGTCTGCAAAGCAGCCCGGTACTGCGCATGAAGATGGATGACATGGCCCAGGGGGCCGCGGCAGGGGATGTGAAGACGGATGCGTAATCAGTACAAAAAACTGGTATTGGGCGCGGCTGTCGCCCTGGTCCTGCAAGGCTGCTCTCTGTTTGGTGGTGACGAAGACCTCACCCCCATGGCGCCGCTGCCGCAGATTCAATCGGCTTTTGAAGCTGACACCGCTTGGAGCTCCTCGGTCGGTGGCGGCATTGGTGATTTCTACTCGCAACTGCGCCCGGCGCTGGATGGCTCGCGCATTTATGCCGCCTCCCGTGACGGCGATGTCACCGCGCTGGATGCCAGCAACGGTGACAAGGTGTGGCGTGTTGATCTCTCCGATCTGGACGTGAACGCCGACAAGCGCAGCGCCCGTATTTCCGGTGGCGTGGTCGCCGCGTATGGCAAGCTGTTCCTTGGCTCCGAAAACGGCGTGGTGTATGCCCTGTCCGAAGAGAACGGTGATGTGCTGTGGCAAGCCACCGTTCCGGGTGAAGTGGTCGCCAGTCCGGCGGTCGGTGATGGCCGCGTGGTGGTGCTGACTACCTCCGGCACCCTGATCGCCTTTGACAGCGAAAGCGGCAAGCAAGAGTGGTCGCTGACCGAAGAGCAGCCGCCGCTGACCCTGCGCAGTGTGGCCCAGCCGGTTATCACCAATGGCGCCGTGCTGTATGGTCGCGCCGATGGCAAGGTCGGTATTGCGCTGCTGAGCAACGGTCAACCGGTGCGTCAGTCCAAGGTGGCTGATCCGCGTGGTGCAACCGAGCTGGACCGTATGGTTGACGTCGATTCCACTCCGTTGGTGGCAGGCGACGAGCTCTACGCCATCGCCTACAATGGCCAGTTGATGGCACGTAAACTCATGTCCGGTGACGAAGTGTGGAAGCGTAAGTACTCCTCCTACCGTGACATGGCGGCTGACGATTCCGCTATCGTGATTACCGACAGCAGCAGTCACCTGTTTGCGGTCGACCGTCGTAACGGCCTCGAGCTGTGGTCCAACACCCAGCTGGAAAACCGTGATGTGACCGCGCCGGTCATCTTCGGTGACTACGTGGTTGTCGGTGACGTGGAAGGTTATCTCTATTGGCTGGATCGCCTTGATGGCACCATCAAGGCCATGCAGAAGCTCGATGGCAGCGGCTTGTATGCCAATCCGCTGGTTGAGGGCGATACGCTTTATATCCAGAGCCGTGGTGGCAAGCTGTTTGCCCTGAAGCGCCCGTAAGCGCTGCACGCGCAATGTTATCCGGCTCCCGGTCTTTGGACCCGGAGCCGTTGTCGTCTTAACGACGCCCCGCCCGACAGGGTGCCAGGCGTCTGTGACACCCGAGAAATGAGGAATGTATGACTCCTGTTGTTGCCCTGGTTGGGCGCCCCAATGTGGGTAAGTCCACCCTGTTCAATCGCCTGACGCGCACCCGTGATGCGTTGGTGGCCGACTTTCCGGGCTTGACCCGCGATCGCAAGTACGGTCAGGCCAAACTGGGCGAACTGGAATTTATCGTGGTCGATACCGGTGGTATCGACGGCAGCGAAGAGGGCATCGAGCTGAAGATGGCCGAGCAGTCGCTGCAAGCCATTGATGAAGCTGATGTTGTGCTGTTTATGGTGGATGCGCGCGCCGGTCTGACCGCTGCCGACATCGCCATCGGCGAACACCTGCGCAAGTGCCACAAGACCGTGTTTCTGGTGGCCAACAAGACCGACGGCATCGACGGCGATTCGGCCAGTGCCGAGTTCTATGCCCTGGCGCTTGGCGAGGTGTATCAGATTGCTGCCGCGCATGGCCGTGGCGTGCTGAGCCTGCTGCAACTGGCGCTGGCTCCCCATCTGGAAGAGCTGGTCGCCGAGCGCACTGCCAACGGCGAAGAGGGCGTCGACGCGGATGAGGAAGAGGAGTTCGACGAAGAAGTGCTGGCCCGCATGATGGCTGCCGGCGAGTTCGTGATGGACGACGAAGCCGAGCAGCAGAATCGCTACGCCGATCTGCCGGTCAAGTTTGCCATCGTCGGTCGCCCCAACGTCGGCAAATCGACCCTGACCAACCGCATGCTGGGTGAAGATCGCGTCATCGTTTATGACATGCCGGGCACTACCCGCGACTCCATCTATATCCCGCTCGAGCGCGATAACCGCAAATACGTGGTCATCGACACCGCCGGTGTCCGCCGCCGTGGCAAGGTGCATGAGACGGTCGAGAAGTTTTCGGTCATCAAGACCCTGAAAGCCATTGAGGACGCCAACGTCTGCCTGTTGGTGATCGACGCGCGCGAGACCATCACCGATCAGGATCTGAGCATCCTCGGTTTTGTGCTCAACGCCGGCCGCTCCGTGGTGCTGGTTGTGAACAAGTGGGACGGCCTCGATCAGAAGGTCAAAGACGATGTGAAAAACGAGCTGGATCGTCGCCTTGGCTTTATCGACTTTGCCCGCGTGCACTTCATCTCTGCTCTGCACGGCAGTGGCGTGGGTCACCTGTTCGAGTCGATTGACGAAGCGTATGCCTCGGCCACCCGCCGCGTCAGCACCTCGATGCTGACCCGTATCATGCAGATGGCCCAGCAGGATCACCAGCCGCCGATGGTGCGTGGTCGCCGCGTCAAGCTCAAGTACGCTCACGCCGGTGGTTATAACCCGCCGCGCCTGATTGTGCACGGCAACCAGGTAGAAGAGTTGCCGGACTCCTACAAGCGTTACCTGATGAACTACTTCCGCAAATCGCTGAAGATCATGGGCACGCCGATCCGGGTCGAGTTCCAGGAAGGGGCCAACCCGTTTGAGGGCAAGAAAAATACCCTGACCCTGAGCCAGGAGCGTCAGCGCAAGCGTCTGATGAAGCTCAAGGGCAGCAAGTAAGCAGCGCGTCGGGTGGCGGCGCGAGCCGTCACTCGCGTGGTGAAAGGAGAGATGACGATGAACATGGTGGCCTGTCCCCTGTGCGGCGAGGATATCGATCCGCGCTCGCGCGAGACAACCTGCAGCCACTGCCAGGGGCTCTACCGCATTACGGCGAGCTGCCCGGACTGTGGCGAACCTCTGGAGCGTCTCAAGGCCTGTGGCGCGGTCGATTATTTTTGTAATCGCTGCAACCAGCTGGTCTCCAAATCCAGGGTTAACTTCAGCGCCAGCAAGGCGTGAAATCTACCTAACAAAAAGCCCCGACCAGTTGGCCGGGGCTTTTTTTCACTGCTGGCTTACAGCCCGAGGTTGGCGCGGGCGTAGGCTTCAAAATCGGTACAGCCACCGATGTGGGTCTCGTCGAGGAAAATCTGCGGCACGGTCTGCACCGGCTTGCCGGCTTTGACCGCCAGATCGTCCTTGCTCAGCCCCTGCTCATAGATATCGATATAGCGAAACGAGAAGTCATCACGACGGCTGGTCAGCTCTTCGGCGACCTGCACGGCGCGAACGCAGTAAGGGCAGCCGGGACGGCCATAAATCTCAACAAACATGCTGTGTCTCCGTATATGCGGGCCCATCAAGCCTAGCCGATGGGCCGCCAGCCTGCAGCTTAGGGCTGCGCGGTGATCTCCACCGGCTGGTTGTTGTAAATCTGCTCGAGCACACCTTTCTCGAAGGTCATCCAGGGCCAGCGTGCCTTGCTGGCACGATAACGCTCATGGGTATCCGGGTCGAGCGAAAGGGCGTCCTGGAACACCACAAAGGCTTTACGCTGGCCATTGGCAGTATCAATAAAGCCCACCAGGTTAGAGGCGCCGGTCACGGTACCGGTCTTGGCATGCACCCGACCCTTCATAAAGGGGGCGGTCACTGAGCCACGCCAAGCCAGCGTGCCATCCACCTGAGAAGTGGGGAGCAGTTTGATGAAATTCAAGGTGCTGTCATTGCGCTGGATATAAGCCAGCACTTGTAGCATCTGGCGGGCGCTCACCAGATTGTGGGCCGAGAGGCCCGAGCCATCAGCCAGGGTGGCGTTATCTAAGTTAATACCCACCTTGCCGAGAATGGCGCGTACCGCCATGGTGCCGCTGCGAAAGCTACCCGGCATGTTGTAGTAGTGACGGCCGACGGTTTTCAGGAACGTCTCTGCATACATATTGTCAGAGCGCTTGAGCATGTGCGCGAGCAGCTCAGGCAGTGGTTGGGAGCTGTGGCTGGCCAGCGTTTCGGCGCCTTGCGGGAATTGGTGGGTCAGGCGCAGGGCGCCATCATGCTGGATACCGACGCGATCGAGCGCCCAGTTGATGTTGTCCCAGCCCCAGGCTTCCAAATCATAGATAGCGAAGCGCAGACCCTGCGGGTCTTTGCTCGGCGCCAGACAGCCGCGCAGGTCGTAATGGTTGCCGCGGGCCATGTCCACTTCAAGGGAGCAGAACTGGCGTGCCATGTCGGCGTAGTTCATCACGTCCACATTATCGGCGCTGATGCTAATCGGCACGCCGGCCGGGCTGCTGGCAGTGGCCGGTTGGCCAACCTGGCTGCCCGTCACGGTGCCATAGGCGCAGTTTTTATCGATGATGACGGCGCCAACCGGCGCGGTGAAGCAGAGCGGCTGATCGCCCCACGACCAGCCATTGCCGCGCTCGTAGCCGTTGTAGGCACCGGTGTTGACGTAGACGTTACCGGTGATGCGCTTGACGCCGAGTTGTTGGAACAAATTGAGCAGGTCGGTACGGCTTAAGGTCGGGTCGCCGACAAAGTTGATCCAGAGATCCCCATTGAGGGTATCGCCACTCTTGCTGCCCGGTTTGGCCTGAATTTCTGTGACAAAGCGAAACTCTTCGCCCAGCTCCAGACGGGCGGCCAGGGCGGTGATCACCTTCATGGTCGAAGCCGGTGTCATCAAATCGTCGAGATTGTGGGAAAACTCGATACCGCTCTGGCCAAGCACGCCGATGCCGGCATGGCCACCCTTGGGCGGGGTGATCGGTGCTGCGCAGGCAGCCACCGAGAAAAGGGCACACACACCAATCAGAAAGCGCTGCATGAAAATCCTTACTGTTACCGGGCGCTGTCGGCAGTACGAAACGACCCCTGGTAGTCGAAAATCTTCTCCTTGATTTGCCAGAAACGCCCCGAGCGGCGCGCGATGACAAAATCCGGATGACGAAAACCGGCCTCAGCCGCCAGCACCGCCTCAAGAGAGGCAAACTGGGGCTCCAGACCGGGAGCGCGCCAATGATGACGTACAAAGACCTCATGAAACAAGCGCCGCGCCACGGTGGAGGCAAAAGAAAAGTAATCATCGAGGGTGGCGCCATCCTCGTCATGGTAGGTCACCTTGAGCTGGGCTCCTTGTTTGCCCTGATGCAGAGCGAGCGACAGGCCGCTACAGCGCAGCACCATGCACCCCTTGAGGTTGAGGGCCGCGCGCAGCTGCTCGTCCGGGTCAACCAGCACGCCATCACAGCTCTGGCAGCGGCGGGCAGCAATATCATTGGCGGCGCCACAGTGTGGACAGATTTTGGCGCGAAAGCGGTAATCGCACTCTTCGCGGTTGCCTTCGTCATCTTCCAGCACTCCCTGACAGCGGCGGCCATAGTGCTCGATGACGTTACCTTGCTCATCGAGTTTTCCCCAAAACGTGTTGGCAAAACCGCAGGCAGGGCAGGGGACTTGCACTGGCACACTGTCACGATGAGGCCGTGGCTCGCCCACTTCCGGGTCAAACAGATTGATGTTATTGCCGGCATAGTCGAGCACTAAGCAATCCAGCTTGCCGGGCGCCAGGCGCAGGCCGCGGCCGACAATCTGCTGATAGAGCGAGACCGAGTCGGTCGGGCGCAGCAGCGCAATCAGATCCACGTGGGGGGCATCAAAGCCGGTGGTCAACACCGAGACATTGACCAGATACTTGATGGTTTTCTCTTTGAAGGCAGCAATCAGCCGGTCGCGCTCATCGCCCGGGGTTTCACCGGTCACCAGCGCAACCGCATCACCGGATTGGGTCAGCCGGGTGGCAATCTCGGCAGCGTGCTCTACGGTGGCGGCAAAGATCATCACGCCGTGGCGCTCGCGGGCATAGTCGCGGATCTGCTCGAGAATATGTGGGGTGACCCGAGCCTGGCGGCGGATCTCCCGATTGAGCTCGGCGTCATCAAACAGGCCGCTCGGGCGGGCTAACAGCTTGCTGAAATCGTAGTGAACCAGCGGCGCATCAATGAGTTTGGGCGGCGTCAGATAGCCGTGGCGAATCATGTAGCGCAGCGGCAGCTCAAACACGCAGTCGCCAAAGAGCCGCTCGCCGCGACTTTTTACCATGCCGTGATAGTGACGCCGATAGATCCAGCCCATCCCCATGCGATAGGGGGTGGCGGTGAGCCCGAGGATTTTCAACGCCGGATTGCCGGCACGCAGATGCGCAATCACCTGATGATATTGGCTGTCGTCATCCCCAGACACCCGATGGCACTCATCGATGATGAGCAAAGAAAAGGCGCCATCAAAGGCATCGAGATTGCGCGCCACCGATTGTACCGAGCCAAACACCACCTGAGCGTGCGACTCTTTGCGCGCCAACCCGGCCGCAAAAATGTCGGCCCGAAGGCCCCAGGCTTCAAACTTGGCGTGGTTCTGCTCGACTAACTCTTTGACGTGGGCCAGCACCAATACCCGACCACGGGCTTTGCGCGCCAGCTCGGCAATCACCAGGCTCTTACCGGCGCCGGTGGGCAACACCACCACGGCCGGGTCGGGATAGCGACGAAAATGGGCAATGACGGCGTCAACCGCCTCTTGCTGATAGGGTCTTAAGGTAAACATGGGCAAGATAGGGCGCCACCGGTTGGCGGCGCCCGTGGGATCAATCGTGGTAGGTCTGGCAGGCGAGCAGGGTGTTCTCGATAAGCGAGGCCACCGTCATCGGGCCAACTCCACCGGGAACCGGGGTGATAAAGCTGGCGTGGCTGCGCGCAGTTTCATACTCCACATCCCCCACCAGCGCCCCGTCCGCCAGTCGGTTGATACCGACGTCGATCACGGTAGCGCCCGGTTTGACCCATTCGCCCGGAATAAAGTTGGGCTTGCCCACCGCCACCACCAGCAGGTCGGCGCGGCGTACATGCTCTTCAAGATCCTGGGTGAAACGATGGCAGGTGGTGGTGGTGCAACCAGCCAGCAGCAGCTCCAGCGTCATGGGGCGGCCCACAATATTGGAGGCCCCTACCACCACGGCGTGCAGACCGTGAGTCTTGATGCCGGTGGTTTCAATCAGGGTCATGATCCCCTTCGGCGTGCAGGGACGCAGCGCCGGAATACGCTGGGCCAGACGACCGACGTTGTAGGGGTGGAAACCGTCTACGTCCTTGTCGGGGCGGATACGCTCGACCACGAGGGTGCTGTCCATATGGGCCGGCAGCGGCAGCTGAACCAGGATCCCGTCGACCTCTGGGTCATCATTGAGTTGATCGATCAGCGCCAGCAATGCCTCTTGCGTGGCATCGGCGGGCAGATCATAGGAGCGGGAGATAAAACCCACTTCATCACAGGCGCGGCGCTTGCTGCCCACATAGACCTGAGAGGCCGGATCGCTTCCGACCAGGATCACGGCAAGACCGGGGGCGCGTTTGCCCTGGGCCACCCGCTCTTTGACCTGGGCGGCCACCTGACTGCGAATCGTTTGCGCAACCAGTTTTCCATCAATAATTTTGGCTGACATAATCCTCAACTCAACGTCTTCACAATGGCGGCGCATTGTCGCATTTTTTATCCGGCGCTGACAGGGGCAATCGCGCGCTCCGCAAGTGCTGGCGCCACTTGTCAATTACCGGACAAGGGTGGTCAGAAAAGCCTCGCTTTGGTCTAATCCCAGAGAGTCGTTCAAGTTGTTCGCCAGCCGCCGGGCAGAGGATGCCGGGAGGCTGGCTGTTGCCTATTGCACAGTGAGGGAGCCGGAATGGGAGAGAAGAAGGAGTTTCTCTATTTTTTCGAGAATCTGCGTGGGGTCGCCATTTTGATGGTGATGCTCAGCCATATAACAGTGATCTATGAACATGATTCGATTTGGCAAAATCTATGTCGTTATCTGTTTGGTGATGTGTCGTCACTGTTTGTGTTTGTCTCAGGGTATCTTTTTCTCTACACGACTGAGCGTAAGGGATATGACTATCTCCCATACCTACATAAAAAAGCGGGGTATATCCTTTACCCTTACCTTCTATTGTCGGCTGTAGCCATCGGATATGGGATTGTCACTGATAAAAATCTCGATTATGGGTTAGCCCCGTTGCAATATGGTATCTGGTCTCTCATCGTTGGTGGTGCATTGATTGTTCCTCTTTGGTATATACCGATGATCTGGCTTGTCTTCTTAATTTCTCCATTGCTACGCTATGCGAGTCGCTCGTCATTTTTTGGTCCAATAGTGGTTGTCGCACTGTTTGTATCACTGATGACAGCGAGACCTTTGAGCAATCTGAATCCGTTTCTGAGTGTCTTTCACTTCCTAGGTTTCTACCTGATGGGGATGTACTTCGCTCAAAACGGCCCTCTTATTCAATGGGCAAAATCAAAAGTTATACCAATCAGTGTCGGGTTACTAATTGCATATCTTTTAATGTATTTTTGGTGGTTCAATACAGAAACGTTCAACCATGGTTTTTGGGATCAGTTATTTCATCTTAATGTGCTCCAGTTGAGTAAGTTGATTTTTGTGTGGTTGATGTACTTTATTTTTGCAGCCTATTTAAATCACCCTTATAAACCCATGTCACATATTGCGCAGATCAGTTTTGGTTTGTTCTTTGTTCATGGTTTTTGGCTCTATTTATTTGGTATCGTTTTAGGTCGAATGCCTGTAGAAAATATAATCGGCAGACTGGCTATTCAGTTGCTGTTTTGCTTTGTTTTTTCATATATCTCAATTCTTATTGCACGCAAAGTGTTGGGCAAAAGGAGTCGCTATGTGGTGGGGTGCTAGAATCGGGGCTGCAGCCTTAGTGTGCCTATGGGGTTCGTGTGCCTTGGCACAAAGCCAGGAGCATTGGTTGGTGCTGGGGGCTGCGCCCTCAACACAAAGTAGTGTTGCTATCGATCAGGTATGTCCACATCAGAGTGTTAGTCTGACCTACCTTTCCGATAATGACGGGCAGATTAGCGGTGACCCCGATGTGTGGTGTGACTTGGGGGCAGTGCTAGCGCAAAAACATGGCAGTCTTGTTTCATTTACAATTGCGACCAAGCCTGATTTTCGTGTCGAACAACTGGGGCAGCAAGCGAGCCCTGAAGCCCATTTATTCCAAGCAGCCCTTTCCCGTCTTCCTGCAGGGAAAGTGACTGGAGTATTGCTCTTGGTCGATGAGACATCGACGCATGACGTTATGCTGTGGTCACTGATCAAAAATCTACGCTTTGGAACCCTTTCGGTTCTCGGTAGTGCTGCTTGGTTGCTCAGTGAAGTCCCGGGTTGTGGCCCAGTAACCGAGGGATTCGACAAGATGTTGCAGACGCTTACGCACAAATATCCACGATCGTTTTATGCAGGTATGAGAGCGCAAGCTGAAGACCAGGTATGTTCAACCAGTCCTGCAGAGATTCAGGCTAAAACCTGGTTCTCTGCCATCCAGGGGGTAGAAGTCCGTCAGCAGGAGTACGAACGTGAAACCCTGATAAGCCTCTTTAAGTAAGATGACAGCAGCGTCCTCGGGATGCATCAGCGCAAGAGCAATAAGTAGTCACTTGAATTTGTTGATGGAAAAATTCATTGACGCTGGCTTTTGCGCTTGGTTATGATGCCGGCCCGTTGCCTGACTGGTCTTATCTGGCTATTCTGTGCAGCGAACATCGGTGATTAGCGCAGTCCGGTAGCGCATCTGGTTTGGGACCAGAGGGTCAGAGGTTCGAATCCTCTATCACCGACCATTTTTGCAGGTGGAATGCCTGAACGTTCAATGTGCGCCCTTAGCTCAGTTGGATAGAGCAAAACTAACCCCCAAAGTGTTACCACTTTTTGAGGTGACTAGAGCAGGCAAGGGCTGGAGAGATGGTAAGGTTACCTAGTAAAGCCTTGCTGTTACTCCTTACTAAAAAGAGTTACCATTTTGCGTAGCTCTTAAAATGTTGTTGATTTGTAAAATTTGTCCCGTTAGCTCAGTCGGATAGAGCATCCGCCTTTAAGTTATTAGGAGCCTGTACAGGGAAACCTATACAGTGGAGAGGGTGAATTCAAGGAAGCCTCAGCGCGTAATGGCGGTGGTAATCTTGAGCCAAGCTCTACAAGCGTGTAGAGAAGGTGCAGAGACTAGATGGTGCAATGCGATCTCATTGCGGAATACATCATTAGCGCCCTCCACCCAAACAGATAATGCTGTGGGTGAAGATATAGTCCAGACCACAAACACGGTGGCAGTGAAAGCTGTAGTGGTAAGCTAAGCGGATGGTCGCAGGTTCGAATCCTGCACGGGACGCCATTTTCAGAAGTAAAAAAGCCAGCATTAGCTGGCTTTTTTACTTCTATAACCTCTCAATTAAATCCCCCCCCTCCCCCATTGGACAACCAATGACGACCTTATTGGTCTTTGGATGAGAACGCCCTCATCACCTCCTCCACGGCAAAGTGTTGGCTCATGACAACCTTATCGATCGGATCTATGTGTGTATGGCTCTGAGCAAGATAGCGGTCTGTTTTATGACAGCCAACGGGCGTGGCATTGATGTCGCCAAGCGCCTGCTGGAGTAGGAGTTGGCTGGTGTATTGGTGGCGGGCCTGTATGCTGGCTACCGGTTTATCTGCACGAGTCTGCGCCTGCTTTGCTGGACCCATGTACTGCGCAACGTGGCTGTTATCGCCCTGAGTGGGGAGCTGTTTCGTCAACGCTTACTTTCGTTGGTTGAGACGACCAAACGCTTGGGACATTGACCCCAAGAGTGACTGCATACCATTATCCGAGCCCGCATCGAGAAAACGGATTACCCCATTCACTCCGAACTGTGTGCATCAATCCCCTGACGCTGAACGGTTACATCAAGAGGCGCTTCTAAACGCCATCAGCCCCCTCAAAAGCCTCTCCACGGCCTCCAGCCTGCCCCGCAAATCGCGACTTTCTGCAACGGTATGGTTGATGGCCCTTTCAATCGCTAGATCCAATATGGAGAAGTCGGATCTTAACTCCTGGTACTCAGTGAGCATTGAATCACATTCCTGCAACGCTTGACGGTAGTGCTGTGCTCTCGCACTCAGCCCTTCCAGAACGGATTCATACGTTTCCGGCTCACGCTCCTTACCCGATTCAGTTACAAGCGCATCCGGCCCAATAAATTCCTCTTTGAAATGCACTTCATCGAACTTGGGAGTCCTGATGAAATGAGAAAAACGCCTCCCATCATCAACTTTCTTCCTTTTTAGAAGTCCCTGATTTACGAGCTTGATCAGATGCCGATAAATGAAGGTATAACGCCGCTTACGTATCTGCGATTCTGCTTTGTCACCAAAAATGGCATTTACAAATCCTATCGCAGTGAAGTCATCCATGTGCAGTCGAATGAGTGCGGTGTAGAGCGCGGTGGGTAACCACACAGTCTGGGAGCTCATAAGCAATCCTCGGTCTCGAACGAAAACAATTAGTGGAGATCTAAACTCGATTGCGGATTATAGTCCGTGGCCGTAAGCCAGACAACCAGAGATAGTGCTCGCCAGAGAGAGGCGAGACATGCAAGAGCTAGCAAAAAAATTTGGTGATGCTGTACGTGATAGACGGCTTCAATTGGGCGTATCGCAAGATACACTCGCACATGTAGCAGAGATTGATAGAAGCTATGTGGGACGGATTGAGCGTGGTGAGGTCAATGTAACCCTGGAGAAAGCATATGAGCTTGCCAAAGCGTTAGGCTGCGATATTAGAGATTTGTTACCATAGACAACGGGTAAATATATTACACGGCATCATTAATATTAAAGGTAATACTAACCTATACATCCCAACAATTTTTTAATTTAACTCCTCGTTCGTTGTATATTGTCTAAATATATCCACCCCTAACTAACCTTCATTGTTACCTTTTTAATTACAATCGCGCCATCTAAAAATAAATTTATGTAGTCATTCAAAGTATTTATATGGTATATATTTACTGATATTGGTATACTTGGTGATTTTTATGGCTGAACAAAAAGCTTGTACCTGTGAAGAGCTCAGGAATATGAAATCTCAGATGGGGGGAGACAAGTTAAATCTCATATCTTCACTAAAAAGTGCATACGGTGAAGAGTACGAAAAGCATCTTTTCGAACAGTATAAAATGTTTGTTGATATGGCAGATAGAGTTAGCGCTCGTAGAATGCTAGCTAACTCGTTTTTTGTCGGTGTTCACACAGCCTTGATCACAGCATTTACTGTAATGCTCAAGGAAAGGATCTTACCGGATGGCTTGGTGGGCCTTTTACCATTTGGCGCAGTAATCGCTCTTTGCTATGTATGGTGGAGGGTTGTCTACTCCTATCGCCAACTAAATAGTGGTAAATTTGCTGTTATTCATGAAATGGAGCGTGTCATGCCCATGGCTCTTTTCAAAGGTGAGTGGGTAGCTATGGGTGAAGGCAAAGACCACAAGAAGTACCTGCCATTAACACATGTAGAAAATTATGTACCGTTGTGTTTTGGCATCATGTACATATTACTTGGCTTATCATTTTATTTCTGTAAATAATAGAGGGGCTAAGCCCCTCATATTTAGTAAATCTGACCAAGATTTCTCTTTAAATTGTAATGGAACTGCTCAGAGCTTCTCGATGAAGTAGAAACGCTCTCTCCTCCAAGTTTACGATTAAACGCAAGCGGGTAGTCAGCTTTGTAAGCAATCGCGAATAACTTTAAATGTTCCATTGTCGTCATTTTAGGCCATTTCTTAAGATATTCAGGTAGAGTTACATATCCGACCTGAAAAGTCGCGATGCGATTGTCAATAATAGTCGCCTCACCAATTTCAAAGGGGACCCACCAAGATCCCTCTGTATTTTCTGATACAACAGCAATAAGGTGAGAACAGTCCTTCATTCTAGTTGTAATAACGTCTGTGATTTGATCTGTAGTTTGGGACTGGGGATCTAAAACATCAAGATATGTTTTAATTCCATACTGATGCATAACAGCAGCTACACCAAGTGCAGCATCTCTATCTTTGTGTCGGTAGCTAATGAATACAGGCATTATTATTTTGCTCCTGCTAACATTTCAATCCCACCGACAATAGATTTGCTATTCCATGCCACAATTTTATCCGCCGAATCTTTCACTATTTTAGATGTTTTCTCTGATGCCCAGGGTTCAATAGCAAGTATCTTTTTACCCATGGCCTGAGCTAGCTCAATCTCAATGTTTATCCACTTACTATAAGTTGAATAAACACCAGCAAGAATGACGACAACAGAGGCTGGCTGGATTTGTGCTCTGATGGCAGCCCTTAGAGTGGCTTCATTTGGAGCATCATGAATGGGATCATTCTTCGGAACACTATAATTTTTGTAGTTAAAGCCATAGGTGGACACTTGCGAGTCCAACATCTTACATACTTTTTCGTATGCATCACCATAAGCCCAACTATGACTAATGAACAGATTGTATAACGCCATCAGGACACGCCTTCTTCAGTTTGGATCACCTGAGACACTACATAGCGGCCTAGTTTGCAACGATGGCACAATATGTGGTGCTGTATATATACACAGTACAAAGATACACGATCCAATTGGAGCGATCAAGAAAAACGATTGATGTATCATTAAGGTTGCTTTTTGATCTAGAAGAGACTCGTTATCTCCCTCTTTTACTGCAAGTTTTCAGGCCATGTTGCGTTTAGAAAATGTCCATATAGTCTCGATTGGTACATTCAGGATAAAGTGATCGCCCAACTAATCTTCATCGAGCCCTCTATACATGCGAAGCCAGACTTAAGAGACATCCACCAACTCACCAAGAATTAGCTCAAACCCTTTCCAGGCACTATGGCTGGAAGCCTTGATGATGGACCCACTTGATATCAAGATGCGATGAATGAGGAAATAATGGAACCATTTTGGATTTGGCAACAAGCAGATTGGCCCCATTTTCGTTGGCGGGATAGCGAGATATTGCCCAGATTACGGCAGGTTCAACGCAGGCAGGGAATTCTAATCGGTAGTCATTCCAGGTTGGGGAACCCCGACCAAACGTTAGATACGTTACTGGCTAACATCATCGCCTCTTCCGCTATCGAAGGCGAACGCCTCAATGCACAATCCGTGCGTTCTTCCCTGGCTAGGCGGTTAGGGGGTTCACAAACTCAGTCCTATCCAGTATCGGAGCGCTCAGAGGGGCTCGCGGCCATGATGCTGGATGCCATCGACAATCATGAACAGCCGTTGACGATTGAGCGCCTTTACCAATGGCATCGTTGGCTGTTCCCCGTCAACGAATGGTCGGTGCAGCCAGTGAATGTAGGACAGTTGCGAGGAGATGAGCCGATGCAGGTTGTCTCCGGACGTGTTGATAGACCCACCGTGCATTTTGAGGCACCGCCCAGAGCAACTCTGGACGATCAACTGGCCGAGTTCATCCTCTGGTTTAACCAGACTCAGCATGACCCCACGATGGATCCGCTCATTCGTGCGGCAATCAGCCATTTCTGGTTCGTGACCCTGCATCCCGTTGATGATGGCAATGGGCGGCTAGCGCGAGCACTGACCGATCTCGCGCTGTCACAGGCTGACAGCCAAGGCATCCGTTTGTATGCCATGTCAGTTGCTATTCTAGAGCTGCGGGGTGACTACTATCGGGCGCTTGAGTCAGCGCAGAGGGGGCCGCTAGATATTACCTCCTGGATCTGTTGGTTCCTCGACACACTGGATTACTCCATAGAGCCGGCATTACAGGTTATTGATCGTTCTCTCGCCAAGACATTTTTCTGGTTGCGGCACTGTCATGACGATCTGAGTCCAGAGCAAACCAAAGTGCTGAATCGTTTACTGGATGGCGGCGAACAGGGTTTTGAAAATGGCATCAGTGCCAGTCAATATCAAAAAGTCGCCGGAGTTAGTAAGCCCACGGCTACGCGCCATCTTGCGCAACTAGTAGATAGGGGGTGCATTGAGAAATTACCTAGTGGTGGACGCAATACACGCTATCAGATCCGCTTGCACACAGAGGGAGTTTGAAAAGCATTGCCATGGGGCGTTAATTTTATTTGGTAGATAAAATCTGCGATTAACGTACCAATGACGATCTTTAGTTAAATATTGACACCATGATGAGTGCCGTCAGGCATATGAACAAATAAACTCAACCGGCAGTCATGGCTCTCAACTGATTTTTTGAGCGACAACAAACTATCGAGAACATCGGGATCTATTGCAGGAACATCACCCGTCCCGAGATTTGAAAGCAGTTTGGTCACACTGAGACGTACCAGTTGCTCTTCGGCCAGCGCCTTGGCTCTCTGGACAACCTCGGGTGATTCGGATGAAATCATATCCTCCAATGTCCTCCCCATACGGTGCTCCTACTACAGATAGAATTAAAGGCCCACGCCGAGCAGGCATGGGCTCTCAGCATTAGATCAAGAAGTCATCCAGTGCTTTTCCAGCCGCAACTGCTTCTGCGATGGCCTTGGGCATGCGGCCCTGGCCAGTCCATGTCTTCTCCTGACCGCCTTCGGTGTACTTGTATTTTGCAGGACGGGGAGCGCGTTTGGCTTTGACTGAACCCTCGGATTTCGCCGGAGCGGCAGTGCCAACCAGCTCACTCGGATCGATGCCTGCCTGTTTCAACATTTCGGTAAACTCAGCCAGTTTTTGCAGGCGTTCAGCTGACTCTTCTCTCAGTTTGGTCTCTTGCTGTTCACGCTCAGCAAAAATTTCTTCGAATTTTTCCCTAACTTCGACTAACTGCTCAAATGACAGCTCACGCAGTGCAGCTCGCAGGCTGCGAATATTCAGCAGTGTTTTCAAAAAATCGTTCATTGATAGCCTCATGTATCACATTTTTATATCAGGAAAATTATCTCTCAATCCCAGCATCAGCTCCACTGTTTTTGGCACCAAGATGACTCAAAAAATAGCATCATTTAAAATTCGTGAGCTAAATTGCGTTTGGATCTACTTATTGGCCTAGCTCCAATCTGCTATGAAACTATGTAGCTAAAAATTAAATCCAAGTGGTAGTGAGCGTTGAGACCACCTCACCAGATGAGCCGATGAAGGATCTTGTTCGGCTCACGAAATGAGCCGATAGGACAATATCATTGGCTCACAGAATGAGTCGATGATAGGAAATAGTTCTCTCCACACAACCTCGAATATAGGGGCATACTATTCAGATTATCTCCCTATTAGAATAATCACGCCCAAATGTGTCTGGGTTTGCAGCCTCATAGTCATCGTCAAACATATGTTCCCCGCGATGCATCTCCCTCATTGTTGCGAGTGTACCGAAAAAGCACATTTCACACAGATGCACCAGGTAACGCTCACCATCGTGACGGGAACCATAGCCAAAATCCGCCGATAACGAGCCGTATTGGTTGGTTCCAAAATTCGTTTTTGTACTACGACCACAGACATCACAGAGAATGTCAATAACCTGTTCTGTTGGCACAATTTCTTTTACGAGCATGCTACGCTCCTAATCTGATGAGAATAGGAGTTATCATACGCGGACACGCTATATATATTGCAACTTGTTTTGGTTACTTTCTGGTATCCATGCGAATGAGAGCTTTCACCTCGACAACAGTGGCTCCGATAGGAACACCTATCGAACTCAATAACTCGCCATTTTCAGTTCTGGTAACCTCGGGATCACCCTTATACCAACACCATTCTCGGCCAGTTTTTGTGTCGGCTGCCTCTAAGATGCCACAACGATAATCAAAATTGATGGTCACTGAATGTTCTCTCGGCTAGCTAGCTTGGTTATAGCATAGGTAAATATATGATAATTCAAGTCTCATAAAGACCCCAGATAGAATTATGCACAGAGATTCACGATAAAGTTGGTATTGCCCGAATTGGGCTCTTCAACCTCTGCATCCAGTGCCTCATCCAACAAAGTCCTCAGACACATCGCCACCGCCACATGGAACGGATAGGATAGGGTAATCGCGTATCGTAGGTTCAGGGGAGATTTCATCATGTCCTATTCTAGTTATCATCCAGGTAAGACCGAAGCCTCTGTGATGACGCTATCTAGCTCTCTTGGTATCCCCAGCGACCCGTTGGGGTCGCATCTATGGATCGTGGCTGGCGTAGCTCCTGGCAGCATTCATCGACTGGCTGAATTGATGAGTACAGACATAGGTTTGATATGCCGCTTAGCAGGCATTAGCCGCCACACTGTTGCTCGCAAGCTGAGGATTGGGGCTCCTCTATCAATCTCTCAGGGTGCCAGGGTATACGGCGTTGTACAGGCCCTCGATGCGGCACTATCCCTCAACAAGAACGATACTGCCAAGGCGTTATCATGGCTAAACAGACCAGCTTGGGGCCTCGGTGGAGTCGCTCCGGCAACATTGTTGACTACAGATATGGGGGTTCAGGCAGTTATCCATTTAGTGGGGCGGATTCAGCATGGGGTGTGCAACTAAATCGAGGGTTCTGATAGGCGAATCCCTACAGAATGCTTCAAAAACAACCAATCTCATCATTTTTTGAAATTTATTTCATTTACCCCACTTGAAAAATTCTAAAAACTGTCCATTTACTAATTATGAGAGCTTGAATCAAATTTAAGCTGCTCACCATTATTCCGCTGCTACGCAGCGAAGATAAACCAGTTCCCTCTCACATCCTATTACATCTATAGTTTAATTTTTAGAACTGAGTTATGTCTGAAAAATATACACTTATTATACCCCCATCAGTGTTTCTACCTGAAAAGATGAAATCTGCATCACCTGTTATAACCCGAGTGAAAACACACACATAAGAAGCATAAATCCGATGTGCTAATCCCATCCAAAGGTTCATATGAGAAGCGATAGTTCTTGACTTAACCGTAGGGACATTGCTTAGTTTAACGATGTCTCTTTGTATGCAATAAGGATCTATTCATGCAACGCCGTGACTTTCTCAAACTGGCCTCAGCTCTCGGATGTGCAAGTGCTCTACCTTGGTGGAACAAGGCCCTCGCTGCGGAACGGCCCACATTGCCAATCCCCACTCTTCTTAACCCAGATGATACAGGGGTTATCAAGCTTAACGTGCAGCAAGGTCAAATGCTGTGGCGGCGTAATCCAACCGATACTTGGGGTTATAACGGCAGCCTACTCGGCCCCACCTTACGTGCAAAACAGGGCCAGCGACTAACTATCCAGGTCAATAATCAGCTATCAGAAACCACTACGGTACATTGGCATGGTCTTGAGATACCAGGGACTTCTGATGGAGGCCCTCAGGCAACCATTGCCGAAGGCAAACAATGGCAAACCCAATTCACGATTGAACAAAATGCAGCAACTTGCTGGTATCACCCCCATACGCATGGAAAAACAGGGCATCAAGTAGCTATGGGGTTAGCTGGGCTTTTCATTCTCGATGATGAAGAAAGCCAGCGCTTACCCTTACCCAATCATTGGGGGATAGACGACATCCCCGTTGTACTGCAAGACAAACGCCTTAACTCAAATGATCAGTTGGACTATCAGCTAAATGTCCTAAGTGCTTCTGTAGGATGGTTTGGCGATATGATGCTGACCAATGGTGTCGAGTATCCCAGCCATACTGCGCCAAGAGGGTGGTTGCGGTTGAGGTTGCTTAACGGCTGTAACGCAAGATCTCTTAACGTAGCAGCTAGCGATGGACGTGTATTGTACGTTATTGGAAGTGATGGTGGGTTGCTCGCAGAGCCTGTTGCATTAACCAAACTGGAACTGCTGCCAGGAGAGCGGTTCGAAGTCATGGTTGACCTTCGTGATGGTAAAGCATTCGATTTAGTCAGCCATCCCGTTCAGCAGATGGGAATGACCTTCGCCCCGTTTGATGCTCTGCTGCCACTTTTGAGGATCCAACCTTCTTTGCTGGGAGGCCATACAGCTCTTCCTGATCGCTTAGCCAGCTTACCTGCCCTGCCGAATTTTAAAGGTCTGACAACTCGAATGCTGACTTTATCAATGGATCCCGAGCTAGATCATCAGGGGATGCAGGCCTTAATGGCGCGTTCTGGTAATAGCTCAATGCCAGGAATGAGCATGTCTGAAAATGGATCCGACAATATGGCCGATATGGACATGAGCGGGATGGATCATAGCTCGATGGATATGGGTGAATCCAATACGCAGCATAGCACTACGGCTGCAATGAATGGTGATAAGAAACCATTCGACCTATATAGCGGAAACAAAATCAACGGTAAGGCATTTACCATGGACAGCCCAATGTTTGAGGTCAAACAAGGCCAAACAGAGCGTTGGGTTATCTCTGGGGAAGGAGATATGATGCTGCACCCCTTTCACATTCATGGAACTCGTTTCCGTATTTTACAAGAGAATGGAAAGTCAGTCGCTCCGCACCGAGCTGGGTGGAAAGATATTGTGCGCGTTGAGGGGGGACGAAGCGAGGTGTTGGTGCGGTTCGATCACCAGGCACCGAAGGAGCGCGCATATATGGCACATTGTCACTTACTGGAACATGAAGATACAGGCATGATGCTATCATTCACGGTCAAACCATAAACATCGATTTATTTGGTGCCACATATGTGGCACCAAATAATGTCAAAGTTCACCAGTGGTGAGTAAAGCAAAACCCAACAGCAGATGATAATTGTTTATATAAAAATATAAAGCCTACGAACCAACTATGGCTAAACTCGCACCTTCGGTGCGGAATAATAATAGAATGCTTTGTAAGAAATGAATTTAAGTCTAGATGATTTATAGTCTTAGCCTTTAGGTCGTATATTGTTATGAAACATTAATACAAGAAGCGCGATTAAGCTAAAAGCTGCGCTAGCGTAAAATGTTGCTGCTGAACCATGTTGCTCCCATAGAAAACCCGCAATAACACTTGCAAATAGCATTGCAATCCCGCTCATTAGGTTGAAGAAACCAAAAGCCGTACCACGCAGATCGGGAGGTGCAGTTTGTGCCACCATCGTAGCTAAAAGTCCTTGAGTAATCCCCATATGTAGCCCCCAAAGCACTACCCCTGACAGGACGAAAAGCCAGTGGTTATTGGCAGCAAGTACCAAATCGGCTGCAATCAATACTGCGAGTCCAAATACGAGAAGCTGTAATGACCCAGCCGTTCCTGCACAACTAAGCGGCTTCGGCATAGGCCTGCGCCGGTGTTTTCATCTTTAGTGCTTGGTGAGGACGCTTCTGGTTGTAAAACTGGATCCAGTCGCCAATCACCCGACTGGCATGCTGCAAGGTCTCGAACCTCTGCCGATGGGCACACTG
>NZ_FTMJ01000019.1 GCF_900156095.1 Aeromonas sp. RU39B
TATCCTTGCCGAACACAGAAGTGAAACGCCGTAGCGCCGATGGTAGTGTGGCAGATGCCATGTGAGAGTAGGACACTGCCAGGCACCCAATTGAACTAAAAAGCCCATCTCGTATGAGATGGGCTTTTTTGCGTCAGCGTTTCAGTTAATTCTACTCCTTGTTCGTCCCGATACATTGGCAAACCTTGTCTTAGCAATGGTCTCTACTGCTCTTTTGTTGCTGGAATCGCTGAGCCAGGCTTTGTTTCCTTGGCCGAACTAGGTAGAGTAACCACAGGTTTGCGGGATCGCTCCTGCACATTTTTGACACTTACTCTGCGGTACTGATATGGAACAAGTAAACAAGTCTGCATTCAGCGATGTACTGGAATATGTGCGTATGTCCCGTCGTCAAAACAAGCTCAAGCGCGAAATCTCGGACAACGAGAAGAAGATCCGTGACAACCAGAAGCGTGTGCTGCTGCTCGATAACCTGAGCGACTACATCAAGCCGGGTATGAGCATCGAAGAGGTGCAGGCGATCATTGCCAACATGCGCTCTGACTACGATGAACGTGTTGATGATTACATCATCAAAAATGCTGAGCTCTCCAAGGAGCGTCGCGAACTGGGCATCAAGCTCAAGGCGATGAGCTCGCAGCAGAAGTAATCACATAGACCGGCCGACAGGCCGGTTTTTCTTAATGATGTCTTTATCGTCACAGAATTGTAAGTGACTAATGACTCCCTTTTTGCCTTTCTCCCTGTGGGCCTGATACCATCTTTATTAACAGGCTCAAGCGCTGGATTGCGACTGGTCGCCTTGTTACCAACTACAAGACTAATAAGTTGTGCAACCATGGTGAGGTTTTGAATGGGCGCACCCTCGCAGACCGATAATGAAAAAGTGGCATCAGAGGATAAGCTGAGCGTAAAACCACCGAAAGGTCGTTTTTGGTGGGTTAAATGGCTGTTTCTCATATTGTTTCTCATCGTCTTAGGTGCAGTGGCCGCACTGGTGGGATTCGAGATGAAGACATCGACGCTGCAATCTCGGGAGTTTTCCCGTTACGCTGCCGATCTCACCTACTATGTGGACAAGGGGGCGAGCCCGCAGATCTCTTTCCCGAAAGATGGCCCGTTTGACCGGCGTTTGGGATATGTTGCCCTGCCTGACATCCAGCAGCGTCTGTTGCAGCGGGGCTATGAGATCAGCAAACAGGTGCGCTTCTCCGATGCGCTGTTCCAATATGCCCAGCATGGTTTTTATGTCCCCTATACCGAGAAGGTACAGGCGGGCTTAACCCTGCACGATTGCCGTGCAGAGCCGGTCTATCAATACCGCTATCCCGGTTATCACTACCCCGATTTCAAGTCGATCCCACCGCTTGTGGTGCAGTCGCTGCTGTTTATCGAGAACCGGAATCTGCTCAGTGACAAAGAGCCCCTGGCAAACCCGGCGGTAGACTGGCCGCGTTTTCTTAAAGCCGCTATCTCGCAGGTTGGCCGTAAGCTGGAAATGCAGGACACCTCGGCCGGCGGCAGTACCTTGGCCACCCAGGTCGAAAAGTACCGTCACTCACCGGATGGACTGACTTCCTCGCCCAAAGAGAAGCTGCTGCAGATGATCTCGGCCAGTGTTCGTGCCTATCGCCTCGGGCCGCAGACACTGGAAGCACGTAAGCTGGTCGCCTGGGCCTATCTCAACTCGGTGCCACTCTCAGCGGCTCCGGGCCACGGTGAAGTACACGGTCTGGGTGATGGATTGTGGGTGTGGTTTGGCGCAGATCCGGCCCGGGTCAATATGCTGCTCGACCCGTTACGCAATGAAAACACCACGCTGGAGGAGCAGGGGTTGGCACTGCGTCAGGTGGTAGCCCTGATGATTGCTCACCGCCGTCCATCTTATTATCTGGCGCAAGGACGCAATGATCTGGCGGCACTGACCGACAGCTATCTGCGCCTGTTTGTGCAAGAGGGGATGATTGAGCCGCGGTTGATGGCGGCGGCACTGCGTACCGAACTGAAATTTCGCAATTTCAGTGCTTCGCCCGCCATCATCAAGGTCAATAGCAGCAAGGGGTTACAGGTTGCCCGTTCCCGTCTTGGGCGCCAGCTCGGTGTGCAGCTCTATGATCTCGATCGGATGGACCTGATTGCTGACACCAGTCTTAACTTCGATCTGCAATCCCAGGTCACCGATTACCTGCATCGATTGGCCGATCCGACCTATGCAGCCGAAGTCGGTCTGTTTGGTGAGCGTTTGCTCTCGCCTGAAAAGACCGGTGATGTTCGTTACAGCTTTACCCTGTTTGAGCGGGGAGAAGATGGTTTCCGCGTCCGGGTTCAGACCGATAACACCGACCAGCCGTTCGATATTAACGAGGGCAGTAAGTTGGAGCTCGGCTCGACCGCCAAACTGCGGGTGCTGACCACTTACCTTGAGATTGTGGCCGAACTGCATGACCGCTATTTCGCGATGCCGGTTGATATGCTGCGCAAGCAAGAAGTGCAGGACAATCTCAGCCGTTGGGCAATCTCTTGGCTGATGGCTAACGAGGATCGTAACCTGCCGGCCATGCTGGAAGCGGCGCTCGATCGCAAGTACTCCGCCAGCCCGTTTGAAGGGTTCTTTACCGGCGGTGGGATGCACACCTTCAATAACTTCCGTAAAGAAGATAATGACCGCCTGCCGACCATGCGCGAGTCGCTGCGTGAGTCGATCAACCTGCCGTTTGTTCGTCTGCTGCGTGATATCTCGCGTTATAGCCTCTATCGCGAAGGGAACCGGGCCGAGCTGTTGCGCGATGATAATGACCCGCGCCGTATGGACTATCTGAAGCGTTTTGCTGACCAGGAGGGGCAGACCTATCTGCTGCGCTTCTGGCGTAAGTATCAGGATAAAAGCGCCGATGATCGGATGGATACCTTCCTTGATGGCCTGAAACCCAGTGCGGTGCGTTTGGCGGCGGTTCACCGCTATCTCTTCCCCGAAGCCAGCATCGAGCAGTTCACTGACTTCCTGAGTCAGCGACTGCCCAAGGCCATGCGCAATGAACTCGGTGACAAGCGGATTCGCCAGCTCTATGACAGCTATGGCCCGGGTAAATACTCACTGCCGGATCAAGGTTACGTCGCGCGGGTACACCCGTTGGAGTTGTGGATGCTGGGCTATCTCAAGCATGCCGACAAACCCACGTTCAGCGATGCGGTGGTGGCCAGCCGTGATGAGCGCCAGGAGGTGTATGGCTGGCTGTTCAAGACCCGTCATCGCAGCGCTCGTGACAGCCGGATCCGCACCATGCTCGAGGTTGAGTCGTTCCTCGATATCCATCAACGCTGGCAGCGGCTCGGTTATCCGTTCGACCATCTGGTGCCCTCGCTGGCGACCGCGCTGGGTAGCTCGGGGGATCGCCCGGCGGCACTGGCCGAGCTGATGGGGATCATCATGAACGATGGCGTGCGTCTGCCGAGTATTCGTATCGATCGCCTCGCCTTTGGCGAGGGGACACCGTTCCAGACCGAGTTCCTGCCACGGCCGGCTGCGGGCGTGCGCGTGTTGCCGAGTGAAGTGGCGACGGCGCTGCGTGGTGCACTGTCACAAGTGGTCGAAGCGGGCACCGCACGGCGGATTTCCGGCGCCTTCACCCTGCCGGATGGGTCGCCGCTGATCATGGGCGGCAAGACCGGTACCGGCGATAACCGACTTGAGACCTTTGGTCGGGGTGGTAGCGTAGTTAGTTCGCTGGCACGTAACCGTACTGCGACTTTCGTGTTCTACATCGGCGCTGACCACTTCGGCACCCTGACCGCCTATGTGCCGGGCAGCGAATCGGACAAGTTCCGTTTCACCTCGGCGCTGCCGGTTCAGGTGCTCAAGGGGATGGCACCGATTCTGACACCCTATCTGCAGCCGGGTGCCCATACCGAATGCCGGGCTGCATTGGCACCGGTTTCGGAGCAGTGAAGTGGCGGTTTGAATATGAACAGCAGATGAAGAAACCACTCAGAATGGCTTCAGTCTGGCAGGCGTAGGTTAGCAATACACGTCAAGCCCACCCCGGTTTGAGTGGCTCTCATGTGACGCTTCCAATCTGTCATTATCGCGCCTC
Source organism: Aeromonas sp. RU39B (assembly GCF_900156095.1). GTDB lineage: Bacteria > Pseudomonadota > Gammaproteobacteria > Enterobacterales > Aeromonadaceae > Aeromonas. The sequence continues at coordinate 4,092 of NZ_FTMJ01000019.1, forward strand.
TTTTGAGGCGCTTTTTTTATGTGAATGGGTTGGCGAGTTAAATGCGTGGCAGAGGTAACCCAGTCAACCAGGCATGGCCATCCCACCACAAGGCGGCCAACAATAGCAGCGCAGCCGAAAAGCTGGCGAGATCAAAACGCCAGTCTGGCGTCATCACAGGTGTGCGCCAGCCATCGCGGTAAATAATCAGAATGATTTCGATGGCTGACCAGAGTGTCAATGCGCCAAACAGCAGCAGGGCGCGGGATTCGGTATTAACCAACACATGCCCGAGTGACCACAACAGCACTGCCAGCAGCTGTGGATGGCGCAGCCAGCGGCGCAGATGGTTGGGGCCCATACTGCAGCACAGCAACCAGATAGCAAGTGGCAGCATCACCATGGCCGCTGCTGCCCCCCAACCCGGTGGCGTATAAAAAGGGGTGGCTAGGCTGTCACGCCAACCGGCCAGCATGCAGCCAAATGCGATCACCACGCCGAGTGAAAACACCCCCTTATAGCGCTGCTCGCCCAGCCGCTCGATCAGCAAGGCTCGTCGGGTCGGCCACATGGCCACCGAGAGATGAAGCAGGGTAAACAGAAGCACACCCAGGGTGAGCAGCAGCATGAATGCCTCCGAAGCCAGATGCAGAGTCTCATGATGCCGTAACCCCTTGAATTTGTGCAGCCACGGCAAGAAAAAAGCCGGCGTGTGGCCGGCTTTGGTCATAAATGGAGTGCTTTAGCTGCGTGAGAGTGTCCATAGCGCCGCCACATTACGGGCTGTGAGCTCCAAATTGTTGTGGGCGGTGGCCAGCGCTTCCGGCAGTGCCATAGCGCGATTAACGATGGCAAAAACCGCATCGATACCATGCTGATGCACCACACCGCAGTCATCCGACAGGCAACCGGCAATCCCGATGACCGGTTTGCCAAAGCGCTTGGCGCAGCGTGCCACGCCGATCGGCGTCTTGCCGTGGATGGTTTGGCTGTCGATACGCCCTTCGCCGGTGATCACCAGATCTGCATCGCATACGGCATCGGCCAGTTTCAATGCTTCCAGCACGATCTCCACGCCGGGTTTGAGCTCGGCGCCGAGCAGACCGTGCAGGGCTGCTCCCATGCCACCGGCTGCCCCCGCACCGGGCTGATTGGCGACCTGACGTCCCAATTGTTGCTCGATACGATGGGCATAGGCAGCCAGATTGGCGTCGAGTTCAGCCACCATCTCGTGGGTTGCCCCTTTCTGCGGACCGAAAATCGCCGAGGCACCTTTGGGGCCACACAGCGGGTTGTTCACATCGCACGCCACCTCAATCTGCAGCGTTGCCAGCCGCGGATCGAGCCCGGAGAGATTGATGTTGGCCAACTCGGCCAAGGCGCCGCCCCCCGCACCAATTGGTGTGCCATCCGCCTTATCAAGGCGGCCACCGAGCGCTTGAATCATGCCGGCACCAGCATCGTTGGTCGCGCTGCCGCCAATGCCGAGGATCAGGTGCTCCACGCCCAGATCGAGCGCCGCCAGGATCAACTCACCGGTACCATAGGTGGTGGTCAGCAGCGGGTTACGCAGCTCGGGAGCCACCAGATGCAGGCCAGAGGCGGCGGCCATCTCGATCACGGCACGCTTGCCGTCACCGAGCAGACCGATAAAGGCCTCAACCCGGTTACCGAGCGGAGCGGTTACCTCTACCGGAACAATCCGCCCGCCGGTCGCATCCACCAGTGACTGGACCGTGCCCTCACCGCCATCAGCCATCGGCAGCTTGATATAGCTGGCATCAGGCAGTACCTGACGAAAGCCGGCTTCGATGGCATCGGCCACCTGCATGGCGCTTAAGCTCTCTTTGAAAGAGTCAGGGGCAATCACGATTTTCATGGTGTTTTCCTTAAGCGAGACCAAATACGCCAAACATCAGGGTGGAAACCAGCGCGATGGTGGCACCGACAGCCGTTTCGTAGGGGATCAGTTTGAGACGCTCACCCACACTCATATGAACACTACCACCCGTGGCGTGGAAGAAGGAGCCGTGCGGCATGTGATCAAACACGGTCGCACCGGCGTGAATCATGGCGGCACCGGCCAGGGCGCTGACGCCCAGCTCCAGCAGGGTATGACTAAAGACGCTGGAGGCGACTGCAGTACCGGCTGTGGTCGATGCGGTAGCCAGCGACATCAGGGCGCCGGAGACCGGAGCGAGCAGATAAGAGGGCAGGCCGGAAGCGGTCAGACCGGAGATCATCACATCCTTGAGACCCGAGTTGGCAATGATGCCGGCCAGAGTACCGGTACCCAGCAGCATGATGGCGACCGGCGCCATGCGCGCGAGGCCGGAGACGGCATACTGGTTGATGTGGCTGAACTTGCCCATCATCAGGGCGCCGACCAGACCGCCGAGCGGCAGTGCGATCAAGGGGTCAACCACGATGCCAGCCAGCGGACGCAGGGCCAGCAGCAGGATGGCGCACAGCGGCGCGCTGATAGCAGCGGTGAAGGCTGGCAGCGTCAGACCATGGGTATTGATCACCTCCTGCTCAGCCACCTTGCTGCCCTTGTTGTTCAAACGCTTGGCCAGATAGTAGGTCAGAGCCAGACCGAACAGGCCCGGAATGATACCGGCCATCATCACCGAGGTGAGTGGTTGGTGGAAGGTGTCGGCTGCGGCAATCGCATTGGGGTTGGGGGACATCACGTTGCCCGCTTTACCACCACCGATCATCGCCAGCAGGATGGCCGGCTTGGAGAGATCGGCGCGGCGGGCAATAGCCAGCGCAATCGGGGCGACCGTGATGACCGCCACGTCAATAAATACGCCGACGGCCGTCAGGATCAGGGTCGCCAGTGCCAGTGCCAACAGGGCGCGGGTTTCGCCCAGTTTGCGGACGATGGTTTCTGCAATAGTGGTCGCTGCGCCCGATTCAATCAGTACGCCAGCCAGAACACCGGCAGCCAGAATACGCATCACTGCTGTGGTGATGCCTTGGGCGCCACCAATCATCAGGGTGACGGTTTGGCTGAGATCGGCCCCGCCGATCAGGCCACCGGCCAGGGCGCCGACCAGCATCCCGTAAGCGGGCGGAACTTTCTTTAAAATCAACGTGATGGATATTACAAGCGCGGCCAGTGCGCCTAAGGCGGTGATGGATGTCATCTCGGGTACCAGGTTTGTTGGAATGGTCGCATTATGGCCAAGCGTCAGAAACTGTCTTTGTTGAATCCAACGAAGATTAGGCCTATGAATGGCCAATCAATTGTATGAATGTCCTAATCACTGATTGAGTTCTTGCGCCAGATAGAGCAGGAATTTTTCATCTAACTTATTGATATTTAAACCTGTTATCTCCTCGATACGAGAGAGTCGATAACGCAGGGTATTGGGATGAATAAACAGGGCGGCAGCGGCCTGATGCAGATCACAGTTCTCGCAGAAATAATGGTGCAGGGTTTTGCGAAGTGCTCCTTTCGGGTCCTTCTGGATTAATTTCTGCATCGGTTCGACCAAGCGGCTGGTCTGCCATGAGTTGGCCAGCGAGGCGAGCAGCACAGGTAGCCGGAACTCCTCGAAGAAGTAGACCTGTCGGCGCGGCGCATGGCGATTGCCCTGACGCAGGGTTTCGCAGGCGGTGTGCCAGGAGAGCGCCAGTCCGTCGATGCCGGGGAAGTAGTCACCTACGGCGATACGAACCCGCGCACTGCCGATGCGCTCGAGCAAACTGCGAATGCGTTCACGCTCGAGGCCGGTATGCCACCCCTTATCGGTCAACTGGATGGGTTTGAGCACCACGATCTCGTCCAGCCCGTGGATGGCTACCAGATTGTCCCGTTCGGGGTGCTCCAGCAGATGTACCAGATGGCGCAGGCGATCCGGTTCGGGTTGTTCCAGCCGGATCACGGTGGCAACCCGCGGCTGAGCCAGATCGATACCGAGCCGCTCCGCTGCCCGGGCAAGGTGGGCCGGTTTGCCATCCTGACGCAGCAACTGCAACACCAGCTCTTCGCGGTGGCGGCGATCCCACTGCAACTGTTCCGACAGCGCCGCCTGCTCGAGGATCAATTCGGCGGTCATCTGCACCAGCGCGGCGTAGGCCCGCACCTGTTCGGGATCGCCAGAGATGCCGATAACGCCGATCCGCTCACCTTGGAAGGTGATGGGCTGGTTGATACCGGGACGCACCCCTTTCAGCCGTTGGGCGGTTGCTTCATCAATCTCGACCACTCGGTTTTCGTTGAGCGCGAGGATGGCCCCCTCATGGCGCTGTTGCAGGCGACTGGGGTCGCCCGAGGCGATGATGTGGCCATGGCGGTCCATTACGTTGACCGAATACGGAAGAATCTTCATGGCGCGCATCACGATCTGGCGGGCAATCTTGTCATCAAGTTCCATGCTGGTTCCTGGTCAGAGAGCGGGCGGGGTGTCCCTTGCGGTCACAGACCGCTAGAATAGGCGCCACTTTATCCCAGATGGACACCACGATGGACTATGAATTTCGGCGTGACGGCTTTGGCGGCTATCGCGCCCTCTTCTCCATGGGGCATGAAGCGATTGGCCAATGGTTGATCGACGAGGTTGGCAAGGATGATGACAAGGTTGATGAACTGCTGACTCTGATTGACCGTCTTAGCGCCCGCCAGTTGGAAGAGTATCACCTGCCGGGGCGCGATTATTCGCTGACCCTGACCCAGGAAGAGGCCGAGGTGAAAGCCAATGTGCTCAATATCAGCCTCGACGAGGATCTGGACGATCTCGCCTACTATGACGATGAGCAGCTGGCGTTGTGCGGACTCGAGGATTTCGCCGCAGTGCTGACCTCTTGGCGCGCGTTTGTTCGTAACGAGGACTGGTAAGTCCCCACTGACAGGATTGATAACATGTCTGATTTTGATGACAAAAAGGCCGACAAGGCCAGTAAGGCCAACAAGAAAAAGAGCTCTCCGTTGACCCTGCAACTGACGCTGGGCCCGAAAGATGCCTCGCGTCTGCACGCCCTGCATCTGGATGCCACCACGACCTTTGACGATCTGAGCCTACCCAAGAGCGTACTGATCAAGGCGGCCCTGATCGCACTCGAAGAGATGGATGCCACTTCGCGCGGTGACCTGATCGCTCGTGTGATGGCCGAAAGCGGCCGCTAAGGTTTGTTGTTAGTTGAGAGCCCCGCTTCGGCGGGGCTCTTTGTTATTCACTGGTGGAGTAGAAGATCGCCAGCCAGATGGTGGTGGTGTCCGGTGCGGTCCACTCTACCCGGTGGCGACAGTGGGCCGGAAGATTGACGTGAGCGCCGGGCTCTAGCTGGATCAATTCGGCAGGACCGCCGTCAGGATCCTCAATACTGAGGGTGGCACTACCCTGCAGTAACAGAACCCACTCGTGTTCTTCTTGGTCGTACCACTCTCCCGGCGGCGTGAAGTGCCCTTGCGAGAGAATGCGCTCGATGCGCAGGTTGGGTGTGCTGAGCAGATCTTCAAACAGCTCGTGCGGTAGTGACTTGGGCAGGGTTTGCAACAGGTTGCCGACATGCATGACAGGTCTCTCCTTCGAACGAAAAGGGATCGCCTGTTGGCAGAGTAAGTCGCAGGGGGGCAGATAGATACCCGTTTGGTGACAAAATTGCTAAAAAGGGTGAAAACGTTTCAGCAAAGCGCTGCAATTTGTCCGATTTCCTGTTATTTTGCGCGCCCATAATATAAACGATTTCGTTCACACTTTTGCGAGAGTCACTATGGCAGAGCAGCATACGATCACCCCGTCCGCACAGGGTGGTTTCCTGAACAGCTATTTCTCGATCCATGCGCGCGGCAGCTCGGTGCGCCAGGAAGTGGTCGCCGGACTGACCACCTTCCTCGCCATGGTCTACAGCATCATCGTGGTGCCCAACATGCTGGGAGCCGCCGGTTTTGAACAGGGGCCGGTGTTTGTCGCCACCTGTATCATTGCCGCGTTTGGTTCTCTGATCATGGGTCTGTGGGCGCGCCTGCCGATGGCCATCGGTTGCGCTATCTCCCTGACCGCGTTTACCGCGTTCAGCCTGGTGCTGGGTCAAGGTATCTCTATCCCGGTGGCGCTGGGTGCCATCTTCTGGATGGGTATACTGTTTACCCTGATCAGCGTGACTGGTATCCGTCAGTGGATCCTGGCTAACCTGCCGTCCGGCATTGCCCACGGCACCGGCATCGGTATCGGTCTGTTTCTGCTGCTCATCGCCACCAATGGTGTCGGTCTGGTGGTGAAAAACCCGGGCGCCGGCTTGCCGGTACAACTCGGTGAGTTCACCTCCTTCCCGGTGATCATGAGCCTGCTCGGTCTGGCTGCCATCTTCGGTCTGGAGCGTCGCCGCGTACCGGGCGGTATCCTGATGGTGATCATCGCCATCTCGATCCTCGGTCTGGTGTTTGATCCCAAGGTGACCTGGCAAGGTTTCTTCGCCCTGCCGAGCCTCGCCGGTGAGAAGGGCTCCCTGCTGGGTAGCCTCGACATCATGGGCGCACTCAATGCAGCTGTCATCCCGAGCGTGTTGGCGTTGGTGATGACTGCGGTGTTTGACGCGACCGGTACCATCCGTGCCGTGGCCGGCCAAGCCGGTCTGGTCAACGAGCGTGGTCACATCATCAGTGGTGGCAAGGCGCTGACTGCCGACTCCATGAGCAGCATCGTCGCCGGTCTGGTGGGTGGTGCGCCAGCCGCTGTTTATATCGAATCTGCAGCCGGTACCGCAGCCGGTGGCAAGACCGGTCTGACCGCTACCGTGGTTGGCGTCTTGTTCCTGTTCATGCTGTTCCTCTCCCCGCTGAGCTATCTGGTGCCGGCCTACGCCACTGCACCGGCCCTGATGTATGTGGGTTTGCTGATGCTGGGCAACGTGGCCAAGCTGGACTTCAAAGATAGCGTTGATGCGCTCTCCGGTATGCTGTGCGCGGTCTTTATCGTGCTCACCTGCAACATCGTGACCGGTATCATGATCGGTTTTGCTTCGCTGGTAATTGGCCGTCTGGTCGGTGGTGAAGCAAGCAAGCTCAATATCGGCACTGTACTGATCGCCATCGCGCTGGTGGTGTTCTACGCTGGCGGCTGGGCTATCTGACCCATTTGGTCAAGGTTTAGAGGGCACCTGCGGGTGCCCTTTTTGATCTTCTGCGTTCGTTCACATTTTCTCCCCTTTTCCCTCTCTGATGTTTCAGGTTGAAACGTGATCCGCAGCAAACCGGTTTCACTCTGCAACCTGTATTCGGGCACTTGGTTCGCCCCTCCGACACCATAGACTGGTCCCATCAACCACGCCCACAGGGCAATCGGAGGGACACAAGATGAAAAAGTTGATCAACACCGTTGATGCCGTCGTCCGCGAACAACTGATGGGGATGGCCGCTGCCCATCCTGAACTCAAGGTGCGCATCGAGCCGCACTTCATCACCCGCGCCGATTCTCCGGTGGCTGGCAAAGTCGCCATCATCAGTGGTGGTGGTAGTGGTCACGAGCCGATGCACGGCGGTCTGGTCGGCAAGGGGATGCTTGATGGCGCCTGTCCGGGCGAAGTGTTTACCTCACCGACGCCAGATCAGATGTATGAGTGTGCTCGCGCCGTTGATGGCGGGGCTGGTGTGCTGTTCCTGGTCAAGAACTACACCGGTGACGTGCTCAACTTCGAAACGGCCGTTGAACTGCTGCATGGCGATGGCATCAAGGTCGCCTTTGCTCTGATTGACGATGATGTGGCGGTCAAAGACAGCCTCTACACCGCCGGTCGCCGGGGTGTTGCCGCTACCGTTCTGATTGAGAAGATGGTCGGTGCCGCTGCTGAAGCCGGTTACAACCTGGAGCAGTGCGAAGCGCTGGCCCAGCGCATCAATAACCGTAGCCGCAGTATCGGTGTCGCGCTGCATGCTTGCACCGTGCCGGCCGCTGGCAAGCCCTCGTTCACCATGGCGGATAACGAGATGGAGTTTGGCGTCGGTATCCACGGTGAACCGGGCATTGCACGCCGCACCTACACCGACCTCAATACGCTAGTCGATCAACTGTTTGCCAACCTGCTGGAGAACAGCCGCTATACCCGCACCTTGCGGACATGGGATCGCAGCGAAGGTGTCTGGCAGGAAGAGGCGGTCACGGTTGAGGATCTGCAATCGGGCGATCGCGTATTGGCGCTGGTTAACAGCTTGGGCGGCACTCCGCTCTCCGAGCTTTATGGCGTCTATGGTCGCTTTTCGGAGCTGTGTGAGAAGTCCGGGCTGCATCTGGTGCGTAACATGATTGGCCCCTATTGCACCTCGCTCGACATGACCGGCATCTCGATCACGCTGGTCAAGATGGACGATGAGATGATGACCCTGTGGGATGCGCCGGTTCACACTCCGGCTCTGCGCCGTGGTTGCTAAGGAGCTGTCATGCTGACCAGAGAACAGGTTGTGGCCTGGCTTAAGGCCTGTGCCGAAGTGTTTGCCGAGCAGCGCGACTTTCTGACCGGGCTCGATACCGACATTGGCGATGGCGACCACGGCATCAACATGCAGCGTGGTTTTGCCAAGGTGGCCGAGAAGCTGCCCGCTGTGGCAGACAAGGATATCGGGCAGATCCTGAAAACCACCGGTATGACGCTGCTCTCCTCGGTGGGGGGCGCCAGTGGTCCGCTGTATGGCACCTTCTTTATCCGTGCCGCCGGAGTGGCCGATGCCCACCAGAGCCTGACGCTGGCGGAAGTGCGCCAGATGTTGAGCGATGGGGTCGAAGGCATCGTCTCGCGTGGCCGCGCCGAGCCCAGCGACAAGACCATGTGCGATGTCTGGTGGCCGGTTTTAGCGGCGTTGGGTGAAGCCGAGCGCGATGGCTTGTCCCTTACCCAAGCACTCGAGCGCGCCGTCGCAGTGGCTGAACAGGCGGTGAAATCGACCATCCCGATGCAGGCTCGCAAAGGGCGCGCCAGCTATCTGGGTGAGCGCAGCATCGGCCATCAGGACCCGGGCGCTACCTCCTCTTGCCTGCTGTTGGCGACACTGGCTCGTCAGGTCGGGGAGGCGGCATGATCGGTATCGTGGTGGTGTCACACAGCGCCACGCTGGCCAACGGTGTGCGCGAGCTGGCCTCCCAGCTCGCCTCACCAGCGAGGCTGGAGGTGGCGGCCGGGGTGGACGATCCGGATCATCCCATCGGTACCGATGCACTGGCGGTGATGAACGCCATTGAGGCGGCCGATGACGGTGACGGTGTGTTGGTACTGATGGATCTGGGTAGTGCCCTGCTGAGCGCCGAAACTGCGCTGGAGTTGCTGCCTGGTGAGCTCTCCGCCCGAGTGCGGCTCTGTCCGGCGCCGCTGGTGGAAGGCACGCTGGCTGCGGTGGTGGCGGCGGGCAATGGTCTTGGCATGGAGGATGTGATGGCCGAGGCGGTGCGTTCCCTTGAGCCCAAGCAGGCGATGCTGGCCCCCCGCCAACCCATGGTCGAACCGGTGGTGGTGGCACCAGAGCCGGCAGCTCCCGCTGATGCAGAGCCCTGGCTCGAGTGCGCTGTGACCATCGATAATCAGCACGGCTTGCACGTGCGCCCAGCCGCCAAATTGGCTGCAGCCCTGCGCCCGTTTACCGCCGAGGTATGGTTACGCCGTGGCGAGAAGGAGGTCAACCCGCGCAGTCTTAGCCGGCTGGCCATGCTGGATGTGCGCAAAGGGGATCAACTTACTCTGCGCGCACGCGGTCAGGATGCCGCCGAGGTCGTCAGCTGCTTTCGTCAGTTGGCGGCGGAGCGCTTCGGTGAGCCGGCCTGACGGTAACTGGCAGGATCGACGCCGAGCAGCTTGAGACGGCGCCATAAGGTGGTGCGGCTGATGCCAAGTTCGTTGGCCATCAGTTGCACCTGACCATGACAGCGGCGGGCGGCTTCCAACAGCGCTCGCCGCTCTTGTTCTGCCAGTGTCGGCGGTGGTGCGCTGTTGCTTGGCGCCCTGACCGCAGCATGCTGCAGTGTTTGCGGCAGGTGCTCGGGCAGGATGCTGTCTCCATCGGCGCGCAGCCAGGCTTGTTCTATCACCGCATGCAGTTCGTCGAGATTACCCGGCCAGGGGTAGGCCAGCAGCAGGTCGCGAGCGGCAGCAGAGAGCGTTAACGGTTGGCCGCTTTGCTCCAGCTGGTGGTTGATAAGCCCCGGCAGATCGGCAGTGCGCTCGCGCAGGGCGGGCAGATGCAGTTCGAAGGCTTGCAGGGCGTAGAGCAGTTGTCGTCCGAATTGACCAGCCGCCACCGCCTGCTCCAGATCGCCGCTGCTGGTGGCGATCAGCCGGATGCGCGGCGCCAGCACTCGCGGCGAATCAAAGCGTTGCAGGCGGCCACTTTTAAGCAGTTGCAGCAGCGCGCCTTGCAGCGCCGGCGTCAGGGCTTCTACCTGCTCAAGCAACAAGGTTCCGCCGTGGGCCTGCTCAATCATACCGGCACGCTCCAGCCCCGCCTCGTCACACCCCATCAGCAGACTTTCGAGCCGCTCGCCCGGCACCGCCTGACAATCAACGGCCACAAAGGGACCGTCGGCCAGCGCGCTCTCTTGATGGATAAACGAGGCCAACATGCCCTTGCCGACGCCTTGTTCGCCACGCAGCAAGATCGGGCCGTGACCGTGCGCCGCTTGTCGCGCCAGCCGCAGGGTCTGGCGCATGGGGCGTGAGTCAGCCACCAGCGCGGCCGGGCGCAGGGACTGGCGCCGCTGCCAAAGCTCATCCAGACGTTCAACCGGATGCAGCAGCGCGATAAAGTGGCTGCCCTGAGCGGTGGCGATCGATTTCAGGCTGAGCAGTACCGGGATAAGCTGCCCCTCCCGCTCCAGAATCAGGTCGACGTGGCTCAGGCTCTCACCCTGCTCCATCGCCTGCAGCATGCGCTGTGGCAGACGCAGATGCTGGGCCAGGGGCTGACCCAACACCCGCTTGGGATCGAGTCGCAGCCGCTCGGCGGCTAATTGGTTGAGGTAGTGCAGCCGCCCTTGATGGTCCCAGGCCAGCACCCCGTCGTCCATCCCTTCCAGCAAGGCATATAGCTCGCTCAAGTGGCGGTGGGACTCCTGCATCAAACCGTCCACTTGCAGCAGATTGGCCAGCTCGCGGCTGGCGGCCAGCGTCAGGGCGAGATCGCTGCGATTAGCTTCGGCCAGCGGACAATACAGGGCCAGAATGGCGACCAGCCGCCCTTGTGGATTGAACACCGGACAGGCGGCGCCAGCCCAGTTGTGCAGCGCCTCTTTGAAATGTTCCTGACCGCGCAGAGTGATGGGCATTCCCTCCTGACCCGCCAGATTAACCGCATTGCTGCCCATCCGTCCTTCACTAAAGAACGCACCTTGCTCGAGGCCCAATGCGGTCAGTTCGGCGAGCGTGTGGGGATGGCCGACCCGGGTCAGCAGGCAGCCGCTCTCGTCGGTCAGTAGCAGGGCGCAGTGGCGCCCTTCCATGTATTCGTAGAGATCTTCGAGGGCCATTTCGCTGGTGACCAGCAGGTCACGCTTGCGCTGCAAAATACTCTGCAGGGTCTGGCCGCGCGCCTTGTGGGGCGCCAGCCAGGGGGAAGGGCTCATCTGATGGTGACAGCGCCGCCAGGAGGCCAGCAGCCAGGCTGGCGGGGCAGGGGGGATCCGTGGCGCGTTCATGAGAGGGCTCCGACAAGACGGCGAAGCCCCATTGCAGCACGATTTAGCGCGGTGTGTCAGTGATCTCGCTCTGTCTCTGCGCTTCGCGCAGCTCCCCTTCACGGATCCAGGCATCGAGCAGGGTATAGGCCACCGCCAGCACCACCGGGCCGATAAACAGACCGATGATGCCAAAGGCGAGCAGGCCACCGATAACGCCAGAGAGGATCAGGATCAGTGGCAGGTCGGCACCTTGCCGGATCAGCAGCGGGCGCAGAATATTGTCCATGCTGCCCACCACCAGGGTCCACACCAGCAGGAAGGTAGCCCAGGTGGTGTCCCCGCTCCAGTAGAGATAGAGCACGCTGCAAACCAGCACCGGCACCGCACCAATCTGGGCAATCGCCAGAATGAACATCAGCAAGGTCAGCAGCATTACATAGGGGATCCCCGCGATCATCAGGCCGATGCCGGCGATGAGGGATTGCACCAGCGCCGTGACGACCACCCCCATGGCGACCGCACGGATGGCCTGAGTGGCCAGCTGAGTGGCCTGATCGCCACGCTTGCCCGCCAGCCGGTGGGCAAACCGGCGAATACCGTAAGAGGCTTGTTCACCCGAGTAGTAGAGCAGGCCACACACCACGACGGTGAGCAGGAAGTGGACGATCACCATCCCCAGATTGCCGGCTTGGGCAGCCAGCCACTTGGCGACCAGACCGAGATAGGGAGTGGCTTTGGCAAACAGCAGTTGGCCACCACTGGCCAGCACCTGTTGCCAGAGCTCGAACAACCGGTCGCCAATCAGCGGAATATCTTGCAGCCACAGCAGCTCCGGCGGGGTGGTGTTGCTCAGCTGGCCTGCCCAGTCGAGCAGTTGGGGCACCTTCTCGGCAAAGGTAGCCAGTGCCATCAGCAGCGGGATGACGAACAGCAACAGCAGCACCAGCATCATCAGCAGAGTGGTTGGCAGGCGCCGGTTCCACAGCAGTCGTTGCAGGCGCAGCATCAGGGGCCAGGTGGCAATCGAGATCATGGTGGCCCACACCAGCGCCGGTAAAAACGGCTGCAGTACCCACAACGTCGAGATAATCAGAATGCCGATAAACAGCACTCCCAGGGTGATCTTGGCAAGGTCACGCTTGTTGTCGTTCATCGTCAGCTCCAGTTACGGGAAGTGAGGCGATCCACCAGATGCCGGCTGCCAGCCAGAGGCCAAGCAGGGCCATGGCAGACCATTGCAGCAGCAAAATGGGCAGGCTGCCGATCATCAAGGCCGGCAGCTGCCACTGTAGCAGGGCGCAGGCGATGCTGCCGAGCAGTGCCAACAGGGTGGTTTGTACCGGTTTGCGGCTGTGGCGTACCAGTGGCAGGGCTTGTCCCAAGGCAAGACCGACCCCTAAGCTGGTGAGTGCTGCCAGATTGGGCGATTGGGTCAGCCAGGCAAAAAGAAGCGAAACGGCAGAGAGTCCCCACCACCAGCGCAGGTTAGTACCGGCCCGGATCAGCCAGGGGCGCAGGCGCAACAGCAGGGCGCCAATCACACCACCAACCAGCACATCCGAGAGGAAGTGAACGCCGAGTTGTACCCGGGCCCAGCCAGTTAGAAACGCCGCCAGCGTGGCCCATAACAAGGGTTGCCGGCAACGCGGCCACTCCAGCAACAACCAGCCCCAAAACAGCATGGCGGTGGCGGTGTGGCCACTTGGCATTCCAAAGCCGCTGCTGGCCAGATCGGCCAGTTGCGGGTTGAAATGGAACGGGCGTGGCCAACCGACGGCGATCTTGGCGAGGGTGATAAGCAGCGTCAGAGTGCCAAAGGCAAACAGCAACTCCCGCACCTTTTGCCAGCCGAGCAGAGGAAGCAGCAGGGGAAGCAGCAACATATAGAGGGTCTGTTCACCAAACAGGTTGGCGATGGTCAACAGTGGCTCCAGCGGTTCGCTCCACTGCTGGATCCGCCCGATCCAGGGCAGTTCTGCCCGGTGCAGCAGGCTAGCCTGGGCGATAAAGTTGTCATGCAGCTGAATTGGGCTGTCATCTTGCGGCTGCAACTTGTGCTGCAGCCAGGGCAGTTGGTCGGCAAAACGCTGGGGCGCTTCCGGCGCTTCGGGAGTGATTAGCCGGGCCTGCAGGATCTCGCCACCCAAATTAGGGGCGCTGAGCAGATCGACGATGCCAGCCGGGGTGGCCGCAATCGGGGTCCGCGAGCGACAGACAAAGGCTTCACTGTTGCGTAGCCGACCGAGCGGACGCACTATCTCGGCAGTGAGACCGGTCTCTTCATGCAACTCCCGCAGCGCCGCTTGGGCGGGCGTTTCACCGGGTTCGATGTAACCGCCACTGAGTCCAAAGCGTCCCGAGACCCGATCCTGAACCATCAGCAGTTTGCCCTGATTCTGGATCACACAGACAGCCGAATTGACCTCTTGTGCCTGACACCAGACGCTGACCATCAACCAGCATCCCCACAGCCAGTATTTCACTGTTCTGCTCCTCGCTGCATCCCGCTTTATAGGGTCACAGAAAGTGTCAGTCGGAACAAGGACAAAAGACCCGCCGCGCCCATCATTGGGGATGCGACATTTCATGACACCCGGCCAGTCCGCCGCTATAGTTTGCTCACCCAATCCCGATGTGGTCATGACATGAAACAATTTGGCTTTTTTCTTGGTATCACCCTTGGCGTGATTCTGATCCTGTTTGGCGCTGTGGTGATCTTCCAGGCGTTGCCTGCCGCGCTCGATGTGCTGGAGATGCCGAGCCGCATCCCGTTCGTGCGCGAGATCTACGACTGGCTGATGAGCAGTGCCAGCGGTCTGACCGCACAGCTCGAGCAGAACTTCCTTGAGGCATTCCAGACCATCCTCAAGCTGATCCTGCTGATGGTTTTCCTCTGGGTCTGTGTGCAGTTGGTGCACATGGGCGTGCTGATCCTGCGCGCCGGTGTCGATCTGATTCGCACCTCGATTGAACATGGCGCGCGCACTGCTGAAAACCCGACCCAGCCTGACAATGGCATGGGGCAGAGCAATACCCCGCAGGGGCGTGATCGCTACTACCAGTAAGTCGCGCCATATAAAAAAGGCCACCGGGATGGTGGCCTTTTGCATTTTACCGAATTAGTTCAGCACTTTTTCCAGCTCGGCTTCGGCCGCTGCACGGCTGTTGTCGGTGACAGGAATTATCGTGCTGCTGGCCGCGCTAGTGCTCTCGGTGACGGTCTTTTGCACCGTGCTGCTGGCCGCACTGGTGCTCTCAGTCACGGCTTTTTGTACCGTGGCAGATGCGGCGTTGGTGGTATCGGTGGCCGCCTTTTGCACTGAGCTACTGGCAGCACTGGCGGTTTCACTCGCGGTTTTTTGTACTGTGGTCGAGGCGCTGCTGGCCGTATCCGTCGCGGCTTTTTGCACCGTAGCGGTTGCCGCGCTGGTCGTTTCGGCGACGCTCTTTTGCACGGTGGCAGAGGCTGCGCTTGCGGCACTATCGACACTCTGGGCTACCTTGCTGGTGGCCGTTTGCGCTGCACTGGTGGTTGCGGTTTGCGCGGCAGTCACGCTCTGGCTGGCCGCTTGGGTTGTCGTTGCGGCGGCCTTCTGGGTTCCCTGCTGCACAGCACTGCTGCCTCGTTGCAGCAAGCCACCGAGCGCTTGTTGTGGATTGCTCAGGGCGCCCAGGGTTGAGCCGACCGCTGCCAGCGGATTAAGGCCCGAGGCGGCGGTTTGTGCTGCGGTGCCGGCTACCCCAGTGCTTCCCATGGCGCTGCTCCAGCTCTGCATTGCTTGCGGCCAGGAGGGTTGCTGACCATTTTCGCTGAACACTTGCGGACCTTGCTTATCGACCAGCATGACCGACATCTGGTTAGCACTGGAGTCCCAGACCAGACCGGCTTTCTGGGCAGCAGGATCGCTATTGTTGTAACGGGAGAGCACGTAGAACAGTGGCCCCTCCTGCTGTAACTCAGTGGCGGTTTTGAGCAGGCTGACCGTGGTGTCGTAGTGGGGGCCGAGAATGGCCGTCATACGATCCTTGACCAGGGGCTGTTCAAACAGATTGGCTTCATTGGGATCGAGACCGACCATGGGCTTGAGCAGCGCCCACATCAGCTGACCAGCCGGGTTGATAAGCAGGGGCGCCACACAGCCGCCGAGCAACAGGGCCAGCAGCGCCACCTTGAAGAAGGAGACGATACGCATTGATGACATCCAGACAGGGGTGATGGACAACAAAAAACCTCACTGACCGCCTCCCTTGTAAGCAGGAGACACTGAGCACAAACTGCCCAAAGCGGTTGGCGCGCAGGCTATCACATTCCCGTGGGAAAGCCAGCCTTGCCCATTCGGAGACTTTATTTTTTTGTAGCGTTGGTCGCTGTGGCGAAAAGAGGGGCGATCGCTTGGGAGAAAAAGATGCAACTCACAGCTTACAGCGGCGCGATCGGCGGCCTGCTATTGATGGTGTCAGCAACCGGGGCTTGGGCCGAGCAACAGACCTCGGTGAGCAGCTCAGAGCAGCAGGGTACTGCCCTGCACCTGAAACTGCCGGATGGCATGGGCGAGCGGATCTGCTGGTTTGACGATCACCGCTATTCCTTGGGCGCCATTGTCAAAAGCGGGGAAGAGACGCTGATTTGTGCGCCGCAGAATCCGCACGAGACCAATAGTGCGCTTAGCTGGCACCCGCTGGCCGCTGAGAAAGAAACTCAAACGCAGCAAGGAGATAGCGTTATCCTGCACGCCGGCGGCTGAGTGGTTTATTGATCCAGATAAAGACAGGGAAGGGGCCTTTGACGCATAATGCCCACCCATTTCCTGCGCTTCGGAACTCGAATCATGGCTCGTCGCTCCTCTCATACCCATCGTCGCCGTAACAGCTGGTGGTACAAGCGTCTGCTGGCACGGGAACGGGCCGAGCGGGAAGCGCGCTCTGTTCGCGACTGATACTAGGCGACCGAAGGCCTGCTTAGTGGGCCTTCTTTAAGGTACGGATCACCGCTTCGAGCGTCTTGCGGGTGCGGCTGATGTGGCGTGGGGCGACCAGTACCACGTCATTGCCGGCAACCGCGCCCATGATCTCCGGGCTGGCGTGCCGGTCGAGCATGCGAGCCACCACGGTGGCGGCACCCGGTGAGGTGTGGATCAGCACCAGCTGCTGATTGTGCTCAACCGAACGCACCATGTCGTGAATCGAGTGGGTGCTGTCGACGTTCTCGAGTTGTTCTTCCACCAGGGTATAGATCTTGCGGCCGTTGGCGTTTTGCGCCTTGGCGACCCCCAGTCTGCGCAGCAGGCGCGAGACGGTGGATTGGCTGATATCGGGAAAGCCGAAACCGGCCAGCTCGCGGCGGATCTCTTCCTGCGTACCGTAGCAGTGACGGGCGATGATCTGACGGCAGGCCTCCAGCTGGGCGCTGTCATGGACAATCTCTCTCTCCCCTGTGGCCAGTCTGCCCATACACCCTTCCTCTTTGCGCTGCTCGTCGTAATCAATGATGTGAAAAATGACTTATGCAGTGGAATGTGCCAAATAGTCATGCGCACGCTTAATATCCAACTGCTAAGTGGCAAGATTGTAGCTAAGAGGTCAAAAAACAGCTGTGACTGGGCTCAAAAAAGGGCCCTGATGGGCCCTTTCTAGTCACACTTTTGCATAAATTCATTAGAACAGCGCGCTGACGATATCCTGAGTGAAGGATTTCTCGCAGTATTTGCACTTCATGCGCACTTCACCTTTCACTTCACGCACCTTGAAGTGAGTCGGAACCGGCTCGCTGTGGGAGATGCAGTTGGAGTTGGGACACTCAAATACTCCCTCGATAAAGGCCGGCAGCTCAAGCTGGTGCTTCTTGACCACCTCGAACTCTTCGATGATGTTGACCGTCGCCTTGGGGGCAAACAGCGCCAGCTGGTTGGCTTGCTCTTCGGTCAGGCGAGTGTTCTCGATCTTGATCAGATCCTTCTTGCCGAGCTGGCCGGACTTGAGATTAAAGCCGACCGTGATGCGCTCGCTGGTTTCGACCAGCTGGAACAGCTTGAGGATCTTGATGCCTTGCCCGGCCGGAATATGGTCGATGACGGAGCCGTTGCAAATGGCTTCTACCTGCATTTTCTCGGACATGCTCGTTTCCTCAGACAGTTTCATTCAGTACCAGGGACAGCAGGGCTTGGCGCGCATAGACGCCGTTTTCGGCTTGCTGGAAGTAGGCGGCGTAGGGCGTCTTATCGACGGCGACCGTGATTTCATCCACACGCGGCAGCGGGTGCAGGATCTTCATGGTCGGCTTGGCCCCTTCCAGGGTCGCAACATCGATGATGAACTTGGCGGCCATGTGCTTGTATTCGGTCTCGTCAAATCGCTCTTTCTGGACGCGGGTCATGTAGAGGATGTCCAACTCCGGCATCACCTCTTCCATGGTGGCGTGCACGCTAAAGCGAATGCCCTTCTCTTCCAGCTCTTCGCAGATGTAGTCCGGCATGGCCAGCGCTTCCGGCGAGATGAAGTAGAAGCGGCAGTTGAACAGGCTCAGTGCCTGGGCCAGGGAGTGCACGGTACGGCCATATTTGAGGTCACCGACAAACGCCACATTCAGGTTATCAAGGCGCCCCTGGGTCTCGCGAATGGTGAACAGGTCGAGCAGGGTTTGGCTCGGATGCTGGTTGGCGCCGTCGCCGCCATTGATGACCGGGACGCTGGAAAACTCGGATGCCACCCGGGCCGCCCCTTCACGGGGATGGCGCATCACGATGGCGTCGGCGTAGGAGCCGATGATCTTGAGCGAGTCAGCCAGGGTCTCTCCCTTCTTGGCGCTGGTGTTACCGCCGTCGGCAAAGCCGATGACGTTGCCACCGAGGCGCTGAACGGCGGTTTCAAACGAGAGACGGGTACGGGTCGAGGGCTCGAAGAAGCAGCTCGCCACCAGCTTGTCCTGCAATAGCCGGGGGTTGGGATCGGCCTTGAGGCGTTGGGCCGTTTCGACCACCAGTTCCATTTCTGACCGGGTCAGGTCGGAGATGGAGATGACGTGTTTCTTATAGAGCGGATTGGTCATCGTCTGCATTCCCTTTGACAGAGGAGAGGTGGGGGGACAAAAAAAAAGCCCCTGAAACAGGGGCTCTTTTTAAAAACAGTGCGGGATCGGTGGGTCGGCAGCCAATGAAAACGGGGTGGGCTCGGTGCTGGGCACCGCTCGGCACGACCTGTTTCCGTAGCATGTTTGGCGACAACATAACCAGTCCCTATGCAAAATCGGAAGGATTATAGTGGCGCAAAAAAGTTTGTCAAAACTTTATTTACGACGCCATTTCCTGCATTAAAAACGTTTTACATTGGCTAACGTGCTGCAAAACCCACACCGGATGGCGATTTTGCAGTGGATGGTTATCCTCGGAGAGGCACTTGAGATAAGCCAGCCGATGATGCCCTTCCAGCAGCGCCCAAGGGCGAGGCATCAGGGCGCCATCCGGATAAGTTTCTCCCTCTTGCGGCGCCAGTACGATGATGGGTTCCGGCCAGGTACCGTGGGTCATCATGTACTCTGCCAACCAGGAGCGGCGTACATAGCGGTTGCTGCGCAGCATGTCGCTCCAGCGCTCCACCACGTCGCGGTGGCGGGTATCGACCTGTTCACAGAGCTGACTCGTGCTCAGCCATTGGGGATGCACCTGCATGCGGGAAAGGTCGAGGAAGCTCCAGTTCGACTCAAAGCCGCGCCAGTGGCGATAGATCCACTGGGCCAACAGATTGGGGGGGACGCCGGGCAACAGGGGTGAGACCCGCAGCAGGTAATCAGGCAAGGATTCGGTGCGATCTTCGTAACGGAAATTGAGTGGGGCCAACTGTTGCAGCAGGCGATAATTGAGCATGGCTCCTCCTCCCTGATGACCTACTCATTACCCTACTCCTAAGCGTCTCGCTTGCCCACCCCGTTGTATCAATCTTGTCCATCTTGCCGTAACAAAAGGCCGTCCGATGTCACATGGCAGAACAAAACCGGCAGAAATTGCCGACAGTTTCGCCAATCAGTATGAAAGGGCAGAAAAAAGCCTTTACCTTTGATCGAGGCTTTGTATACTACGCCTCGTTTGTTGCAGGGGCGTAGTTCCAATTGGTAGAACAGCGGTCTCCAAAACCGATGGTTGCGGGTTCGAGTCCTGCCGCCCCTGCCATTAAATTCAAGAAAAGCCAGCTCATTGAGCTGGCTTTTTGCTTTATGGCTTTCCTGTCGATCCCACCATAATTGCTGCATGTTGGCCATGGTGCCAAGTCGCTCACAAAACAGTTGATGATAGTTAACTCACTAATTTAATTGACTAAAGTCTGTACCTCTTTTGGCCGATATTCCTGCTCAGAGACAGGGAACCGTTTCCCTCTCATACAACATGATCAAGGATGCCTGTCATGACACTGACCTTGCGTGGCAAGTTGTTGGCGACCAGCCTCAGTCTGGTTCTTTTAATGGCCGCACTGCTGGGAATTGTGGCTTTTCATACCCTTAAAACCCGCAGTCTGGAGGCGATTCAAAGCGAAGCCCTCAACTACGGCCATGCCTACGCCGAAGGGGTCGGTGACTGGATGGCAGACAAGCGCAGCAGTGTTGATGCACTGGTGAATACCATTGCGGCCGACCCGCAGGTCAATCTGATCCCCCATCTGCTGCAAACCCACGCGACCAGTGGGTTTGGGTTGACCTACTACGGGGATGAACAGGGCAAGATGACCCGCCAGGACCCGGCACTCAACACCGGTAAATATGATCCGCGTGAGCGCCCCTGGTATCAGGATGCCATGAAAGCTGGCCAGCTAATTATTACTGCACCCTATGTCAGCGTGACCATGCAGAAGCTGGTGGTGACGCTGGCCGAGCCGGTTCGTCATCAGGGGCAGGCAATTGGTGTGGTGGGTGCCAACCTGGCACTCGATGAGCTTATCAACGACGTACTGGCCATGAAGGTGCAGGGTGAAGGCTATGCCATGCTGCTGGATCGCTCCGGTCTTATCGTTGGCCACCCGCAAAAGGATCTGGCACTCAAGCAGGTAAACGAGCTGTCACCCGAACTGTCTGCCAGTGTGCTGCAGCAGTGGGCGCAGGACAGTGTGCTGCATTCGGTTAACGTTGGTGGTCGTCAGGCGTTGCTATCGGTGCAGGCCGTGCCCAATACCGACTGGCTGTTGACCATGGTGATGTATGAGGATGTCCTCAATGCACCGCTTGATACCCTGCTCTGGCAACTGGTGGGCGTCACCGTGTTGTTGCTGGTGCTGGTGAGTGTTGCACTGACCATCATGTTCCGGGTGCTGTTTGCCGACCTTGGCCGGGTATCGCAGGCACTGACTGCGATTGCTCACGGGGAGGGGGATCTGACTGTGCATATTCAGACCCGCAGCCAGGATGAAGTGGGCCAACTGGCGCAAAGCTTTAACCAGTTTGTGGGTCGCCTGCACGGTATCGTCAGCCGCCTGCGTGACGTGGCGATTGCGCTGGCTGAGCAGTCGCGCCTGCAAGCCCAGAGTGCCGCTGGCCGCGCCCAGCAGGTCAAGCAGCAACAAGATGAGATCGTCATGGTGGCGACAGCGGTCACCGAGATGGCGTCGGCCACCCAGGAGATCGCCGGTAACGCCGAATATGCGGCCGGTACGGCCGGGGATACGGTTAAACTGGCCCAACAGGGCCAGGGCCAGGTTGGCAAGAGTAGCGCCAGTATCAGCGAGCTGGCGCAGAAGGTGGCCGGTGCTGGTCAGGTGATCACCGAACTCGACGGCCACGCCCAGAAGATCAACTCGATCCTGGCGACCATCAGCGGCATCGCCGAGCAGACCAACTTGCTGGCACTCAACGCCGCCATCGAAGCGGCTCGTGCCGGTGAGCAGGGGCGTGGCTTCGCGGTGGTCGCCGATGAGGTGCGGGTCTTGTCCCAGCGTACCCATGCGTCCACCGCCGAAATTCAGGCGATGATCGAAACCCTGCAGCTGACCACCCGCCGGGCCGTCAACGGCATGGACGAGAGCCGGGCACTGGCTGACACCAGCGTGGTGGATGCCAGCTCGGCCAACGACAGCCTGCTGCAGATCAACGAGGCGATAGGCTCTATCAGCGACATGGTGACCCATATTGCGACGGCCGCCGAAGAGCAGACCTCGGTGACTGCCGAGATCAGCCGCAATACCGAGAATATCCGCAGTGTGGCTCAGGAGTTTGCGGCCCAAGCCAGCGCAGAGGCCGAGCAAGCTGCCCGGCTCAAGCAGTTGACCGAACAGCTCGAGCAGGAAGTAGGTCGCTTCCGGCTCTGAGCCATGCAATAAAAAAAAACGGGGTGGCCAAGGCCACCCCGTTTTTTTGTCGGCGCTTATTGCTCGACCCAGATCAGCTTGTCGGTGGCAAAGCCAAGGCTATGTGCCTGCTGCACCAGTGCCGCCACCTGCTCTTTCGCTGGTTTGGGTGTGCGCGACAGAATCCACAGGTAGTCAAGGTTGTAGCTGCTCACCAGCGCCAGCTGATAATCGGGATCCAGCGCCAGAATATTGTAACTGCCATAGAAAGGACCGAAGAAGCTCACCTTGAAGCGCCCCTCGTCGGTGGCGCCGATAAAATAGGCCTTGCCCTCGGCTTCACGCCAGCTGCCGCTCGCTTCCTGACCACGATTGATCACCTTGACGCCGCCATCCGGGCGCAGGCTGTAAGTGGCGGTGACGTGATTCAGACCGGTTTCGAAACCATGATCGAGACGGGCTATTTCGTACCAGGTGCCGAGATAGCGGTCGAGCTGGAACGATTTGACCACCTGATGACCTACCGGAATTCCGGTACATGCTCCGGCCAGCAGGCCGAGCAGCAACACCCACATAGTTCGCATCTTACCCCTCCGTGATACTCAATTGACCTTGTCGAAATTGGCTGGCCTGGTTGCTCGGCGTGCTGCCGAAGAAGCGTTTGTACTCGCGGCTAAACTGGGAGCTACTCTCATAGCCGACGCGGGCGGCGGCTGTCCCGGCCTTGATCCCGTCCCCCAGCATCATCAGGCGGGCTTTGTGCAGGCGCAGCGATTTGATGTACTGCAGCGGCGAGGTGGCGGTGACCGCTTTGAAGTGGTGGTGGAAGGCCGACACGCTCATGTTGGCACTGCGCGCCAGCTCCTCCATGGTGAGGTTCTCGGTGAAGCGCTGTTCAATCAGGCGCAGCACCCGGGCAATCTGGCTGACCTGACCATGGCGACTGGCCAGCGCCTGCAGGGCGCCGCCGCCGGCTTCGTGCAGGGCATGAAACAGCATCTCACGCACAATCTGCGGCCCCAGTACTCTGGCATGCACCGGCTTGTCCATCACCTCAATCAGCCGCTCGGCGGCGCACAGCATGGATTCTGTTAGCGGTACCGATTGCACGCCACTGCCACGGGGTGGATCGCTTGCATGCAGACTGTCGCCAATCTCCAGCAGCAGCGCCTGCAGCTGTACCGGGTCGATCTCCAGCGTCAGGCCAACCAGCGGCTGTTCGACTGAGGCAAAACATTCGCACTCACAGGGCAGCGGCAGGGTCATCAAAAGGTAGTGCTGGGGATCGTAGCGAAACACCTGATCGGCCAGATAGCCAACTTTGTGTCCTTGCAGGATCAGGATCATCCGGGGGCGATAGAGCACCGGCTCACGGCCGTGATGCTCGCGGGTATAGATAAGCTCCACCCCCGGTACTGGGGAGGGGGAGACGCCCTGCATGGTGGCCAAGCGGGCCAGCTGGGTCACCAGTGCTTGCTGGCGAGAGGGGGAAAGCAGCATGTTGGATTGCTCTGTCGTTCTGACATCAAGAGAATTAGGCAAAAGATAGGCAGGATGTTGCCTTGTTGGCAAGGGTGCTTTGGAGAAAAATGCAAACCTAAGATTTTGCTTCACCTTCCCGGAGAAAAGAGAGATGCATAACTTTACCCTGCACACCCCGACCAAGATTCTGTTTGGCGAGGGTCAAGTCAGTGCCCTGCGCAGCCAGATCCCGGATCAGGCGCGCGTTCTGATTACCTATGGTGGCGGTAGCGTGGTTCGAAGCGGCCTGCTGGCACGTATCCGTGAAGTGCTGTCCGGCCTGACTGTGTTTGAATTCGGTGGTATCGAGCCCAACCCCCATTACGAAACCCTGGTCGAAGCAGTTCACCTGGCGCGTGAAAAGCAGGTTGATTTCCTGCTGGCTGTCGGTGGTGGCTCGGTGCTGGATGGCACCAAATTTATCGCAGCCGCTACCCATTACCAGAACGACCCGTGGCAGATTTTGGAAAATGCCGGTGCTGATGTGCACGGCGCCATCCCGCTTGGCTCGGTGCTGACGCTGCCGGCAACGGGTTCCGAGATGAACATGGGGGCCGTGATCACCCGCCACAGTACCGGCGACAAGCGTCACTTCCACTCGGCCCATGTCATGCCGCGTTTTGCCGTGCTCGATCCGGTGCTGACCTACACCCTGCCTGAGCGTCAGGTTGCCAACGGCGTGGTGGATGCGTTTGTCCACGTGGTCGAGCAGTACCTGACCTACCCGGTGGATGCCAAGGTGCAGGATCGCTTCGCCGAAGGGTTGCTGCTGACCCTGATTGAAGAGGGCCCTAAGGCGCTGCGCGAGCCGGAAAACTACGCGGTGCGTGCCAACCTGATGTGGAGTGCCACCATGGCGCTCAACGGCCTGATTGGTGCCGGTGTGCCGCAGGACTGGGCAACTCATATGCTGGGCCACGAGATCACCGCCCGTCATGGCCTTGACCACGCACAAACCCTGGCGGTGATTCTGCCGCTGATGCTTGATGAAAAACGCGAGCAAAAGAGAGAGAAACTGCTGCAATACGCCGAGCGCGTATGGGGCATCACTCACGGCGAAGAGGGACTGCGTATCGATCTGGCCATTGCGGCAACCCGCGCCTTCTTCGAGCGGATGGGCGTGAAGACCCACCTGCGCGATTACGGCATCGACCAGCCGGATGTAGAAGGCATGGTCGCCAAACTGGCCGAGCACGGTTATCTGGGCCTTGGTGAGCATGGGGATGTGACGCTGGAAGTGAGTCGTCGTCTCTATCAAGCCGCTCGCTAACGTTTGCCTTGCAGCCCCCGACCATCCCGGCCGGGGGTTGTTCATTCCTGGCGTGTGCGATATTTGCCACCGTCGTACAGATAAACCAGACAAAAGAGTGTTTTGTAAGAACAAAAAACGCTAACTTAGGCAGTAGTCAAAACATTTTTTTTGACTGGTTGGAGCTCTGTAGCCCGCCAAAAAGTCGGTTATAACTCTTTAATTTGGTTTGTTTTTTGGTTGCCCATCCCACGATGGATTGAAATCTGTGCAAGGTCGGCGCAAGGTCTGGTTGTCAGAAATCTCCAAAATTTGATATTAATCACGCTCGCGTCTGAAAAGCGGGTCGTGGAAGTAACAGGACGTTGCGCTGCTGACCGTCGTTTTTCTTCCTGTCAGTCTTGCCAGTCAACCCAGACCAGGTCTGTTTACAGGCCAGTGGGACAGCGGGTCGCGATAATTTACTAACCATCAGGGAATAGTCATGCAGATTGGAATACCGAGAGAGAGTCTTGCCGGTGAAACCCGGGTCGCTGCGACCCCGGCCACCGTCGAGCAGCTGAAAAAGCTCGGCTTCGACGTGGTGGTGGAGAGCGGTGCCGGCCGTCTTTCCAGCTTCGATGACGCTGCTTTCGTGGCCGCTGGAGCCGAGGTGGCCGAGAGCGTGTGGAATGCCGACCTGATCTTCAAGGTCAACGCGCCTACCGACGCCGAAATTGCCGTAATTAAAGAGGGTGCAACCCTCGTCAGTTTCATCTGGCCTGCCCAGAATCCCGAGCTGGTCGAGAAACTCTCCCAGCGTAATATCAATGTCATGGCCATGGACATGGTGCCGCGTATCTCCCGCGCCCAGGCACTCGATGCCCTCTCCTCCATGGCCAACATCGGTGGCTACCGTGCCGTGATTGAAGCGGCCCACGAGTTTGGTCGTTTCTTTACCGGTCAAATCACCGCTGCCGGTAAAGTTCCGCCTGCCAAGGTGCTGGTGATCGGTGCCGGTGTAGCCGGCCTGGCGGCCATCGGTGCAGCCGGTTCGCTGGGTGCCATCGTGCGTGCCTTCGATACCCGTCTGGAAGTGGCCGAACAGATCGAGTCCATGGGCGGCGAGTTCCTCAAGCTGGACTTCGGCGGCGAAGATGGCTCGTCGAGTGACGGTTATGCCAAGGTGATGAGCGAAGAGTTCATTGCAGCCGAGATGGCCCTGTTTGCCGAGCAGGCGAAGGAAGTGGACATCATCATTACCACCGCCCTGATCCCGGGCAAACCGGCTCCCAAGCTCATCACCAAAGAGATGGTTGATAGCATGAAGCCCGGTTCGGTCATCGTGGATCTGGCCTCTGCCACCGGTGGTAACTGCGAATACACCAAGCCGGGTGAACTGCATGTCACCGAAAGCGGCGTCAAGGTGATCGGTTATACCGATCTGCCGGGTCGTCTGCCGGCGCAATCCTCCCAGCTTTACGGCACCAACCTGGTGAACCTGATGAAGCTGATGTGCAAGGAGAAGGATGGTAACGCTGTTATCGACTTTGAAGACGTCATCATGCGCAACATGACGGTCGTCAAGGCCGGTGACGTGACCTTCCCGCCGCCTGCCATCTCGGTGTCGGCTGCGCCGCAAAAACCGGCTGCTGCCAAACCGGCCGCCAAGAAAGAGCCTGCCAAGCCCTCCAACAAGAAGTTTATCTGGGGTGCACTCGGCATCGCTGCTTTCGGCTGGATCGCTTCCGTGGCGCCCAGCGAGTTTCTGACCCACTTCACCGTGTTCGTGCTCTCCTGCGTGGTCGGCTACTACGTGGTGTGGAACGTGACTCATGCGCTGCACACGCCGCTGATGTCAGTCACTAATGCCATCTCCGGCATCATAGTGGTTGGCGCTCTGCTGCAGATTGGGCAGGGTTCGGCGCTGGTCACCGGATTGGCGTTTGTCGCTGTGCTGATTGCCAGTATCAACATCTTTGGCGGGTTCACCGTCACTCAGCGCATGCTGAAGATGTTCCGTAAGGATTAAGGGGGTTTAACGTGTATCAAGGACTGGTAACAGCAGCCTATATCGTTGCCGCCGTACTTTTCATCCTCAGTCTCGCGGGACTGTCGAAGCAGGAGACGGCCAAGCACGGCAATCTGTTTGGTATTGCCGGTATGGCCATCGCTCTGCTGGCCACCGTGCTCAATCCGGAGACCACTGGCGTTCAGTGGATCCTCCTGGCCATGGTCATCGGTGGTGCCATCGGTGTGCGTCTGGCGCTCAAGGTTGAGATGACTGAAATGCCCGAGCTGGTGGCCGTGCTGCACAGCTTCGTGGGTATGGCCGCCGTGCTGGTAGGCTTTAACAGCTTCATCGATCTGCACCCGGCTGCGCCGGCTGAAGTTGTGGTCAGCGTTGGCTCCAATCTGGACGCCACCCTGGCAGCCGCGCGCGCCGCATTTGAGCAAGCCAGCCAGGCTGCCCAGCATGAGCCGCTCACTGGCGCCATGCTCAACATCCACCTGGTTGAAATCTTCCTGGGTATCTTCATCGGTGCGGTGACCTTCACCGGCTCGGTGGTGGCCTTCGGTAAGCTGCGTGGTCTCATCTCCTCCAAGCCGTTGATGCTGCCGCATCGTCACAAGCTGAACCTGCTGGCCGTACTGGTGGTACTGGCGCTGCTGGTTTACTTCGTGAAGGTAGGTGGCTCTACCCCGGCCCTGCTGGTGATGACCCTGATTGCCTTTGCGTTTGGCTGGCATTTGGTGGCGTCCATCGGTGGTGCTGACATGCCGGTGGTGGTCTCCATGCTCAACTCCTACTCTGGTTGGGCGGCGGCGGCGGCGGGCTTCATGCTCTCCAACGACCTGCTGATTGTGACCGGTGCGCTGGTGGGCTCTTCCGGCGCCATCCTGTCGTACATCATGTGCAAGGCGATGAACCGCTCCTTCATTTCGGTGATTGCCGGTGGCTTTGGTACCGAAGGTGGCACCTCCTCCTCTGATCAGGAGATGGGTGAATACCGCGAGACCAACGCTGAAGATGTGGCCGAGCTGCTCAAGGCTGCCGGCTCTGTCATCATCACCCCGGGCTACGGTATGGCGGTGGCACAGGCGCAATATCCGGTGGCTGAAATCACCCAGAAGCTGCGTGATCGCGGCATCAAGGTGCGTTTTGGTATCCACCCGGTTGCCGGCCGTCTGCCTGGTCACATGAACGTACTGCTGGCTGAAGCTAAAGTGCCGTACGACATCGTGCTCGAAATGGACGAGATCAACGAAGACTTCGCCGAGACTGACGTGGTGCTGGTGATCGGTGCCAACGACACCGTGAACCCGGCTGCGATGGAAGATCCGGGCAGCCCGATCGCCGGGATGCCGGTTCTGGAAGTGTGGAAGGCGCAGACCGTGATCGGCTTCAAGCGCTCCATGAACACCGGTTATGCCGGCGTACAGAACCCGCTGTTCTTCAAGGAAAACACCCAGATGCTGTTTGGCGATGCCAAGGCCAGCGTCGAGGCGATCCTCAAATCCCTGTAAGGGTATAGACGTAAATAAGGAGGCTTCGGCCTCCTTTTTTGTTTAATCCGCTAGCGCCTTGAGCTCTCAGGGCTTCACATCGCGCTGAATCGGGTTTTGTAGCGAGATCAGGGTTTCGGTGGACTGGATCTCGTCGATGGTCTGGATCTTGTTGATTAGCACCGTCTGCAACTCGTCGATGGAGCGGGTCATCACCTTCATAAAGATGCTGTAGTGACCGGTGGTGTAGTAGGCCTCAACCACTTCATCGAGCTGGCGTAGTTTGTCCAGCGCTGACGGATAGTCTTTGGCGCTTTTGAGATTGATACCGATAAAGCAGCAGACATCATAGCCGAGGCGCTTGGCGTTGACCTGCACCCGCGTCCCTTCAATGATCCCCGCCTGTTTCATCTTCTCCACACGCACATGGATGGTGCCGGGGCTGACCGCAAAGCGTTTGGCCAACTCGGCATAAGGGATACGGGCGTTCTCCATCAGGGCGCCGAGGATGGATTGATCCAGATTGTCGATTCGATAATTTTCGGTCACTTTTTAGAACACCATTTGATGATAATTCAAAAATATCAGCTTCAAATTATCGTAAAAAATGCCGATAGGCCATTTTGTTTGTGGGTTATTGAAATGTAGGCCTGTTTTGTTGAAGAATCACTATCACGCAGTGCGGTTTGGGTGTGAAAGCGGCTCGCGCCACCTTCCATCCAGCCGTCATGTGATCCATTACTGGTTGCAACCGCTCAGGGTGACACCTGTGAATAGAGCGGGTTTCGCGATGACGTTTCCGGAAGGATCCGGAAAATTTGCACCGGTAGCCATGAGTCGCCAGAGAGAGCGTTCTTGCGAAGCATGGTGTGAAGGCATGCCTTCCCTGGGGGTGGATACCCCTGCGGCCCGCTCAACCCACGTTCGGCCGCACGCAACATTCCTCTCGGCAATCGGCGGATTGCCGTTTTTTTTGCCAAAAAAAACGCCGGCAAGATGCCGGCGTGACAATCACGGTGAGCTGGCTTACTGCTCCAGAATCAATCCGTCGTTGTTGGCGGCCAGACGCAGCAGTTTGCCCGGCACCACCCGGCCAGAGAGGATGGCCTGAGCCAGGGGGTTCTCCACCTTTTGCTGAATCGCCCGCTTGAGCGGACGCGCACCGTATACCGGGTCGAAACCGGCGTGGGCGAGGCGCGAGAGCAGATCTTCGCTGAGCTCGACCTGGAAACCCTGCTGCTCAAGCCGGCCCACCAGCCCCTTGAGCTGGATGCGGGCGATCGACTTGATGTGATCTTCGCCGAGCGGGTGGAACACCACGGTTTCGTCGATCCGGTTGATAAATTCCGGACGGAAACTGCGGGTCAGCACCTCCATCAGCAAGGCCTTCATGTCGTCGTAATCCTTCTCGGCATGGTGCTCCTGAATGAGATCCGAGCCGAGGTTGGAGGTCATGATGACCACCGAATTACGAAAATCGACGGTGCGACCCTGACCATCGGTCAGGCGGCCATCATCCAGTACTTGCAGCAGGATATTGAACACATCCGGGTGCGCTTTCTCCACTTCGTCGAGCAGGATCACCGAGTAGGGACGGCGACGCACCGCCTCGGTCAGATAACCCCCCTCTTCGTAACCCACGTAGCCGGGGGGCGCCCCGACCAGACGAGCCACGCTGTGCTTCTCCATGAACTCCGACATATCGATACGCACCATGGCGTCCTGGGTGTCGAACAGGAACTCGGCCAGCGCCTTGCACAGCTCGGTCTTACCGACCCCGGTGGGCCCGAGGAACAGGAAGGAGCCGATGGGGCGGTTCGGATCGGAGAGTCCGGCACGAGAGCGGCGGATGGCGTTGGAGACGGCATCGACGGCCTCGTTCTGGCCGATCACGCGGCTGTGCAGCTGCTCTTCCATCCGCAGCAGCTTCTCTTTCTCGCTTTCGAGCATGCGGGCGACCGGGATGCCGGTCCAGCGTGCCAGCACGTCTGCAATCTCCACGTCGGTGACGCGGTTACGCAGCAGACTGGTCTCCTGCATCTCAGCCTGGGTGGCGAGGTCGAGCTGCTTCTCAAGCTCGGGGATCCGACCATATTGCAGTTCGGACATGCGGGCGAGATCGCCGGCGCGGCGAGCCACGTCGAGATCCTGCCGCGCCTGCTCCAGCGCGGCCTTGATGTGCTGGGTGCCGGCCAGAGCTGCTTTCTCGGCCTTCCACACCTCTTCCAACTCGTTGTATTCACGCTCTTTCTCGCCCAGCTCGTGGTTGAGCAGTTCGAGACGCTTGCGGCTGGCATCGTCGGACTCTTTCATCAGCGCCTGCTGCTCGAGCTTGAGCTGGATAATGCGCCGTTCGAGGCGATCCAGCGCCTCCGGTTTGGAGTCGATCTGTAGCCGGATGCTGGCGGCGGCTTCGTCAATGAGATCGATAGCTTTGTCCGGCAACTGGCGGTCAGCAATGTAGCGGTGCGACAGCTGGGCCGCGGCCACGATGGCCGGGTCAGTGATCTGCACATGGTGGTGCAGCTCATAGCGCTCTTTGAGACCACGCAAAATGGCGATGGTGTCCTCGACGGTGGGCTCTTCGACCAGCACCTTCTGGAAGCGGCGCTCAAGGGCGGCGTCCTTTTCTACATATTGGCGGTACTCATCGAGCGTGGTGGCACCGACGCAGTGCAGCTCACCGCGCGCTAACGCAGGTTTGAGCATGTTACCGGCATCCATGGCCCCTTCGCCCTTACCGGCGCCAACCATGGTGTGCAGCTCGTCGATAAAGAGGATGACGTTCCCCTCTTCCTTGGCCAAGTCGTTCAATACCGACTTGAGGCGCTCTTCAAACTCGCCACGGTATTTGGCGCCGGCCACCAGCGCGCCCATATCGAGCGACAGCACCCGCTTGTTTTTGAGTCCTTCCGGCACTTCACCATTGATGATGCGTTGGGCCAACCCCTCGACGATGGCGGTTTTACCGACGCCGGGCTCGCCAATCAGCACCGGGTTGTTCTTGGTGCGGCGCTGCAACACCTGGATGGTGCGGCGAATTTCATCGTCACGGCCAATGACCGGGTCGAGCTTGCCGAGCTCCGCCCGCTCGGTCAGATCGATGGTGAACTTCTCAAGAGCCTGCCGATTCTCTTCGGCGTTGGCATCGTCAACCTTTTTGCCGCCACGTACCTTGTCGATGGCTTCCTCCAACTTCTCTTTGGTTAGCCCCTGAGCGCGCAGCAGCTCGCCGAGCATGCCTTTATCCTCAAGGGCGGCCAGCACGAATAGCTCGGACGAAATGAACTGATCCTTGCGCTGCTGGGCCAGCTTGTCACAGATGTTGAGCAGGCGGCCGAGCTGCTGGGAAAGCTGCACGTCGCCATCCACTCCGCTGACACGCGGCAGGCGATCGAGCTCTTCGCCCAGACGCGAGCGCAGCGCGTTGACGTCCATACCGGTCAGGCTAAGCAGCGGGCGAATGGAGCCACCGTCCTGATTGAGCAGGGCGGCCATCAGGTGGACGGGTTCAATAAATTGGTGATCACGACCCAGTGCCAGTGACTGGGCATCGGAGATAGCAAGTTGGAACTTGCTGGTGAGGCGATCAAGACGCATCGCATTCCCCCTTCGAGAGCGAGTACCGCTTTAGCGGCATGAACAGCATTATCTACAGAGCAAAATGTGGGCCGCAGCTAGGATTTCAAGGGCTCCATTGGTGATTTTTTCCTCAATAGCCGTGTTGTCTTGCTGAGCAGTGGGAGTATCCCACTGATGAGGGATGTGAAAAATGCTGCTGGTTTGTCAAATCCCTGTCACCTGGTAGAGATATTAGTGGTGGGTATGGGCTGCCAGCGCCAGTGGGCAAGGTGGCATTGATCCTCGACCAAGGGAGTTTCTCCATGACCCATAGCGTAGATCCGGCGCGTCGCAAACTGCTGCAATTTATTGCCGGAACCCCTCTGTTGCCGCTGGCCGGTGGACTAGCTGGCATGATAAGCAACAGCGTGTTCGCCGCCGATCTGAAAGCCGCCTCCGTTCGTTTTGTGCCTATGGCGGCGCCTACACTGGCCAATCCGGCCGAGATGGCGACCACTACCGTCAAATCGAGCATGGTGGTGAACTACAGCGATGGCAGCAGCAAAACCTTCCGCCTTGGCTACAAGCCGTTCTTTATTACCGGGGATCAAGTGCCGGACGGCAAGGGCGGCACCCTTCTGGCAGGGGGGTATTACGATATTCACCATGCCCCCATCCTTAATACCAACGGTCAGCAATTTTTCTCTGATTGCCCCGATGGCAGCAGCCTGCTGACGTTGCCGGGCGCCAAGGTCGCCGGGGTTAAAGGTCATACGGTGTTTGCCGTGGTGCAGTTTGAATACACTTCGCGGGCGGCGAACGGCGATGACATGTATGGCAAGTTGCCATCACCGATTGCGGTGCTGACGCTCGATCAGAACCCCGACACCGGCGAGCTGACGCTGGTGCAGTACCACAATGTCGATACCAGTCCGGTACAGGGATTGTGGATCACCTGTGGCGCTAGCCTCTCCCCCTGGAATACGCATCTCTCCAGTGAAGAGTACGAGCCCGATGCCTTCAAGGCGGCCGGTGATGAGCAGTTTCAGGGCTACAGCCAGCATCTGTTTGGCGATCCGGCCAAGGCCAACCCTTACCACTACGGCCATCTGCCCGAAGTGACCGTCCATCCTGATGGCAGCGGCAGTGTGCAAAAACACTACTGTTTGGGGCGCATCTCTCATGAGCTGGTACAGGTGATGCCGGATGAGCGCACCGTGCTGATGGGGGACGATGCCACCAATGGTGGGTTGTTTATGTTTGTGGCCGACCGGCCGCGCGATCTCTCTGCCGGCACCCTGTATGTGGCCAAGTGGAAGCAGGTTTCCGGTAAAGGGCCGGGGGCGGGTGACATCAGCTGGATCAAGCTCGGTCACGCCAGCAGCGATGAGATCAAGGCGCTGGTGGCAGGTGGTATCAAGCCCGAGCAGATCATGACGGTGGCCTTTAAAGATCCGGGCGATGCGTCATTTACCAAGATCGGTTTTAACGGCAAGCCACACTGGGTGAAGTTGCAACCGGGCATGGAGAAAGCAGCTGCGTTTCTCGAAACCCACCGCTACGCTGCGCTGGTTGGTGGCTCGCTCGGCTTTAGCAAGATGGAAGGGACGACCCTCAACATTGCCGACAAGCGCGCTTATTCGGCCATGTCGTATGTCTACAAAAGCATGACTGATGGCAGCGGCGACATTCACGTCGAGGGGCCAAAGGCAGGAGCGGTGTATGAGCACATTCTGCAGGGCGGCCAACAGGATCTCGACGGTCAGCCCATCGACAGTGAGTGGGTCTCCACGCACATGGCACCGCCGGCTGCGCTGGTGGGGGAAGATCTTTCCAAGGCCGATGCCCTCGGCAACACGGCACATGCCGACAAGATTGCCAATCCCGACAATCTGAAGTTCTCGGAGAAGTTACGCACCCTGTTTATCGGCGAAGACAGCGGCAACCACGTCAACAACTTCCTGTGGGCCTACAACGTCGATACCCGTGAGCTCAGCCGTATCCTCTCCTGCCCGGCAGGCGCCGAGTCAACCGGCCTGCATGCGGTGGATGAGATCAATGGCTGGACCTACATCATGAGCAACCTGCAGCACCCCGGCGATTGGGAGAGCCCACTGCATGATGTGGTCAAAGAGACGCTCGATCCGCTGGTGCGAGCCAACTATCGCGACCGCTTTGGGGCGGCGGTAGGGTATGTCACAGGCATGCCAGAACTGGGATGACGAGGTGCCGGCTCGCTCATTCGGAGCCGGCTTTCCTATCATGCAGACGATGCGCCGGGGCGGTTTGTCCGGCGCTGATTACGGCTCAATCCAGATCAGGCTGGCCATGCGGCCAGTCTGTCCGTCACGGCGATAAGAGAAGAAACGCTCTGGCGCGCTGACGGTACAATGCTCCCCGCCATAGACAGCCGACACGCCCGCTCGCGCCAGGCGCAATCTGGCCAGCAGATAGATATCCGCCAACCATTTGCCCTGATGGGGCGAGGGCTGAAACGCTGTGGCCGCTTCGGCCTGCTCGCTGATAAACGCCTCTCTCACTTCCGGGCCGACTTCAAACGCCTCCGGGCCGATAGCCGGTCCCATCCAGGCGAGCAGATCCCCTGGCGCACAGCCCATACTGGCAATTGTCGCCTCTAATACGCCACCGTGTAGACCACGCCAGCCAGCGTGCGCCGCAGCAACAACGCTACCGGCACGATTACAAAACAGCACCGGCAGGCAGTCTGCCGTCATCACCACGCAAGGTTGCCCGGCGACATGGGCGCAGGTTGCGTCAGCTTCTGGCGTTGCACGGTAGGGCGCATCGGCAGGATGCACCACGCAACCATGGACCTGCGAGAGCCAGGGAATGGTGCCTGGAATGCCCGCTGTCTGCTGCAGCAAGCGGCGGTTGGTTGCCACGCAGGTTGGATCGTCACCGACGTGGTCGCCCAGATTCAGGGCGCGAAACACGCCGCCGCTGACGCCGCCTGCTCGGGTGGTTGAGAGTGCGCGAACCGTGGCCGGAGCCGGCCAGTCAGGTGTGATGAAATCAAGGGACATGAATAAGCTCCGACAACAGAATGCCCATGACCATAACGGGATGAGGTCTGTCAGGCAACTGAGGGGGTGGCGAAAACACGGAGAAATAAAAAACGGGGCCGCAGCCCCGTTACAGATTAATGCTTACATCCAGACCAGATCGTCCGGGTTGGCCTCGGTGTCGGCGCGCAGCACCTCCATCAGATCCAGCATGTCCTGCGGGGTTGGGGAGTGCCACTGCAGCATCTCGCCGGTGATGGGGTGAGCCAGTTGCAGCATGGTGGCGTGCAGCGCCTGACGACGGAAACCGCGCAGCGCTTCGGTCAGCTCCGGGGTGGCGTTACGCAGCGGGCGCAGACGACCGCCATAGACCGGATCGCCGACCAGCGGATGCTTGATATGGGCCATGTGTACCCGGATCTGGTGAGTCCGGCCGGTTTCCAGGCGCAGACGCAGACGGGTGTGACCACGGAACTTCTCATGCACCCGATAGTGAGTGACCGAGGGGCGTCCGCCCGGCACAACCGCCATGTGAGTACGCTGGGTCGGATGGCGACCGATGGGGGCGTCAACCGTGCCACCTGCCGTCATATGACCGATGGCAATGGCTTCGTACTCACGGGTGATCTGACGCGCCTGCAAGTCAGTGACCAGGTGGGTTTGCGCCGGAACCGTCTTGGCAATCACCATCAGACCTGTGGTGTCCTTGTCGAGGCGGTGCACGATGCCGGCCCGCGGCACTTCGGCAATGCCGGGGTAGCGGTGCAGCAGGGCGTTCAGTACGGTGCCATCCGGCGTACCGGCGCCCGGGTGGACCACCAGACCTGCCGGCTTGTCGATCACCAGAATATGTTCATCTTCAAAAACGATGTTCAGGTCGATATCCTGACCATCAAAGCGTGTGTCATCCTCCAGCTCCACCTGGATATGGACGTTCTGCCCGGCGAGAATTTTTTCCCGCGGGGTGTTGGCAACCTGACCATCCAGGGTCACGCGATCTTGCAGAATCCACTCCTTGATTCTGGTCCGGGAGTAGTCGGGAAACAGTTCGGCCAGAGCCTGGTCGAGGCGTTGCCCGTATTGGTGATCCTGGAATGCACCTGTCAGTTCGATTTGCTGGCTCATCTAACGTCTCTTGAGCTGGGTTATCAATTCAAAAATAATCACGACATTCTAGCTTTTCTTTTAGCCAAGCATAACGGATACTTTGCCAATTTCGTGGAAATGGACCGGATATTGTTGATGGGAAAGAAGTCTCGCCTGCTGTTGTCGCTGGCCTTGGTCACCATGATGGCCACCGGCTGTTCCAGCACCAAGCCCAAGATCCCGGATGAGCCGCCCGAGGTTCTCTATCAGAAAGCCCGCGTCAAGCTCGACTCCGGTAGCTATGCCAGTGCCATCGAACTGCTTGAGGCGCTCGATTCACGCTACCCGTTCGGTGCCTATTCCACGCAGGTGCAGCTGGATCTCATCTATGCCTACTACAAGCAGGATGATACCGCTCAGGCGATTGCCAACATCGATCGCTTTATCCGTCTGAATCCGGCGCACAAGAACATCGATTACGTCTACTACATGCGTGGCCTTACCAACATGGCGGCAGACTTTAACTTCTTCCAGGACTTCTTTGGCATCGATCGTGATGACAAGGATCCGTCCTATGCCCGTCAGGCGTTTAAGGATTTCAAGCTGCTGCTGCAGAACTATCCGACCAGCCAGTATGCTGCCGACGCCCGTGCCCGTATGATCAGCCTCAAAACCCGGCTGGCCAAGTATGACCTGAGCGTGGCTCAGTACTACGTCAAGCGTGGTGCCCTGATTGCTGCCGCCAACCGCGCCAAGCAACTGGTGGAAGACTTCCCGGATACGCCGCAGACCGAGCAGGCGCTGGAGCTGATGGTCAATGCCTACACTGACCTGAAGATGCCGGCCATGGCCCAAAACGCCCGTGCCGTGCTGGCCAAGAACTATCCGAACAACGAGCTGGTGGGTGGCTAACGCCCTCTCTCGGTTGAGTAAAAAAACCGGTGCAACTGCACCGGTTTTTTTTATCCGCTAGCCCGCGCTCTTCTGCTGCTTGGTGCGCATGATATTGATGATCTCGATGTCGGTATCGAGCATCCCCTCCTTGGACAGCCGCCCCAGATTGGCGATGGTCTGATCCACATTATCCGACACGATCCCCTCGCTTTGGGTCACGCGCAGATTGTTGATGGCGAGCAGGGAGGATTTCACCGCTGCCGAGGTGGAGGTCGAGACCTTCATCGAGCAGGCGCTGCCCGCACCGTCACAGATAATGCCGGATACGTCGCCAATCATGTTATTGATGCAGTGGCTGATCTGCTCGTACTGGCCGCCCAGCAGCCAAGTGATAGCCGCGCCCGACCCCATGGCGGCGGTACTGGCCGCACACAGGGCGGAGAGCTTGTTCTGATAGGTCTTGATGTAGATGGCAATCAGATGGCTCATCACCAGCGCCCGGGTCAGCTGCTCGTCATCGGCATGAAGGAAACGGGCGGCAGCGACCACCGGCATGGTGGCGGCGATTCCTTGGTTGCCCGAGCCGGAGTTGGACATGGCCGGCAGCATGGCGCCATCCATCCGGGCATCGGAGGCGGCAGAAGAGAGACGCATGGCCAGCGTCATCAAA
Source organism: Aeromonas sp. RU39B (assembly GCF_900156095.1). Lineage (GTDB taxonomy): Bacteria > Pseudomonadota > Gammaproteobacteria > Enterobacterales > Aeromonadaceae > Aeromonas. The sequence goes on from NZ_FTMJ01000019.1 coordinate 41,427, forward strand.
TCATCAGAGAGCAGCTTGCGCTCTACCTGCTGGGTGAGGATCTGGCCGATGCGCAGACCATAGCCCTGCAAGCCTTCATCCGCCAGTGCTTGATTAAGACGCGCGGCTTCGAGAATGAAGTCGATCTCGGTCAGCGGTACGCTCAATGCGAAGTCGACAATCTCGCGCAGTGACATGGCGGGCTTGTCAGATTTGGCCGCTTGAATCTGCACGCCAGGGGCGCTGCCTTGCTGCATCACCACCTCACCATCTTTTTCCATCAGGATGATGCGGGTGTGATCGGTACAAATCACCACGCGTGCCGTGTGGCCGACCGCCTCTGCCACAACCTCGGCATAGAGCACATCGGGCACATCCTTCACATCGACAGCAATGGTCGGCAGCAGCGTCTTGGCGTGCTCTACCTGCTCGGCTGTCAGCGTTTTGAGTACCTGCAGACCACCCTCCGGGTTGCCTCCGACAGCGCCCACGGCGGCAGCGACTGGCAGACCGATCATGCCGGTGCCGGGCACGCCGACACCCATGCCGTTCTTGAACAGGTTGCCACTGACCCACACCATCATGCGCTCAGGCTCGCAGCCTAGCAGTTTGCGGCAGTTGGCGGCCGCCAGGGCCACCGACATCGGCTCGGTACAGCCCAGGGCAGGCACTACTTCCCGCTTGAGCAGGACAATAAAATCAGACCATTGTTGTGTCATGTCGACGTCTCTGTGTGGGATGTGCCCTCGGCCGTAGCCTGGGTAGCTTTATGATTGCGTATATGCAGGTAAACTGTGTGGCGCGAGATGCCAAGGCGGTCGGCAACCTGCTGGGCGGCATCTTTGATATCAAAGATACCCTGATCAAAAAGATGGCAGATGATCGCCTTATTGCGCGAACCGATCCCTTGGTCCGGGTCTTCATCCACCCGGGCGATCACCTGATCGACCAGATCTTCTACCGAATGGGCAAAGGTCTCATGGCGGGTCGCCTCCGGGTTCATCACCGGCGTCAGGGCTTGCAGCAGGCCACCGAGCGGGGCATCCAGGCTGAAGTTAACGCACAACATGCCGATGGCCTGACCGGCGCGATTGCGGATCGTGACCGAGGCCGATTTCATCATGCCGCCTTCGCGGGTACGGGTGAAATAGCTGCTCCACTGTATCCCTTCGGCGCTGGTGAGGCGGGAGAGGGCAAAATCGGTGACCGGGGCCCCTTCACGACGACCGGTGACGTGACCGTTAGCAATCTTGATCACCGATGCGTGCAGGTTATCGAAGGCGTGCAGAACCACTTCACAGCCGTCGCCAAACAGGGCTGCGATGGCCTCGACTGCCGGCTCGAAGCTGGCGATCAGGTGACGATCCTCATCGGTAAGCGGTAATCCGGGGCCAAGAGATTGCATGGGGCGTTCCACTTTCAACAAAAGTTGAGTAAATGCGATGGAGCGCCATGATAGTCGCCATAAATTGGCTATTCAATCCCCACTGTTGAGAATAACTAGGATTATTCTCAACAGAATGTATGTGCGTGCAACCTTCTGGCTGGCGCTACGATGCTGGGCACGCTGTAGAAACGACAACGGCCCACGTCATAAAGACGTGAGCCGCAGGTAAGGTGGTGGCCCCTCCCAGGCTTGAACTGGGGACCAAGCGATTATGAGTCGCCTGCTCTGACCACTGAGCTAAGGGGCCGAAATGGCATTTTGTGGCGGCGATTATAGGGGAATCACCGGAGAGCGTCCATAGTCGGATCAATCACTTGTCGACGGATTGAGCAGTGAGCTTGGAAATAAAAAAGGCTCCCGAAGGAGCCTCAATGAGTCTTGGCGAGTTATTCGTCCAAGAAGCTGCGCAGCACTTCCGAGCGGCTCGGGTGACGCAGTTTACGCAGGGCCTTGGCCTCGATCTGACGAATACGTTCACGGGTCACATCGAACTGCTTGCCCACTTCCTCGAGGGTGTGGTCAGTGTTCATGTCGATACCGAAACGCATGCGCAGTACCTTGGCTTCACGAGCAGTCAGACCGGCCAGCACTTCGCGGGTAGCGTTGCGCAAGCTTTCGCTGGTAGCCGCATCGGCCGGCAGGGAGAGGGTGGTATCCTCGATAAAGTCGCCAAGATGGGAGTCTTCATCATCACCGATGGGGGTTTCCATCGAGATAGGCTCCTTGGCGATCTTCAGCACCTTGCGGATCTTGTCTTCCGGCATGCCCATACGCATGGCCAGCTCTTCCGGGCTCGGTTCACGGCCCATCTCCTGAAGCATTTGACGGGAGATGCGGTTGAGCTTGTTGATGGTCTCAATCATGTGTACCGGGATACGGATGGTACGGGCCTGGTCCGCAATGGAGCGGGTAATGGCCTGACGGATCCACCAGGTTGCATAGGTCGAGAACTTGTAGCCACGACGGTATTCGAACTTGTCTACCGCTTTCATCAGACCGATGTTGCCTTCCTGGATCAGATCCAGGAACTGCAGACCACGGTTGGTGTACTTCTTGGCGATCGAGATAACCAGACGCAAGTTGGCCTCAACCATCTCTTTCTTGGCACGGCGAGCCTTGGCTTCACCGATGCTCATGCGACGGTTGATATCCTTGATCTGGGCGATGGAGAGACCGGTCTCCTCTTCGATCTGCTGCAGCTTGGTAATCGCACGCAGCACCTCTTCTTCGACGCCTTGCAGCGAGGTCGACCAAGCCTTGCCAGCCTGCTTCTGGTACTCAAACCAGGCAGTTTCGCACTCGTTGTTGGTGAATGCGGTGACAAAGGTCTTCTTCGGCATCTTGGCCTGTTCAACACACAGCTTGAGGATGATGCGCTCTTGCACACGCACGCGCTCCATCATGTCACGCATGTTGTTGACCAAGCGGTCGAACTGCTTGGGCATCAGGCGGAATTGGCGGAATACATCAGCCAGCTTGGCGATTTCGGCCTGGGTTTCGGGGTGAGCACGACCCTTGCTGCGAATCGATTGGCGGGTGACTTCGTATTGATCACGAAGTTCGCCAAATTTTTCGCGGGCGACTTCCGGATCCGGACCACCATCACCATCGTCGTCGCTGTTGTCGTTGCCTTCCTCGTCTTCGTCCTCGTCTTCGTCATCAGAGCTGTCTTCATCAGCCAAGTCATCTTCACCGAGCTCGGAGCCGATGTGAGTGGCGGAAGGGCCCATATCATCGGCTTCGTCAGGGTTAACGAAACCGGAGATGATGTCAGAGAGGCGAAGCTGTTCGGCTTCAAACTTGTCGTACTGTTCGAGCAGGTAGGTGATCGCTTCCGGGTATTCGGCCACGGAGCTCTGAACCTGGTTGATACCATCTTCGATTCGCTTGGCGATGTCGATTTCGCCTTCACGAGTCAGCAGTTCAACGGTGCCCATTTCACGCATATACATGCGCACGGGATCGGTGGTGCGGCCAATCTCGGATTCAACAGATGCCAGAGCCTGGGCGGCGGCTTCGGCAGCATCCTCGTCGGCAGTGGCGTCAGACATGATCAGGTCGTCGGCATCGGGGGCGTTTTCCACCACCTGGATACCCATATCGTTGATCATCTGGATGATGTCTTCGATTTGATCGGAGTCGACAATATCCTGCGGGAGGTGATCGTTCACCTCGGCATAGGTCAGGTAGCCCTGTTCTTTACCTTTGGCAACGAGGAGTTTAAGCTGAGACTGCGGGGTTTGCTCCATAGAACTCATCCGGTTGGTGTTGCTAGGTTGCGCGATTCAATGCGCTGATGCGCAAATAGCCAATTCTAATAGAAAACCGCCAGACATGCCATGTCTGGTTGCGGCGTTACTGAGAGAAACCCCTGCCCAGTGGTATGAGTGGGCCAGGTGGTCAGTGATCATATTGCTTCTTTTCATCCCGCTGATTCGGGCAACAGCTCTGGTATAGGGGCTGGACCGGCAAATTTCAAGCCCCGTTGTCATTTCTTTTTTTCTTGTGAAACTTCCTTGAGCAGTAACAGCAGCTCGCGGGTTTCATCCTGCGTCAGCCCTTCCTGGCTTACTTTGGCTTGCAGATCGTCCACTCTCTGCTTGAGAAACTGGTTGATAAACCCGACAAAGGTATCTTCCAGCTCTTGCTGCACGGCATCCTGCTCAATGTCCATCCCTTCATAGAGATCATGCATCGCCAGTTGCGACAAGATCTCTCCCTCTTTGCTACCACGCCAGTGCTCCAGCAGGATGGCGGTGGTGACTGAGGGGTGGCTGACGATCTGCTCGTGCAACTTAAGCAGAAACGTCATGCCGGCCAAACGCAGCTCTGCCAGCTCAGGCATGATGGGCAGTTCGGCGGCCAGCACCGGATATTGCACCATCAAGGCCAGTGCCCGGCGCAGCGGCGTCAGTTTGCCGCGCTGCGGACGCGCTTGGTCGGTTTTCGGTTGGCTGTGGCGAGCAAACAGCTCGTCGATACGCTGCTTGTTCTCACCCCAGCGCATCATGCGTGACAGGCGGGTAATCAACCCCTCGCGGGTAAATCCTTCCGGTACCCGGCGAATAAGCTCAGCAGCTTTGTTGGCCACCTCATAACGTCCTGCTTCCCCTTCTAGGGCGGCATCGCGCTCGAGACGCTCGAACATAAACTCGGCAAAGGGCTGCGCTTGCTCGAGCAGCGCCTCAAATTCGGCCTTGCCAATCTGGCGCACCAGCGAGTCCGGATCTTCCCCGTCCGGCAGGAACACGAACTTGAGTTCTCGCCCATCCTGCAGATGGGGCAAGGCGTTATCCAGTGCCCGCCAGGCGGCCTCGCGTCCGGCATTATCGCCGTCGTAGCAGCAGACTACCTCGGCCGTCGTGCGAAACAGGGTGTGGATATGGTCACTGGTGGTGGCAGTACCGAGCGCAGCGACAGCGTAATCGATGTCGTACTGAGCCAGTGCCACCACGTCCATATAGCCTTCTACCACCAGCACTCGGCGCGGGTCCTTGTGGGCCTGGCGCACTTCATAAAGGCCGTAAAGCTCACGCCCCTTGTGGAAGATCGGGGTTTCTGGAGAGTTGAGATACTTGGGCGTCCCTTCACCCAACACCCGGCCACCAAAGCCGATGACCCGGCCGCGCTTGTCGCGGATCGGGAACATGATGCGATCCCGGAAACGGTCATAACTGCCCGGACCATTGTCCCGGGTGATCAGCATGCCGCCGGTGATCAGCTGTTGTTCTTGCTCACGACCGGCACCGAAGCGGCGGCGAACCTGATCCCACTCGTTGGGGGCATAGCCGATAGCAAACTTCTTGACCACATCCCCGGTCAGGCCGCGTCCCTTGAGGTATTCCACCGCCTGGGGCGCCGACTTGAGATTCGATTCGTAGAAGCGGGCAATCTGTACCATCAGTTCGAACAGATCTTTACTGACAGCGGGCTGGGAGGAACCCCCCGTACCGCCGCCGCTCTGCTCGCGTGGGACCGTCATGCCATGCAGGTTGGCCAGCTCTTCGATGGCGTCCGGAAATTCCAGACCATCGTAGGCCATGACAAACCCGATGGCGTTACCGTGAGCGCCGCAACCAAAGCAGTGATAAAACTGCTTTTCCGGGCTGACGGAGAAAGAGGGGCTCTTCTCGTTATGAAACGGGCAGCAGGCCTGATAGTTTTTACCGGCTTTCTTGAGGCGCACCCGACTGTCGATCAGCTCGACAATATCGGTACGGGCCAAAAGGTCATCGATAAAGGATTGTGGAATCCTGCCTGCCATGGTTGCCCTGTTTCAAGAGAATAAAAAAGCCGCGCATTCCGGAGAAGCACGGCTTCTTTTGTCACTAATACGAAAACTGCCTTATGCCAGACGGGTTTTCACCTGTGCGCTAACAGCGCCAACGTCGGCACGTCCCTGGATCTTCGGCTTCAGGACGCCCATCACCTTGCCCATGTCCGCCATGGCGGCGGCACCGGTTTCGGCAATGGCTTGCTCGATCAGGGCGGCGATCTCCTCGGCACTCAGTTGTTGCGGCAGGAATTCCTGCAGCACACTGATCTCGGCGGCTTCCGCATCGGCGAGATCCTGGCGGCCAGCGGCCTCAAACTGGGAGATGGAATCACGACGCTGTTTGACCATCTTGGTCACCACAGCCAGGATTTCCTCGTCACCCAATTCAGTGCGGGTATCGACTTCGCGCTGCTTGATTTCGGCCATCAACAGACGAATGGTGCCAAGACGGGCCTTAGCTCTGGCCAGCATGGCAGCCTTCTGTTGATCCTTGAGCAGATCCTTCAGAGACACGGCAGTGTTCCCGGATTAGTACAGACGGATGCGACGTGCGTTTTCGCGAGACAGCTTCTTGGCGTGACGCTTAACAGCGGAAGCCTTGGCGCGCTTGCGGATAGTGGTCGGCTTTTCGTAGAACTCACGGCTACGAACTTCGGACAGGATACCGGCCTTTTCGCAAGAACGCTTGAAGCGACGCAGGGCTACGTCAAACGGCTCGTTTTCACGGACTTTAATTACGGGCATGTGCCTTTCACCTCGGTGATAAATGGGTTGCTGGGCGCGAGGCGCGAACAGCATGACTTAAAATGGTGCGAAATTATACTCAGCTTCGGGAATGAAAGTAAACCCGGCAGAGATCGCTGGTCTAAAAAACCCGCGAAGGGTACCATACCCGCCACATTTTAGCAGTGAAAAATTCAAAGCAATGCGTGTATTGGGTATCGAGACGTCCTGTGACGAAACCGGGATCGCGATCTTCGACGATCAACATGGGATCCTCTCCCACCAACTCTATAGCCAGGTCAAGCTCCATGCGGATTACGGCGGTGTTGTGCCGGAGCTGGCGAGTCGTGACCATGTGCGCAAGACGATCCCCTTGATCCAGGCCGCATTGAAAGAAGCCGGCCTTGGCAAAGATGACATCGACGGCATCGCCTACACCGCCGGTCCCGGTCTGGTTGGCGCCCTGCTGGTCGGTGCCACCATTGGTCGCTCCCTGGCCATGGCCTGGGGCAAGCCGGCTGTGGCTGTGCATCATATGGAAGGCCACTTGCTGGCTCCCATGCTCGAAGAGCAAGCGCCCGAATTTCCCTTTGTTGCCCTGCTGGTCTCGGGGGGTCACTCCATGCTGGTCCGCGTCGATGGTATCGGCCGCTATCAGGTGCTTGGCGAGTCCATTGACGATGCTGCCGGTGAAGCGTTCGACAAAACGGCCAAGCTGATGGGGCTCGATTATCCGGGTGGTCCGCTGCTGTCACGGCTGGCCGAGAAGGGCACTCCGGGTCGGTTTGTGTTTCCGCGACCGATGACTGACCGGCCCGGGCTCGACATGAGCTTCTCCGGCCTTAAAACCTTCGCGGCCAATACCATTGCGGCCGAGGGGAGTGACGAGCAGACCCGTGCCGATATCGCCCACGCGTTTCAGGCTGCGGTGGTGGATACGCTGGCCATCAAGTGCCGCCGGGCTTTGAAAGAGACCGGCCTCAAGCGTCTGGTGGTGGCGGGCGGAGTGAGTGCCAACCGCTATCTGCGTGCCCAGCTGGCCGAGATGATGCAGGATCTCGGTGGCGAGGTGTTTTATCCGCGCACCGAATATTGCACCGACAACGGCGCCATGATCGCTTATGCCGGTATGCAGCGCCTTAAGGCAGGCGTGTTCGAATCGCTTGAAGTTAAAGCCGTGCCACGTTGGCCGCTCGATACGCTGGATCCGGTGTGATCCGGACGATCCTCCTCAAGTAAAGAGCCGCCCTCGGGCGGCTCTTGTCATTTATGGCATATCGTCAGGCATCGCCCATCGCCAGCAGGCTGGCGTTGCCGCCGACCGCCGTGGTGTTGATGGTGCGGGTCTTTTCGGTCACGAAGCGGTGCAGATAGTGCGGGCCGCCCGCCTTGGGGCCGGTGCCGGAGAGGCCTTGACCACCAAACGGTTGCACGCCGACGACGGCACCAATCTGATTGCGGTTAATGTAGACGTTACCGGCCTGGATCCGGCTGGCCAGTGCTTCGGCGTGAGATTCATTACGGCTGTGAATGCCGAGGGTCAGCCCATAGCCGGTGCCGTTGATCTCGTTGATGACCTGCTCCACATCGCGGGCGGCGTAGCGCACTACATGCAGGATCGGGCCAAATTGTTCGCGCTCCAGCTCGGTGATGGAGCGGATCTCCAGCGCCGTCGGTTGTACGAAGTGTCCCTCCAGCGTCGCCCTGGGCATGGGCGCTTGGGCAATCAGGCGGCATTTGGGCATCATCCGCGCCAAGTGCAGCTCCAAGCCATTTTTGGCATCGGCATCAATCACCGGCCCAACATCGGTGGCGTGCTCGGCCGGATTGCCGACGACCAACTCCTGCATCGCACCGGTGAGGATCTCCAGTACCCGATCGGCGATCTCCTCTTGCAAATAGAGAACGCGCAGGGCCGAGCAGCGTTGGCCGGCACTCTGGAAGGCGGCACTGACTACGTCACGCACCACCTGCTCGGGCAGCGCGGTGGAATCCACAATCATGGCGTTCTGACCGCCGGTTTCGGCAATCAGCGGCAGGATCGCGCCATCCCGGTTGGCCAGGGTTTGGTTGATGAGCTTGGCGGTCTCGGTGGAGCCGGTGAAGCAGACGCCACCGATACGGCGATCGGCGGTCAGAGGCGCCCCGACGCTGGCACCATCACCCGGCAGCAGATGCAGTACATCGCCTGGAATGCCGGCCTGATGTGCCAACGTCACCGCCAGGTGGGCAATCAACCCGGTCTGCTCGGCCGGTTTGGCGATCACGCTATTACCGGTGGCAAGGGCCGCCGCCACTTGGCCCAGGAAGATAGCGAGCGGGAAGTTCCACGGACTGATACAGACAAATACGCCGCGCCCTTGCAAGAACAGCTCATTTTGCTCACCGGTATAGCCGGGCAACAAGGTCGCCTTGTTCATCATGTTGCGGGCTTGCAGCGCGTAGTAGCGGCAGAAATCCACGGCCTCGCGCACTTCGTCGATACCATCTTGCAGCAGCTTGCCGGCTTCGCGGGTACACAGCGAGATGAACTGCTCGCGGTTGGCTTCCAGCAGGTCGGCCAGTTTGTCCAGTGCGGCGGCGCGCTGATGTACCGGGGTGTCACGCCAGCGCGGGAAGGCGCTGTGAGCGGACGCCAGCGCCAGCTCCACGGCATGGCTGTCGGCCCAGTGGATCTTGCCAACGCTGTGGCTCATGTCCTGTGGGCTCAAAACATGACGCGCTTCGCCGGATGTCAGCGTCTGGCCGTTCACGATAGGGCCGCCTTGCCACTGCTGGTTTTCCAACTCTTTTAACCTGGCAAAGAAGGGGCGCTGGATGGAGGCAATATTCATGTTCACGCCGCTGGAATTTTTGCGGTCGCTAAACAGGTTTACCGGCTGTGGAATCCGGTCGTTGGCCAGACTCGGGGTGCGTTTGAGGGTGCGCAGAGGGTGCTCGGCCAGATGGTCAACCGGTGTGTCAGGGTCGACCAGCTTGTGCACAAAGGAGGTGTTGGCGCCGTTTTCGAGCAACCGGCGTACCAGATAGGGCAGTAGATCCTTGTGGGCTCCGACCGGTGCATAGATGCGGCAGGCCAAGCCCGGATTTTCCTTCAAAACCGTGTGATAGAGCTCATCGCCCATGCCGTGCAGGCGCTGAAACTCGATGGCGCGATGGCCGGCCATGTCGAGAATGGTGACCACGGTATGGGCATTGTGGGTGGCAAACTGGGGCGAAATGGCGCCCAGAGTGGCGTCACTCAACAGGTAGCGGGCACAGGCGAGGTAGGAGACATCAGTTCCTGCCTTGCGGGTAAACAGCGGATAGCCGGGCAGGCCAGCCTGCTGGGCATATTTGAGCTCGCTGTCCCAATACGCGCCCTTGACCAGCCGCACCGGAATCAGATCACCTTGCTCGCGCGCCAGCGCGGTCAGCCAGCACAATACCGGCAGTGCCCGCTTGGAGTAAGCCTGCACCACCATCCCCAGCTTGCCCCAGCCGCGATTAGCCTCGCTGCGATAGAGGAGTTCAAACAGATCGAGCGACAACTCGAGACGATCCATCTCTTCGGCATCAATGCTGATGGCCACATCCCGTTCACGGGCCAACTGCAGCAGGCCGATCAGACGATCCGCCATCTCGCCGAGCACTCGCTCGCGGTGAGCCACGTCATAGCGCGGATGAAGGGCCGAGAGTTTGATGGAGATGGACGGCGCCGGGCCACCATCATTGATCCGCTCACTGCCAACCGCTTCGATGGCGTTGCGATAATCGGTCAGGTATTTGTCGGCATCCTGCAGGGTCAGCGCCGACTCTCCCAGCATGTCGTAAGTGTGAGTAAAGCCTTGTTCGCGTTGCTTGCGGCTCGCCTTGAGCGCCTCTTTCATGTCGCGGCCGAGGACAAACTGTTTGCCCATGATTTTCATGGCGGCATACATAGCCGAGCGCACCACGGGCTCACCCAGCTTGCTGACCATGCGCCCGAGCAGGTTAGCCGGATTACCGTCGAGTTTGTGGTCGAGCTTGATGATCTTACCCGTCAGCATCAGACCCCAGGTCGAAGCATTGACCAGGGTCGAGTCACTTTTGCGAAAGTGGGATGCCCAGTTGGCACCGGAGAGCTTGTCGCGGATCAGGGCATCGGCCGTCTCGGCATCGGGAATGCGCAGCAAGGCTTCGGCCAGGCACATCAGAATAATACCCTCCTGGGTATCCAGGCTGTACTCCTGCAAGAAAGCATCAATGCCATCACCGGCGCCGTTCTCTTCGCGCACCTTGCCAACTAAAGCCCGCGCCCGTGCCGTGATGCGTTCGAGTGATGCGCCATCGTTTGGCAGCATGGCTGATAGCTCGGCAAGGTAAGCATTTTCATCCACCACATAGTTTTGTGTGATGGCTTCCCGCAGTGCGGCGAGATCGGTGGGTCGGTAATCGGGGGCGAGAACCTGGGTTGCTTTAAACATAGAGGGGTCTTCCTGTACACCCGTGGATGGGATGGCGCATGGCCTGAGTGACAGTAATGTATACAATCTCTCTATGATGTATGAAATGGAAATGTTTTTATCTGGTTAAAAATCGCGAATCAGGTCCCAATTGCGGCGCTCTTTGGGGCTTTATGGGTCTTAGATAATAAAAATCGTATACGATTTTTGTCGAGCAGGCGCCAAAGCAGAGAGGGCGCCTGGGCGCCCTCTCATCAATCACTCTCGTGCAATCAATCCATCCAGCGATCTTTGCGGCGACGACGCGGCAGCATCGGCAGCAGCAGACCCAGTACCAGACCGCCTGCCACCATCAGGCCACCCCGGATAAACCAGTCCATCTGCATGTCGTGTTCACGATTGTCATAGCCCTGATTGAGCGCCTCATTTTGCTGCTTGAGGGTATCAATCTGATCGGTTTGACGTTTGAGTTGCGCCTTCAGGCTATCCAGCTGCTGCTGCTGGGACTTGATGGTCTCATCCTTCTCGGCAAACAGGCGCTCGTTATCACCATTGAGGTTTTGCAGGCGACCCTTGAGCTCATCAATGGTCTTTTGCTGCTCGGCCTCACGCTGACGGAAGCTGGGCGTGCTCTGCAGATCATCGGCTTTAACCCAGCCGCTGCGCCCCTTGGTATCGACGATCTGGAGAAAACCGCCTTCACCCTGACCCTGAACCTCGACCGGTTCACCCGCCTTGATACTGCCAATAATGCGGAATTGGGTTCCCGGGCCGCCATGGATGTAGGTGTAGATATTTTCGGATACATAACGGCTCTCGGCCTGGGCCAGATGGGCGCACAGTGCGAGCAGAATCCCGACGAGGACACGCATGATCGTTAATGGTCTCACTAATGGTGGAAAAACAGTGTTGGATGTTAAGCCGCGACAGGGACAAACCACAAGAACAAGTCGTTGGGAGTGTGAGGCAGGCAGCGGGGCGCTCGACAGAACATGGATGAATGAAAAGGTATCCAATGAATCCACTTTACAACAAAGTAGTGAGCTAGATGCCATTTTTGTGTCCTGGTCGTGGGATGTGTTAACGAAAGGGTCGAATATGTCGATATGTGTTGATCAGTCAGGGAAAACTGACAATCCGGGGGGAGGAGTAAGATGCGCTTTAATGCGTTGGAGCGTCGTTTGGGCGATGTTCGTCTAGTTCCAAAGGTAGTGGCATTAATGGTCGTCAGTACGGTGTTGCTGCTTGGCAAGCTGTGGTTTGACGCCAGTCATCTTGAAGTCACGCTGAGAGACTCGGGGATCCTGCCGGCGCAAGCCGAAGAGATTGCTAATCGACTGGTGTGGGCGGGCCTGCTGGAAACAGGGGCCATGGGGGTGTTCTTTGTCATCGTGCTGATGGCCGGTTCACGGTTGATGGTGCGTCAGGTGCACTATCTGGTCAGTTTCCTGCAGCGCTTTTCCCAGCAAGATCTCAGCCATAAGGTCGAGCTCACCTGCCGTGACGAGTTTGGTGATATAGCCAGGGCACTGGCCAATTCACAGGATCATCTGCGCGATGTGTTTGGTCATCAACGCGCCATCAGCAAGGAGATGGGTGATCTTGCCTCGCAAGTCAGCCTCTGTATGGAAGAGGCGAATGAGTCGATCTCCGAGGAGTTCAAACAGATTGAGCAACTGGCCGGTGCCATGAGTGAAATGGCTGCGTCGGTGCGCGATGTGGCCGGCCACGCCGAACAGGCATCGCGGGCAACTACGCAAACGCGGACCTTGGCTGAAGAGGGGCAGGGATATGTAGCCGAAACGGTGGCAACCATTTCGGCGCTGTCGGGCAACATTCAACGCTCGTCCAACGTGGTGGCTGATGTGGAGCATGGTGTGCAGCGTATTGGCTCGGTGGTGGATACCATTCGCAGCATCTCGGAACAGACCAACCTGCTGGCGCTCAATGCCGCCATCGAAGCGGCGCGTGCCGGTGAAGCCGGCCGCGGCTTCGCGGTGGTGGCCGATGAGGTGCGCTCTCTTGCCAATCGTGCGCAAGCGGCAACGGTCGAGATCCAGCAGATGATCGAACAGCTGCAGCAAGGCGCCCGTCAGGCGACCGAGCTGATGGCGCAGAGCGTGGCCCAGGCCGATGCCGGGGTAGAGCAGGTCAACCGTGCCGGCAGTCAGCTCGAAACCATCGTGGAGCGGGTGCACGGCGTGGCGGACATGAACATTCAGATCGCCTCGGCCGCCGAGCAGCAGAGCACGGTGGCAGAAGAGATGGAGAGCAACCTCACTCAGGTCAAACAGATCGTAGAGGGCTCGGTCATCGTCATTCGCGAGCTGATGGAGGCCAGTGCCCAAGTCGAGCAGCACAGCCAGTCGCTCGACAAATCCATTCGCGCTTTCAAGCTGGACTAAGCATCCATATCACGCCATAAAGGACTCCTTGCCACTGTTTGACAGGGAGTCCTCGTGGAGATTTCAACTGACCCGCACCGGCTCGATATCGGGCTGATCCATCACTATCTTAGCGAGCAGAGTTATTGGGCTCGTGCTATTCCGCGCACCACCCTGGAAAAAGCCCTGCGGCATTCTCTGTGCTTCGGTCTGTATGAAGACGGACACCAGCTGGCGTTTTGCCGCGTGATCACCGATTACGCCACCTACGGTTATCTCTCTGATGTGTTTGTGCTGCCCGAGGCGCAGGGGCGTGGACTGGGTAAAGCACTTGTCGCAGCTGTCATGGCGCATCCTGACTTGCAGGGGCTGCGCCGATTCGCGCTGGCTACCTCGGATGCCCATCAACTTTACGCTCGTCACGGCTTTGTGGCGCCAGCCAAGCCCGAGAGTCTGATGGAGCGCTACGACCCTGATATCTACCTGCGCAGCTTGTGACTTGAGCTAGCAGGGATGCTAGATTGGCAGCCATAACCAGCTGCAAAGGAAGCCTCTGCTGTGACCCTGCCCGCCTCTCTTTCCTCTATCGCCGAACGTCAATGGCAGCGCTTGCTGGCACTGGCGCCCCATTATGCTGAGTTACCTCTGGCAGAGCGTGACACTCTGCTGCAGGTGTTGGGGTTGTCGGATTTTGTGGGCGAGTCGCTGATCCGCGAGCCAGCCCTGCTCTTCGATCTGCTGCACAGTGGCGAGCTGGCCGAGAGTGAGCGTTGGCCACACTATCCGGCATGGCTGACGGCGGCGCTCGACGCAGTGCAGGATGAAGAGGCCCTCAAGCGGGCGCTGCGCCGTTTTCGTCGCCGTCACATGGTGGTGATTGCCTGGCGGGAGCTGCTCGGGCACAGCGAAGTGGAAGAGAGCTTTGTCCACCTGACCCGGCTGGCTGATGCCTTGATCGGGGCGGCGCGCGACTGGCTCTATGATCTGCAGTGCCGCGAGCTGGGCACGCCATGCGATGAAGCCGGCAACCCGCAGCCGCTGCTGATCCTCGGAATGGGCAAACTGGGCGGCGGCGAGCTCAACTTCTCCTCGGATATCGATCTTATCTTTACCTTCCCGGAAAACGGCGTGACCCGCGGTGGTCGCCGCGAGATGGCCAATCAGCCGTTTTTTATCAAGCTGGGGCAGCGCATCATCAACGCGCTGCATCAAAGCACCGCCGACGGTCAGGTGTTTCGGGTCGATATGCGGCTGCGGCCGTTTGGCGATGCCGGTCCGCTGGCGGTGTCGTTTGCCGCGATGGAGGATTACTACCAGCACCACGGGCGCAGCTGGGAGCGCTACGCCATGGTCAAGGCGCGGGTGATCGGTCCGGAATGTGATTACAGCCGCGAGCTGGGCGAGTTGCTGCGCCCCTTCGTCTTTCGCCGTTACATCGATTTCGGCGTCATCGATGGCCTGCGCCAGATGAAGGCGATGATCGCCGCCGAAGTGCGCCGCAAGGGACTGGTGGGCAACATCAAGCTTGGCGCTGGCGGCATTCGTGAAGTGGAATTTATCGTGCAGGCGCTGCAGCTGATCCGTGGCGGTCGCGAGCCGGCGCTGCGAGTACGCCATCTGCCGCTGGCGCTGGCTGCCATCGAGCAGAGCGGTGCGCTGAGCCCCGAGTCGTGCGCCCGTCTGCTGGCCGCTTACCGGTTGCTGCGCCGGGTGGAAAACCTGCTGCAGGAGATTGGCGATCAACAGACCCAGACCCTGCCTGGCGACGAGCGGGATTGCCTGCGTTTGACCCATGCCATGGAGCTGGCGGATTGGGATGCGCTGATGAGTCAGCTCGACAGCGCCATGGCCGCCGTGCACAGCGAGTTTGTGCAGGTGGTGGGGGAAGAGAAGGAGGCGCCGGCCAACGTGGCCCAAGTGTGGGTCGATCTGTGGCGCACTTCCCTTGAGCGTGACGAGCTGATTGCCCAGCTCAACGAGCAGGGCGCGGCCGAAGCGCCGTCGCTGGCCGGTCATCTGCTGCACATCCGTGATGAGGCGGGGCGCCGTCAGATGGGGCCGCAGGGGCGGGCTGCACTGGATTGGCTGATGCCTGAATTGTTGCGTCGGGTGGTGGAGAGCGATCATCCGGCCATTCTGTTCGAGCGGCTCTCCCGTCTGCTGACCCGCATCTTTACCCGTAGCGCCTATCTGCAACTGCTGGTGGAAAACCCGGCGGCGCTGCATCAGCTGGTGCGCCTGTGCGATGCTAGCGGTCTGGTCAGCGAGCAGCTCTCCCGCTACCCGATCCTGCTCGATGAGTTGCTCGATCCGCAGCACCTGTATCATCCGACCCCGCTGGATCACTACAAGCCGCAATTGCGTCAGTTCTTGCTGCGGGTGCCGGAAGAGGATGTGGAGCAGCAGATGGAAGCGCTGCGCCAGTTCAAGCAGATCCAGCTACTGCGCATCGTGGCCGCAGACATTGCTGGCGCCTTGCCGCTGATGAAGGTGAGCGATCACCTCACCTGGCTGGCCGAGGCGATTGTGGAAGAGGTGGTCAATCTGGCCTGGAGCCAGATGAGCGAGCGCTACGGCGTGCCGCCCGAAGTGGCCGAGAGTGGTGAGCGCGGGTTTGCCGTGGTGGCCTATGGCAAGCTCGGCGGTATTGAGCTTGGCTATGGCTCGGATCTCGATCTGGTGTTTTTGCACGGCGGCGATCCGGCCGGTTACACCACCGGACCCAAATCGATCGACAGTCGCCAGTTTTACATTCGTCTGGCCCAGCGGGTGTTGCACCTGTTTAGCACCCGCACGGCCTCCGGCATTTTGTATGAAGTGGATATGCGGCTGCGCCCCTCCGGCGATGCTGGCCTGTTGGTCTGCTCCCTCGCGGCGTTCGAGCACTATCAACAGAGCGAGGCTTGGACCTGGGAGCATCAGGCGCTGGTGCGCGCCCGCCCCATTCACGGCGATGCCACCCTGCTGGCTGACTTTGCCCGGGTGCGCCGTGAGGTGCTCTCCCGCGAGCGCGATCTGGCTGAACTGGGGCGTCAGGTGTGCGAGATGCGCGCCAAGATGCGTGATCACCTCAACAAGGCTGGCGCGGGGGAGTTCGACCTCAAGCAGTCACCGGGCGGCATGGTAGACATCGAGTTTATTGCCCAATATCTGGTGCTGGCTTATGCCGCTGAGCATCCCGACGCCCTGACGCTCTGGTCTGATAATGTGCGGATCTTTGATGAGTGCGTGATGACCGGTGTGTTGACCTTGGCGGAGGCGGAGGGGCTTAAACATGCCTATGTGCAAATCCGCGATCTGGGCCATCGCCTCAAGCTGTCGGAGCTATCGCGCCGGGTGGCTGATGACGAGTTGCCCGCCGAGCGTGCGCATGTGACCAAGATGTGGCGGCAGTTGCTCGAGCCTGATGCAACGTACTGATAAAAAACACAAAATCGTTTGTCTACACTGTGTATCTGGGCGAGCAAGCGCCGGGGAGCGAGACCATGAACGACAGACCCGTCATCACCATACAGGATGTGGATCAACAGGTCGTGCAGACCATCCTCGAGGTGATCAGTGATGGTATTTGGGACTGGAATGCAAACACCGGCTTTGTCTATCGCAACCCCGGCTGGTATCGGATGCTCGGCTACGAGCCCCACACCCTTGGCAATACTGTCTTTACCTGGGAATCGGTGATCCATCCGGAGGATCTCGAGCGGGTGATGGCCCATTTCGACGATTATCTCAACGGTATTGTGCCGGAGTACGGCATCGAGTATCGCTGCAAAACCCGTCAGGGCGGTTATGTCTGGATTGAGGATCGCGGCCATATTGTGGCGCGTAATGCCGATGGCAGTGTGGCCCGCATGATCGGCGCCCACCGTGATATTCATGCCCGCAAGCTGCTGCTTGAGCAACTCGAGCAGCGCACTTACACACTTGAGCATCTGGTGGCCGATCGCACCAGCGAATTGCAGCGGGTCAATGCGCAGTTACAGGCTCAGCTGGAGGAGAATCGCCGGTTAGCTGAAACCGATGGCCTGACCGGCGCCGCCAACCGCTACGCCATGGAGAAGAGTCTGCAAAGCGAATGTGATCGCTCACAGCGCTTTAACCATCCGCTCTCTCTGCTGCTGATGGACATGGATAACTTCAAACGCATCAACGACCGATGGGGTCACGCCGCGGGCGATCAAACCCTGATTGGGCTAGTGGCGCTGATACGTCCCCACCTGCGTGAAATTGATCTGCTGGGGCGTTGGGGCGGCGATGAGTTTATGGTCGTGCTGCCCAATACCCCGCTCTCTGAAGCTAAGGTTGTGGCCAACAAGATTCAGGCGCTGCTGCAGACCCATCTGTTGGTGGGGGGCGAGCGGGGAAGCTTGAGCATAGGGTTGGCACAATACCAGCGTCACGACACGCCTCAACAGCTGATGGTACGCGCCGATCGGGCGCTCTATCAGGCCAAAAGACAGGGTAAAAACCGGATCTGCTGCGAGCCGTAACCGGTTGTCTGACGCCGAATCAGCGCCATTCCACTCCTTTATCTTTCGAAATGCTCGATTTCCTCTTTTCATCGTGGGTTTTTTGCTGGTAATATTTCGAGATTCTTTCGAATCGAAACTTTATCCGTGACCAAACGTAACACCCAACAACGCCGTCATGCCATCGTCGCCCTGGTTCAGGAGCGTGGCGAAGTGAGCGTCGATGAGCTGGCCCGCCGTTTTACTACCTCCGAAGTGACTATCCGCAAGGATCTGGCTCTGCTGGAAACCGGCGGTCTGCTGCTGCGTCGTTACGGCGGTGCCGTACCGCTGCCCAGCGAGATGGTGGTGGAGGAGAATCCGGAACAAGTTTCGAAACGAAAGAAAGCGATTGCTCGTGCTGCGGCCGAACACCTTCGCGATCACAACCGCATTATCATCGACAGTGGCACCACCACCAGCGCCATGATTCCCCTGCTGGGTAGCAAGCGCGGCCTGATTGTGATGACCAACTCTCTGGGCGTGGCCGGTGCACTGCGCGAGCTGGAGAACGAACCCACCTTGCTGATGACCGGTGGCACCTGGGACCCGCACTCCGAGTCGTTTCAGGGGCAGGTGGCCGAGCAGGTGCTGCGCTCTTACGACTTTGACCAGCTGTTTATCGGTGCCGATGGCATCGATCTGGAGCGGGGCACGACCACCTTCAATGAGTTGGTGGGTCTGTCGCGCGTGATGGCCGAGGTGGCCCGTGAAGTGATTGTGATGGTCGAGTCGGAGAAGATCGGTCGCCGTATTCCCAACCTCGAGTTGCCGTGGGCGAGTATTCAGACCCTGGTGACCGATGACGCCCTGCCTGCCGAGGCAAGGGACAAGATTCAAGCACAGGGGGTGACGCTGATCTGCGCCCCCCTTTCGAACTGATATTCCAAGGAGTACTTCTATGTGTGGCATTGTCGGGGCGGTTGCCCAGCGTGATGTAGCGGAAATTCTGGTTGAAGGGCTGCGCCGTCTTGAGTACCGCGGCTACGATTCGGCCGGTGTGGCCGTGTTCAGTAGCGAGCATGCTCTGCAGCGCGTGCGTCGTCTGGGGAAGGTGGCTGAGCTCGCCAACGCTCTGGAAGAGCAAGCGGTACACGGCGGCACCGGGATTGCCCACACCCGTTGGGCCACTCACGGTGAGCCGTCCGAGCGTAACGCCCACCCGCACGTCTCCGGCCATATCGTGATCGTCCACAATGGCATCATCGAAAACCATGAAGAGCTGCGTGTCGAGCTGATGGGTCTGGGCTACGAATTTGCCTCCGACACCGACACCGAAGTGATTGCGCACCTGGTGCATCACGAGCAGAAGAGCTCACCCAGCCTGCTCGCGGCCATGCAAAAAGCGGTCAAGCGTCTGCGCGGTGCTTACGGCACCGTGGTGGTCGATAGTCGTGATGACAGCCGTCTGGTGGTGGCCCGCTCCGGCTCGCCGCTGGTGATTGGCCGCGGTATCGGTGAAAACTTCATTGCCTCCGACCAGCTGGCCCTGCTGCCGGTTACTCGCCGCTTTATCTTCCTCGAAGAGGGGGATGTAGCCGAGGTGACCCGCCGCGATGTCACCATTTATGACGTCAACGGCGATCTGGTCGAGCGTGAAGAGAAGGAGTCCGACATCTCCCACGACGCCGGTGACAAGGGCGAATATCGCCACTACATGCTCAAGGAGATCCACGAGCAGCCGCACGCCATCGGCCAGACTCTGGAAGGGCGTCTCGGTGGCGATCATGTGGTGGTTGAGTCGTTCGGTAACGGCGCCCGCTCCATCTTTGAACAGGTGCAGCACGTACAGATCGTTGCCTGCGGCACCTCCTACAACTCCGGTATGGTTGCCCGCTACTGGTTTGAGTCCATCGCCGGTGTCTCTTGCGATGTGGAGATCGCCTCCGAGTTCCGTTATCGCAAGTCGGTGGTTCGTCCCGGTAGCCTGCTGATCACGCTCTCCCAAAGTGGTGAAACCGCCGATACCCTGGCGGCGCTGCGTCTGGCCAAGGCCTCCGGTTACATGAGCTCGCTGGCTATCTGTAACGTGCCGGGCTCCTCGCTGGTGCGTGAATCGGAACTGGCCTTTATGACCCGTGCCGGTGCCGAGATTGGGGTGGCCTCTACCAAGGCCTTTACCACCCAGCTGGCCGGTTTGCTGATGCTGGTGGCCGCTATCGGTCGCTGCCGTGGCAACCTCGACAGCGCCGTCGAAGCGGGTCTGGTCAAGGCACTGCAAACTCTACCGCAGCGCATCAAAGAGACCCTGTCACTGGCCAAGCAGATCGAAGCGCTGGCCGAAGAGTTTGCGGACAAGCATCACAGCCTGTTCCTTGGCCGTGGCGATCAGTACCCCATCGCCATGGAAGGGGCGCTGAAGATGAAGGAGATCTCCTACATCCACGCCGAGGCCTATGCGGCCGGTGAGCTCAAGCACGGTCCGTTGGCTCTGATCGATGCCGAAATGCCGATCATCGTGGTGGCACCGAACAACGACCTGCTGGAGAAGCTCAAGTCCAACATCGAAGAGGTGCGGGCCCGTGGCGGTATCCTCTATGTGTTTGCCGACGAAGCCACCGGCTTTAAGAGCAACGATACCATGCGGGTGATGAACATCAACCACGTCGAAGAGGTGATTGCCCCCATCGTCTACACCGTACCGATGCAGCTGCTCTCTTACTACGTGGCGCTGATCAAGGGCACCGACGTGGACCAGCCGCGCAACCTCGCTAAGAGCGTGACCGTGGAATAATTCCGCCGCCTCGGCCATAAAAGCAAAACCCCTCCGATGAACTGCACCCCAAAAGTTGGACGCAAATCCAACCTTTGGGGTATTTTCATGGCTAGGTATGACGAAAGTTTCAAGTTGACTGTAGTTCAAGAC
>NZ_FTMJ01000003.1 GCF_900156095.1 Aeromonas sp. RU39B
CATTGAAAATCAAAAATTGTTTTTGATGCTTCAATCCTGCGAGTGCCCACACAGATTGCTTGATTCAATTTGTTAAAGAACGTTGCCTTGTCGGCTGAGGCTGCGCATCTTACGCTCCTCGTTTGGAAAGTCAAGTGCCGTAGCGGCTTTTCTTTCCCCGGAAAGTGACAGCGACTGTCGTCTTCCCGTGACCATCCGGCGTCATCCGCCGTGCTGGTGAGGGGCGATTATAGAGATCGCGATCACATTGGCAAGCACAAAAAACCAATTTCATACGAAAAGGCATTCAACCGCACAAACAACCAGCAGATTGCTGATATTTCGCACTACCGCACTGCAAAGAGCGGGCTTCAAGTGTGGTTCAGCCTGTCAGAAATGCCAGCAAGAAAGGGAAAAAAAGAAGGGAATAAAAGAAAAGGCCCTTTCGGGCCTTCATGACATCAGATAGAAAAGCTGGAGCCGCACCCACAGGTGGTGGTGGCGTTGGGGTTAGTCACCACGAAGCGCGAACCTTCCAGTCCTTCCGAGTAGTCAACACTGCCGCCCACCAGATATTGCAGGCTCATCGGATCGACCACCATCACGACACCATTTTTCTCCACCACGGTATCGCCTTCATTGATCTTCTCATCGAAGGTAAAGCCGTACTGGAAACCGGAGCAACCACCGCCAGTAATGTAGACCCGCAGCTTGAGCTCGGGGTTCTCTTCTTCGGTGATCAGACTCTTCACTTTGTTGGCTGCCGCATCAGACATCTGAAGGGGCAACGGAGTTTCCAATTCTGCGCTCATTTCCAACCTCTTAACCATGGCAACGGCGGGATTATCCAATACCCGACCAATGGGTTCAAGTATTCACCGGTTCGCCCCACCACTATCGGCACTGCTTGCGACAACCGGCAGCGGACGCAGCGCCTCACTCCAGTTGACGCTAAGCTCTTGCTCTGGCTGCGTCGCTCCTTTAGCGATACGTACCATCACCTTGTCCGGTGTAAACCCAGTAGGCAGGGTCCATACCCCCTCAAGCATCTGAAAATAGCGCAAGGCATAGCGCACTTCCCCCTCTTTCATGCCCAAAGAGCGCGGACTTAAAGTAAGCGGCTTACCCTCTTTGCTCCCCTCAACTCGAATATCAACCTGGCCGCGCAGCAGTTCGCGCTGGCGGGAAGGTTGTGTCAGGGCGATCCGGTAGTGGATACGCTCGGGAATACTGGTGGTTTCCAGCACCAGATTATCGACGACAACGCCGCTCTGCTCGCCGTCCGGGCGCATGATCCGCTCGAAAAACGCCAGCTGACGTTTTTGCTCCTGCAACTGGCTCTCTTGTGTTTTGAGCATCTGTTGCAGTTGCTCGAACGCAATTTTCTGAGTGGTCAGCTGGGTATTTTTGACCTCAAGCTCTTGCTTGAGTTTGGTCAGCCCTTCCGATTGCAAACGCAGGGTTCGTTCCTGCACATCCACAATACTGCTGTTAGCCAGCTCTTCGCGATGCCCAATGACATACCCGACGAGCAACCCCGGCAGCAATCCTAGTAACCAGCATGCCTTGCGGTTCAGGGTCAGCATGGATCCTCACTCGCATGTTCAGCTCATGGTTCAAGTCTGCCACCCACACCGGCTTTTAACCAGTTTTTGCCGTTTCCCGCAGGCGGGCCAAACGCAAGGTACGTTCCAGAATCTGGGAATAGATGGGGCGCCCCCCCAACCACTGCGCCATCAAGGTTGCGCCGACCGTGGTGATCATCATGGGTAAAATAAGCTGATAGTTGTCGGTCATCTCGGTAACCAGCACGATCCCGGTAATGGGCGCACGCACGGTTGCCGCAAACAGGGCGCCCATGCCGGCAATGGCGAAGGCACCGGGTTCAATTCCAAGATTGGGAAATGCCACGCCAAACAGCTGACCAATCACGAGGCCAAACAGTGTCCCGAGGGCCAGAGTCGGCGCAAAAATCCCGCCGGGCGCACCGGAGCAGAAACAGATAATGGTGGTGAGTAGCCTGGCGGCAAAAATCAGAAACAGTGGCGCCAGCGCAAACTGCCCGCCAATAAGCTGTGGAATCAGCTCAATGCCGCCCCCGGTAATGGGAGGAGTTAGCAGTGAAAGAAGGCCAAATACGCCGGCAACCGTCATTCCGGTCACCACAAATGGCAAGCGGCGATTTTTGTGAATCGCCAGATAACCGTCGAGGCCTGCCAATACCAGCTTGTTAAAGACAAAGCCGAGCACACCAAAGGTCAACCCCATCAGCAGGAACAACCAGAGCGAGCCGAGCATGGGCGCGGCGAAGTGCGGCAGCGTAATGGCCGGATGCTGGCCGCGCAGCACTTGCAGCATCAAGGTGGCGCAAATGGCCGAGATACCGACCGCCCGGATGGCGATAAAGGAGTAGCGAAATTGCGGGCGCATCTCTTCCATCACAAACAGGATGCCGGCAAGTGGCGCATTAAAGGCAGCAGCCAGACCACCGGCAGCGCCTGCGGCGAGCAACGCATGGCGGTGCTCTTTGGGCAGTCGAAACAGGTCAGCCACCATCTGGCCCACGTTACCACCTATCTGTACCGACGGCCCCTCACGCCCCAGCACCATGCCAGAGCCCAAGGTACAGATCCCGCCAAAGAACTTAACCGGCAACACCCGCCACCAGCGTACCGGGCGCAGATCTTCCATGGCGCCTTCAATCTCGGGGATCCCCGAGCCGCCTGCCTCCGGCGCAAACGTGTGTGTCAGGCTGTAGCCAATCAGGCCAAGCAGTGCGCTGAACGCCAGCGCCGCCAACCAACGCAGTTCCCACGGCAAGGATGCTAACCAGTCAAGGCGCCACTCGCCAAGGTGGCTGACCGCCATTTCGAATAGAGCACAGATCGTGCCAGCCAGCCCCCCAGCTAGCGCAGACAGCAGCAATACCCAGAGTGGCAACTTCTGCTGCAAAATACGGCGAAACCCGCGTTGGTGAGACGTTGCGCCCACATGCTCGCTCATCAATAACCCCTTCATCAAACCGGTGCCAACTGCCAAGCAACCGGCTTTCTGGTATAGTCGGACCACTGTTTGCAGTGGTTACAAGAGGGCGAAATCATACACCCCTCCTTGATTGCCTGCCGACCCCCGCTCGGCCACCCATCGGCCATTGCTTGTCACATTCCCAGTTAAGGATGATCCATGTCAAAGTCAGATCTGCTGTTTGAACAAGCCAGACAGAGCATTCCTGGTGGCGTCAATTCGCCGGTTCGTGCCTTTAATGGCGTCGGCGGTACTCCGGTGTTTATCGAGCGGGCCGATGGCGCCTACCTCTATGATGTGGATGGTAAAGCCTACGTGGATTACATCGGATCCTGGGGCCCCATGTTGCTCGGTCACAATCATCCCGCTATCAAACACGCGGTGATCCAAGCTGTCGAAAAAGGCCTGAGCTACGGCGCCCCCACCGAAATCGAAGTACGCATGGCCGAAAAAGTGCGCGCCATTCTCCCCACTATGGAGATGGTACGGATGGTTAACTCCGGAACCGAAGCGACCATGAGCGCCATTCGTCTGGCCCGTGGCTATACCGGACGCGACAAGATCCTCAAATTTGAAGGTTGCTACCACGGCCACGCCGATTCACTGCTGGTCAAAGCCGGCTCTGGCGCCCTGACTCTGGGCCAACCCAACAGCCCGGGCGTGCCGGCAGATTTTGCCAAGCATACCCTCACCTGTACCTACAACGATCTGGCCTCGGTCGAAGCAGCCTTTGCACAGTATGGCCAGGAGATCGCCTGCATTATCGTTGAGCCGGTTGCGGGCAACATGAACTGCATCCCACCCATTGCGGGTTTTCTGGAAGGACTGCGCGCCCTGTGCGATCAGCATGGCGCAGTACTGATCCTCGACGAAGTAATGACTGGTTTTCGCGTCTCCAAGCAAGGTGCCCAAGGGCATTACGGCATCACGCCGGATCTGACCACCCTTGGCAAAATCATCGGTGCCGGCATGCCGGTGGGCGCCTTTGGTGGCAAGCGCGAGATCATGCGACACATCGCGCCGACCGGCCCTGTGTATCAGGCGGGCACCCTCTCTGGTAACCCGATTGCCATGGCCGCTGGCCTTGCCATGCTGGATCTGTTGGAGCAGCCGGGTCTGTATGACGAACTGGATCGCAAAACCGCGCGCATTGCTGACGGTCTCAAGGCCGCCGCCGCCAAGCACGGCATTGCGCTGGCCACCAATCAGGTGGGCGGTATGTTCGGCTTCTTCTTTACCGATGAGCCGACCATCACCCGCTATGAACAGGTAACCCGCTGCGATATGGATAAGTTCAAGCGCTTCTACCATCTGATGCTGGAAGAAGGTGTCTATCTGGCCCCGAGCGCCTATGAAGCGGGCTTCCTGTCGCTGGCGCACGGTGACAAGGAGATTGAACACACGCTGGCAGCCGCCGAACGCAGCTTTGCCAAGCTGGTTGGCTAACAAGACGTTTCTCACCATTGTGGGGCATGGCCTGACCGTCATGCCCCTGTTTACAGCAGATCTGCACCCAATCCCCCTCTTTTCTTCGGCCCACTAATTGCAATCTTTCTCCGGCAAGCTGTTGCAACAGACCCAAGGAGAAATACATGGCTGACATGAGCCCCATCGATCTGCTGCGCCGCTATGAAGAGCACAGCCAGGAGCTGCGCCCGCTGCTGCTGGGGTTGCTCGCGCAGTCACCGGCCGAGCTGGCGCGCTATCCGTTTGTTCTGGCGCAGCGCGACGGCGCCCTGCCGCAACGGGTTCGTGGCCCCATGCCCGGGCCACAAGGGCGTTTGTATTTATTGGTGGAAGGGGATGGCAAGTGCCTTGAACTGAGCCTGCATCAGCTGATTGCCTGGCTGATGGGCGATCGCCACCGCCGTCTCGCCATTCCGTGGTTCAAGCTGGTCTATGTCCTGCTCAGCGCCGCCCTGATGTTGATTGTCGGCAGTTTGGTGTGGCATGGCCTGCGCGAATTGCTGCTGCTCTTGCAAGGAGAAGAGCAAAATCGCCTTGGCGCGTTCAGTGCCATCGTGTTCCTCACCTTGGCGCTGGCCGTATTCGATCTCGGTAAAACCATTCTGGAAGAGGAGGTGCTGCTGCATAAAGATATATTCCGCCACAGCACCATCCGCCGCACCATCACCCGTTTTATCGCCGCCATTCTGATTGCGGTCTCGATAGAGGGGCTGCTTCTGCTGTTCAAAGGGTCGCTTGGCCAAAGCGAATTGTTGTGGCCGGCGGTGGGTGTCATGGGCTGCGCGGTGGGACTGCTGCTGGCGCTAGGGCTCTACGTCTTTCTCGGCGCTCGGGCAGAAGCGCTGCTGGTCAGTGCCAGTCAGCGCCCCTCGCTGCGGCGGCTACCACAAAACCAGAGTGAAAGTCGGGTTCAAGGCACCCGCGCCGCAGGCAGCTGAATCATCAACAGCCGGTTGGCTGGTCCATCGAATGAGCGTGGGCCAGCCACCGGTTAACCGCCCATCCAACGCTGCAACTGGCGCGCCACCGACGGCACCGCAACGGCCAGATTATCGGCCTCTTGCCGCTCGCTGGCATCGGGGGCCGAGCTTTGCACGCCAACCACCCACCAGACACCGCCCTCTTCGAGCAGTAGCGGTGAACCACTGTCACCCGGCAGGGTATCGCAGCGGTGCGCAAGCGTACCGTCCGCATTGACCTTATCCACCTGACACCCTTGATGCGCCAGCAAGGTATCGAGATGATCCGCCGGATAACCAGCCTGGGAGACCTTATCCTGTTTGAGTAAGGCCGCCAGCTGTTCACTGCTGCCGCGCCACAGCGGCAACGGTGCAATATGAGCTACCGGCTTGGTCAGATGGATCAGCGCCACATCGTGGGGACTGGCCTCGGCGCTGATGACAAACCCATCGCCATCCCCCTTGAGACCGTTAATCAATTCACGGGGAAAATAGAGATGATCGGGGCGATAGAACTGGCTGCGCGCACCGGCAAATTGCACATTGATGGCCGGATCCTGACCGTGATGGGCATCGACAAAGCAGTGTCCGGCACTGAGAACCCACTGCGGGGCAATCAGCACACCACTACAGAGGTTTTCGCCGGCGGTTTCAATCTGGGCAATTGCCTGCCAGGGAGTACGAGTGACCGAGACGGCCTGCCGATCATCATGACCAAACAGAAGCTGGCTCTGCTCATCGGCCCACAGCGGCTGACACATCAATAATCCGGCCAAAACAGCCCATGCGGTCATCTTCATCCCATTACTCCAGATACGAAAAAAGGGGCCGTAGCCCCTTGCTTTACATCGACACGCACCAGCGTGGCAACAAACTTATTCTTGGGTATCAGCAGCCTGAGTCGCAGCAGCCGGCTTGGCAGCGACCTTCTTGGCAACCTTCTTGTGCTTAACAACCTTCTTCACGGCTTGAGTCTTTTGCTCAACCGGTTGGCTGGCAGCCTTGGTGGTGGTTGCAGAGGTGGCGGCAGCAGCCTTGGTCACCTTCTTCTTGTGTACTTTCTTGGTAGCTTGAGTCTTCTGGGCTACCGCTTTCTTAGCCTTCTTCTTGTGCACAATCTTGTGCTTGGCAACCGGAGCCTTGGCAACTTGTTGGGTGGCAGCGGTGGTGTCGGTGGTGGAAGCGGCAGTGGTGGTATCAGCCATGGCAACGGCAGAAGAGAGACCAAACAGACCGGCAACAATCAAAGGAAGCATCTTTTTCATGACAATTCTCCAGAAGAGTTCGACAAGGGGATGGGCTTGGTGCCGCGTCCTTGAATGTCATAGTAGGGGCGAGTGCTCGCCCCTTCAGTGCGCCTTTGGTGACCATCTGTAACCAAATGTACAAGCGTTAAGCCGGACGACGGCGGATCACCCCCTCCTGCATGGTGCTGGCGACCAGCACCCCGTCACGGGTATAGAACTGGCCGCGTACCAGCGCCCGACCATTGGAGGCACTGGGGCTATCCACCACATAAAGCAGCCAGTCGTCGAGACGAAAATCACGGTGGAACCACATGGAGTGATCGATGGTGGCCACCTGCATACCCGGCTCCCAATACGAGACGCCGTGTGGCTGCAAGGCGGTCAGCAGGAAATGGAAGTCCGATGCATAAGCCAGCAGGTATTTGTGCACACGCACATCATCAGGCATCTGGCCATTGGCACGAAACCAGGCGTGGCGCACCGGCTCGCTGACACTCGGGCGGATCGGGTCTACCAGCGTAACGGGGCGGATCTCCAGCGGCTTGTCGCACAGGATCTTGTCACGCAGCGTCGGCGGGATCAGCTTTTCATAAGGGCGCACCAACTCCAGCTCACTTTGCAGATCGTCCGGCGCGGTCACCACCGGCATCGCGCTCTGGTGCTCAAAGCCTTCCGCTTCAATTTGAAACGAAGCATTCAGGTAGAAGATCGGCTTGCCAAACTGGATGGCTTTGACCCGACGAGTCGAGACTGTCTGGCCATCGCGAATATTTTCGACGTCATAGACAATCGGGTAGTTGGCATCACCGGCGCGCAGGAAATAGGAGTGAAAGCTGTGCACCTTGCGCCCCTCTGGCACGGTCTGCTTGGCTGCCGACAGCGCCTGGCCCATCACCTGACCGCCAAACACGGCACGCAATCCCAGATCCTGGCTCTGACCACGAAACAGCCCTTCCTCAATCTTCTCGAGTGCCAGCAAATCCAGCAGATCCCTGAGTACCTTGCTCATTCAACGCTCCAAAACAGGTGCCCACCTCGGGCAAAATCATCTGTGCGATAGTGACCAATTGGACGCCATGCGTCCAGCCCTGCAAAAACTGAGCCCCGCCGAAGCGGGGCTCTTTAGACGAATTTGCGTCAGTTAACGACCACCGGCTCACCACTGCCGTCATCGTCTTCCTGGCTGCTCAATTGGCGCTCGGCGCGGGCAAAGCGCTCCAGCACCGCGGTTGATGGCGCCTGACCCAGCAGGCTCACCACCACAATCGCCGCACCACCGAGCAGGAAGCCCGGGATGATTTCATACAGACCCAGCCAGCCAAACTGCTTCCAGATGATCACCGTCAGCGCGCCGACCAGCATGCCGGCCAGTGCGCCGTTGCGGGTCATGCGCGGCCACAGCACCGAGAGCAGTACCACCGGACCAAACGCGGCACCAAAACCGGCCCAGGCGTAGCTCACCAGCCCCAGCACCCGGTTTTGCGGATTCATCGCCACGGCGATGGCAATCAGGGAGATAAGCAGCACCATCAGACGGCCCACCCACACCAACTCAGTCTGCGAGGCATTCGGGCGCAGGAACGGCTTGTAGAGATCTTCGGTAATGGCGCTAGAGCAGACCAGCAGCTGGCAGCTCAGGGTACTCATGACTGCCGCCAGAATGGCCGAGAGCAGCACACCGGCAACCCAGGGGTTAAACAGCAACTTGGCCAGTTCGATAAACACCCGCTCCGGATTGGCTGTCACGTTGCCGGCCTGCTCCGGGAAGCTGGAGAAATAGGAGAGACCAAAGAAGCCAATGGCAATGGCGCCGCCGAGGCACAGGATCATCCAGGTCATACTGATGCGGCGGGCATTGGTCATCGAGCGATGGGAATCGGCTGCCATAAAACGCGCGAGAATATGCGGCTGACCAAAGTAACCGAGCCCCCAGGCCATCAGCGAAATGATCGCAATCAGGTCGAGGTTTTTGAACATGTCGAGATAGCCGGGCCCCTTGGCCTCGACCACCGTCAAAGCACTCTCCATACCGCCCGAGTAAATCACCACACAGACCGGCGTCAGGATCAGGGCAAACAGCATCAGGCTAGCCTGAATGGTGTCGGTCCAGCTGACGGCCAGGAAACCGCCAAAGAAGGTGTAAGCAATGGTCGCCGCTGCGCCCACCCACAGGGCGGTGCTGTAATCGAGGCCAAAGGTGCTTTCAAACAGACGGGCGCCGGCAACGATACCGGAGGCACAATAAATGGTGAAGAACAGCAAGATCACCAGTGCCGAGAGAATGCGCAGCACCCGGCTCTTGTCCTCAAAGCGGTAGGAGAAATAATCCGGCAGAGTCAGGGCATTGCGGTTAATCTCGGTGTGCACCCGCAGGCGACCCGCCACCCAGCGCCAGTTGAAATAGGCACCAATAACCAGACCGATGGCAATCCAGCTTTCGGACACACCGCTTAGGAATACCGCTCCCGGCAGCCCCATCAGCAGCCAGCCGCTCATGTCAGAGGCCCCGGCAGAGAGGGCGGTCACCCAGCTGCCCATGCGCCGGCCGCCAAGAATATAGTCATCGAAATTACGCGTGGCCCGATAGGCGACAAAGCCTATCAGCACCATGCCGAGGATATACACCAGAAAGGTGATCACCATGGGTGTGCTTGCTGTCATTAAAAAAACTCCAGTGTGGATCGTGTTGTCTGTCGGCCTGCTCTTGACGGCGGGCTTGATGAATAAAAGTCGGCATAGATTAATCAGAGGTTCAGATGACCTCAACCGCTTTTAACAAATAACAAACACAATAGTGGCGTTCCTGCGTCCAACAAGGGCCGAAGCAGGCGATGATCGGGTCTGGAGGAGAATCAACGGAACAGAACAGCCCAGTGAGCGAGCCAATCAGGCGGGGCTTAAAACAGGATGCGACGACCCGTCAGGCAGTGGCGGCAGACCGGTTGACCTTGTAGTGACGCGAGCATTTCCGGCGCCATGCGCCGACCACAGCGACCACACTCGCGAAAGGCACGCAGGCGCTGCTGTATGGTCCACTCCACCAAACGTAGCAACTCATCATAGTGCGCCTCTTCCAGCGGCAGCTGTCCAGCTGGCTGCATGCGCAGCATAGGGGTGGTGGGTGATGCCCACTCCACATAGGGCTGACTGACTTCGACACCGTTACAGGAGAACGAAACTACCGCCAACAGCGGCTCACCGATAAACAGGCTCTGTTCACCGTGGCATGGCCAAGGTAAATGGCGCTGCAGACGTTGGCTCCACTGGGTAGCCAACTCCGGCAACGGCGCTGCCAGCAGTTCAGTTAGTGATGAAGGCATGGGGTTCTCCATTCGGGAATGCCTCATCTTAACAAAAAAAAGTTGCACAAGTAGATTGCCAAATGGCTATCACTGTGACCCAGCTTCAAAAACGCGATCGCCGAAAAGCAACAAGGCAGACGCCGGGATGTCTGCCTTGCTACTACTCTGCGAGATGGTTCTCCCTCACCAGCCACCTGCTACCCGGTTGGGTTGTCAAGCCGCTGTGGTGCGCCAAGACCGGTAAGTCTCTTTGCAAGAGCGCCTGGATGAGTGCGCCTCTTGACCACCAGATGTTGAATACAGCTTACCGCCAAGCGCGGGGAGAGTGGTTGCAAAGATGAAATACAAAAGCCTTGTTTTAGCAATAATTGACTCTTAATATGGAAAATATTGAGCAATCATTGCCAAGCGGGAGAATGGGATGCTGAAACTGGATCGGATAGACCGGCATATCCTTGAACTGATGCAGGAGCATGGCCGTATCAGCAACCTGGAGCTGGCCGACATGGTGGGCCTCTCCCCCTCCCCCTGCTCGCGCCGGGTCAAGGCGCTGGAAGACGCCGGGCTCATCGACACCCACGTCACCTTGCTAAACGCCAAGGCGCTGGGATTAACCCTCACCGCCTATATCCATATCTCGATGGATCGCCACACCCCGGAGCGCTTCACCCATTTCGATGAAGCGGTCAGTGCCTTGCCCGAAGTGCTCGAATGCGATCTCATTACCGGTAACGATGCCGACTATCAGCTCAAGGTGGTGGTGCAAGACATGGAGCACTACCAGCACTTCCTGCTCGACAAGCTGACCCACATTCCGGGTGTGACCGGTGTGCGCTCGAGCTTTGTATTGCGCCGCATCAAGCACAAAACCGCGCTGCCGCTCAACCACCTCGAATAGCCTGCAAATAGAAAAGGGAGGCCAATGCCTCCCCTCTCAACTCACTCGCACAATCAAAATGAACGCACAAATGCCGCCGGATCAAGCTCACGGATCTTGCGCACTTCGCTGACCGGCGTTCCCAGATAGAGAAAACCCACCAGCTGATCATCTTCGGCCAGCCCCAATCCTTTGCTGACGATCTCATCGAACATAAACCAGCCAGAGCGCCAGATACCGTTAAAGCCCTGCGCCTGGGCTGCCATCTGCATCGCCATCACGGCGCAGCCGGCTGACAGCTCCTGCTCCAGGCGCGGCACCTTGGGGTGATCATGATAACGGGTTGCCACTGCGATAATCAGCGGTGCCCGCAGCGGCGCATCCAGACAGCGTTCAATCGCCTCTTCCGGCTCGCCACGCTCGGCAGCCGCCGCCGCCAGCAACTCACCAAAACGCTCGCGCCCCTTGCCTTCAATCAGAATGAACTGCCAGGGCGTCAACGTGCCATGGTCGGGAGCACGCAGCCCCGCCTTGATAATATTGTCGAGGACACTTCCGCTCGGAGCAGGCTCGGTCAATCGAGGAGCTGAGTGACGGTTGAGCAGTAGTTCGAGTGCATCCATCAAAACACCTTTGCAAACAACGGGTCAGAGATTTCACCTTAGCACAGGCATAGATGAAGAAAACCCTGCAGATGCAGGGTTTTCCTATTCAGATCACGGCGGCGAGCTCTGCTCCCTGCCGGATGGCGCGCTTGGCATCAAGCTCTGAGGCCACATCGGCGCCACCTATGATATGCACTGGTTTGCCTGCAGCTTGCAGGCCGGCTTCGAGCTCACGCAGCGGCTCCTGCCCGGCGCAGATGATCACATTATCAACCGGCAGACACTGCATTTGACCGTCCACCTCGATATGCAGTCCCTCGTCATCAATACGCTGATAGTTGACGCCTGAGAGCATCTCGACCTGACGGTTTTTCAATACCGTACGGTGGATCCAGCCGGTGGTCTTACCCAAGCCATCGCCCACCTTGCTCTTTTTGCGCTGCAGCAGCCAAACCTGGCGCTCGGGCGCAGCCACCTGCGGCTGGGTCAAGCCACCGCGCTGACCGAGTGTGGCATCAATGCCCCACTCTTTGAGCCACTGCTCGCGGCTATGTCCATCGTGCGACTCCACCAGATATTCGGCCACGTCAAAACCAATTCCGCCGGCGCCCATCACCGCCACCTTGGCTCCGACCGCCTTGTGATCACGCAGCACCTCGAGATAACTGAGCACTTTCGGGTGATCGATACCGGGAATATCGGGCGTTCGCGGACGAATGCCGGTAGCCAGCACTATCTCGTCAAATCCACCACCAAGCAGACTCTCGGCGCTCTGGCGCTGACCAAGATAGAGCTCAACACCGCACGCATCGAGCCGATTGGCAAAGTAACGCAGGGTTTCGCGAAACTCCTCTTTCCCCGGGATCCGCTTGGCAAAGTTGAACTGACCGCCAATCTCGCCCGCTTGATCAAACAGGCTGACGCGGTGGCCACGCTCGGCGGCGTAGCAGGCAAACGCGAGCCCTGCCGGCCCGGCCCCCACCACCGCCAGTTTCTTGGGCTGCGGCACCCGGGCAAAATTCAGCTCGGTTTCATGACAGGCACGTGGGTTGACCAGACAGGAGGCCCGTTTTTGCTGGAAGATATGATCAAGACAGGCCTGATTGCAGGCGATGCAGGTGTTGATGAGCGAGCTGCGACCATCCGCCGCTTTTCGCACAAATTCAGGATCAGCCAGCAGAGGGCGCGCCATCGAGACCATGTCCGCCTCGCCTTTACTTAAAATCTCCTCGGCCACCTCGGGGGTATTGATACGGTTGGTGGTGATTAGCGGCACGGACAGATGCTTTTTCAGCTCGGCGGTGACCCAGGTGAACGCGGCACGTGGCACGCTGGTGGCGATGGTCGGGATCCGCGCCTCATGCCAGCCAATACCAGTGTTGATCAAGGTGACGCCGGCCTGCTCCAGCGCCTTGCCAAGCTCAATCACTTCACTTAGCGAGGATCCCTGCTCCACCAGATCGAGCATGGAGAGGCGAAAGATAATGATGAAATCGCTCCCCACCCGCTCTCGAATAGCGCGCACTATCTCAACCGGGAAGCGCAGACGATTTTCAAGCGAGCCGCCCCACTGATCGCGGCGCTGATTGGTACGCTCGCAGATAAACTGGTTGATGAGATAGCCTTCAGAGCCCATCACCTCCACGCCATCATACCCGGCGCGGCGAGCCAGTTCAGCCGTGGCGGCAAAGTCGCGAATGGTGGCACGCACCTGACGATCACTCATAGCGCGCGGCTTGAACGGTGAGATCGGTGCCTTGATGGCCGATGGCGCCAGGCTGAAAGGGTGAAAGGCATAACGACCGGCATGCAGAATCTGCAGGGCAATCTTGCCCCCTTCGGCATGCACCGCATCGGTGACCTTACGATGGCGCCCCACCTGCCAGGGGAAACTTAACTGCGCCCCATGCGGGATCAGCCGACCGCGCAGATTGGGGGCGATGCCGCCAGTGACAATCAGCCCCACGCCACCCCGGGCACGCTCGGCGTAAAAAGCGGCCAGCTTGTCAAAGCCGCCCTTCTCCTCCTCCAGCCCGGTGTGCATGGAGCCCATCAGGACCCGGTTACGCAGCTGAGTAAATCCCAGTTCGAGCGGTGCCAAGAGTGCAGGGTAGTGGCTCACGGCGGCCTCCAGTTAATAATTTGTTATCGAGTTGCAACTAGAGTAAATAACCAAAACTGCTTTTTCAAACAATTGTTTGGATAAAATTTAGGCGAACAACTGTGCGCTATGCACAGGCTTGTGAGCGCCGTCGCACTGGTCAATAATGCCCGCTTACCCTCTCTTCATTTACAGAGCGATAACCGCATGTCGATTCTCAAAGGTCTGGGCTGGTTGCTGCGCGGAGTCTGGCGCCTGCTTAACTTCACCAGGCACCTGTTCCTCAATCTGCTGTTCCTGCTTCTGATCCTGCTGGTCGTCGTGGCCATCGGCAGTCGTGAAAAACCCCAGCCGCCCATTGAAGGCGCCCTGACACTGGAGCTCTCCGGGGCACTGGTCGAGCAAAAGAGCCTGCCCGATGCCTCGGCCCAACTGATGCGCCAGCTGGGTAGCGACGATGAGTTGCCATCGGAAATCGTACTCTCCGACCTGCTGCGTGCAATCAACAGCGCCAAGGATGACAAGCGCATCAAGGCACTGGTGCTTAAGCCGCAAAATCTGCAGCAGGCCAATTTGAGCAAGCTGCAGGAGGTGGCCGCCGCCATCGACAACTTCAAGAAGAGTGGCAAACCGGTCTATGCACTGGCCGACTTCTATACCCAGGGGCAATACCTGCTGGCCGCTCACGCCGATCATGTGATGCTCAACCAAAGCGGCGCCGTGCTGCTCGAAGGGCTGGGTGTCTATCAGCTCTACTTCAAGTCGGCGCTCGAGAAGTTCAACATCACACCCCATGTGTTCAAGGTCGGAACCTACAAGTCGTTTGTCGAGCCTTATACCCGCGATGACATGTCACCCGAGAGCCGTGAGGCCAACCAGCGCTGGCTGACCCAGATGTGGGACAGCTACGTGCAGGATGTCGCCAAGCAGCGCAAGGTGGCGCCGGACATCATCTCGCCGAGCAAGGAGCAGCTGATTGCCCGCCTGCAACAGGCCAAGGGCAATGCCGCGCTCTATGCCCAGGAGCAGGGATTGGTTGACGAGCTGGCCACCCGTGATGAGATGACCCAAACCATCATCAAAGAGGTGGGCGAGACTGATGACCACGGCTGGAAAGGGGTCGGGCTCAAAGAGTATCTGGCTACCATAGGTTCACCCTATATCGAGCAAGGCAAACCCGCCGTGGGGCTGATTGTCGCCAGCGGCGCCATCATGGATGGCAAGCAACCCGCCGGCACGATTGGCGGTGATTCGCTCTCGTCCCTGCTCAGCGATGCTCGTCATGACGATCAGATCAAAGCGGTCGTGCTGCGGGTAGACAGCCCGGGCGGCAGCGCCTTTGCTGCCGAACAGATCCGCGCCGAACTGCTGGCCCTGAAGGAAGCCGGCAAGCCGGTGGTGGTCTCGATGGGTAGCTACGCCGCATCGGGCGGCTACTGGATCTCGGCCGACGCCGACAAGATTTTCGCCTCCCCCACCACCCTGACCGGCTCTATCGGCGTATTTGGCATGTTTGCTACCGCCGAGAAGGCGCTGGCCCAGTTTGGCATCAAGAGCGATGGCGTCGGGACCACCGAGTTTGTCGGCATGGATCCGACACGCGCCCTGCCCGCCCACATGGCTGACATCATGCAGCTCAATGTGCAGAGCACTTACCAGCGCTTTATCGATCTGGTCGCTCACGGCCGCGGCATGAGCGCCGAGGAGGCCGAAAAAGCCGCCGAAGGACGGGTCTGGACCGGTGCCGATGCCAAGACGCTGGGCTTGGTTGATGAGTTTGGAAATCAGGACGATGCCATCCGCGCCGCCGCCGAACTGGCCAATCTGCAAGATTATCAGGTGAGCCCGATTGAGCCGGAAGAGTCGGCCAAGGAGAAGTTCCTGCGCGAGCTGCTCGATAGCACCCAAAGCAGCGTGACGCCGCTGGTGCGCGGTCTGCTGCCTAGCTCGGTGCTGACGCTGATAGGCAAAGTGGACAAAGCGGCCGAGCCGCTGACCCGCTTTAACGATCCGCAAGGCACCTATGCCTGGTGCCCGGTCTGTACACTCTGATGTTCATCCCCGCTTACGCGGGGATTTTTTTGCCCAGAGAACATAAAAAAGGCTCCCGCAGGAGCCAACGTAGGTGTTCATTACGCCGTCACATAAACGGCAACGCCAGAAACAGCTTGATGACCATGGCGTTAACGATATCGATAAAAAACGCCCCCACCATGGGAACCACCAGAAACGCCAGATGGGACGGGCCAAAGCGCTGGGTCACCGCCTGCATGTTGGCTATCGCGGTCGGAGTGGCACCGAGCCCGAACCCGCAGTGACCGGCCGCCAACACTGCCGCATCGTAGTTCCGCCCCATCACCGGGAAGGTGACAAACACGGCATAGAGCGCCATGGCGAGGGTCTGCATCGCCAGCAGGGCCATCAGAGGCAGTGCCAGAGCGGTGAGATCCCACAATCGCAGACTCATCAGTGCCATGGCCAAAAACAGCGACAGGCAGACATTGCCCAGCAGCGACACTTCACGATCGCTCACTTCATGCCCGTTAAACAGTGCCAACAGGTTGCGCAGCAGCACCCCGACAAACAGCACACAGACGAATGCCGGCAGCTCCAGCGAGCTGCCTTGCAGACCTTCGGCCAGCAAAGCGCCCCCTTTGAGGCTGATCGCCATCAAGGCGAGGGTTTCCAACAGACTGAACGGGGTGATGGGGCGCTCGAGATCAGGCATTTCAAAACCCTGCGGGGCAGTGTCGAGATTGTGCCCTTCCCCCGGCACCTGCACTTTTTTGATCAAATGACGAGCGACCGGCCCACCAATCAGCCCACCCAGCACCAGACCAAAGGTGGCACAGGCGATCGCCAGCTCCGAGGCAGATTGCAAACCATATTTGGTGCTAAAGATGCTGCCCCAGGCCGCACCAGTGCCATGCCCCCCAGAGAGCGTGATGGAGCCCGCCAGCAAACCGGTATGCGGATCCAGTCCGAGCAAGGTGGCCAATCCAACCCCCAGGGTGTTTTGCATCACCAGCAAACCGGTCACCACCAGCAGAAACACCGCCACGGCCTTACCACCACGCTTCAGGCTGGAGAGCTCAGCCGAGAGTCCAATAGAGGCAAAAAAGCCGAGCATCAGTGCAGTCTGCAGCTGGCTGTCAAAGCGAAACGACAGACCTGTGGTATGGCGCACGCCCCACAGCAACAGGGCGACAACCAGTCCACCAGCCACCGACTTGGGGATATGAAAGGCGCGCAGCCATTCAATGCGAGTCACCAGCATGCGTCCAAACAGCAATACCAGGGTCGCGGCCACCAGAGTGGCGTAAGCATCGAGTTGTATCATCTTGTCTCCCATGTCAAATGGCCTGGCTCGCACTAAAAAAAGCGCTCAGGATTGGCCGGGATGAATGACCGAACGGGTCGGCCGAGCTGTCCAGCGAGTGACGAATCCCGCAGCGGGGATATCTGGAAGCGCATCATCCCGCAGGGATGATGGCAGAGGGTTCACTGAAAATGTCGGCGGCAATTTAGCACAAAAAGCCAATACTGACTACTTTATTGACTTTTTAGCTCGTAACTTCGCCAAACATCCACACGAATGGCGAATGGTTATCAAAAAGTTATCTTCCTCACAGCCCCATTGATTGGACCTGTCATTTGCTCCTGCAATCTCTATAATCCCTGCGGTTCCAGCCCAGACGAGGAGAGGTTGTGAAGAAGTCCATCTATATCGCCTACACAGGCGGCACCATCGGTATGCAACGCTCCGACCACGGCTACGTGCCGGTCGCGGGATTCATGGAAGATTGTCTGGCGCGGATGCCGGAATTCCACCGCCCCGAGATGCCGGATTACCATATCCATGAATATGCACCGCTGATCGACTCCTCCGACATGACGCCAGCCGACTGGCAACGGATCGCCGAAGATATTCGCGATCACTATGACGACTATGATGGCTTCGTGATCCTGCACGGCACCGACACCATGTCGTTCACCGCGTCGGCCCTCTCGTTCATGTTCGAGGATCTGGGCAAACCGGTCATCATCACCGGCTCGCAGATCCCGCTGGCTGAGCTGCGCTCCGACGGCCAGCAGAACCTGCTCAATGCGCTCTATATTGCGGCCAACTACCCGATCCATGAAGTCACGCTGTTTTTCAACAACCAGCTGTTTCGCGGTAATCGCAGCAAGAAGGTGCACGCCGACGGCTTCCACGCCTTTGACTCGCCCAACTACCCGCCCCTGCTCAACGCCGGAATCCACATTCAGCTCGAAGCCGGTGAGCTCGGCCAAGCCAGTGGCAAGCCGATGCGACTGCACGACATTACCCCGCAACCGATCGGCGTGGTCACCCTCTACCCGGGGATCTCGGCCGAGGTGATCGCCAACATTCTGCTGCAGCCGGTCAAAGCGCTGATCCTGCTCTCGTTTGGTGTGGGCAACGCCCCGCAAAATCCGCAGATGCTGGCGCTGCTCTCACAGGCCTCATCGCGTGGCGTCATCATCGTCAACTTAAGCCAATGCCTGCATGGCATGGTTAATATGGGTGGCTACGCCACCGGTAACGCCCTCTCCCGGGCCGGTGTCATCTCCGGGTTTGACATGACCGCCGAGGCGGCGCTGACCAAGCTGCACTTTTTGCTTAGCCTTGGGCTGCCGGCCGAAGAGATCCGCACCTTGATGCAGCAATCCCTGCGCGGCGAGCTGACCTGCTCTTGATAGCGCGACGCGCGAGCCATTAAACAGAGAGGGGAGCCGTGGCTCCCCTCTCTGTTTCCTGCGTTTGGCCAGGTTAAAGATCGTTGAAGCGGCCAATCTCTTCATCATCCTCACGAAACAGCCGCTTGAGCTCGGTTTTACTCTTCATCACGATATTGCCGTCGGCCCCGATATTCATGTGCTCCGGGTTATCCAGATGCAGCGCCTGCCAAGCCATCACAGCCTGCAACGATGTGGCTTTTTGCTCCTCGCTCAGCGCCTTACCATCGGGCCATTTACCAAGCTCAACGGCAGTGCGCAGCCGTTGGTACACCTCTTCTGGCATGGTGGCGATCACCTGCTGAAATGACATGCCTCTCTCCTT
Organism: Aeromonas sp. RU39B; assembly: GCF_900156095.1. GTDB lineage: Bacteria > Pseudomonadota > Gammaproteobacteria > Enterobacterales > Aeromonadaceae > Aeromonas. The sequence continues at coordinate 18,645 of NZ_FTMJ01000003.1, forward strand.
GTTACAGACCGATGCGGCCGGGCTGGCTCACTGTTTTTCATCACTGATTATTCGGTTATCCAACGCCTCAGCGGTTTTGTGTCGCAAAAATGATGTACGCTCATCATGGCGACGACACCGTGCCGGTTACCTTAACAAACCAGCCACCATCGTCCAACATGGCCACCACATCGATACCTTGCATCATGTCTCAAAACCGACTTCAGCTGCTGTTAACCCTGTTACTCCCCCTCACCGGTTGTGGCGAGGCTGACCCGCTGCCCGATATCTGCAGCCGTTCACCCGCCCTGTGCCGCGACCTGGTGGATGATGGCTGGTGCCGGGCCGAGCGCCGTCAGGTCATTCTGGCGCGCCATGCCGCTCAGGGGGTACCGGCAGAGCCGCACTATCGTCTGCTTGAGGCACTCGATGGATATCTCAAGTGCATGGATCACGCTAGCAAGCTGGAATACCGACTGCTCAAAGACAAGAAAAGCCGCCGCATCGAATACATGCTCTCTGCCAGCCAACAACAAGAAACACTGGACGAGCAGACCCGCGACAGCAGCAATCCCTGGCTCGCCATGTGGCATTGGCAGCGTCACGCCGACCATGCAGCTGGCGCACGCTTTATGGCGCTGGCCGGCACACCTGCGCTGGAGCAAGGGGAGCTACAGGAGGCGCTGGCTATCGAAACGGCCAAGCATGAACCCAAGCGCGCCATGGCACTGTTCGAGCATGCGCTTACTCTGCCGCGCCAAGACAACCGCTTGCCGGTGCGGATCGCCACCGCCCTCAGCACTCTGCATATGGGACTTAAGCACTATCGGGAGGCCTATCTGTGGGCCGTCGTAGCCGCCAAATTACCAGACGGGCCAAACGTCAGCGCCCAGCGAATGAGCCTTTACATCACGATCACTGCCGATGAGCGCAGCGCTATTGAAGCAAAGGCACAAGAGATAGCGGACGCTATCAACGACGGGCATTATTCGCCCTGAGCGTCACCGGCAGATTCGCTCGCAAAATCGAGGCTCAAGCTGTTCACGCAGTAGCGTTGCCCGGTCTCGGTCGGGCCATCTGGAAACACATGGCCAAGATGGGAGCCGCAGGTGTGGCAGGTGATCTCGACTCGCTCCATGCCATGGCTGGTATCACGGGTGTAATCAACCGTGCCGGCAATGGCTTGGTCAAACGAGGGCCAGCCGCAACCTGAGTCAAATTTGGCGCTCGCATCAAACAGCACGCTCTTGCAGCAGACACAGAGATATTGCCCCTGCTTGCGGTTGTGCAAGAGGGCGCCGGTATACGGGCGCTCAGTGCCTTTTTCCCAGCAGACGTGAAATTGTTCGGGAGTGAGGCGCTCACGCCACTGGGTGGGATCGTTCTTGTGCATGGTGCTCAACGTTATTTATCGATTTTTACATCATGCTAACCTGCCATCATGCTTGTTAACTACCGATGAATGGCAGGTTTAGAGTCATCTCATGGCGACAACGGGAGCTGGATCACCTTGCATGCCAGCAACTTGAGCGCATGAGCGCGGCCTACGGCGACCTGCCGCTTGATGTCATCGGGCAGAAACGCCAGACCATCGCTGGTCGCAGTATCGATCACCTGCAGCCACTCGCGCCCTTCACAAGGCAGCGGTAAGCGGAACTGGATGTCATAGTCACTGGCATTGAACAGCACCAGCCAACGCTCCCCCACTCCCTCAGTCACACCAATATCCAGCGCAAACGCCTGCGCCATCGGTGAGCTCCAATCTTGATCGGAGAGAATGTGCCCATCCGGGTGATACCAGGTCACCTGATGCAGGGGCTCACACTCGCCATACCAGGTATCGCCCTCCAATTGCAGCGAACTAAATACCCGGGACTCGGCCCGCAGCTGCATCATCTGACGGGTAAACTGCAGCAATCGCTCATCATCCGGCGAGTGCTGCCAGTTGACCCAGCTGATGCGGTTGTCTTGACAGTAGGCATTGTTGTTGCCAAGCTGGCTGCGCCCCATCTCATCGCCGCCGAGAAAATGGGGGATGCCCTGGGAGAGCAGCAAGGTGGCAATGAGATTGCGTTTTTGCTGCTGCCGCAGGTTGCTGATGCGCGGATCCAGCGTCGGCCCCTCGACCCCGTAGTTACAGGAGAGGTTATTGCTGCTGCCATCGCGGTTCTCCTCACCGTTCACCTGATTTTGCCGCTGGTTGTAAGAGACCAGATCATCGAGGGTGAAGCCATCGTGGTAGCAGAGGTAGTTCACGCTGGTGTGCGGCGAGCGCCACCCCTTGGGAAAGATATCCCGTGAGCCCAGCAGTCGGGTGGCAAAATCCCCCATCCGTCCGGAATCCCCACGCCAGAAGGCGCGCACCGTATCGCGGTAACGATCGTTGATTTCGCTCCACTGACTGGGAAACTGGCCAAGGCGATAACCAAAGGGGCCCACGTCCCACGGCTCGGCAATCAGACGGGCACCCGCGAGCACCGGGTCAGCCATGATCGCCTTGAAAAAGGCCCCCATGGGCTCAAATTCATTGGCCTCGCGCGCCAGAGTGACCGCCAAGTCGAAGCGAAAGCCATCGATCTGCATCTCGCTCACCCAATAGCGCAGGGCATCGAGCACCAGCCGCAGCGCGTTGGGATGATCGAGATTAAAGCTGTTACCACAACCGGTCACGTTGAGATAGCGTTGATAATCTGGCCCCTGCGCCCCTTGTTCAAAGTCGTAATAACCCGCGTTATCAAACCCTTTGAACGAAAGCGTCGGACCATCCGAGCCACTCTCGGCGGTGTGGTTGTAGACCACATCCAGAATCACCTCAAGACCGGCGCGGTGCAGCTCACGCACCATGGTCTTGAACTCGGTAACGGCATCACGCCAGGCATAGCGCGGCTCGGGAGCAAAAAAGGCGATCGGGTTGTAGCCCCAATAATTGGTAAGTCCCAGCTTTTCGAGGCGCATCTCGGACATAAAGGCAGCCGTTGGGAGCAGCTGAACCGCCGTTATGCCAAGTTCTTTCAGGTGGCGAATCAGCGCCGGATGGCACATGCCAAGGTAGGTCCCGCGCAGCGCTTGAGGCACCTCGGGATGCAGCATGGTCATCCCTTTGACATGGGTTTCATAGATGACCAGTTGCGAGACGTCGTGATCCGGTTTGCTCACGCCCTCCCAATCAAAGGCATCCGAGACCACCACCGATTTAGGGATCAAGGCGGCGCTGTCACCGGCATAAAGCTCGTCATGCCAGATCAGCGGACGGCTGAGGGCACGGGCGTAAGGGTCAATCAGCAGTTTATCGGGATCGAGCAGCAAGCCCGGCTGGGCCTTGCCATGAACTCGATAGCCGTAATACTGACCGGCTTTGACTCCGGGGACATAACCGTAATGTTGCTGGCCGACGGTTCGTGGCAGCACCAGGCGGATCAGCTCCTGCTCCTGCTTATCGAACAGGCAGAGCTCCACCCGGCTGGCACCGGATGCCCAGACACCGAAATGGCATCCCTGTGCATCAAGGCGGGCGCCTAACCAGGAGCCCGTCCCGCATTCCATTTTGAACATCAGCTCTCCTGCGTGATGAACAACGTGGACAAGGGGGGAAGATCAATCACGATAGAGTAGTCCATACCCTGCCAAGGCGTTGGCTCAGCCATGAAACTCAATCCTCCCACGTCGAAGTTGCTGCCCCAGTAGAACTCGCTATCAGTATTGAGCGCGACGCGCCACTGACCTGCGGCCGGTACGCCGAGGCGATAACGGCTGCGCGGCACCGGGGTAAAGCTTGAGACCACCACCACCTCATCACCACTTTGCACATCGCTGCGCAGCATGGCCAGAATGCTCTCGGCCGCGTTCTGGTGATCGAGCCAGCGAAAGCCGCCCTGTTCATAATCAGCACGATACAGAGCTGCATGTTCACGATAGAGCCGGTTCAGGTCGCGGATCAAGCGCTGCTGGCCCAGATGCTTGGGATAATCGAGCAGATGCCAGGCCAGCTGGGCATCATGATTCCACTCGTTGCCCTGCGCCAGTTCAGTTCCCATGAAGTTGAGCTTCTTGCCGGGGTGGCCATACATGTAGCCCATGTAGGCGCGCAGGTTGGCCGCCTGCTGCCACTCATCACCCGGCATTTTGTAGAGCATGGAGTGCTTGCCATGCACCACTTCATCGTGGGACAGGGAGAGGATGAAGTTCTCGTCATAGTGATAAACCATGGCGAAGGTCATCTCGTTGTGGTGATAACGGCGATGCACCGGCTCCTTTTGCATGTAGCTCAGGGTGTCGTGCATCCAGCCCATATTCCACTTGAAGCCAAACCCGAGACCGCCCAGGAAGGTCGGACGGGAGACCCCGGCGAAGGCGGTCGACTCTTCAGCGATGGTCATGGCGTGAGGATATTTGCCATACACCTCTTCGTTGAACCACTTGAGCAGGCTGATGGCTTCATAGTTGTGGTTGCCACCATCGACGTTGGGTACCCACTCACCCACATTGCGCGAGTAGTCGAGATAGAGCATGGACGCCACCGCATCGACCCGCAGCCCATCGATGTGGAACTTGTCGAGCCAGTAAAGTGCGCTGGCGACCAGGAACTGGCGCACTGTGTCGCGGCCAACATCATAGATGTAGGAGTTCCAATCCGGATGCCAGCCACGGCGCGGATCTTCGTATTCGTAAAGCGGTGTGCCGTCGAAGCGGGCCAGACCATGGGCATCGGACGGGAAGTGCGCCGGCACCCAGTCGAGGATCACGCCAATACCCGCCTGGTGGCAGGCATCCACGAAATATTTGAAATCATCGGCACTGCCGTAACGGCTGGTTGGGGCAAACATGCCGGTCGGCTGATAGCCCCAGGAGCCGCTAAACGGGTGCTCGGACACCGGCAACAGTTCAATGTGGGTGTAGCCCATCTCCCGCACGTAATCGACCAGTTCAGTGGCTAGCTCGCGCCAGCTCAGGCTGTCGCCGTTGGCGTGGCGGCGCCAGGAGCCCACATGCAGCTCATAGATGGACATCGGCTGTTCGCGTTTGTCGTTGCGCTGGCTTTGCTGCCAACTGGCATCCTGCCACTGGTACTGCTCGTGGTCATACACCACGGAAGCAAACGAGGGGTACTGCTCGCTGTAGAAACCGACCGGATCGCTCTTGTGCGGCAGACGGTTGCCCATCGGGTCCTTGATCTCGAACTTGTAGCGCTCACCGGCCTTGAGGCCCGGAACAAACAGCACCCAGTGACCGCACAGAGAGCGCTCCATCGGATGGCGGCGGCCGTCCCACAGGTTGAAATCACCAATCAGGCTGACCGAGGTGGCGCTCGGGGCATAGACCGCGAAACGAACCCCTTCCACTGACCGCTCGAAGTGGCTCACCGTGCGCAGTTGTGCCCCAAGCGTGGCATAGAGGTTTTCCGGCCGCTGAGTCATCTCGCTCAACCCGTCAAAGGCGGCAGCCTGGAACTGATAGGGGTCGAGTTGTTCGACCGTTGAACCGTCAGCGTACTGGAGCTGAAGCAGATAGGGGAAGGGGTTCTTGCGGCGGATGAAAACAGTTTCAAAAAGACCTGGTTGCAGTGCAGGGGAGAGAGTTGCAACCCATTTACCCGATGTCAGATCCTTGACCTTGACCGCACTGGCATCAGGCAACCAGAGGGTCAGTTTCAGCCCGGCGCCGTCCGGATTGGGATGCAGGCCTAGCTGAGAGAAGGGATGGGGACACGCGGCATTGGCCAGACGTTCAACAAGCATTGAGATTTCCTTTCATGACTTGACCACCGCCCCGGCAGAGACCGGGACGGGGTATACGGCTTTTCAGTCAGGACGAGGCCGCTCAACGGCCAGCCTCGTCACGGGCGCGGCTCATCTGTGATGCCAGAGCCGCCAGCGCCTTGTCGGCGAAGAGATCTTCCAGATCCCGCGACAGTTTACGGCGCCAATTGGGATATTCGGTACTGGTTCCTGGTACATTGACCGGTTTGTCCATCTCCAGCCAGTCCTCAAGCTGGGTACTGAACAGCGCGCAATGACCACGGGCCATGTGGATCTGCATACCATGGTTAAGATCGGTACTCATTCCGACCCAATTCACATCGCGACTAATTTTGTCGGAGATAACGCCGTGCGCATGCAGGCTATCGAGGATCCGCTGCTTGGCCTCGTGGCGATCGGCGTACAGGCGAGCCAGTACCTCTTCGTCCGGATAGAGACCCAGCTGACGGCCTAGCGCCAGATCATCACACTGCCAGAAGCCCTTGAGGGTCGGCATGTCATGGGTGGTGAGCGCTGACATGGCCTGCTCGGCATAGTGGGTGGGCGAGATATAGCCGCCATCTTGTTTGGAGCGTTCGAAGAAGAACACTTTGTAGGAGTGCACCCCGCTCTCTTTGAGGGTGACGTCGATGCCTTCCGGCACGGTGCCCAGATCTTCACCGATGATAAGACATTGATTACGATGGGATTCAAGCGCCAGAATACCCAGCAGATCGTGCACCGGATAATAGATGTAGGCACCCTTGGCCGCCGACTCTGCGGGCGGAACCCACCACAGACGCAGCAAGGCCATCACGTGGTCGAGGCGCAGTGCGCCGCACGAGCGCATGTTGGCGCGCAGCAGATCAATCATCGGCTGATAGGCCAGTTCAAACAGCTTGCCCGGATTCATCGGCGGCAAGCCCCAGTTTTGACCAAGCGGGCCGAGGATATCGGGCGGCGCGCCCACCGAAGCCTGGGTGCAATAAAGCTCACGGTTGGCCCAGGTTTCTGTGGAGCCTTCCGACACACCCACAGCCAGATCGCGGTAGATCCCCATCACCATACCGGCGACGCGGGCGCGGCGGTCGGCATCAGCCAACTGCTCGTCAGCCACAAATTGCAGGTAGAGGAAGAACGCGACATCGTTCGCGTGAGCGTCAGCCCAGGCCGCGACCGCAGGCAAGTGATACTCCTGCAACTCGCGCGGCCAAGCCGGCCAGCCCCAGGCGTTTTGCCCTTCGGCATAGAGCGAGGCTTGAATCGCATCAAAGGTGGCCTGCTGCAGCAGACTGTCGCCACCTTCGGCGACAAACGCATCCAGCGCAGCCTGACGATCCGCTGTGAGCGCAGCCTGGTCGAACACCTTGCGCAGCATGGCCATCTTGGTCTGGGTTACGGCGGTGTAAGCCACGTCATCACTGGCACGCAATGTTGCCAGATGGCGCTGGAAATCGGCACCGGCCACTTCCGCTTTCAGGGCGGCATTAGCCTGAAACTCGGGCACCGCCTCCACATCGATATAGACCACATTGAGCCAGCGACGGGATGAAGGGCTGTAGGGGCTGGCACTCTCCGGGTTAGCCGGATAGAGGGCGTGGATCGGGTTGAGACCGACAAAATGAGCGCCCCAGTCAGCCAGCTTTTCAACCAGCATGCCGAGATCGCTGAAATCCCCGATGCCCCAGTTACGGCGGCTGCGCAGGCAATAGAGCTGCACACTCGGCCCCCACACCTTGCGACCGTTGGCAATGGCGGGCTGCTTATAGCAGCTGGCCGGCACCACAATCAGGCGCATCTGACCAAGCGGCTCCTCATAGCCCTCTTCACCGATGTTCAGGGTGTGATAACCGGCCTCGGTCACGGGCGCAAACGCCACTCGATAAGCCTGACATTCCAGATCGGGAAATTCGGCAACTCCCACCAATTCGCCATCGATTGGGGTCATGACACCACGGCTGACACTGCCCCCCTCCAGATGGAGGGTCCAATCCAGCTCATCGTTGACAAAATCAATGGGAAGGCGGATTTCAATGACAAGCGGCTCACCGACACGCACAACCTGCACCGGATCGAGCGGACGCAACCAATGCTGGCGCTCTTCGGTCTGCAACTGCTCGAGCAGGGCGTCATCGTCATCAACGTGATAGCCCATGGCACGCAGCATGGCCGCCTTGCTCTCAGGTGAGACCAGAGCCGGGTGCCCCCAGGCATCAACATAATCACTGGCAATGCCTTTAGCGGCCGCCAGTTCTTCAATCAGGGTGGACATATTTGAGAATTCCCGCTGTGGATTCTACTGATTCGATATGTACTGTTTTTGTTTTGTTATGTATTTCAGCAAGTGTGTAATTAGCACACCCACCGGGTGGCTATTGTACCGAACTGCCGATTCGATTATGTGACCCGGCAAGCACTCTCACCGTTCCGCGTCAAGGATAATGTACGGTTAAGTTACAATTTGAGAAAATAACTTTCAGACTCTTTCATGACTTAGCGCAATTTCACCTCTATTGCCGGTTGACTACCCGGGGAGTTCTAGTAAATTTACAAGCGGATTTTTCTTTGACTACTGAAAAGTTGGGTAACCAAATATGACTATCAAAGTAGGTATTAACGGTTTTGGCCGTATCGGTCGTTTCGTGTTCCGTCTTGCTTGCGAGCGCACTGATATTGAAGTGGTTGGTATCAACGATCTGATCGACGTTGACTACATGGCGTACATGCTGAAGTACGACTCTACCCACGGCCGCTTCAAGGGCACCGTTGAAGTCAAGGACGGCAACCTGGTCGTTAACGGCAAGACCGTTCGCGTCACCGCTGAGCGTGACCCGGCTAACCTGAAGTGGGATGCCATCGGTGTTGACGTAGTTGCCGAAGCCACTGGCCTGTTCCTGACCGACGAAACCGCTCGCAAGCACATCGCTGCTGGCGCCAAGAAGGTTGTTCTGACTGGCCCGTCCAAGGACGCTACCCCGATGTTCGTAATGGGTGTTAACCACGCCACTTACGCAGGTCAAGACATCGTTTCCAACGCTTCTTGCACCACCAACTGCCTGGCTCCGATCGCCAAGGTTCTGAACGACACTTGGGGCATCGAATCTGGTCTGATGACCACCGTTCACGCTACCACTGCTACCCAGAAGACCGTTGACGGCCCGTCCGCCAAGGACTGGCGTGGTGGCCGCGGCGCCGCTCAAAACATCATCCCGTCCTCCACTGGCGCAGCCAAGGCTGTAGGCGTGGTTATCCCGGAACTGAAGGGCAAGCTGACTGGTATGGCTTTCCGCGTTCCGACTCCGGACGTATCCGTTGTTGACCTGACCGTTAACCTGAAGAAGCCGGCTACCTACGCAGAAATCTGCGCTGCCATGAAGGCTGCTTCCACTGGCGCCATGGCCGGTGTTCTGGGCTACACCGAAGACGAAGTGGTTTCCACTGACTTCCTGGGTGAGCGCAACACCTCCGTGTTCGATGCCAAGGCTGGTATCCAGCTGACCGACACCTTCGTGAAGGTTGTGTCTTGGTACGACAACGAAATGGGTTACTCCAGCAAGGTTCTGGATCTGGTCGCTCACATCTCCAAGTAATTGGAGCGGTAACGCGTTCAGAGTGAAGAGGCGGCCAACAGGCCGCCTTTTTTATTGTCTCTCCGACGTTTTGTCTTGATGACACGTATTCAAGGAGTTGTTCATGTCTGCCGTTCGATCCCTCACCCAGCACGTTTCCCTGACTCAGACTGACAGTGGCTTGCCGTTGCTGAAAGTCGACAACGCTTTTGCCCGCGCCGAGATCACCCTGTTCGGGGCCCATGTCCTGAGCTATCAGCGCCACGGCGAAGCCCCGCTGCTGTGGTTGAGCGACAAAGCCATCTTTGACGGTGTGCAGCCCATCCGTGGCGGCATCCCGCTCTGCTGGCCCTGGTTTGGTCCCTCCCCGGCCCGGGTTGGTCTTGGTAAGCCCTCACACGGTTTTGCCCGCATCTGCACGTGGACGCTCGATGGCGTCTCCGACCATGTGGATGGAAGCCTTATCCATCTCTCCCTGAAAGACAGCGAGCAGACCCGTGCCCTGTGGGATCACGCGTTCGAGCTGGAGCTGGACATCCTGGTGGGCAAAGAGCTCTCCTTGGTGATGACCACCCGCAACACCGGCACGACAGAGCTGGTCTACAACGGCGCGCTGCACACCTATCTGCAGATTGGTGCTCCCGAGCAGGTCACTGTAACCGGTCTAGGCGAGCCCTACTTCGACAAGCTCAGCGGTGCCATGGCCAGCCAACACGGCCCGCTGGCCGTCGATCGCGCCATGGATCGCATCTATCAAGCGCCGGAAGCTGTCATCAAGGTTCGTGACGGGGATCGGATGATTGAGGTGATCAACGGCGGTCACGACAGCGCCGTTGTGTGGAATCCGTGGATTGAAAACAGCGCCAAGATTGTCGACATGAGCGACGATGGCTATCTGACCATGCTCTGCGTCGAGTCCACTGTGACCGTGGCCGATGGTCTGGTGGTCGCGCCGGATGAAGAGCACAGCCTGACGACCGTCATCCGCTGATCTCGCGCAATCCCTTAAATGAACACAGGGCGCCGTTGGCGCCCTGTGTTATTGCATCGCTTAACCCTGACGGCGCCGCAACTCGGCGGCGAAATCGAGCATTCGGTTCAGCGGGATCAACGCCTTTTCGCGCAGCGCCGCATCCACATGAATTTCGTGGTGCTCGGCCCCTTCAGTCAGCGCCGATTTGATGGCCACCAGACCATTCATCGCCATCCAGGGGCAGTGAGCACAGCTTCGGCAGGTTGCCCCGTCGCCACCGGTGGGCGCCTCGATCATCTCCTTGTCCGGGCACGCTTGCTGCATCTTGTAGAAAATACCGCGATCGGTGGCCACGATCAGGCGTTGCTGCGGCAGCTCCTTAGCCGCCTTGATGAGCTGGCTGGTCGAGCCCACCGCGTCGGCCAACTCAATCACCGAGGCCGGTGACTCGGGATGCACCAGCACGGCCGCATCAGGGTAGCGCAGCTTGAGATCATGCAGGGCACGGGATTTGAACTCGTCGTGCACGATGCAGTGACCCTGCCAACGCAGCATCTCGGCCCCGGTCTTCTTTTCGATATAGGCGCCCAGATGACGATCTGGAGCCCAGATGATCTTGTGACCCTGACTGTCCAGATGCTCGACAATCTCGAGCGCGATACTCGACGTCACCACCCAGTCGGCGCGCGCTTTAACAGCCGCAGAGGTATTGGCATAAACCACGACCACATGATCCGGGTGGGCATCACAGAACTCGGTAAAGGTGTCGACCGGGCAGCCCAGATCGAGCGAGCACTCAGCATCGAGCGTCGGCATCAAGATGCGCTTCTCAGGGCTCAGGATCTTGGAGGTCTCGCCCATAAAACGCACCCCGGCCACGATAACGGTCTGCGCCGGATGCTCGCGGCCAAACCGGGCCATCTCAAGGGAGTCACCGACAAAACCACCGGTTGCCTCGGCCAGCGCCTGAATTTCGGGGTCGGTATAGTAGTGGGCGATCAGCACGGCATTCTGCTGTGCCAACAGCGCCTTGATATCACGGGTGAGTTGCTCGCGCTCTGCGGCGCTTAACGGCAAGGGCTTGGCCGGGAACGGATAGTCCATCTCCACAGCCGGAGGGATGTTACTCATTGCTCTGGTTCCATCATGCAGGCATTTTGTGCGCATTATACCTGCCACCGTCCACAATCCTACCGACAAAATCCTCGCCTTCCGCTATGCCTCTTATAATCAAGTGAGACCAGATTCATGATGGCTGGAGGGTTGAATGAAACATTACTCTTTGAAATTCAAGCTACTAGCACTGACCACCACGCTGTTTCTGCTGGCAGGGGTCTCCATCACCCTGCAACTGCGCTCATCGCTCGAGCAGACGCGCAGCGAGGTGGTGAGTCAGACCAGTCAGGCACTGCAGCAGGAGATCCTCAGCAGCCTGCGCGGTCAGGCCGAGCGCTATGTCTATCAGATAGAGAGCCGCCTGCATGATGCCTATCAGGTGCCGCTCGGGATGAAAGCGGTGCTGGAAGGAAGCATGCAGCATCAACAAACCGCCCTGAGCCGCGCTCAGGTCGAAAACATGTTGCATGACAGGCTCTCCCAGGCTGTGGCGGTCAACTCGCTCTATGCGCAGTTTGAGCCAAACGGTTACGACACAAAAGACAGTGACTGGCCACAAGGTGACAGCCACTCGGTCAAGGGCAAGGGGACGCTCGAAGTTTATTTCACCCGCGATGACGCCGGCAAGGTAGCGCGCCCTGGCATTGATGCCGCCGCCAGTGACGCCAAGTATGACAAGACGCTGAACGAGTTCGGTGTACGTAATGGTGAGTGGTACCTCTGTCCCACCGAGCAAGCCCACCCCTGCATCACCGAGCCCTATGCATTTGAGATCACCCCGGGCAACGTCATGCTGATGACCAGCCTGACGGCGCCGATTATGCGTGATGGTAAGCCGGTCGGCGTGGTGGGCAGTGATATGAACCTGCCAATGTTCCAGCAATTTGCCAACGAGCTTGGCAAACAGCTCTATGACAATCAGGCCGATGTCACCCTCGTGAGTAAGCTCGGGCTGATCGTCGGTAACAACCATCACGCCGACAAGCTGGGCCGGCCGGTCAAAGAGGCCGGACTGACAATGCCTGATGGCGTGAACCAGGATAACCCGCAAACCTTCCAACTCGAGCTGCCCATTGCGATCGACGAGGCCGGCAGCCAGTGGTGGCTGATGATTTCGGTGCCACGCGAGCTGGCACTTGGCAAGGTCAATGCCATCAGCCAGTCGCTCGATACCTTGCTGGCCCAGACCCAGCGCAGCCAGTTGCTCAGTACGCTCGTCATCACCTTGGTGGCACTCAGCATCTTGTGGGTGTTTATGACCTCGATCACAGCCCCGCTCGACAAGATCAGCCGCCACGTGGCGCATCTGGCCAGTAGTGAAGGAGACTTGACCCAGCATCTTGCTATCGATACCCACGCCGAGCTCATCACGCTCGGTCGCCATATCAATATGTTCCTCGGCAAGCTGCGCAGTATGGTGCAGGAGTGCAAGGAGATCGGCGCCGATGTCTCTCGCCAGTCCCATGCCATGCAGGGCAATGCCTCTGGCATGCGCCAGAGCCTGGAAACCCAGCACGACGAGTTGCAAAGTGTCGCCCATGCCATGGAGCAGATGAATCAACGTGCGGCAGACGTGGCCAGCTACGCCGAGCAGGCAGCCCGCGAGTCGGACAATGCCAATCAGCAGATTGGCGACTCCCAGCAGGCACTGGAGCAGACGCAGCGCGAGATCACCAGTCTGGTAGCCAACATGCATCAGGCGAACGATGCGGTTGGCATGGTGGCAGAGCGCAGCGGCAATATCAGCAAGATCCTCGACGTGATCCGCGCCATTGCCGAGCAGACCAATTTGCTGGCGCTCAATGCTGCGATTGAGGCAGCGCGAGCGGGTGAGCAAGGCCGTGGGTTTGCCGTGGTCGCTGACGAAGTGCGCGCTCTGGCGAGCAAGACCCGTAGCTCTACCGACGAGATTGGCCAGCTAATTGGCAGTCTGCAAAGTGAAGTCAGCAATAGCCAGGTATTGATGTCAGGCAGTATCGCCAAGACGCAAGGAACGGTAGAGGAAGCCGATCGGGCGGTGCAGGCCATGAGCACCATCGTCGCCCAGATTGGTACCATTCATGAGCACATCAATCAGGTGGCCAACGCGACCGAGGCACAGCTACAAGTCAGTGAGACCGTGAGCAGCAATCTATCTCGCATCAGCCAAACTGCAACCCGACTCGATGAGCAGGCAGGCCAAAGCGATCAGCAGAGCCGGCAGCTGGGTGAACGAGCGGAGAAGCTGGCCACCGAGCTGGGTAAACTGCGGACCTGAGCGAGTTTGCAGAAAACACAAAGGCCTGCATCGCTGCAGGCCTTTTATTTCGAGATGGTGGGTCGTGCAGGATTCGAACCTGCGACCAATTGATTAAAAGTCAACTGCTCTACCGACTGAGCTAACGACCCGAAACCGGAGTGTGTCATCAGGATAGACCATCAGACAGGAAATGGTGGTCGCTACTGGGATCGAACCAGTGACCCCCTCCTTGTAAGGGAGGTGCTCTCCCAGCTGAGCTAAGCGACCTGGGAATTAGTGGTGGGTCGTGCAGGATTCGAACCTGCGACCAATTGATTAAAAGTCAACTGCTCTACCGACTGAGCTAACGACCCACTGAATTCAGGAGTTTCATCTGGAGGGATGAATTGGTGGTCGCTACTGGGATCGAACCAGTGACCCCCTCCTTGTAAGGGAGGTGCTCTCCCAGCTGAGCTAAGCGACCTGGGCAATAGTGGTGGGTCGTGTAGGGCTCGAACCTACGACCAATTGATTAAGAGTCAACTGCTCTACCAACTGAGCTAACGACCCACGCAAACCGTGGTGTCTGACTAACTTTTGCGCTAACCAGACCAAATTTTGGTGGTCGCTACTGGGATCGAACCAGTGACCCCCTCCTTGTAAGGGAGGTGCTCTCCCAGCTGAGCTAAGCGACCTGGGCAACAGTGGTGGGTCGTGTAGGGCTCGAACCTACGACCAATTGATTAAGAGTCAACTGCTCTACCAACTGAGCTAACGACCCACGCAAACCGTGGTGTCTGACTAACTTGCGCCAACCAGACCAAATTTTGGTGGTCGCTACTGGGATCGAACCAGTGACCCCCTCCTTGTAAGGGAGGTGCTCTCCCAGCTGAGCTAAGCGACCTGGGAATTAGTGGTGGGTCGTGCAGGATTCGAACCTGCGACCAATTGATTAAAAGTCAACTGCTCTACCGACTGAGCTAACGACCCGCAACCACCGCTGACATGCGCTACAAGTAGCGGCGCCAACGGCGGCTTATATTACGGATTTAAATCTCCGGCGCAACAGAAAAATCGTGATTTATCTCCGTTTGCTCACGCTACGTACAATCGTGGGCAAAATTAACACGATCGCTACGCCGGCTGCCGTTTTAATCGACAAATCAGAGCTTTGAGAGGCTCTGCTGGGCCAGCTGGGCAGGAGAAGTGTTGGGATACCCCTTCACAACCTGCTCATAGAAGGCCTTTGCCTCGGCTTTTTTCCCTTCCAGTTGCGACAACATCCCCAATTTCAACAAGGCATCGGCGCGCTTGGGTGATTTCGGGAACTTGCTGACCAGGGTCTGGAACTGCGCCTTGGCGCCCGCCTTGTCCCCCTTGTTGAACAGCAGCTGCCCCAGCCAGTAGTGGGCATTGGGCGCGTAGCTCGACGTCGGGTACTGTTTGACGAAGCTCTGGAACGCAGGGATCGCCTTGTCGTAGTTCTTCTCCTTGAGCACCAGGTTCACCGCAGCATCATAGGCCTGGTTCTCATCCTGGTTACTGGAGATAGGCGCCGCTGCCGCTGCAGGTGCCGCGCCAGCCGCTGCATTAGCTGCCGGTGCCGCTGCAGCTTGCGAGTTCACCTTGTCGAGCTCCTGATAAAGCTGACGCTGGCGCTCCTCGGATTGCTGCATCTGATAGCCCTGCTGCTCCAGCTGGCCACGCAGCTCGTCAACTTCCTGTTGCAAGGAGTCAACTTGCTGCTGCAGATCGGCTTGAACCCGCAGCCGGGCGTTAAGCGTGCGCTCCAGCAGCGCAACACGATCTTCCAGCGAACCGGACGGAACCAGCGCCCCATTGTTTCCACTCAGGGTTACTGCGCCACCACCCAGTTCGGAAACCGGGGCTTCGGCGTGAACCGGGAGCTGAAATAAAAGAGCGGCCGTGATGGCCGCTGTCTTATACACACACTTCATGCGTAATTAACCTTAGTAAACCAGTACCGCACGGCGGTTCTTGGCGAAGGCGTCTTCGCTGTGACCCGGATCTTGCGGCTTCTCTTCACCGTAGGAAACGATGGAGAGTTGGTCAGCCTGAACACCCAGAGTCTGCATGTACTTGGCAACAGCCTTGGCACGACGCTCGCCCAGGGCGATGTTGTACTCAGGAGTGCCGCGCTCGTCGGTGTGACCTTCGATCAGCACTTTAACTGACGGGTTTTCACGCAGGTAGCTGGAGTGAGTGTCCAGCAGGTCGGCGTATTGGCCCTGGATTTCGTTGCTGTCGTAGCCGAAGTAGATGGTGTTATCGCGTTGCAGGGCCTCAAACTTCTGGCGCATCTGCTCTTCCGGGGACAACATGCCGTCGGCAGAGCCAGTCATTACACCACCGTTGGCGCCTGCGCCATTCTCTGCGCCAGAAGCGTCAGAGTCGGAGGTGGAGCTACAGGCCGCCAGAGTGAACAGCGGCAGAGCGATTGCCAAGCCCTTGAGCAGTTTG
Source organism: Aeromonas sp. RU39B (assembly GCF_900156095.1). Classification (GTDB taxonomy): domain Bacteria; phylum Pseudomonadota; class Gammaproteobacteria; order Enterobacterales; family Aeromonadaceae; genus Aeromonas. The sequence continues at coordinate 34,716 of NZ_FTMJ01000003.1, forward strand.
TTGAGTTGCATGCTAATTCCTTAAACCTTTGTCACAAATCCAAACCGGATAGAATTATTAGTTTAAAAAGGGTGACCATGCCGGCGAGCGGACTTCACCGGTGCTGGTCGGCAGCACAGCACGGAAGCGGCCATCGGTCGACACCAGCGCCAGGCTCTTCTTACCCTGATAGACAGTGGTATAGATGATCATGCTGCCGTTCGGTGCGATGCTCGGCGATTCGTCCAGCGCGTTCTGGGAAAGAGCGATCATGCCGCCACTTTCCAGATCCTGACGAGCGATCCGGTATTGCCCTTGATTCTGGGTAACCACGACCATGGACTTGCCATCAGGAGTGATGGAAGCACCTTGGTTAGCTGTCCCTTCCCAAGTCATTCGGCGGGTCATTCCGGACCCCAAATTTACGCTATAAATCTGGGGTTTGCCACCACGTTCTGAGGTGAACACCAAAGTTTGAGCATCCAGCCAAGCCGGCTCGGTATCGATGGAACGGTTGTCTGTCACACGGGTCAGCTGCTTGCTGCCGGCATCGATAATATAGATGTCAGGTTGACCATCTTTGGAGAGCACGATAGCCAGACGGCTACCATCCGGCGACCAACGCGGAGCACCGTTGATACCACGGAAGCTGGTCAGCAGGCTACGGGATTGGGAGTAGATATCCTGCACATAGATTTCCGGGTGCTGGTTCTCGAAACTCACATAAGCCAGCTTGCTACCATCCGGCGACCAGGAGGGAGACATCAGCGGCTCACGGGAGCGCAGCAGGGTCTTCTCGTTGTAGCCGTCATAATCGGAGATACGCAGCTGGTACGGATACTGGGTACCACGCTCAATGGCCACATAGGCCAAACGAGTCAGGAAGGCACCACGCTCACCGGTCAGGCGCTCATAGACGATGTCAGAGATGCGGTGAGCAAACTGGCGCAGCTGGGCAGCCGGGACAGTAGCGGTGCGGCTATCGAGTACATACCCGCTGGCGTCACCGCCCATGGCCTTGAGCGCCTGGCCCTTGAGCACGTCAACCAGCTCGAAGCGGATCTGATAACCACCGGCAGCCGGTTCAATCGAGCCGACCACCACCGCTTCTACCCCTTGGGAAGCCCAGGGGCCGAAGTTGATTTCGCCGCTATTGGAGGGAGTCTGGGGCATCTCCTGACGGCTCAGCGGCTTGAATTTGCCACTACGCAGCAGGTCAGAAGAGATGACATCCGCCACGTCCTGGGGCAACTGACCGCCCCCGGTCCACTTGAAGGGGGCAACGGCCACAGGACGAGCACTATCGATACCACCCGTCAACACCAGATCCAGAGCCGCATAGGCAGGGGAACCGAGCAGGGTGAAACTCAGGAAGATAAATATCAGCCGTTTCAACATTGCGTGTTCAACTCCATTTGGAGGTTAGAAAAACTACCGTTTCAGAAACGGGGGCTTACGCCCCCGCGTCATCAGCCGCCGAACGGATCGACGAGCAGATTGATATCCTGCAACTGGGCGAAGGCAGCAGGATCTTTCGGTACCGGTACCTTGCCTGCCTTCAGGGCAGCCGCTTTACCAGCCCGACATACCGCCGGATCACCACTGCCGGTATCAGCAGAGATGATAAAACCATCCGGGGCCAGTTTCAGTCTCAGAGTACAGGTTTTCCCCTTCATGGTCTGATCGGTCAGCATGTAGCGTCGGATCGTGTCGACGATCATCGCCCCATACTTATCGACCTCACCAGCGGCCTGACCTGAACGCGCCTGAGCCCGAGCATTGGCTTCCGCTTCAAGACCTTGCTGCATCTGCGCCTCAAGCTCCTGTTGCAGTTTGGCCTCTTCATCCGCCTTGCGTTTGCGCTCGGCATCTTCCTTGGCTTGCTTGGCTGCCTCAGCCTTAGCCTTCTTGTCAGCTTCCGCTTTAGCTTTCTTGTCTGCCTCAGCCTTAGCCTTCTTCTCGGCCTCTGCTTTGGCTTTCTTGTCTGCCTCGGCCTGAGCCTTCTTCTGTGCCTCTTCCTGCGCCTTCTTGGCAGCCTCAGCCTTCGCCTTCTTCTCAGCGTCTGCCTTGGCTTTCTTCTCTGCGTCGGCCTTGGCCTTTTGCTCGGCCTCCGCCTTCTCGCGCTCTTCCTCTTTCTTCTTCTTGAGGGCCAGCGCCTTGGTTTCCTCTAGCTTGCGAGCCTCTTCGGCGGCCTTGGCTTTTTGCTCTTCAACCTTGCGCGCCTCTTCTGCGGCCTTGGTTTTCTCCTCGGCACGCTTTTGCTCGGCAATCTTCATCTGCTTGTCGGCTTCGGCCTTGCGCACTGCCTCTTCAGCACTCTTGCGCTGCTCTTCAGCCGCCTGCAGGCGCTCCTGCTCCTCAATCCGCTCGCGGCGAGTGCGTTCGGCGTCTTCTTTCTCTTTCTTGACCGCCTGCTGCTTGGCCTGTTTCTGCTGGATCTGATCAGCCTGCTGATTGAGGAAGTTTTCATCCATCATCACAGCCTGAACAATCTGCCCCGACGCGGCGGGACGTTTGGGCTTGCTGAAATCGAGCCCGACCAGCAGGATGATGCCAATGATGAGGTGCAGCAGAAGCGAAACAATGACGTAACTCGATAATCCTCGCTTCACATCACGCTCCATCAATTCGGTGATTCGGTCATCAGGCCCACTTGGGGCACACCGGCCTTCTTCAGCGCCACCATCAGCAAAATCACCTCTTCATAGCGCACGGCTTTATCGCCCGCTACCACCACCGGAGCACCCTGGTTAACCGCCAGATAGCCCATGGCTTTTTCGGTAATGTACTGCTCCATGGCGCCCTTATCGCCACCGGGAACCGGCTCGGAGTCGGCCTCGCCCGCCTTGATGGTGTATGCCCCTTCCGAGGTCACACTGACGATAAAGGGGGGCTTGGAATCTTCCGGCAACTGCTCGGATTCAGCCTGTGGCAGATCAACCTTGACCCCTTGCGTAATGACTGGTGTTACCGCCATAAAGATGATCAGCAGCACCAGCATGACGTCGATGTAGGGAACCACGTTGATCTCGGCGACTTTCTTGCGCCGGATCCGCTGATAGCTTTGCATTACAGATCACCCTGCTGTGCAATTTGGCGGTTCAGAATGGTGGTGAACTCGTCCATGAAGTTGGCATAGGCGTTTTCCAGCTTTTCCACCTTGCTGGACAAACGGTTATAGGCAACCACCGCCGGAATCGCGGCAAACAGACCCATTGCCGTGGCGATCAGTGCTTCGGCGATACCCGGTGCGACCATTTGCAGGGTGGCCTGTTGCACCTGACCCAGTGCGATAAAGGCGTTCATGATCCCCCATACGGTACCGAACAGACCGATATACGGGCTGATGGAGCCAACGGTGGCCAGCACCGGCAGGTTGGATTCAAGATCATCCACCGCGCGCGAGAGAGAAACACGCATGGCACGATAGGTACCGTCCATTACCGCTTCCTGACCACGGGCGCCCGCTTTGAGCAGACGAGCATACTCTTTGAAACCGGAATAGAAGATATCTTCCATGCCTTCGATGTCATCGCGACGGGAAGAGGACTCCTGATAGAGGCGGTTCAAGTCGATGCCAGACCAGAAACGGTCTTCAAATTGCTCCGAGGCAAGACGCGCAGCCTTGATAACCTTGGTGCGCTGGATGATCAGGGCCCAGGAGAGGATCGACATCCCCATCAGGGTCATCATGACAAACTTAACCAACAGACTGGCTTGCCAGAACAAGCCAACAAACGAGATTTCAGCGTGCACTTACAGCACTCCCTTAACTTGAGCAGGTATAGCGACAGGTTTCATTTGCGGGACGGTGACACAGGCAATCTGCACCTGGGCATCGGTGATCAGTCGACCGTCTTGGGCAAAGATTCGTTGCTCAAAGCGCATGGATGCGCGCTTGAGCTCGACCACTTGCGTGGTCACTGTCAGCTGCTCGTTAAAACGGGCAGCTGACCGGAAATCGATCTCGGTACGGGTCACAACAAAGGCGATGCCGTCGGCCAACAGGCCATCTTGCTCAATACCACGGTCGCGCAAGAACTCAGTGCGCGCGCGTTCCATGAACTTGAGATAGTTGGCGTTGTAGACAATGCCGCCGGCATCGGTGTCTTCGTAATAGACACGCACCGGAAACACAAAAGGGTCCGCCATAAAAATCTGTGATCCATTCGATCATTAAAAAAGATGGGCGCCTATGATAACGCAGGGTCGGGGCGGAAAGAAGCAGGGGGGAGCCATGCTCCCCCCTGTTTTTATGAGAAATAATAGCTGCGGGTTAACCAGAGTCCCCACAAGATGACTGGCCAGGCCAGCCAGGGACAGAGCAGCAGGCGCACCACCAGTGTGCGAGGATGAAAACCGAGCCCGTTGATAAAGCCACAGCAGACACCCCACATCAGCACCGGCGCCACCCACACACCCAGTTCACTGGTATTGGCCGCCACCAGATGGGAGGCCTGCAGGATGGCGACCGCCAACAATATGGCGGCCACCAACAGCGCCCCTTGCCACGGCTGACGCCACAAGGGCGCATACCACCGGGCCAGCTGGGCATTACTCATCGATCTTGCGATCCAGGTTTTCGCTGTGTTCAAGCCACAGTGCGTTGACGATGCCAAAAGCACAGGCCAGCAGAACACCAAGAATCCAGGTGAAATACCACATTGTGTTGTTCTCCCTATCAGTACAGTGAGTGCTGGTTCTCTTCAACGTGCTTGGTGCTGACACGGCCAAACATCTTGATGTAAGTCCAGATGGTGTAGCTCAGCACAATCGGCACAAAAATGGCGGCCACAACGGTCATCACCTTGAGGGTGGTGAACGACGAGGTGGCATCCCACATGGTCAGGCTATGGGACGGCTCGATGCTGGACGGCATCACAAACGGGAACAGCGAGAACCCGGCAGTCAGGATGATACCGGCCACCGCCAGCGAGGAGCAGAGGAACGCCACGGCGCCCTTGTTCAGCTTGGCAAACAGCGCAGTCAGCAGGCTCATGGCCAGGCCGAGCACCGGAGCCGCAATCATCCACGGGTAGAGGCTGTAGTTCTTCATCCAGGCACCGGCTTCCAGGGTCACCTGCTTGTTCAGCGGGTTGGCCACGGCATTGTTGCCGGCAGAGCTGACCAGAACATAACCGTCGATGTGGCTTACCCAGTAACCGCCGATGGCAAACAGCACCAGGGTCAGCAGGGAAGTCAGCGCCGCCGCGTTACGCGAACGCGCCAGCACTTCGCCTTCGGTCTTCATCATCAGCCAGGTGGCACCCTGGGTCATGATCATGAACAGACTGACCAGACCGGCCAGCAGACCCAGCGGGTTGAGCAGACCGAAGAAGTTACCGGTGTAGGTCACCATCAGGTATTGGTTGAAGCTGTACGGCACACCCTGGAACAGGTTACCAAACGCCACACCAAACACGATGGGAGGCACGGCACCACCGATAAACAGGCACCAGTCCCAAGAGGAGCGCCACTTGGCATCGGTCTGCATCGAGCGGTATTTGAAACCGACCGGACGGAAGAACAACGCCATCAGGGTCAGGATCATCGCGACATAGAAACCCGAGAAGGCGGCAGCATAGACCATCGGCCAAGCGGCAAAAATCGCGCCGCCGGCGGTGATCAGCCACACCTGGTTACCTTCCCAGTGCGGGCCTACCGTGTTGAGCATCACACGACGCTCAACATCCTTTTTACCCAGGAAGGGCAGCAAGGCACCGACGCCCATATCAAATCCGTCAGTGATGGTGAAACCGATCAGCAAGACACCGACCAGTACCCACCAGATGACACGCAATACTTCGTAATCAAACATGGGGGCTCTCCTTATGCCTTGGCCAGTTCAAAGTGATACTTGCCAGTGTGCAGACTGCTCGGACCGAGGCGGGCGTACTTGAACATCAGGTACATCTCGATAATCAGCAGCACGGTATAGAACAGGCAGATACCTACCAGCGAGAACCACAGATCAGCCGGAGAGAGGTTGGACGTCGACATAAAGGTCGGCAGCACCTCGGAGATGGTCCAGGGTTGACGGCCGTATTCAGCCACAAACCAGCCACACTCAATCGCAATCCACGGCAACGGGATACCCCACAGCAGTGCCTTGAGCAGCCACTTGCGCTTGCCAATCTGGTGACGGGCACTGTCATAGAAGGCGATGGCGATCAGCACCAGCATCAGGACGCCACAGGCCACCATGATACGGAAGGTGAAGAACAGCGGAGCCACTTGCGGGATGGAGTCATCCACCGCAGCCTTGATCTGCTCGTCAGTAGCGTCAGTCACCTTGTCGGTATAACGCTTGAGCAGCAGGCCATAACCCAGATCCTTCTTGGCCTCGTCGAAGCGGGCACGGGTCTCGTCAGACTTGTCGCCGGCTTGCAACTTGTTCAGCAGATCATAGGCTTGCATACCGTTACGTACGCGCAGTTCGTGCTCGCTCTTGAGATCCTTGATACCGGTCACCTGCTCGTCCAGCGAACGGGTTGCGATGATACCAAGGGCAAACGGAACCTTGATGGCGTAATCGGTGCGCATCTCTTCCTGGTTCGGGATACCGAAGATGGTCCAGGCAGCCGGAGCCGGCTCGGTGTTCCACTCACCTTCGATGGCCGCCAGCTTCACGCGCTGAACATCACCGGTCTCATAACCGGATTCGTCACCCAACACGATAACCGACAGCACCGAGGCCATACCGAAGGCCGCAGCAATGGCAAACGAACGGCGGGCAAACGCCACATCACGATTCTTGAGCAGGTAGTAAGAGGAGATCCCCAGTACAAACATGGCCGCGCAGGTGTAACCGGCCGACACAGTGTGCACGAACTTGACCTGGGCAACCGGGTTGAACAGCAGGTCGGAGAAGCTTGCCATCTCCATCCGCATGCTCTCGAAGTTGAACTCGGAGCCAACCGGATTTTGCATCCAGCCGTTCGCTACCAGGATCCACAGCGCCGACAGGTTGGAGCCGAGAGCAACCAGCCAGGTGGCCGCCAGATGCTGTACTTTGGACAGGCGATCCCAGCCAAAGAAGAACATACCGACGAAGGTGGATTCGAGGAAGAAGGCCATCAGACCCTCGATCGCCAGCGGCGCACCGAAGATGTCACCCACGTAGTGGGAGTAGTAGGCCCAGTTGGTACCGAACTGGAACTCCATGGTCAGACCGGTGGTGACCCCCAGGACGAAGTTGATAGCAAACAACTTGCCCCAGAATTTGGTCATATCCCGATAGATGGGATTGTTGGTCATTACATAGACAGATTCCATGATGGCCAGGATGAAGGTCATCCCGAGCGTCAGGGGGACAAACAAGAAGTGATAGAGTGCCGTCGCTGCGAACTGGATCCGCGACAGGTCAACCACATGCTCAGCAATCATGATGTTTCCTCACCGATTATTGGCACGGCTATTTAGTTGTTGGGGAAAAGCTTCCATGTCTCGTGGCTTCCTGCACTTTTTGGTTGGTTGCATTCACATCACAATGCAGAGAACCGGATTGCGCCATCATGTTAACCCAATGACAACAAAAAGAACAAAAAAAGCTAATGTTTAACATACCAGAAATAATCACTAGCCTTTTGATCCAGCGCAGAAATACACGTATTTTATATCATCCTTATTTGACCAAAATCAATGTGCACCTGGTCACAAAACATTCATCAATGATGCATCAATGATAGGGGTTTAATGCTGAAAAAGAGAACGTGATCACACTTCTACATACTGATAACCTTCGGTAATCAAAGCGTTTTTATTTGTTTGCAAGCTTGTCACATCCTTTCCTGCTGACCACCTAAATCCATACCTTTTCTATTGTTTATACCCTGTTGGACAATCGCGCCCCGATACACGCAATTATTCTGGTTTGTGCATCTTGATGTGGTTTTTCAGCTTAGACATTCGCATTAATTTAACTTATGCCACTTGGCAATTTTTCTAGTTTGTAGGTCACCATCCGGATACCTAGAATGCGCCTCGCAGACAAGGCCCGACCTGGCTGGCAGCGTTGACCCGCACTGGGTTTGTGTCATCAACTTTTACATGTGGACTTTGCAAGATGAATAAGTTTGTTAAGCGCACCCTTCGTTACTACAAGCTTTCTTTTGTTCAGATGTATCAACTGAACCGACTCTAAGGACTCTGCGACGACTCCGTCAGCCATCCCAGCGCAGGTCGTCTCCTGTCCTGTCTGTGAACATCCATCCTGAATTGTCTTGCCCACCGCTAGCGGTGGGCTTTTTTTGTTACAAAAAACCGCCCGAAGGCGGTTATTAGCGAGCTGATGCCGGTTATGACTCGGGGCGCTCCAGACCGAAGTGCTGATAAGCTCGGGGAGTGGCGATACGACCGCGCGGTGTGCGCTGCAAGAACCCCTGCTGGATAAGGTAGGGCTCCAGCACATCTTCGATGGTGTCTTTCTCTTCACCGATGGCCGCGGCCAGGTTATCCAGCCCAACCGGACCACCGAGGAACTTGTCGATCACCGCCAGCAGCAGTTTACGGTCCATAAAATCAAAGCCCTGATGGTCCACATCGAGCATATCCATGGCGCGCGCAGCAATTTCGGCATCAATGGTGCCGTCAGATTTCACCTGGGCAAAATCGCGCACCCGACGCAGCAGCCGGTTGGCGATACGCGGCGTCCCGCGTGAGCGGCGCGCCACCTCCAGCGCCCCTTCCGGCAACATCTGCAGGCCAAGACAGCGGGCACTACGCGCCACGATGTCAGTCAGATCCGCCACGCTATAGAACTCGAGGCGCTGCACAATACCGAAGCGATCACGCAGTGGGCTGGTGAGTGAACCGGCGCGGGTGGTGGCTCCAATCAGGGTAAAGGGGGGCAAGTCGAGCTTGATGGAGCGCGCCGCCGGCCCCTCCCCAATCATGATATCGAGCTGGTAATCCTCCATCGCCGGATAGAGCACCTCTTCCACCACCGGGCTCAAACGATGGATCTCATCGATAAACAGCACGTCGTTGGGTTCAAGGTTGGTCAGCAGGGCGGCCAGATCGCCGGCTTTTTCCAGCACCGGACCTGACGTAGTCTTGATGCTCACCCCCATCTCGCAGGCGACGATGTTGGCGAGCGTGGTCTTGCCAAGCCCGGGCGGCCCGAAGATCAGCAGATGGTCGAGCGCCTCGCCACGCTGGCGCGCCGCCTCGATAAAGATCTCCATCTGTGCGCGCACATGATCCTGGCCCTTGTAATCGGCCAGGGAGCGCGGGCGAATGGCCCGGTCAATCAGCTCATCTTCACGACCGGCTGCTGCTGCCGAGATCAGGCGATCCGCTTCAATCATCACCGCTCCTTATACCTGACTGCGCAAGGCTTCGCGGATGATGGCCTCAACCGTCATCCCCTCTTTGGCCACCTTGCCGACAATCTGGCTCGCCTGCGCCGGCTTGTAACCGAGTGCTATCAGTGCACTGGCCGCTTCCTGCTCGGCATCGGGCTCAAGCAAGGCACTGCTGGCAACGGGCAGCGTGACCGCCGCTGGCGTGAAGAGATCATGGCTGACCCAGCCGGCCAGACGATCTTTCAGCTCAACCACCAGTCGCTCGGCGGTTTTCTTGCCCACGCCCGGCAGCTTGACCAGGGTGGAGATATCTTCTCGCTCGACGCAGACCACAAACTGGCTGGCGCTCATGCCCGAAAGGATGGCCAGAGCCAGCTTGGGGCCCACCCCGTTGGCCTTGATCAGCTCGCGAAACAGGGCGCGCTCTTGCTTGTGATTAAAGCCATAGAGCAACTGGGCATCTTCTCGCACCACGAAATGGGTATAGATGAGCGCCTCTTTGCCAAGCTCCGGCAGATCATAGAAGCAGCTCATCGGCATCTGCACCTCATAGCCCACTCCACCGACTTCCAGCAGCACCTCGGGGGGCTGTTTTTCAATCACGATGCCACGCAGACGACCAATCACCTTGCCACTTCCTCAACGTCGTTGAACTGCCGATAGCATAAAGAATAACTGGATAGGTATCCAGCATTGCGCTTCGCATGCGCAGCCTGTGGCGCACCACGTCAGAACGAGCGCCATTTATCCCTTGGGCCGTGGCGGCGGCCCTGCTAATATTCCGCTCTTAGATTTTCACCGCGGGCAACAGTCCACCTCTTATTTTGTAAGGTCACGAGCGATGCGTACCAGCAACTATCTGCTTTCCACTCTCAAGGAAACCCCGTCCGACGCGGAAGTCGTCAGCCATCAGCTGATGCTGCGTGCCGGCATGATCCGTAAACTCGCCTCTGGCATGTACACCTGGCTACCCACCGGCCTGCGCGTTCTGAAGAAGGTTGAGAACATCATCCGTGAAGAGATGAACAACGCTGGTGCCATCGAAATCTCCATGCCGGTCGTGCAACCGGCCGAGCTGTGGCAAGAGTCCGGCCGCTGGGATCAATACGGCCCCGAGCTGTGCCGTCTGGCTGACCGCAACAACCGTCCGTTCGTGCTGGGCCCGACCCACGAAGAGGTGGTCACCCATCTGGTTCGCTACGAGGTCAACAGCTACAAGCAACTGCCGCTGAACCTCTATCAAATCCAGACCAAGTTCCGTGACGAAGTGCGTCCCCGTTTCGGCATCATGCGTGGTCGTGAATTCCTGATGAAGGATGCTTACTCCTTCCATATCGACAAGCCGAGCCTGGTCGAAACCTACGAGAAGATGCACGCAGCCTATTGCGCCTCCTTCAGCCGTATGGGTCTGGACTTCCGTCCGGTGCAGGCCGATACCGGCTCCATCGGTGGTACCGGCTCCCACGAATTCCAGGTGCTGGCCGAGAGCGGTGAAGACTTGATTGCCTTCTCTGATAGCTCTGATTACGCCGCCAACATCGAGATGGCCGAAGCGCTGGCGCCGGTTGGCGAACGTCCGGAAGCCACGGCTGCACTGACCAAGGTAGCCACCCCGAACGTGCACACCATCGACGAGGTGAGCGCCTTCCTGAACGTGGCCCCGAGCCAGGTTGCCAAGACTCTGCTGGTGCTGGGTGAAGAGAACGAGCAAGGCCAGCAGCCGGTAGTGGCACTGGTTCTGCGCGGCGATCACGAGCTCAACGACGTCAAGGCCGAGAAGGTAGCAGGCATCGCTAAGCCGCTGACCTTCGCCAATGACGAGCAGATCAAGGCCGCTGCCGGTTGTGACGCTGGCTCCATCGGTCCGGTAGGCTTCCAGGGCCGGGTCGTTATCGATCGCAGCGCCGCCCATCTGGCAGATTTTGTCTGCGGCGCCAACGAGACCGGCTTCCACCTGACCGGCACCAACTGGGATCGCGACGTACAGGGCTATGAAGTGGCCGACATCCGCAACGTGGTGGAAGGCGATCCGAGCCCGTGCGGCAACGGCACACTGCTGATCAAGCGCGGTATCGAAGTGGGTCACATCTTCCAGCTCGGCACCAAGTACTCCGAAGCCATGAAGGCCACCGTGCTGAACGAAGATGGCAAGTCAGTCATCATGGAGATGGGTTGCTACGGTATCGGCGTGACCCGTGTGGTCGCCGCTGCCATCGAGCAGAACAACGACCAGTACGGCATCATTTGGCCGGACGCCATTGCGCCGTTCGAAGTGGCCGTGATCCCGATGAACATGCACAAGTCGGTGCGGGTGGCGGAGCTGGCCGAACGTTTCTACAGCGAACTCAAGGCGGCCAAGGTCGATGTGCTGTTTGACGATCGTAAAGAGCGTCCGGGCGTCATGTTTGCCGACATGGAGCTGATCGGTGTGCCGCACGCCATCGTGATTGGTGAGCGTGGCCTCGACAACGGCGTGGTGGAGTACAAGTGCCGCCGCACCGGTGAGAAGCAGGAAGTCGCCATCGACGAGATCGTTGCACTGCTCAAGGGCAAGCTGGGCCGTTAATCGGACCACCTCCCTGCAACACAAAGCGCGCCACCTCGGCGCGCTTTTTGTTTATAGCGCAATGAGGGGGCTTATCTATCCAGCAAGCTGGTCATCAGCGCCCGCAGCTTGGGCGGCTTGACCGGTTTACTGATGTAGCCATAGCCCAACTCACGAATGCGGGTCAGTAGCTCGCCATTGCGATCGGCACTGATCACGATGCCGGCAATCTCTGCGCCGTAGTAGTGACGAACTTGCTCGAGCACCTGCAAGCCGGTACGACCATCATCCAGATGGTAGTCAGAGAGCACCAGACGCGGCACGAAGCCATCCTCCACCACGGCCAGCGCCCCGCCAAGATCGGCCACGCAGCGCACGTCACAGCCCCAGCGCTCCAACAAGGAGTACATTGCCTGCAAGATCTCGGGCTCGTTATCGACGCACAGCACCGGCAGCCCACTCAATGAGCCCGGCGGTATCGTGAGCGGTTGCGAAGCCTCCGCTGTGATGGTCGAAGGTTGCGTGCGCCCCAGCGTCACCGTGAAAACCGAGCCGCGTCCGGGCCAGCTCTGCATCGAGATGGTGTGACCAAGTACGGTGGAGATGCCGCGCGCAATTGCCAGTCCCAACCCTAGCCCCTGCTCACGCGCCGTGCGCGAGTGATCCAGCCGCTGGAACTCTTCAAAAATTTCCGACTGTTTCTCATGGGGGATGCCGGGGCCGTTATCCCACACCTCGATGCGCACACGCCCTGCAACCCGGCGGCAGCCCAGCAGCACATGCCCCTCGGGGTTGTAGCGAAAGGCATTGGTGAGGAAGTTTTGCAGCACCCGGCGCAGCAGTTTGCCGTCGCTGTGCGTCCACAGCTGCGTGGGCACCACCCGAAACGTCATACCACCGGCCTTGGCCAGCACGCCGAACTCGGCCTGCAGAGTGTCAAACACGTCACGAAGCGGCATATCTGCCATGCGCGCCTTGAATTTGCCCGCCTCCAGACGCGAGATATCGAGCAGATCAGAAATCAGATCTTCGGCCGCTTCCAGTGCGGTATCGATACGCTCGGCCAGCCGCGCCGGCTCGCCATCGGGCAACTGTTCACGCAGCGTCGAGGCAAACAGCTTGGCCGCATTGAGCGGCTGGGTCAGGTCGTGACTGACCGCCGCCAGAAAACGGCTCTTGGATTGATTGGCGCGCTCCACCTGCTGATTGACGGTCAGCAGCTGCTGGTTAAGGGCCGACAACTCACGGGTGCGCTCGGCCACCCGCGCCTCAAGCAGTTCGTTGGCTTCACGCAGCACCTTTTCTGCTTCGCGAAATGGCGTGATGTCGGTGAAGGTCATGACAAAACCGCCCCCCGGCATGGGGTTGCCCTGCATCTCAATCACCCGCCCATCGGGCCGCTCACGGGCCGACACATGACGACTGCCGCGCTGCATGTAAGCCACCCGCTTGCTGACCTGCGCCTCTATCTCACCGGGGCCGCAGAGCCCCTGGCTGGCGTTATAGCGGATAATCTCTTCAATCGGCCGCCCCACCTGCACCAACCCGGACGGATAGTTAAACAGCTCAACGTAACGGCGATTCCAGGCCACCAGCTTGAGCTCACGATCAACCACCGAAATCCCCAGCCCGATATGCTCAATTGCCCCTTGCAGCAAGCCACGGTTAAAACGCAGCAAGTCCGACGCCTCATCGACGATGGTGGCGATCTCTTCGAGCTGCATGTGATGCCCTTGCAGGGCCGAGGCCAGCACCAACCGTGCCGACGAGGCGCCAAATACGCCGGCCAGCAGCCGCTCGGTGTGCACAATCAATTCAGGCGAAGCCTGCATATGGGGCGCCAGCGTGCCGCCCCGCTCGGCGGCAAAGCGGCCAAAGGCGCGCTTGACCCGGCTTGGCCCCAGAAAACGGGTGGCCAGCATTTCGAGCTCTTTGACCGACACCCGCGCCTGATAAAGCGCCGAAGCATCACGGCTCGGTTTGCCGACAAAGTTGGCTGCCTGCAGCCGCTCGCTCACCGCCGGACTGGTCAACAGCGACCCCGCCACATAGCCAGCCAGATTGAGCAAAAGACTGAGCAGCAGGCACCAGGTTGCGGTGCCGATATCACGCAGCACTGGCAGATCCGGCGGACTCATCAGCTCCGCCAGCGGTGAGCCGGCCAGCATGCCGCTCTCATGCAGTAAGGTCAGGAGCCAAAGCACCAGGCCCGGCACTAACCCGAGATAGACCCCCTTGCGATTACCGCGCCGCCAATAAAGACCCAGCAATAGTGCCGGGGCAAACTGGGCGACGGCGCCAAACGAGAGATAGCCGATGCGCGATAAGCTGGTGAGCTCTCCCATCCACAGATAGAGCCCCCAGGCCGCCAGCAAAATCAGTACGATAGTGGCGCGCCGCACCCGCAGCAGCAGGCGGGCCAGCCGCTCATCCTGACGCTGCTGCCAGTAGCGGCGCAGCAGCAAGGGGAGCACCAGATCGTTGCTGACCATGATGGAAAGGGCCAGCGTCGAGACAATCACCATGCCGGCGGCCGCCGAGGTGCCGCCCATAAAGGCGAGCAGCGCCATAGCATCAAAGCCGAGCGTGTGCGGCAGGTTGATCACAAAGCTGTCTGGCGACACCCCGTCCCCCAGCCAGTGTCGCCCGGCCAATGCAAGCGGCCAGATAAATATACCCATCAGAAACAGATAAGCGGGAAAGATCCAGCGCGCCCAGTGCAGATCCTGCCCCTGATGGTTTTCCACCACAGTGACGTGAAACTGGCGTGGCAAGCAGATGATGGCGCACATGGAGAGCAGGGTGTAGATGGCCAGCTCCAGCCCCTGCCCGGCCGAGATATGCGTTGCCGCCTGAACAAAACGCTGGCTGGCGTCGGTTTGCCAAACACCCGGCGTGGTCAACAGCAACCAAAGGGCAAAGCCGCCGACGCAGAAAAACGCCAGCAGCTTGACCACCGACTCCAGCGCCACCGCCACCACCATGCCGCGGTGGTGCTCGGTGGCATCCAGATGGCGGGTACCAAACAGGATACTAAACAGCGCCAGTAACATGCCCACCGCCAACGCCAGCGCGCCGCGGCCACCGTTACCATAGGCCACCAGTTGGCCCGCCGTCAGCAGGTCCAGCCCGGTGACAATGGCTTTAAGCTGCAGCACCAGATAAGGCAGCACCCCCATGATGGCCACCAGCGTCACCAGCATCGCCAGTTGCTGCGACTTGCCATAACGGGCCGCAATAAAGTCGGCAATCGAGGTGATGTGTTCGCGCTTGGAGACCAGGATCAGGCGTGCCAGCACCCGCCAGCCAAACAGAAACACCAGCATGGGGCCAAGATAGATGGGCAGTGGCGACCAGGGGTCCTGACTCGCCTGCCCCACCGTACCGTAGAAGGTCCAGGAGGTGCAGTAAACGGCCAGCGACAGGCTGTAGATGAGCGGCTGACCCGACAACCGGGCGCGCCGCTGCAGGTCGGCCAAATAAGCAATACCAAACAGCGCAGCCAGATAGAGCAAGGCTACCGTTATCAGCAATCCGCCCTGATGCATGAGTGACTCCCTGTCAATTCAGCCTGCTGTAGGGTTAAACCGCTAGGTGGCGAGGCGCACCGGCTTGGGCTTGAGCCAGAATGCCGGCAGCGCCACTAGGATCATCAACCAGAAGATGCCCCCTTGCAGCGGTGCATAAAGCTGGCCGCACAGCGCCATCAAGACCGCCACCGTGATACCGAGCCCGAGCGCCGAATAGAGCGCCTGAGTGGGGATCTGGCGCTCCGGTGGTAACTCACGGGTCATGAAACGAATCGCGCCCAGATGGCTCACGCAGAACGTGACCGAATGCAGTAACTGCGCCACCACCAGCCAGATCAGTTCGGTTGTGGCCCCCATCAACCCCCAGCGCAGCAGACAGCCCGTGGCACCGGCCAGGAACAGAGCGCGAGCCGAGAAGCGCGAGAGAAAACGCCGGTCGGCGGCAAACATGCAGATTTCAGCAACCACGCCGAGCGCCCACAAATAACCGATGGTGGCCCCACTGTAACCGGCAGCTTTCCAGTGAATGGCACTAAAACCGTAGTAGGCGGCGTGGCTCCCCTGCAGCGAGGCCGCAATCAGCAAAAAGCGGCGCACTTCGCCCTGCCGGAAGGTATCAATCAGGCCGCTGCGCGGCCGCTCTCCGGCCACATCGCGCGGCGCCGGATTGAGTGGTAACCAGCTAATCAGCAGCATCAACAGTAAACCGGCCAGGATGGTGTGCAATATCCAGTCACTGCCAAAGCGGGTCACCAGTCCGCCCACCAGGGTGGACGCGACGATAAAGGCAAAGGAGCCGAACAGCCGCACCTTGCCATAATCGAGATGGGTCTGTAACACCATGCGGGTAGCCAACGCATCGCCCATTGGCATCAGCGTCGGATAGATAAAGTTGGTCACCAGGGTCAACACCACCAGCCACCAGGGGGCATGGCCGAGGTAGAAACCGATAAAGGAGATGAGGCTGAGCACACAGAGCAATCGGGTCACCGGCAACAGATGCGCAGCCCCCTTGATACGCCCCATCACCAGCAAGTTGCCGGCAAAGCGCACGGCCATCCCCGCCCCTAGCAGCAATCCGATCACATCCGGGGTGAGGCCAACCCCTTCCAACCAGAGTGACCAAAACGGCAGGTAGGCACCGTAGACAAAATAAAAGGCACTGAAAAACAGCGCCATCCAGGCAAAGGCAGGCATGGTTCCTCGGCAGGGCGGCAATCGGATGTCCATCATAGCCGACTTTGGATACATCTGTATCACTGCACAGGCAAATCCGGCAGTGGTCGGCGCTGCGGCCCGTGTCTAAAAAAATGAATCAGAACCAGCACTTGCTATCAGTGCCTCCGATTGCCGCAGGTCACCGCCCCCTTCGGTATCAAAATATAAAACACTGGAAAAACCGTGCTGCGAGTCATCTAGGCATGGCATGATTGTGGCGGACAAACACGATGGAATACCCCTGAGAGCACACAGCTGACACCACAGAATGGAGGCAACAGATGAGCGATGTTTTGCTGGTCATCGATATGCAAGCAGGCTTGTTCGAGCAGCCCAGACACCTGGATGCGCAAGTGGTGGATAACATCAACCGGCTGGCCGCATCGGTGCGCAAAGCGGGTGGGCATGTTTTGTTTATCCAGCACGATGGATTGGCGGGGGAAGAGGTGGAGCCAGGAACGCCGGGTTGGGCCTTGCTGCCGACGCTGGACGTGCACAAGGAGGATGGTCAGCTTAGCAAAAGCGCCTGCGATGGCTTTCTGGGCACCGATCTGGCGGCGCGGTTACGCATTCTCGCGCCCAAACGGCTGCTGATTAGCGGCTGCGCCACCGATTTTTGCGTGGACACCACACTGCGCAGCGCCGCCGCACTCGGTTTTAATGTGGTGGCGGTGACCGATGCCCATACCACGGCAGATCGCCCGCACCTGAATGCCGAGCAGATCATTGCGCACCATCACTGGATGTGGGAAGGGTTGATCCTGCCGGCTGGCAAACATGTTACGCTGCGCAGCACCGAACAGCTGCTTTGACGGAGTCTCTTACTTGCGTATTGTTGTTGTCATGCTCACCCTGCTGCTCAGTGCCTGCAGCAGCATGCCGGGTCCGTCGTCCCGCCCGGCGCCACGCTTTATGACCCATATTACTGACGAAGGGAGCAAGCGTTTCGTGTTTGAAGCCCTTGCCATGGATCAGCTGCCCAGCGCAGGCATCCGAGCACCGTCATCCCGCCGTCAGGCTGGTCGGGTCGATCTCAATACCTCGCTGGACGAAGAGCAGGTGCAAGGCTGGCTGGCCGACAAGCACTACTGCCAGCAAGGCTTTATCATGCTCTCGCGCACTCCGTGGAAAATCCGTGGTGAGTGCAATGAGACCGCCACCGCGCAAGATCGTCAGCGTTTCCCCAATTCGCCAGCCTGGGTCGAATAACGCGCTGATACATAAACAGAAACGGGCAGCCATGGCTGCCCGTTTTGTTGCTGAAATACCTTAGCGCAGTGGCGTATGCGGCGTGTCGATCTCCTGATCGGTATCGATGCGCTTGTGCCCCTCTTGCAAGTGCACCACATCGACCAGCTCATCACTGCTGACCCGGAATGCCTGACCGAAGCCTTTGACAAACAGCCCCTGCTCGGGCGCCAGACGAAACAGCTGGAAATCCTTGAGGTTGGAGAGCCCCTTGATGATCTCGCCAAAGCGCGCCTCGAGTGCAGCAACCGCGCTGCTCCAGCGTGGATCGTCACGCTCAACCTTGTCGGCTCGGGCGTCAAAGGTGAGGCGTTTGCGGGCAAACAGCTCGCGTGAGGTGCTCTCATCTTCAATCAGCATCAGTGACACACGCGGCACCTGCAACAGGTTACGGGCATGGCGGGCAATGGTCGAAATCAGCACATAATAGCCATCTTCCAGCAGCACGAACGGGGCATAGCTGGCGTTAGGCTGGCCGTCGGCATCAACGGTCGCCAGTTGCAGGGTCCGGCAGGCATCGCGAAACTCGCGGATCTCCGGTTGCAGGCGCCCTTGCAGACGCTCCTGACGCTCACTCATGCACTCACCTCCTCACGCAATGCCTTGAAGCGGCTGACCTGCTCGGGCAGCAGCTGGCGTTTTTCATCCCGTCCCAGATAGACCTTGAATACGCAGCGACCGGCCGCATCGTAAAACTGGAACGAGTGTCCCTCTTGCCCCATAAACGGCTTGCTGACCAGCGCGATATGGCTCACCGCATCAAGCTTAAGGTGGCCATGCAACTCGCCATCACGCCCCATCAGGTTGTAATAGCCACGGGCATTTTTGCCCTTGGGAAACGGTGCCTTCACTTCAAAGATAGAGCCCGAGGATTCAACGATGGTGGTCACCGTGCCCCAGTCAGCCAGGTCGGTCAGCAAGGATTCACTGCGCTCGCCGGGAAGCAGGCTGACCATGGCCGGTGGAAGATGTTGAACCACCTCCCATTCAGTGACGGCTAACTGAGCCGCCATCGCGGCGGGATGGGCGCCTGGGTCCTGGTCCAGTAATGACTGGACTTGCTGTGCAAGGGTCATGGTTTCTCCATGGTGTGTCGTTGTATTGGTGACGCTACTTTACGAGATCAACAACAGCAAATGCAATTGATAACAAATCTCATTACATATATTCTCAGCACCATTCCGGGCGGGCTCCATGCCCCCATCCGTTCCTCTCTCTGGAGTCGTTATGATGTCACCCACCTCACTACGCCGTGCCCTTGTTCAGGCCTCACTGGCCACCGCCCTGCTGCTCTCCTACCCAGTTGCAGCTTCCGAACGGATCGTCAGTATCGGTCCGGGAACCAGCGAATTGCTGGTCGCACTGGGCGCAGAGTCACAGATCGTCGCCAGTGATGTCAGCAGCGCCCAGCTCAACGGCGCCAAGGTCGGGTATCAGCGCACCCTGGCCGCCGAGGGTATTTTGAGCCTGTCACCGACCCGGATCATCGGCAGCGACGAGATGGGCCCACCAGCCACGCTGGATCAACTGCGCCGTGCGGGTGTGCAGGTCGATACGCTACCCACCGCCGCCACCATCGACAACCTGCTGCAACGCATTGATCTACTGGCTGGGGTATTGGGCGCACAATCCAAGGCTGAGGCGCTCAAGAAAGACATTGCCAGCGAGCAGCAACAGCTGCAACAACTGGCAAGCCAGCATGCACCGCGCAAGATCGCATTTTTGCTGATCCACAAGGGACAGCCGCTCAGCATTGGCGGTGGTGATACCACGGCTGGCGCCATTATCTCGCTGCTCGGCGGCATCAACACTGGCGCCGCACTCAAGGGCTACAAGCCGGTCTCGGCAGAAGCGCTGATCCAGATGCAGCCGGATCTGGTGCTGGTCAGCGGTCGTGAGTGGCAACGCTATCAGGATAAGGCCGCCGTGCTGGCCGATGTCCCGGCCATTGCCGCAACACCGGCGGGCAAACAAGGCGCCATTGAGGTGATCGATGGTCGTACCCTGCAAGGGGGTCTGTCACTCGGTACTCTCAAGCAGGCCCTGCAGCTGGCCCACGCCCTGAAATGACACAGACTGGCATGACGTCACCACACCTGCAGCGCTGGCCACTTCACTCCCTGCTGATAGCAATGGCCACTCTGCTGCTGGTGTTGGCGCTGCTGTCACTGGCAACCGGCCCACTGGGCCTGGGCTTTGCCGAGAGTCTGCGGGCGCTGCTGCCCGACTCCCCTCTGCCGGCGCACCTGCAACTGGTGGTGCAGCAGATCCGGTTGCCACGCACCCTGCTCTGCATCACGGTCGGAGCCATTCTTGGCCTGTGCGGCGCCGTGATGCAGGGACTGTTTCGCAATCCCCTGGCTGACCCCGGCATTATCGGGGTCTCGGGGGGCGCGGCGCTCGGGGCTGCACTGGCGATTGTGCTACTGGCACCGCTGAGCATGGTCTGGCAACAGCGTCTTGGTATCGGATTGCTGCCGCTGTTCGCGTTTTTGGGCGGAGCACTCACCACCACTCTGGTCTATCTGTTGGGCACCCGTGGTGGACGCACCTCGGTGACCGTCATGCTGCTTGCCGGTGTGGCCGTCACCGCACTCTCTGGCGCCGCCATTGGGTTATTGACCTATCTGGCTGATGACCAGATGCTGCGCGATCTTAGCTTGTGGCAAATGGGCTCGCTCGCCGCCGGTAAACCGCGGGATATTCTGCTATCGGCAGCGGCACTGTTCGGTTTGCTGATCTTTTTCATGCGCGATGCCGGCGCACTGAACGCCCTGCTGCTTGGTGAGCCGGAGGCACGCCACCTCGGCATCGCCGTGCAACCGCTCAAACGCCGCCTGATTTTGCTGACCGCGGCAGGGGTCGGGGTGGCGGTCTCTACCGCCGGTCTTATCGGTTTTATCGGTCTGGTGGTGCCGCATTTGGTGCGTCTCATCGCTGGCCCCAATCACCATCGCCTGCTGCCGCTCTCGGTGCTGCTCGGTGCCACCTTGCTGCTGGCTGCGGACATGCTGGCGCGCATTGTGCTCGCTCCGGCCGAGTTACCGGTTGGCATCATCACCGCCCTGCTCGGCGCTCCTTTCTTCCTCTGGCAACTCATTCGCCATCGACACAGCGCGCTGGAGTAATTCATGTCACCGCTTTCCTGCCGACAACTCACGCTAGAGCGTGCTGGGCGCACCTTGCTTGATGGGCTTGATCTGACCCTGGCGCCTGGCACCGTGACGGCGCTGCTCGGCCCCAACGGCGCGGGTAAAAGCACCCTGCTCAAATGCCTGACCGGTGAAGTCAGTTGCCACGGCGAGATCAGCTTGTTTGGCACGCCCCGCGCTAGCTGGCAGGGAGAGGCACTGGCAAGACAGCTTGGCGTGTTGCCGCAAAGCTCCACCTTAAGCTTCCCGTTTCTCTGTGAAGAGGTGGTGGCGCTTGGACGCTTACCCCACAGCGAGCCACATCAGGAGCGCGACCGGATCGTCCGCGCCGCCCTCAAGCATGCCGGAGTAGTGCACCTGGCTCATCGCCTCTACCCGGATTTATCCGGCGGTGAGCGGCAACGGGTGCAGTTTGCCCGGGTGCTGGCGCAACTGTGGCAACCGACCGACCGCGAGCCGATCGAACGGCTGTTACTGCTCGATGAACCCACCGCCGCGCTCGATCTCAAATATCAGCATCAACTGCTGGATATCGCCCGTGCGCTGGCCAGACGCAACACCACAGTACTGGTGGTGCTGCATGACCTTAATCTCGCGGCGCGCTATGCCGACCGGCTGCTGATGCTGGCCAATGGCCGATTAATGGCTGATGGCTCGCCGACAGAAGTGCTAACCGCACCCTTGTTGCAAGCGCTGTATGGCTATCCGGCCCGGGTGATACAAGACCCGGATGGCATACCACTGGTGGTCTAACAGAAAGGTAGGAATCAAAACAAAGGGGCCGCAATGGCCCCTTGGTGCTTACGCCGATCAGGCTATCTGATAGCGGCCCGGCTTGTGGTTGAGTGTCAACACCAGATTACAGACGATGGCCGCCGCCACCGACAGCAGCAGTACCCAAATCGACACCACGAAGAACGACGCAATCACAATGGCGCAATCGAGCCCCATCTGCAGCTTGCCGGCGCGAATGCCAAACTTGTCCTGAATAAAGAGCGCCAGAATGTTGAAGCCACCCAGACTCGACTTGTGGCGAAACATGATAAGCAGCCCCATGCCAATCAGGGTACCGCCGATAAAGGCGGCATAGACAGGCTCAATTTGACCTATTTGCAGCACCGCATTGAGGTGATCCGTCATCCACGACACCGCAGCAACCGAGATGAAGGTATTCACGGTAAAACGCGGCCCCATCCGCATCCAGGCCAACACGTAGAACGGCAGATTGATACAGAAAAACAGCATACCAAAGCTGATGCCAGTGATTTTCTGCAGCAACAGAGCAAGCCCCGCCGTGCCACCGGTCAGCAGACCGACCTGATGAAACAGGAAAACCCCGAGGGAGACAAACGCAGAGGCGGTGAGCAGAGCTAGCACATCCTCAAACAGGGTATGAGTACGGTTATCCATAACGAATTCCTGTCAAACGATCATAAAGTGCGACCCCGTCCCGGGGCCAATACAGCTTCCGAGTCTATGTTCAGTGAGAAAGATCACAAGACTGCCAAAAAATGCCCCAATGTGGGGCGCGTCACGCAGGCGTTACAGCGCCTGCACCAATTAATGGCATTGGGGCCATACTGACCGGTTTTCGCCAACCCTTGCCAGACCGGCGTTTGAACCCTGTTTAATTCCGTTCGGTTCTCACCGCTGGTCATAACATAACCACTCGGTCTGCCAGAACCATGGTGTAACCCGGCGGACGGCGTTATCGTGCCGACACCTGCAGGAGAACCGCCATGAAGCGATTGCTGAACGCTGCCCTGCTGGGGATCTGGCTGATGCTGCCATGGGCAGAGCAGGCCAGTGCCGCTCCCTTTCGTCAGGCATCCCGGGCCATCACGGCTCTGCACCAGGGTTTGCAGGCCGAGCGAACCGGCCAGTTTACCCGTGCCATCACCCTCTATTGTCAGGCCGCAAAAATGGGCCATCCCGAGGGCTATTTTCGAGTCGGACGCCTGCTGGCGACCGGCCCTGTATCCTTGCGCAACCGCCGGCTGGCTAACGCCCATCTGGCCATGGCCATGCGCCTGGGTAGCCAACAAGCCATTCGGTTTTACCACCCTGCTGTTGGCAATGCGCCGTTGGGCGATCGCTGTGGCCGCGGCGCTGCCCGCTCGCTCGCCCCATTGATACAGCCGGGACAACCGTTCGATGTGGAGACCTATCTGGCCAATCAATCTGTGACCAAACGCAAACTGGCGGTGATGATCCGCAAAGCGGCCTTGCAGCATCAGGTCAATCCCAAGCTGGCACTGGCGATTGCCATCGCCGAATCCAATCTGGATCGCACGGCCCAATCAACCCGTCAGGCGCAAGGGGTGATGCAACTTATTCCGCAAACGCAGGCCCGTTTTGGCGTCACCCGCCCGTTTGATGCCGAGCAGAACATCCGTGGCGCCATGAGTTACCTCAAGTGGCTCGAAGGCCAATTCGGTCAGGACTGGGTGCGTATCAGCGCCGCTTATAACGCGGGTGAGCAGGCGGTGATCCGCTATGGTGGTGTGCCGCCTTATCCGGAAACCCAGGAGTATGTGCAGCGGGTTCTCTATTATGCCGGACGGCCCGCGCCCTGAGGCTTGGCGCCTTTGCCCACCCCTTCCCCTTGGTTTACAATCGACGGGTTTTTTGGAACCGGGGTTACCCCGGCCCCACCACGGCCCCAGCGTGCTGGAATTGAACCCAACACACTGAAATATAAGAGAATTAGCCAATGGCTCAATTTATTTACACCATGAACAGGGTTGGCAAGGTCGTGCCGCCCAAGCGTCATATCCTGAAGAACATCTCCCTCTCCTTCTTCCCGGGCGCCAAAATCGGCGTATTGGGTCTGAATGGCGCCGGTAAATCGACCCTGCTGCGCATCATGGCTGGCATCGATACCGAGATCGAAGGGGAAGCCCGCCCGCAACCCGGTATCAAAATCGGTTATCTGCCCCAAGAGCCGAAACTGGATCCGGAGCAGACCGTTCGCGAAGCCGTGGAAGAGGCGATGGGCGAGCTCAAGCGCGCACTGACCCGTCTCGACCAAGTTTATGCTGCCTATGCCGAAGCCGATGCCGACTTTGACAAGCTGGCCAAGGAGCAGGGTGAGCTGGAAGCCATCATTCAGGCGCACGATGGTCACAACATGGAGAACCAGCTGGAGCGTGCCGCCGATGCGCTGCGCCTGCCGGCCTGGGATGCCCAGATCAAGCACCTCTCCGGTGGTGAGCGTCGCCGTGTGGCACTGTGCCGCCTGCTGCTGGAAAAGCCGGACATGCTGCTGCTGGACGAACCGACCAACCACTTGGACGCCGAGTCCGTGGCCTGGCTGGAGCGCTTCCTGCACGACTACGAAGGCACTGTCGTTGCCATCACCCACGACCGTTACTTCCTCGATAACGTAGCGGGCTGGATCCTGGAGCTCGACCGCGGCGAGGGTATCCCGTGGGAAGGCAACTACTCCTCCTGGCTGGAGCAAAAGGACGCTCGTCTGGCGCAAGAAGCCAGCTCCGAAGCGGCCCGTCGCAAGTCCATCGAGAAGGAGCTGGAGTGGGTTCGTCAAAACCCGAAAGGCCGTCAGGCCAAGTCCAAGGCTCGTATGGCTCGCTTCGAAGAGCTCAACACCAGCGATTATCAGAAGCGCAACGAGACCAACGAGCTGTTCATTCCGCCCGGACCGCGTCTTGGCGACAAGGTGGTCGAAGTGGCCAACCTGCGCAAATCCTACGGTGATCGGGTGCTGATCGACGATCTGTCATTTGCCATTCCGAAAGGGGCCATCGTCGGCATCATCGGCCCGAACGGTGCCGGTAAGTCGACCCTGTTCCGCATGATGTCAGGTCAGGAGCAACCGGACTCCGGTTCTATCACTTTGGGTGAGACCGTGACGCTGGCATCAGTGGATCAGTTCCGCGACAAGATGAACGACAAGAAGACGGTGTTTGAGGAAGTGGCTGACGGCCAAGACGTACTCAAGATCGGCAACTACGAGTTCCCGAGCCGCGCCTATATCGGTCGCTTTAACTTCAA
Source organism: Aeromonas sp. RU39B (assembly GCF_900156095.1). Lineage (GTDB taxonomy): Bacteria > Pseudomonadota > Gammaproteobacteria > Enterobacterales > Aeromonadaceae > Aeromonas. Next base: position 59,707 of record NZ_FTMJ01000003.1, read on the forward strand.
GGGTTCTGATCAGCAGAAGCGGGTTGGCGAACTCTCCGGTGGTGAGCGTGGTCGTCTGCACCTGGCCAAGCTGCTGCAGACCGGCGGCAACGTGCTGCTGCTCGATGAACCGACCAACGATCTGGATATTGAAACCCTGCGTGCGCTGGAAAACGCCCTGCTCGAATTCCCGGGTTGCGCCATGGTGATCTCGCACGACCGCTGGTTCCTCGACCGCATTGCCACCCACATCCTCGATTATCAGGATGAAGGCAAGATCGAGTTCTTCGAAGGTAACTTTACCGAATACGAAGAGTGGAAGAAGAAGACCTTTGGTGCCGATGCGATTCAGCCGCACCGCGCCAAGTACAAGCGCATCACCAAGTGATGATGTCGATGGAGGGGGAGCCTGGCTCCCTCTCCACTTCCTGCCATACTTTTTCTGAACCACCAACGCCTGAGGTGTGCATGCCCATCCCCAAGCTGACCCTGCTATTTCGCGTCGAGCCCGGTTGCCTCGGCCCGGATGGCAAACAGCATATTGAACCCTTTTGCACGCTGGCCATGCAGGTGTTTGCCCGGCTGGAGCCGGATCGCGTCACTTGGCAAATCGTCCCCCGTTTTGACAAGCACCTTGAAGAATTGGAATTCCATCTGGTGACCCGTCGCCTCAGCGAAGAGCAGGCCAGTCAGTATCTGGCCAGTACCGGTTGCGAGCTCAGCGTACTGCGTGAACGCATCGACGAGACCTTGAGCATGCTGGTCACCCGCTACATGGACTCAGTCGGTTAGCTTTTTTGGTGTCAGCCGAAAACGGTCGACAAAACGTTTCATCTTCCCCCAATTTGCGTCATCTGGCGGTGATTTTTCCATTTGGGAGTGGCCAGCGATTGTGACAGAATGTGCCGCTGGTCACATTCATGCCGACCAGACACCATAATCACGCTTAATTGGAAAACGAGATGACCCAACCACATCACGCTGCCGGGCAAGGAGTGCTCGAACGCCTGTTTGGCCTCAAGAGCCACGGCACCAACGCCAGAACCGAGGTGATCGCCGGTATCACCACTTTCCTGACCATGGTCTACATCGTGTTCGTTAACCCGCAGATCCTCTCCAATGCGGGCATGGACACCCAGGCCGTGTTTGTCACCACCTGCCTGATTGCCGGTATCGGCAGTATCCTGATGGGCCTGATCGCCAACCTGCCGATCGCGCTGGCGCCGGCCATGGGGCTGAACGCCTTCTTCGCCTTCGTTGTTGTGGGCGGCATGGGCTACTCCTGGCAAATCGGTATGGGCACCATCTTCTGGGGCGCCCTGGGCCTGTTGATCTTGACCGTGCTTCGTGTGCGCTACTGGCTGATTGCCAACATCCCGCTCGCCCTGCGTGTAGGGATCACCGCCGGTATCGGTCTGCTGATCGCCCTGCTCGGCATGCACAACGCCGGTATGGTCGTGGCAAGCCCGGCCACCATGGTCACCGTTGGCAAGCTGACCTCCCTGCCCTGCCTGCTGGGTGCGCTCGGTTTCTTCCTGATCTGCATTCTCTCTGCCAAGGGCGTTCACTCTGCCGTGCTGATCGCGATTGCCGTGACTACCGCTCTGGGCTGGGCGTTTGGTGATGTGGCCTTCAAGGGCTTTGTCTCGATGCCGCCGAGCATCACTCCGGTGTTTGGTCAGCTGGATCTCTCCGGTTCGTTCGACATCGGCCTGGCTGGTGTGATCTTCTCCTTCATGCTGGTCAACCTGTTCGACTCCTCCGGCACCCTGATTGGCGTGACCAACCGTGCCAAGCTGGCTGATGACAAGGGTCACTTCCCGCGCATGAACCAGGCTCTGGTGGTGGACAGCGTCAGCTCAGTGGGCGGCGCCTTCATGGGTACCTCCTCGGTCACCGCTTATATCGAAAGCAGCTCCGGCGTCGCCGTGGGTGGCCGTAGCGGCCTGACCGCCGTTGTCGTTGGCTGCCTGTTCATTCTCGCCATCTTCTTCTCTCCGCTGGCCGCCATGGTTCCGTCCTACGCCGCAGCGGGCGCCCTGATGTATGTCGGGGTGTTGATGTGCTCCGAGCTGACCCGGGTGCAGTGGGATGATCTGACCGAAGCGGTGCCGGCCTTCATGACCACCGTCATGATGCCGTTTAGCTTCTCGATCACCGAAGGGATTGCCGTAGGTTTTATCTCTTACTGCGTGATGAAGGCCGGTACTGGCCGCTGGCGCGAAGTGAATCCTTGCGTGCTGGTCGTCGCCCTGCTGTTCGTCCTGAAATTCGTCTGGGTCGACTAAGCCCAGCCTGATGCAAAGCGGCCGACCTTATGTCGGCCGTTTTTTTTGCACCCGACGATGACGGGCCAGTGTCACCACCTCGCAGCGGTGAGCATTGAGCGCCGCATCATCGCCCGCCAGCAGATGCTGCAGTGCCTCCTGCAGTTCATTGAAACGGGCATGCAGCATGCGTGATAACCGCACGCAGCGGTCTACCGGGTTACGCGCCAGCCGTTTCTGGCAGTCGATCTGAAATTGCAGGCCGCGCAGCCGGCGGCTTGACTCCGGATTGGCCGATGCCAGCAGTGACTCAAGCTCCTGTTGCAGCAGGGCATCAAGCGCGGCTTCATCCCGCTCGGCCAGCGCCCGCAGCGTATCGAAATCCAACGTAGACATCTCTCTTCTCCTGAGCCGTTGCGCTGATAGTTATTGGTTGATTTTTAGCCAATACAGCACGTTCGTCTCTCATCATCAATCAGCCTGTCGTATGAAAAACGACCTATTTTGTCGCGTGTGGCGCGACAATGCTGGAAAAGCCTTGGCATATCCGATGATTAGCGAAAAGAGGGAAACAGCTCCGATCAGTGTGGATGCGACAGGCTTGAATCCCACCGGATCGCCACTGTATGCGCGATAAAGAGCGTGTTATGGTGGCGCCGCCAATGAAGGGAGCAGAAGGAGAACCCACTGTGCCAACGCAAACTGCCCGTATCGGGATTGTCACCGTCAGCGACCGGGCCAGTGCCGGCGTATATGAAGATCTGTCCGGCCAGGCCATCATCGATACCCTGAACGCCTATCTGAGCTCGCCCTGGGAGCCGGTCTACCGCCTGATTCCCGATGAGCAGCCCTTGATTGAGCAAACCCTGATTGAGCTGGCAGACCAGGAGCAGTGCTCACTGGTGGTCACAACCGGTGGCACCGGCCCGGCGCGGCGTGATGTCACCCCCGAAGCGACCGAAGCGGTGTGCGATCGCATGATGCCGGGCTTTGGCGAGTTGATGCGGGCCGAATCGCTCAAGTTTGTTCCGACCGCCATTTTATCGCGCCAGACAGCAGGGCTGCGTGGCAACACGCTGATCGTCAATCTGCCCGGCAAGCCCAAGTCGATTCGCGAGTGTCTGGATGCGGTCTTCCCGGCCATCCCCTACTGCATCGATTTGATGGAAGGCCCTTATCTCGAGTGCAACGACGCGGTAATCAAACCGTTTCGCCCCAAGAAATAAGCAGGGGCGTCAGAAGACGCCCTTTCTCTTAGCGCCGGCCAAATACCTTGACGCCAGCCTTGTTACCGTCAGCATGGCCGCGCACTTCTATTTTCTTCACGCAGTAACGCCCACCCAGTGGCAACCACCCTGTCTCCTGCTCACGGCGCAGCACCCCTCTGGCATTAATGGTTCGTGTTCGATCCTTGCCATAGGTGACCAGCAACTTATCGAGCGTCAGGTTACGCTCGGCCTTGATCTTGATTTCACTGGCCACCCGACAGATCACCAGCGGGATCACCGCGCCACGATCGCTCACTTCCAGCAACACAGTGCGTCCCAGCGTAAACTGATCCTCCGCCGCCTGCACCGGTAAAACCCCCAACATCAAGATCCCCAACCACCTTCTGCGTAACATCATGACTCTCTTCGGCTATCAAAGGGCAGGCAGTCTAGCGAGCGGAGCCAAACAGAAACTTAACCAGCATGACATTTCACAAAACCACAGCCGTAAAAAGGATATTCATCAGTCCGGTTTTCGCCATTAATTTGAATGCTTTCCAGAGGTTACGCGACTCGGCATGATAAGCCGCCCTGCCGCCGACACGCTAACCCCCCTCGCGCGGTGCCAACAATAACTACACTCCACTAGCTTGCCTCGAGTCACACACCACACTTGCAGGATAACCATGATGAAAATGAATGCCTGGCTGACAGCCTCTTTGCTGCTCTCCTCCTCTGCGTTTGCCGCGACCGCCCCCCACTGGGAGTACAGCGGCGAAAGTGGCCCCGATAACTGGGCCAAACTGACCCCGGAATTTGCCGCCTGCGCGGGTAAAAACCAGTCTCCAGTCAATATCGGTGGCACCATCAAAGCGGCGCTGGCCCCCATCAAGACCCACTATGTGGCGGGCGGCAACGAGCTGGTCAACAACGGCCATACCCTGCAGGTGAACTACCAGCCGGGCAGCACCCTGGAGCTCGACGGGCAGCGTTTTACCCTCAAGCAGTTCCACTTCCATGTACCGAGTGAAAACCTGATCCGCGGTCAGGCCTACCCGCTCGAGGCGCATCTGGTACATGCCAATGACAAGGGCGAGCTGGCGGTGCTGGCGGTGATGTTCAAGGTCGGCGCGGCCAACAAACTGCTGGATCAGGCTTGGAAGAGCTTGCCGAAAAGCGGTGACAAGGTGGCGTTTGACTCGCTGCTCGATGCCCGCAAGCTGCTGCCAACCAAGCTGAACTATTACCGCTTCAGCGGCTCTCTCACTACCCCGCCCTGCAGCGAAGGGGTACGTTGGCTGGTACTCAAACACCCGATGACGGTCAGCCAAGCCCAACTGGACGCGTTCAAGACGGCTATCCCGCACGCCAACAACCGTCCGGTTCAGTCGGTGAATGCCCGGGAAATTCTGGAATAATGGTCAAAACAGAGGAGAGCCAAGCGGCCCTCCTCTCTATTCACGGCATGGTGTTATTGCGGCTGCCAGCGCCGGAAGATAAGCGACGTATTGATGCCGCCAAAGGCGAAGTTGTTGGACATCAGATACTCCACATCGAGGGCACGGCCCTCGCCCATGATGTGATCAAGCGGCGCACAGGCACTATCCGGATTAACCAGATTCAAGGTCGGCGCAAACCACCCCTCGTGCATCATCTCCAGCGACAGCCACGCCTCGACCGCGCCACAGGCACCCAGGGTGTGACCAAAATAGCTCTTGAGTGAAGATATCGGTGTTTTATCACCGAAGATCGCAGCGGTAGCCTGACTTTCGGCAATATCACCACGCTCGGTAGCAGTGCCGTGAGCACTGATATAGCCGATGTGATCGGGGGTAAGACCAGCCTGATCCAGCGCCATCTGCATGCACAGCTGCATGGTGTCGCGCTGGGGCTGAGTGACGTGGGCTGCATCGCAGTTGGTGGCAAAGCCGACCAGCTCGGCAATGATGGGGGCGCCACGCGAAAGCGCAAATTCGAGCTCTTCCAACACCAGCGTGCCGGCCCCTTCCCCAATCACCAGACCATCGCGCTCGGCATCAAACGGCCGCGGCGAGCACTCCGGGGTCTCGTTCATCTGGCTGGTAGCAAACAGGGTATCAAACACCACCGCCTCGGAGGGGCAGAGCTCTTCGGCGCCACCGGCGACCATCACACTCTGGTAGCCATGACGGATCGCTTCATAGGCATAACCAATGCCCTGACTGCCAGAGGTACAGGCACTGGAGGTGGGGATCACCCGGCCCCGCAACCCGAAAAACAGGCCGGTATTGACGGCTGTCGTGTGCGGCATCATCTGCACATAGGTGGTTGCCGTGATGCTGGCGGTGGTCTTGTCGTTGAGCATGGCGCCAAACGCACTGATGGGAGCGGTACTGCCGGTCGATGAGCCATAGGCAATCCCGGTGCGCCCGTCGGTCAGCACCGGATGACCGAGCAGGCCGGCACGCGCCAGGGCCAGCTCGGTGGCCACGGTCGACAGCTCGGAAACCCGTCCCATGGCGCGGGTCTTCTTGCGCGGGTAGTGGGCTGGCAGGGCAAAGTCCGGGATTGGCGCTGCCAAACGGGTGTTAAGCCCGTCATACACCGCCCATTCGGGCATCTGCACCACCGCATTTTTGCCTGCGCGCAGGCGTGAGCCCACGCTGGCCCAGTCATTACCAAAGGCGGTCACGCCGGCCATGCCGGTGACCACGACGCGCCGGTTCATACCAGACCTCCGTTGATTGAGATAACTTGCCGGGTGACATAGCCCGCAATGTCCGACATCAGGTAGGAGACCAACCCGGCCACCTCATCGGCCTGCCCCATTCGCTTGAGCGGGATCATCTTGAGCGCTTCAGACTCAACCTCCGCATTGACCATGCCAGTATCAATCAGTCCGGGGGCCACGCAGTTGACCGTGATGCGCCGCTTGGCCAGCTCCAGCGCTAACGCCTTGGTGGCACCGATAATGCCGGCCTTGGCAGCGCTGTAGTTAACCTGACCACGGTTGCCCATGATGCCGGAAACTGAAGAGAGGGTGACGATGCGACCGCCACGGCGCAGGCCGATCATTGGCATGATGCAGGGCTTGAGCAGGTTGTAGAACCCATCGAGATTGGTGTGCAGCACCCCATCCCACTCGTCATCGGTCAGGGCTGGAAACGCGCCATCACGAATAATACCGGCATTACAGACCACGCCGTAATAGGCGCCATGGGCGGCGATGTCGCTCTCCAACTGCTCGCGGCACTGCTCGCGATTGGCAATATCGAAGCTTATCAACGCGCCACGGCCACCGGCTGCCTCAATCTGGGCCAGCGTCGCCTCACCACCAGCGCGATCACTGTGATAGTGCACCACCACGTTAAATCCATCGGCCGCCAGTTTCAGGGCAATGGCCCGGCCAATGCCCTTGCTGGCGCCGGTTACCAGTACGCGCTCGCTCATCCTTACTCCGCTTTCAACAAATCCGATAACTGACTCTCATCCGGCTGATAGGTCGACAGACGCGCCCGTGCGCACTCTTGACCCTCCTGCCGGATAACACATTCAAAACTGGCCATGCCACCATCTTGCAGCAGACAACGCGCCTCAATAAGCAAGCGCTCTCCTGCCGCAAACACCGGCCGCTGACTGTCGTACTTGCGCGCGCCAAGCAGCATGCCGATACGCGCCGGTTCACCGCGAGCATGCCCCTGCAATCCCGCCCAGGCCGCGATGGTTTGCGCCATCAACTCGATGCCACACCACCCCGGCAAATTGCCCTGCGCATCCAGCAGCAGCCCTTGCCGTGGCCCCACCACGGTGTCACAGCAGATCCACTGCTCACCGCTGTCGACCACTCGCTCCAGCAGCAGCATGGGGGCACGATGGGGAACCAGCGTCTCAATCGCGGGATAATTCATGAGTTCACCTTGCCGAAGATCAAGCTGACATTGTTGCCGCCAAAGGCGAACGAATTAGACATGATGGTCGATACCGGCCCTTCCCCCGTCACCAGACGCAGCGCATCAAGCGAAGGATCGAGCGGGCTTTGCTGCGCCGGCAGTGGCAATTGCCGTTCAAGTAACAAGCAGCTGAGCGCAGCTTCAATAGCGCCCGCCGCGCCAAGGGTATGACCGGTCAACATCTTGGTCGAGCTGGCCGGCACCTGTCCGGCAAAGACCCGTGCCATGGCGCGACTCTCCATCTCGTCATTTAAACGCGTCGCCGTACCATGCAAATTGACGTACCCCACGCCATCAGGCGACAGATTGGCCCGCGTCAACGCCATGCGAATGGCCCGCTCAGCGCCGTCTCCCTGCGGATGTGGCGCCGAGATATGCCAGGCATCGGACGATTCACCGTCACCGAGCAGCGCCAGCGCCGAGGGCTCGCGACTGAGCACAAACAGGGCTGCCCCTTCACCGATATTGATGCCGTCGCGCTCGGCCGTAAACGGCCGGCAACGGGATAAACTGAGCGACTCGAGGCTATCAAAACCATTGAGCGTCAGCCCGCACAGACTATCGGCACCGCCCACCAGCACCACATCGGCCTGATGGCTCAATAGCAGCCGGCGCGCAGTGATAAAGGCACGCGCACTCGACGAGCAAGCAGTAGAGATGGTCAGCGCCGGCCCTGCGATGTTCAGGTATTGCGCCAAAAACAGGGAAGGCGCCCCCAGCTCCTGCTGGACATAATCAAAACCGGCCGGCAATGGTTGACCGGCCTCGCAGGCTGCCACCGCCACTTCAGCCTCGCCAATTCCCGAGGTGCTGGTGCCAAGCACCACGGCAACGCGCTCGGCGCCAACACGCTCGATAGCGGCCTGCACCTCATCCTCAATCTGTGAGAGCGCAGCGAGCAGCAACTGGTTATTGCGCGAAGCGTGGCGCGCCAATGGCACCTGCGGCAACTCGCCTTCCACTCGGCCGACCGGGGAGGTGCGCCCGTCCGTCAGGGTCCAGCGGGCGTTATCCAACGCACTGACACCAGCACCCTGCCAGTTAGCCAGTGCGCTCACCACCTCATCCTTGCCTTGACCGAGCGCGCACACCAGGGCGTAGCCGTGAATATAGGGGGTCATGGCGCCAGATTCTCCAGCTGCAGACGATATCCAAAACGGTGCTGGGTGAGACTCTCTGGCTCGCGCAGCCCTTGCCAGTTGCGATAGTGCACTTCGGTGACCAGCTGACCGGCAGGGTCGCGCAGTAAACGGCGATCCCCTTCATCCTGTAGCTGCCAACCGGCCGGCAGATGCGGCAACCAAGCCTGCAGCGGCCAGTAGCAGAGCATCACATCACTCAGCACCTGACTCACCGGCGGCAGTGCCGATTCTGGCAGTGCAGCCAGTCGCTCACTATGAATACCTTGCGCGTCGTAGCGCACCTTGAACAGGCGAGCGCCGGTGGGCATCAGCCCAACCAGCGTAATGCCATCGCGCTGTGCTTCAAGCGCGGTGAGCAGCTGATATTGCTTGCCCTTGGCGTTAGCCAGCAGCAGTTGCTGGCGACTAAAAGGAGCCGCGCTGCGCGGCGATGGCAGTGACATCGCCACGCCGGGCGCCACAAAGGCTTCAGGGCGCGGCGAACTGCTGCAACCTGCCAGCACGACCAACAACAGGGAAAACCAGTATCTCATCATGACGTCGAAGCCTCTGCCGGTGCCAGCACCAGCGGCGATAACAGAAATGCGGTAAAGATGCCGCCGCTCAGCACCAGGCCAAAGCCGGCAATGGCCGGTGTACTACTGAGCGCCAGCAGGCCAAAGGCCAGCAAGGTAGTCAGGTGGGCCAGCAAGATGGCGAGCAAGGTCGACTGTTGACGGGCCGGATCACTGCCGCAATGGGCAAAGAAGAGGCCGTAGTCGATACCAATACCAAAAATCAGGCTCAGTGCCAGGACGCCAAACAGGGTCAGTGGCTGCTGACACAGCGCCAGTAGTGCCAGCCCCATGCCTACCGCCAGCAGATTAACCAGCAGAATGCGCAGCGTCAGTTTAGATCCGAGCCGCCAGCAGAGCAGCGCCCCCACCAGCACAATGGCAACCAGCAGCAGCTCAGCCAGCTTGATGCGGTAATCGGCAAACAACCGGCTCCACTGGCTACGCTGATCCTGCCAGACCACCCCATCGAGTTTGCTCGCCAGCTGCGCCATGGCGCTGACATCGTGCACCCCCATTACCGGCACCCAGATTCCGACACGGCCATCGGCTAGCCGGTGCCAGAGCAGGCGGCTACCTTCGCTGACCGGACTTGCCAGCCAGGCATCAGGCTGTAGCGCAACAAACCCGGGCGCCTTGGCACTGACCGGCACACCGGCGGCCTGCAGACGACTGACCACCTGAGGCAACAGCGCCAACATAGCCTGATGATCGGCCTGCTGGCTGGCCAGTGACGGCAGCCACTGGGTCAAAGAGACGTAGCTATCAATCTGCCCCTGTCCGCGCGCCTGCTCAAGCCAACCCGCTAGCTGCTCTACGCGCTGCAAGGCTTGTTCGCCACTCTGCCCCACCACCAGATAACCCTGCATGCCCCCTTGCTGACCGGTCAGGCGCTGGATCTGTTGCTCCTGGGCTTGCAGTTCACGCGGCAATGGCTGCAGACGCTGAATATCATCGTCCACCTCAAGACGGCTGATCCCAACACCCGCCAACACCAGCACCAGTAATGGCAGCCAGCGGCGCATCCCACCGGGGCGTTGCCACAGTGCGAGCCAACGCATCTGCCAGCGCGAGATGGGCAACGGCGATGACGCGAGCGGCCCTAACCAATCGGGAAATAGCAGCAGCACGGTTAAAAATGCGGCCAACAGGCCCGCCAAGGCACAGACGGCCAGTTGCTGCAGACCGGGGAATGGCGCCAACCACAGCAGGGCATACCCCACCAGCGTGGTTAGCAGGGCCAGACTCAAACCCGGCAGCAACCGGCTGCGCGTAAGATGCGGGCTCTCATGACCGTGCAGGCGCCGCTCACTCATAAAATGCAGGGCGTAATCAATCGAGATACCGATCAGGCTGGAGCTTATCACCAGCGTAAAGACGTGGATCTCGCCAAACACCAGCAGCACGGCGCCAAGCCCCCAGCCCAGCCCGGTCAGCAGGGGCAGCAACGAAAGTAGCAGCGCACGGGGCGAACGAAACACCAGCCAGATAAGGACAATCACCCCAATCAGGGAGCCCAGACCAATGGTTGAGATATCTTTCTCGGCCAGTGCGCTGGCGTGCTGGCTATAAAACAGTGTGCCACGGCGCAGCAGCTCAACACCGGGGAAATCATGGCGTAGTTGCTGCTCACCCGCGGCCAGTTGCGCCAGCAGTTGCTGATTACGCGCCATGTCGAACGCCGAGAGGTTGAGCTCGGCGCGCACCATGAACCACACCCGGCCGTCGTCATCACGCCGGGTCAGCCAGCCTTGCTCATCAAGCTGCATCGGGCTCTTCTGGGTGAGCACCGCCGCCCGGGTGAGCAGCAGCGGATCGGCCTGCCACTCGGCGCGCGATACGCCGCCAAACGGGGAGTAAATCTGTCCCAACACCCACTGGCTCCAGGCATCGGCCCCGACATTCAGACGCTCACGCGCTGGCGCACTCAGGTGTTGTCCGGCCATCTGCCGCATATAGGCCTGCCAGGCAGGGGCCAGCTCGGGCTGCGCCGCACGAATATGCTCAAGCGAGTCGGTGTGGCTGAGGGCGTTGCGCCAGGTTGCGGCCGCTAACGCCCCATTCTGCCCAGCAGGCAGACTTACCATCCAGATCAACTGACGGTCGAGCTGGGCCAACAGGCCAGCCTTGAGCTCGGGATATTGTTCACTGCGCGCCTCATGAGGCAGCAGATCCATGACGCTGGTGTTGATGCGGGTATCAGGCAGACGCCAGGCTAGCAGGGCGGCCAACAGTGCACAAAGCAGCAGCCAGGCAACACCCAGACGACGCCAAGTTTTCTCACTCATGGACAAAACGCGCTTGCTCCTCGGCACTGAGCGGCAAGGGATGCACCTGCCAATCGGTAAATTGCAGCCTAGTCACATCACCCTGCTTGTCGTGAATGGCCAAGGCGCGAAAGCCTTGCTCGCCACTGAGCTCGAGCTTGGCAAACACCTTGTCGAGCGGCGCCTGTTTCGGCATGAGGGTCAGGGTCCAGGCGCTCTGCCCCTGGCTGGCCAGCTGATGAGTAAAGTAGTGTCCAAGCGATGCTTCGGTAGGATCGAACAGGGCTAGCATCAGATGGCTGAACTCCAGCAGCTGCGGGTTATCGAGCACCTGGGCCGGTTGCCCCGGCATCTGCTGCACCATGCGACTCGGGGTGAGCGTCAACGTCAGCTCAAACGGCTTTACTTGGTGCCACCAGAGCCCCTGACCACGCGCCAGCAGCAGCTCACCGGACGACAACAGCGGCTTGGTCAGTCCACTCACCTGCCGCGCCTGCTCAAAGCGGGCGTGCTGTACGTCACCGGCATTGATCTGCTGGCGAACCTGCTCGAGGGTTATGGCATCAGCGCGGCCCACGCCCAGCAGCATCAGGGCAATCAAGCACAGGATAGGGCGCATCATTGCTCCACGCCCAGCCGTTCGAGCAGCACGCGCGGGGATGCCAGACACATCTCACCACTTTTTTTATCCACCGCAACCTGCACGGAGTAGCCCTTACTGGTGCGCTGACCGGTTGCCGGGTCAAACAGCAGATAGTCAATCTTGAGACGATTCTGATACTCCACCAAGGTAGCGCGCACCCGCACCGTCTGGCCAAAGCGCAGCGGTGCAATGTATTTCATGCGCACATCGATCACCGGCCAGAGATAGCCGGAGGCCTCCATCTGCGGATAGTTGTAATTGATGCGATCGAGCAGCGCGCAGCGCGCCAGCTCGACATAACGCAGGTAGTGGCCATGCCAGGCAACGGCCATCATGTCCACATCGTGAAACGGGATGGTGACATCCACCTCGGCGCTTAGCTGCCAGGGCTCAGACATGGGGCACCTCATCAAACAGCGGGTAATGGCGTACTTGCAGGCGAGCCAATAGGGCGCGCAACTCGGCCTCAAGCGGACGGTCTTCCTGCAAGAAGGGGTGATCGCAGCGCACCGCTGCCACCATCTCTGTCAACGCCGGACTCAAGGGCTGGGCTGCATCGCCCTGTAGAGCAAGGCGCAGCTCAACCCCCTGCACCGCCGCTAACAAGCTGGCGGCTGCCACCTGCTCAGTCAAGGTCAGCACTCGCAGCGCATCGCGAGCGGCGATGGTGCCCATGCTCACCTTGTCCTGGTTGTGGCACTCGGTAGAGCGTGAAAACACGCTAGCCGGCATGGTGTGTTTTAGCGCTTCTGCCGTCCAGGCCGAGGCACCAATCTGCACCGCTTTAAAACCGTGGTTGATAAAACGGCGCTCATCGCTGGCTCCCGACAGGTTACTCGGCAATCCCTGATTGAACTTGCTATCCACCAGCTGGGCCAACTGACGATCGAGCAAGTCCGCCAGATTGGCCACGGCGATCTTCATACTATCCATGGCCATGGCGATATGGCCGCCATAGAAGTGACCGCCATGCATCACATGCTCGCCATCGCCATCAATAAGGGGATTGTCATTAGCGCTGTTGAGCTCGTTTTCAATCAGGGTACGCCACCAGGGCAGAGTGTCAGCCACCACGCCAATGACGTGAGGGGCGCAGCGCAGAGAGTAGCGATCCTGCAGACGGTTGCTGTGATGCGGCAGATCGCCGCTCTGCAGATCAGCGCGTAGCCAAGCAGCGATCTGCTGCTGCCCCGGATGGGGCTTGGCCGCAAACAACCGTTCGTCAAAGTGAAAGGCATTGCCCTGCATCGCCACACTCACCAGCGCCGTAATGCGGGTAGACAAACGCATCAGATAATCGCAGCGCGAATAGGCAAGACAGGCCAGCGCCGTCATCACCGAGGTGCCGTTCATCAATGCCAGCCCCTCTTTCGGGCGCAAAGTCAGCGGCGCAATGCCCAGCTCATGATAGAGATCTGCCGCCGAAACCAACTCACCATTGCGGTAGATCTCACGTTCACCCACTAGGGCGGCGGCGACATAGGAGAGCGGCGTCAGATCGCCACTGGCCCCCACCGAACCCTCTTCGGGAATGCGCGGCAGCAGGTCTTGCTCCAGCAGCCAGTGCAGGCGCTCAAGCAACCCCATGCTGACGCCGGATACACCCTGCACCAATGAGTTAAGACGCGTCGCCAGCACAGCCCGTGTTGCAGCCAGATCGAGGTTGGCTCCAAGGCCACAACCGTGAAAACGGGTCAGGTGCAACGGCAAGGTATCGACCCATTCAAGCGGCACGGCGCGGGTGACCGAATCGCCATAACCTGTGGTCACGCCGTAGATCACCCCTTCTTCGCTCAGCAGGCGGTCGAGGTAATCGGCACCACGCGAAATACGCGCCCGAAAGGCCGGGTCGCAATAGAGTCTTGGCACAGCACGGCGCTCTGCCAAGGCGACGACATCTTCAATCGTGAGGGGCCCAGCCCCAAAGACAATCTCACGCATGGGTTACTCAGTCCGGCTCATCGGTCAGATGCCAGAAGTCGAAAAAATTGAACCAGTCGAGCGGGGCTTGCAGGCAGTGCGCCTCCAGCCGCTCGGCATAGTGGCGCACGCGCGCTTCCAGCAGTTGCTGGCGGTTAGCTCTGGGTAGCGGCTGGCCATCAGCAAACGGCTCGAAGTGCACCCGAAAACGCCCCTGCTCCTTGAGACCAAACATCAGATACGTGGGGCATCCCAGCACGGCAGAGAGTGCAAACGGCCCGAGCGGGAACGGCGCTGGCTGACCAAGAAAATCGGCCCACACCACCCGTTTTTCACGAGTCACCGAGGTGCGATCGCCGACGATCACCACCCACTCACCGGCATCAAGCCGCTCTTTGAGCAAAATGGCGGTATCGGCCCCCAACTCCTGCACCTGAACCAGATTAAGGCCGGCCTGCGGGTTGATCTCCTGCAGCAAGGCATTAAAACGGGCGGCATGACGGGTAAAGACCAGAGCCGTGATGTGCACCGCCCCTTCCTGATGACCGAGCGCCCGGCACAGCTCCAAATCGCCCAGGTGCGAGCCCAGGATCAGCGCGCCCTGACCGCGCGCCGCCTGGTAGTGTTCGCGGCCCACCAGCTCAATCTGATCGAGCCGGATATCACCGCGCCAGCCAGCCAGCTTGTCGAGGGCCGCTTCGCCAAAGCGCAGAAAGTGGCGCAGGCTGCCAAGGGGCCCGGGCAGTGTGACACCACGCTCTGCCGCCCGTTGGCTCAAGCGCGCCAGATAGTCTTGGGAGGCCTGACGCTGACTGCGCCCGGTCAGCCAGAAATAGGTGATCACCGGCAGTAAAATAGCCTTGAAGCCGGGCCGGCCGAGCAGGCTGTAGCTCCAGAGCATGATGCGCAGCCCGAGCAAGGTGCCGCGCTCAGGCGTGCGCGACCAGTGCGCGCGACCCAATGCCAGCCATGCTTTGGGCCAGCGCAGCAGATGGCGAGCGCCTTCACCAAGCAGGGTCAACACCAGCCGGGTGTGCATCCAGGAGATGCGCAGGTTGTCAGCCAGTGGGTCAAAATGGGAGAGTCCGTCTTGCGGATAGTGTACCCGCAGTGGCACAAAGCGCACCGGCACCTTGCGCCAATAGAGGCGCACCATCACTTCGATATCAAAGTCCATCCGCTCGCCAAGACGACAACCTTCGAGCAAGGCGCAGGTCGCAGCCAACGGGTAGACCCGAAAACCGCACATGCTATCGCGAATATCCAGCGACAGCGTCTCAATCCAGACCCAGACATGGGTGAGATAGCGGCCGTAGAGGCGCCCCTTGGGCACCGATTCATCATATTCGGGTGCGCCGGACACCAGCGCCGTCGGGTATTGCTCAGCCTCGGCCAACAGATCCGGCAAGCGGGTCAGATCGTGCTGACCATCGGCATCGACCTGCAGCGCGTGGCTAAATCCCCGCGCCTTGGCGGCCCGTAGCGCCGTCATTACGGCGCCACCTTTGCCACGATTGCGCTCGTGGCGAAGCAGGCTGACCCAACCGGCATGCTCGGCAGCCAGCACATCCAGCGCCGCCGCCGCTTGCGGCTCACTGCCATCATCGACCAGCAGGCAGGGAAGCTGGTAGCGCTCAAGCTGCGCCAGCACCTTGCGCAAAGGGGAGGCATGGTTATAGCAGGGGATGATGATGCACGGGTTCATGTCAGGCTCACCCGACCACTGCTCGCCAGCTCACCCGGCTCACCATCCGACTGTAAAATCCGATATTCAAAGCGCAGCCGTCCCTCGGCGTGGCGTTGCAAAGACAAGGCGCAGCGCATACCCGGTCGTAAAGGGCGCTGGAATTTAAGCTGATCCATGCCAGCAAATTGCCCCTCCATCACCCCTTCGCGGCGCGCCAGCGCCAGAGCCCAGTGCAGCTGGGTCACGCCCGGCAGCAGGGCTGCACCGGGAAAGTGGCCGCTAAACCAGGGCAAATCTGGCGCAAGGTAGAGAGTCAGCAACACGCCTGTTCCATCAGGCTGGCATGCCTGCACTTCGGGTAACAAGCTCGCGTCCATCATGCATCGTCCTCCGGCAAGGTGATGTCGCAAGCAAAGCTATGACGCAGCGCCACCCCATCGCGTTTGCCTGCACCGGTCAATGGCATGGTATTAAACATCCGCAGAGAGCGCGGCAGCGCTACCGGCTCCAGCCAGGGACGCAGTCTCTGACGCAGTGCCTGCAAAAAGGGACCATGCCCCAACGCATCATATTCCGCTTGCCCCTCGGCACTTGGCACCAGTGCTACGCCCAGCACCTTACGACCGCCTCGCTCCAGTGGCATCACGGCCACCTCGTTGACCCAGGGCAGTGACAACAGACGCAGCTCGACGTCATCTAACGAGATGCGTTTCTCTTCGAGTTTGATAATTCGATCGCTACGACCGAGCAGGCGAAACTGTTGGCCACCCTCATCCAGTGCAATGCGATCGCTGCCAAGCCAGGGCGTATTGTCCGGTAAAAACGGAGAAATCAGCGTCAGCAACTGATCGGCGCCCGAGCTTAACTGCATACCGGGAAACGCATGCCAGCACTGATCTTCCTGTTCACGCTGGCGCCAGCCAATCCCACCGGTTTCGCTGCTGCCATAGATTTCGACCGGTCGCTGGCCGAGCAACGCTGCGCACTGCCTGGCATCCTGCCAGGCCAGCGGACCACCGGAAGAGAGCACCAGTTGGCAGCCACTGCTTTGCAAAGCAGGATCGAGACGGGACAAAAAGGCAGGTGAACTGACCAGCAGCCAGGGGCCGCTATCGCTTTGCAATTGCTCGGGATAATCGGTCTGACGGCGCGCCAGCGGAATTCCCAGCGCCAGCGGCAGCAAGATACGAAACAGCAGGCCGTAGATATGCTGATGACTGACACTCGAATAGAGCCGGGCACCGTGACTGCACTGACCCCACAGAGAGCACTGCACACGCACTTCGGTGTCCAGTTGTTGCCACACCTTGCCAATGGGCTTGGGATCACCGCTCGAGCCCGAGGTGTAGAGCGTGATGGTTGGTGCGAGTGAACCGGTGCCGGGTTGGTAAAATGAACGCGGAGCAGCTGTCGGAAGTTCATCGATCATAAGCTGCGGACAGGAGAGGTCAGCCGGTTCATCGGCCAGCACACCATCAAATGCGCCTTGCGCCAGTAAGGCAGCCAAGGCAGCAGGGCGCTGGTGACCGGGCAAGATCATCTGATGGCCGGTGAGGGCGCAAGCCAGCAGGGCTTGGCAAAAATGGTAACTGTCGGTCAGACAGATCGCCCAACGCTGTGCACCCGCACCATTCATGCGAGCCGCCAGTTGCAGAGCCCCCGAGCGCAAGTCGGCTAGGGACAGGTCGCCCTCAACGCCAAAGGCCACCACCCGCTCGGCCGGAGCCTGCCACAGCTCATCAAGTAGGGTCATTGTCCCCTCCCCGCATCACATGTCGGCGCACCAGCCACTCTCCCCCCATCAAGACGCCGATCAGCACATAGCTAATCAAACCGTTATAGAGGCTCCACAACGCAAGGTCACCGTGCAGGATGGTCAAGGTGGCCAAGGCCGCGTTGATGATAAAAAACAGGCACCACACCTGGGTCACGCGCCGGGTATAACGCACGCCACGCGGCGGCAGGTCAGGGGTGGTCAGGCGAGCCAGACGCTCCACCAGTGTCATGGGCTGGCGCAGACTCCAGCCAAATACCGCCAGCAGGGTCAGATTGACCACCAGCGGATAGAACAAGAGCCAGTGTTGGGCTTTGAACCACAGGCTAAGCACCACCAGCGCCAACCCCACCACGCCGGCCAGACGCGCCGCCCACAACCACTCACGCAGCGCAGCACTGCCTGGCAGCAGACGCAAGGCAAACAGCGGGAGCAGCATCAGAGCCAGCGCGTCGTGACTCCAGCGGGTCATGCCGACATAGACCAACAAGGGGTAGAGCAGTAGCACGCCCCCGGCCAGCAGGTTGAAACCACGCACCATCAGGCGGCGAGCAGACGCTCTACCGCGTCCACCACATCGGCCACGGTGCGCACGGATTTGAACTCTTCCGGCTTGATTTTCTTGCCGGTGAGTTTTTGCAGATGCACCACCAGATCGATGGCATCAATGCTATCGAGCTCCAACTGCTGATAGAGCTGGGCATCCATGGTCACGGCGTCGGCATCAATCTCAAACAAATCGACCAGAGCGCTGCGGATCTCGTTGAAAATCTCCTCTCTGGTCATCATGCACGCTCCTGCTGGGCATTCACCAACGCGGCCAGTGCTGCCACCGAGGCAAAGTGGCGGCGAGTGTTTTCATCATCAGCCGAGAGCACGATACCGTAACGGCCTTTCATTGCGAGCCCCAGCTCCAGCGCATCAATGGAGTCGAGGCCGAGGCCATCGCCAAACAGCGGGGCGTCGGTCTCAATCTCGGCCGGAGTCATGCCTTCCAGATTGAGGCTGTCGATAATCAGTTGTTTGATCTCTTCAATTAGGGCTTGTTGCATCTTGAGTCCATACAGGGTCTTGATTGCCCGGGCTCAATACCCGGGTGAAATGGTGAGTCAGATGACGGGCCGCCAGCGAAGGGGGCTCGTGAGCCGGAACCAGATCCTGCGCCTGACACTGGGGCAAAAACTGGACGGTAAACACCGGCTTGTGTGTGGGCACATGAAACCACTTGTGCTGCTTGGTCAGAAATCTGGCCGAGCAGTGGATGCGAACCGGCTGCAATCTGGCGCCACTTCGCACCGCCAACTGCGCCGCACCACGTTGCAGACGTAGTGGTTCACCCGGGGTGGTGCGAGTGCCTTCGGGAAATATCAGCAATATTCCCCCTTGCCGAATCCGCTCAATACATAATGGCAATAACCGCTCGGCAACCACATTGGGGATATAATCGGCGGCGCGCACAACGCCGGCAACAAATGGATTACGCCACAGCGCCTCTTTGACGATGCAGTCACAATTTGGCATCTCAGAGGCCAGCAACACATAATCCAGCAGGCTGGGGTGATTTGCCAAGACCAGAGTCCCTTCCAGATTGGCGGGAATACCCTCGACTCGATAATCAAGCACGCCCATCATCTTTAAAAAACGCATAAAGAGGCGAAAGGAGTGACGAATCGAACCCTGAGCCCAGCGGCGGCGTAACTCACCGCGAACAAACAGCGCAAGCAGTGGAAACCAGAATATCGTCAGCAATATTCCACCGCCACCAAACAGGGTAAAGCCAAGCATAGTGCCCAGCAATCGCCACCACCGGCTCAGTTGCGCTGCCATAGCCACCCCTGCCGCCCATCAAATACCGAAAAGTGCGATAACCCCATTAGCTGGGCACGCCAACACGATAATGCGCCATCCATCTCTCTCGGGACAGAAGTTGTCGCCCTGCATCCCTGCCACTCCCCGCCTTTTGCCAAAACCAGCGCCACGGCTCGTGGCGGCATTTCATCGGCAAGCCAAGGCTGGGAAAATGTCGGGATACGACCTTCAAATGCCACCACCAGCACCTTTTGCAAACCATCAGCCAACATGCCGATAGCCTCGTGCAATGCTGCGGCAAAGCTGCCCTCACCGGCTGCCAGCGAGCTCATGGGAATGCTGTGCTGCCCCTGAATGGAGGCCAGACCTGCCGAGGTATTGTGGACCGATTGGGAGAAATCAGTGGGGGACAGAGCTCGCTGCGCCGCCAGCGCCTGCAGCAAGGTGATGGAGCGATCCAGCTCCCCGTGCCGGCTGGCAAACACAGCGCCATCAACGGGATGCTGCTCCATCATGCTCAGAGCCAGCTCGACGGCCAGACGGGCACCCTGACTCATACGCCGGGCTACCATCATCGGCAGATGGGGCGTCTGCATGCCTTCGGCCATCGGCCACACGCCGGTATGGGCCCACTCGAGCCACTGCTCGCGCGTCACCAGACCGGGCGCCAATGCCGCAGCGTCGATGATGGAAAAACCGGGATGACTCAGCACACACAAACCTTGGTACATGACCATCAGCGGCAGCGCGCTCTATCCGCAATCGGCTGATGATTCATCTTCCGTTAAGAAAGTAATAAGTGGAGGGCATATTACCATCATTTTTTTTGAAGAACAGAGGCTCTCTGCGTGCAATCCGACAGAGTCTGGTTTAATCCCATAATTTTCTGCTTTTTATTGAAAGCCATCATTTTTTATTGTTTGATGAGCCCGCCAGTTGGCACACCTCATAAATACAAAGGTTATAAAAATGAAAAATATCAAACATTTTATCAGCATGTTAACCATGCTGTTATTAATAGGCTGCTCAACATCCCAACCCGTACTGAATATGACGAGCAATCCCATCCCCGCCAAGCTTTCAGATCAGCAGATTTCTCGAGCGATTATTAATGCGGGAATCAGCAAGAAGTGGATTATGAAAGAAGAGCGTCCAGGTGTTATCCGTGGTCATATTCAGGTGCGTCAACACCAAGCCACCATTGATATTCCCTACACCACCCATGATTACTCCATTACCTACGTAAATAGCGTCAATCTGGATGATAACGGCAGCGGAAAAATCCACCGTAATTACAACCGCTGGATTGCCGGATTGAACCAAGCCATCCAACTGGAATTGAATCGAGCCAGTAATTATCAATAATCGGGAGTTTTCGATTGAAACACTATCAGACAGATGGCCACAATGCGCTGGATGCCATCAGCCAGGCACAACGTATTGTCTTTGCCCCCATGCTATTCCAGGCAGCCTGGAGTCTGCGTGAAAGCGGGATTCTGGCCTTTCTTGCCAACCAGCCGCAGGGAGCAACCAGTGCCGACATCGCTGCTGCAACCGGCTTGACCGACTATGCGGCCAGCGTGCTGCTCGATATGGGGCTGGGCGGCGGCATCTGCCATCTGTCTGATGATCGCTATTGTTTGGGAAAGGTTGGCCAATACCTGCATAGCGATCCGATGACCCGCGTCAACATGGATTTTGTGCAGCATGTTTGCTACCGACCACTGGCCCATCTGCATGAGGCCATTATCAGTGGCAAGCCCGAAGGGCTGCGCGAATTTGGTGATTGGCAGACTATCTATCCCCATCTTAAGGATCTGCCAGAGCCGGCACGTAGCAGCTGGTTCCGCTTTGACCATTTTTACTCCGACTGGGCCTTCAAACAGGCGCAAGATCATGTGCTTGCTTATGAGCCCCAACATCTCTATGACCTGGGTGGCAACACCGGCAAGTGGGCACTCTCTTGCGCCAAGCGCGATCCCAAGCTGCAGGTGACCATTCTCGATCTGCCTGAACAGATCGCCATGGCTAACAGCACTATTCGCGAGGCCAACCTGCAAGATCGTGTACATGGCCATCCGGTCAATCTGCTGGAAGAGGGGCAGCTGCCTGGCGATGCCGATATCTGGTGGATGAGCCAGTTCCTTGACTGCTTCAGCCATGAACAAATTGTCAGCCTGCTTAAACGTATCCGTCGCAGCATGAAGCCAGGAGCCCGCGTCTGCATTCTGGAGCTGTTCTGGGATCGCCAGCCCTTTGAGGCGGCCAGCTTCAGCCTCAATGCCACCTCGCTCTATTTCACCTGCCTGGCCAACGGCAACAGCCGTTTTTACCACTCTCGTGAAATGTATCAGTGTCTGCGCGAGGCCGAGTTCCATGTAGAAGCTGACCACGATATTGCGGGGCCGGGCCATACCCTGCTGGTTGCAAGGCCGCTCTGAAACGGTTAGATCAGAGCATTGGGGCCAATATGAGGGGTAGTCAGTATGAAATATGCGTTGCTGCTGATCACAGCGCTATTAATAACCGGCTGCGCAGAGATCAAAGGGGCGGGTAGAACCATCGGCCATACCACCCGGGACGTGACCAAGCAGATTGGGCATACCACCCGGGATGTGACCCGCGAGATTGGTCACGGCACCCGTGATACGGTCAAAGGGATTGGCAACCAGATCCAGAACCAGTAAATGAGAAGAGGGCCCGCGGGCCCTCTGCTATTTAGTGCCGATCAATCGTCGGATTTACAGGGCAGCGGCGATGCGGGCACCCAGTGCGGCGTTGTTGAGCACCAGCTTGATGTTGGAAGAGAGGCTGTTACCGCCGGTCAGCTCGCACACACGGGCCAGCAGGAACGGGGTGGATGCCTTGCCCTTGACCCCTTGCTCATCGGCTTCTTGCAGCGACTGGGCGATGGCAGCATCAATCGCCTCTTTGGGCATGGCAAACTCTTGCGGGATCGGGTTGGCGACCACGGCGCCCCCTTCCAGACCCAACGACCATTTCAGTCGCAGCGCCTCGGCAATCGCTTCCGGGGTATCGAGACGATAATCGACCTTGAAGCCGCTCTCGCGGGTATAGAAAGCCGGCAGCTCTTCTGTTTGATAGCCAATCACCGGCACACCCTGGGTTTCCAGGTATTCCAGTGTCAGGCCGATGTCCAGAATCGACTTGGCACCGGCACACACCACGGCCACGTCGGTATGAGCCAGCTCTTGCAGGTCGGCAGAGATGTCGAAGGTTTCCTGAGCGCCACGGTGCACACCGCCAATACCACCGGTAGCAAACACCCGAATCCCCGCCATGGCGGCGATGATCATGGTCGATGCCACCGTGGTGGCGCCCATCTTGCCGGCAGCCAGCACAAACGGAATGTCGCGGCGGCTGCACTTGGCCACGCTATAACCCCCTTTGCCAAGCGCCTCGAGCGCCGCTTCATCAAGACCCACCTTGAGGCGGCCACCGATGATGGCAATGGTCGCCGGCACAGCGCCATTGTCACGCACCACCTGCTCAACCAGCCGTGCGGTCTCCACGTTCTGCGGATAGGGCATACCGTGGGAGATGATGGTGGACTCCAGCGCCACAACGGGGCGACCGGCGGCCAGGGCTTGCGCAACTTCCGGCTGGATATCGAGATAATCGTTCAACATGGGTACTCCTCCAACATACGTTCTGCGGCGGCCTGAGACAGGCCGGTAAAGACGGTATCTTCACAACCGACTGCCAGGGCCGAGCAGGCCAGGGCAAAGCGGGCGGTGTATTTGAGCGAATAATCCTGCAACCAGGCATGGACCAGGCCGCCCATAAAGGCATCGCCACCACCGGTCACATTGATGACCGGGCAGGGCAGAATTGACAGGTGTTCCTGATGTTCGCCATCGCTATAGAAAATCCCCTGCTCACCCAGACTGAGGAACAGACGACGCACCCCGGCGCGGTGGAACCACTCGGCCACCGCCGGACCATCTTGCGGCCCACGAATGGTGATGCCACACAGGCTCTCGGCTTCGAGACGATTGGGTTTAAGGGTGTGGATGGCGGGCAGCCAGGGGCGAATCTTCTCCACCTTGGCCACCGAGACGGTATCGACAAACAGCGGCAGATGACCGTAGCGATCAAACAGCCAGGCCAGGGTCGGCGTTGCCAGATTGGTATCGATAACCAGCGCACCGGCTGCTGAAATCTGGCCATCGAGCGCAGTCAGGCGCTGCGGCGTAAGCGAGGCAAGGATACCCATGTCATTGATGGCGCAGCCCATCTCACCGCTGCTGTCATGCAGGCTGAGATAGCAGGAGGTGGAGAGACCGTCGAGCACCAGCGTGTGGCGCATATTAATGCCGGCTTGCTGGCTCACCTCAATCAGGCGTTGCCCATACGGGTCATTACCCACTGCGGTCACCAGTCGGGTATCGCTACCCAGACGAGCGAGATTCTCGGCGATATTACGAGCCACCCCACCGGCAGCCGTGTGCACCCGGCCGGGGTTGGAATCACCGGAGCGCAGCTCACCGAGCGCCTTGCCACAGATGTCCATGTTGGCACCGCCCAGTACCACGGCGTAGGGGCCTTCGCGCAATACATAGCCACGCCCCAGCACATAGCCCTGGCGCATCAGGCTGGAGATATGGCTGGCCAGCGCCGAGCGGCTGATCCCAAGCCGGTCAGCCAACGTCTGCTGCGGTATCATGGGATCTTCACGCAGCAGTCGCAGTATCTCTTGCTCTCGCTCTGTCATAGACAAACATCCATTTATAAACGTTTGTCTATTATTTGCCGATTACCCAGCGACCGCAACCCTTGCTGGCGAAAAATGCCACAGAGCGCACATCTCCCAAACAGTCGATCGGAAAAAGAAGCAGCGCCGCGTGAAACGACTCCCTATAATCTGCCGCCTAATAGAGGAGGCGTCATGACACAAGTAAGCATCGGACTGGTTAATCCCAAATCCCCGGAGAACGTTGGCGCCGTGCTGCGTGCTGCCGGTTGCTATCGGGCGGATGCCGTCTTCTACACCGGCGTGCGCTTTGAGCTAGCCCAACGCTTTGTCACCGACACCAAGCGCATGGT
The DNA here is from genome assembly GCF_900156095.1 of Aeromonas sp. RU39B. GTDB lineage: Bacteria > Pseudomonadota > Gammaproteobacteria > Enterobacterales > Aeromonadaceae > Aeromonas. The sequence goes on from NZ_FTMJ01000003.1 coordinate 83,953, forward strand.
CAGCCGCATTCCGCTGGTCGGAGTCGATGAACTGCAACAAGCCTTGCCGGCCGGCGCGGTCGCGGTGGCCGTTGATCTTATCGACGGCGCCATCCCCTTGCCCACCTATCAGCATCCCGACAACGCCTTTTACATCTTCGGCCCCGAAGATGGCACCCTGGGCCCCGAGATCCTTTCATGGTGTCGTGATGTGATCTACGTGCCAACCGAGGGGTGTATGAACCTGGCCGCCTCGGTCAATGTGATCCTGTATGACCGGCTGGCCAAGGGTTACCAAGCGGAAGACAACAACACCGAGCGATAAAACCTGAGGCCGGTCATGTTTGTGGCGCAGCACTGATGCCGGCCACCCGCTGGCGCCGTAAGATGGAGTCAAGCGGTGACGGGAGCCCGCCACCCATTCCAGCATGCCGCCGCGCGGTCACTGCCAAGGAGTCCATCATGTCTATCCAGAGCATCCTCTGCCCCATCGATTTCTCCCCCATGTCCAAGCCGGTGCTCGATTACGCCGTGTTTATGGCGCAAAGCCATGGCGCGCGGCTGCACCTGGTCCATGTCATTGATCAGTTGCAGGGTTTTGACAGCTACAAGATCCTGCATATGACCGCCGCCGAGATCACTTTCGAGCTCGAGCAGCAGGCCAAAGCCCATCTGGCCACCCTGATAACGTCCCTGACCATTCCGGCCACCAGCGAAATCTGCTTTGGCCGCGCACCGGACGAGATCACCGCCCTGGCCGCCAAGGCCGAGTGCGATCTCATCATCATGGGCAGCCACGGCCGCACCGGATTGGCCCATCTGTTGGTGGGGAGTGTGGCCGAAGCGGTGGTGCGCCATGCTCCCTGCCCGGTACTCATCGTGCGCCAGCGGGAAGAGCATCCGGCGTAAAAGAGTGCACGCAAGAATGCACAAAGGGAGCCGCAGCTCCCTTTGTTGTTTTAATAAGGCGTTAGCCGTGGGCGTAGATGATACTGCCCCCCTTGATAAGCTCGATGATCCGGTTAGCCTGCTCGAGCGGAACCGCCGGGCATCCCCAGCTGCGGCCCAGCTTGCCGAAACGGCGGATATGGTCAGGGCTGGCATACGGCGCGCCGTGCAACACGATGTCGCGCCGTCTTGCGTTGAGATTTTTGCCCGGAGTCAGCCCGTCGAGTCGCAGCGAATAGCCATATTTACCGAGATAGGTTTCACCAGTGCGATAGAGCCCGAGCGAGCTTTGCAACGAGTTGGGTTGATCGGAAAACGCATAGGCTCGCTCATCGCCGGAGTTACGGCCATGGCTGACCCAGGTCGAAAACAGCAACTGCCCGTGCTGCACATCCAGAATAAACAGCCGTTTCTGATTGGACGGCTTGCTGTAGTCGATGATGGTCAGCACCGGCCGATGTTGATCCTGCACCTTGCGGTAATTGGCCAGCGCCTCGGCAAACACGGCGGAGGAGACCACCCGCGACATACCGGATTCGTAATAGAGCGCACTGTCACTCAGTGCTTTGGCACTGGCCTGCCATGAGCAAAGTGCCAGCACTATCCCTGTGATCATCCATCCCATGCGCATCATACCGAACCTTTATTGAGATTTTTGTCAGCTTATTGTTTATAAACGCGGGTTTGGTATTGAGCAATAAAAATGCCGACTCTGCGCCGGCATTGTGATAAAGCTCGCGTCAATCAGGTTCGGATCAGGTAGTCCGCTTGCCCTACCCACTTGTAGCTGGTGAGCTCCATCAGCCCCATCGGGCCGCGGGCATGCAGCATTTGGGTCGATACCGCCACCTCGGCGCCCAAGCCAAACTGGCCACCATCGGTAAAGCGGGTCGAGGCATTGACATACACCGCTGCCGAGCCGGCACCGTTAACGAAACGCTCGGCGCTGCGCAGATCATGGGTGAGAATGGCATCGGAGTGGCCGGCATTGTGCTCGCGCATGTGTGCTAATGCCGCATTCACATCCCGCACCAGACGCACCCCGAGCGTAAGCGACAGCCACTCGGTATCAAAATCTTCACCACCGGCAGCACGCAGCTGCGCCGCCCCCTGCAGATAAGGTAGCGCGGTCTCGTCAGCCACCAGCGCAACCTGGCGCTGGTTCATGCGGGCAACCAGTTTGGGCAGGAACTCGCTGGCAATCTGCTCATGCACCAGCAGGGTATCGAGGGCGTTACAGGCGGAGGGACGCTGCACCTTGGCATTGTCGATCACCTCGATAGCGCGCGCCTGATCGGCACTTTCGTCTACAAATATGTGGCTAATGCCAAAGCCGCCGATGATAACCGGAATGGTGCTCTGCTCTTTGCACATTTTGTGCAGACCCGCGCCACCGCGCGGGATGATCATGTCCACATAGCGGTCAAGGCGCAGCAATTCGCCCACCAGAGCGCGATCCGGATTATCGATATATTGCACCGAAGCGGCCGGCAGACCGCTCTTTTCCAGTGCGTTTTGAATCACCTGCACCAGCGCCAGGTTGGAGTGGAAGGTCTCACGACCGCCACGCAAAATGCTGGCATTACCGGTTTTCAGGCAGAGGCTGGCGATATCGATAGTCACATTCGGCCGCGCCTCGTAGATGACGCCGATCACCCCGATCGGCACCCGGCGTTTGGCCAGTCGCAGACCGTTTTCCAGCACCCGGCTCCCCTCCTCGATGCCAACGGGGTCATCAAGGGTGATCACCTTGCGCACATCGCTGATGATCCCGGCCAGACGCGACTCGGTCAGCAGCAGCCGATCGAGCATGGCCTCGCCCATTCCACCGGCGCGGGCGGCGTCGATATCCAGCGCATTGGCTGCCAGAATGGTACTGACCTGGGCCTCCAGCTCATCGGCAATCGCCGCGAGTGCGCGGTTTTTATCTGCTGTCGAGGTCGTAGCCAGCTGATAGGCCGCTTCACGGGCTGCCTGTCCAAGCGTCTCCAGACGACCCGATTGTTCCTGACTCATGCAATGTCCTTTCAAAACAGGGTGCGGCGCAGCAAGGTTCAGCGCTGCGCCGAAATAGGGGTCACAGTACCACCATGTCATCACGGTGGATGGCCACGGAACCATAGCCGTAGCCGAGAACCTGCTCAATGTGATCGGAGTGAACGCCACACAGGCGCGCCAACTCATCATGGCTGTAACGGCTGATGCCACGGGCCAGGATCTGGCCATCAGGCCCCATAATGCGGATCACGTCGCCACGGGCAAAATCGCCGCTCACCCGGACAATGCCCTTGGGCAGCAGGCTGGAGCCTTTCTCTTGCACCGCACGGGCGGCGCCGGCATCCACATGCACTTCACCGTGAGAGCTGGGGCCTGCCAGAATCCAGCTCTTGCGCCCCTCAACCGGAGAAGCTATCGCCGGGAAACGGGTACCAATCCGCTCGCCTTTGGCCAGACGGCCAATCACTTCCGGCACCTGACCGGTTGCGATGACCACATTGATACCGGCGCGGCGCGCCACATCAGCCGCCTGCAGCTTGGTGGCCATGCCACCGGTGCCCAGACCACTGACACTGTCACCCGCCAGCTTGCGCAGGGTGTCATCAATGGTCTGCACCTCTTCGATGAGCTGGGCATCCGGATTGGTGCGTGGATCGGCGGTAAACAACCCCTTTTGATCCGTCAGCAGGATCAATAAATCGGCGTCGGCCAAAATGGCAGCTCGCGCCGACAGATTGTCATTGTCACCGACCTTGATTTCAGCAATCGCCACCGCGTCATTTTCGTTGATAACCGGAATAATGCGGTTATCGAGCAGGGCGCGCAGGGTATCGCGGGCGTTGAGGTAACGCTCACGATCTTCCAAATCGGCGCGGGTCAGCAGCATCTGTCCGATATGCAGGCCATAGAGATTAAAGAGATCCTGCCAGACCCGGATGATTTGGGTCTGCCCCACAGCCGCCAGCATCTGCTTGTTAGGCAGGGTCGGCGCCAATGCCGGGTGGCCCAAGTGTTCGCGGCCGGCGGCAATGGCGCCGGAGGTCACGACGACGACCTGATGGCCGTCACGATGCAGGGCGGCACACTGGCGGACCAGCTCGACCATATGGGCACGATTAAGACGGGAAGAGCCTCCCGTGAGCACGCTGGTGCCCAGCTTGACGACAATGGTTCTGTTTTCCATGGAACTGCAAAAGAAAAGGGCAAGGGAAACATCTTTATACCCATGCCCTTGGTGTGCTGCAAGTAGTGTGCGGCAAGGCGAAGAGTACTGCGTATCAGGCAGTGGTCTCTGTCAGCTCCGCTTGGGTTGCCTGCTCGGGCTGCAACTGACATTCGAGCTCGGTCAATTGCTGCTGCAGACGGGTCAGAAACTGGGCCAGTGTGCGCTCAAGCTCCTCTTGATGCTTCTTCGGCACCGCCTTTTTGCTCCAGGCAGCATCAGCATCATAAAAACCGAAGTGGCACTGGTAGGTGAAGCTGCGATCTTGTTGCCTGAGCGTCAGCCACCACCCCCAGAACTCCCGTTTATCAGGAGCAGGTTTGGCATTGGCGCATACGGACAGACAATCAAAGTGATACTCCCCTTCCTTGCATTGCTCCTCGCGCAGGTAAGGGCCGATGGCCAGAAACTTGCGTAACAGACGTTTGTAAGAGACTCTTTCGGGCATATCTACCATCCTGTCGTTGCCTTGCCCTCACGGGCATTTCAGGTCAAGAGGTACTGCTTCAACCAGTTGACAGTTTCCACCAAAGAACGTTCGTGGACCTCCCACAGCGGCTCCCGGTCATACACAATGGCCTTGCCATTGCGGCTGGCGGCTGCCAGCGCCCGGATATCCTGCTCCGGACAGATGAAGTCCTGTTTGTGTCCAATACTCAATATCGGCACGGAAGTGCGAGTCCCGAGCAATCCTTGAATCTTTAATGAAAAAACCCGGCATTTGGTGTGCAGGTGTTCCCAGTGAGCCGCGTCGGCACCGAGTCGGTTGGCCAGACTGTCGCGCATCATGCGTGGGCATTTGGCAAACAGCTCCGGCTGGGTAAAGACCTGATTCACACCGGCGCCAATACAGACGGCGGCACGCAGCTTAAAGGGTTCCACAAACGCCAGCCGGGCTGCGATATTGCCGGCCATACGAGCGCCCAGCATGGCGATACGCTGGTGATCGACCCAAGGTACCTCCCCCAGATATTGCAACACCGCCTGATGCAAGCGGCTGGTGTCCTGCACCAGCGGCCAGTTTTCGGCATAACCGATGCCCGGCATGTCGAGCGACAGCATGCCGATCCCGGCCGGCTCGAGAAACTTCAGATAGAAGCGCATAAAGTCTATCTGCAACGAGTCAATCCCGCCGCTCACCATCACCAAAGGAACCGGGCGGTCGGTAGTCGGCAGGTGCAGATAACCCTGAATGTGTTTGCCGTGATATGGCACCTGCAGCTCTTTAAGCGGCACGTTGAACAGACGACCAGCCTCACGATAGGCCTGATTGCCAAGGATTTGGGCCTGATCGGCCAACTCATCGTTTTTAAGGTGGGGGTAACTGGCTATGGAGTAGTAACGCACCGCTTTTTGCAGCTGCATCAGGGCCTGCTCGCGATCCCCTGCGGCCACAGCGTCACGCCCCTGTTTAAGATAGCGGCCAGCCAATTGGCTCCACTCATAGATCCAGTTGCCGGGAATAAATCCTTTGATGGTATCGAGATACTGCTCGTGGGTGCGCGGCCCTTCGGCCACGGCGATGCGCGACAACACCTCTTCCACCTCAACCGGGTCGGCGCCCTGAAACGCCCATGATGGGCGGCGCAGCAGACGATACCAGCTGCGATAAAACGAGCCGTCAATAAAAGGCTTCTCCTGCACCGGCTCGTCGTCCGGCTCCGGAGGGCTGCTGTTGGAGATCTCAGAGGTTTCCTTCACCTTGCTGACCCGGCTAAACAGTCGCTCGGTCAGATTGCTCTCATCATTGCCTACCACAACGGCCTCATTGCTAGTCGGTTGCTTCGTCTGCAGATCATAGTAAGCGTTGAGGGGCGCAAAGACACCCCTTCACAGTTCTGATTGAGGCTTTTTTAACAAAAAGAAAAGCCCCGGCATCACTGCCGGGGCTTTTAATCCTAACGCTTGGAAAAGCGATTAGGCTTGGTTCTTCACTTCTTTCAGACCGCGGAACGGAGCCTTGGCACCCAGGGCTTCTTCGATACGGATCAGCTGGTTGTACTTGGCAACACGGTCAGAACGGCTCATGGAACCGGTCTTGATTTGGCCAGCAGCGGTACCAACAGCCAGGTCGGCGATGGTCGCGTCTTCGGTCTCACCGGAGCGGTGGGAGATGACGGCAGTGTAGCCAGCGTCCTTGGCCATCTTGATGGCGTTCAGGGTTTCGGTCAGGGAACCGATTTGGTTGAACTTGATCAGGATGGAGTTGGCGATACCGTTGTCGATACCACGCTTGAGGATCTTGGTGTTGGTTACGAACAGGTCGTCACCAACGATTTGGATCTTCTTGCCCAGCTTCTGGGTCTGGTAGGCGAAGCCTTCCCAGTCAGATTCGTCCAGGCCATCTTCGATGGAGACGATCGGGAACTTGGTGGTCAGATCTTCCAGGAAGTCAGAGAAACCGTTGGAGGTGAAGATACGACCTTCGCCCTTCAGGTTGTACTCTTTCTTCTCGGCGTCGTAGAACTCGGAAGCAGCGCAGTCCATCGCCAGGGTCACATCAGTGCCCAGCTTGTAACCAGCAGCAGCAACGGCTTCAGCGATCACTTCCAGCGCTTCGGCGTTGGACTTCAGGTTCGGAGCGAAACCACCTTCGTCACCAACGGCGGTGTTATAGCCCTTGGACTTCAGAACCTTGGCCAGGTTGTGGAATACTTCGGCACCCATGCGAACGGCTTCTTTCAGAGTCTTGGCGCCAACCGGCTGGATCATGAACTCTTGGATGTCGACGTTGTTGTCGGCGTGCTCACCACCGTTGATGATGTTCATCATCGGCAGCGGCATGGAGTAAACGCCCGGGGTACCGTTCAGGTCAGCGATGTGAGCGTAGAGCGGGATACCCTTGGCAGCAGCAGCAGCCTTGGCGTTAGCCAGGGAGACAGCCAGGATGGCGTTGGCGCCAAACTTGGACTTGTTCTCGGTGCCGTCCAGATCGATCATGATCTGGTCAACAGTGGCCTGGTCCTTGGCATCTTTGCCCAGCAGAGCTTGAGCGATCGGGCCGTTAACGGCTTCAAGAGCCTTCAGCACACCCTTGCCCAGGAAGCGGGACTTGTCGCCGTCACGCAGTTCCAGAGCTTCACGGGAGCCGGTGGAGGCGCCAGACGGAGCGGCAGCCATACCCACAAAACCACCTTCCAGGTGAACCTCAGCCTCTACGGTCGGGTTACCGCGGGAGTCGATGATTTCACGACCGATCACTTTAACGATCTTGGACATGTTTCTTTCCTCAGGTTTCGTAAAAAAACAACAGAAATTATTAAGGAAAAGCGGTTACGGCACAATGCCCTAACCGCTCCCGTTTTACTTCAAATTACGCTTCTGGTACTCACCTGCAGCCTTGACAAAGCCGGCAAACAGGGCATGCCCGTCACGCGGCGTGGAGGTGAACTCCGGGTGGAACTGGGCTGCAACAAACCAGGGGTGATCCGGGATTTCGATGATCTCAACCAGCTTCTTGTCAGCGGAGAGACCGGTCACCTTGAGACCGGCTGCTTCAATTTTCGGCAGCAGGGTATTGTTTACTTCATAACGGTGGCGGTGACGCTCGTAGATGGTAGCAGAACCATACAGCTCGCGAACCTTGGACCCCTCAATCAGGTGGCACAGTTGGGAACCCAGACGCATGGTACCGCCCAGATCGGACTTCTCACTGCGGGTTTCCACGTTGCCCTCTTCATCCACCCATTCGGTGATGAGACCGACCACCGGATACGGGGTGTCCTTCTTGAATTCAGAAGAGTGCGCGCCTTCCATGCCAGCCACGTTGCGGGCAAATTCGATCATCGCAACCTGCATACCCAGGCAGATGCCCAGATAGGGGATCTTGTTCTCGCGAGCGTACTTGGCAGCCAGGATCTTGCCTTCCACACCACGCTCACCGAAACCGCCCGGCACCAGAATGGCGTCGAGACCTTCGAGCAGCTCGAAACCACGGGTTTCGATGTCTTGGGAGTCGATGTACTTGATGTGTACCGACAGACGATTTTTGAGGCCACCGTGCTTGAGCGCCTCGTTGACCGACTTGTACGCATCAGGCAGAGAAACATACTTGCCGACCATGCCGATGGTCACTTCACCGGTCGAGTTGGCTTCTTCATAAATCACCTGATCCCACTCGGCCAGGTTGGCGTCCATGCAGTCGAGACCAAAGCGCTCGGTCACATAACCGTCCAAGCCTTGGGACTTGAGCAGTGCCGGGATCTTGTAGATGGAGTCGACGTCTTTCATGGAGATGACGGCGCGCTCCGGCACGTTACAGAACAGGGCAATCTTGGCGCGCTCGTTGGCCGGAATGGCACGGTCGGAGCGGCAGATCAGCACATCCGGCTGGATACCGATGGAGAGCAGCTCTTTCACCGAGTGCTGGGTCGGCTTGGTCTTGACTTCGCCGGCCGCGGCCAGATACGGAACCAGGGTCAGGTGCATGAACAGGGCGTTGTTACGACCCACGTCCACGGCCAGCTGACGGATGGCTTCAAGGAACGGCAGGGACTCAATGTCACCCACGGTACCGCCGATTTCGACGATGGCAACCTGATGGCCTTGGCCACCAGCGATGACGCGTTCCTTGATGGCATTGGTAATGTGCGGAATCACCTGGATGGTGGCACCCAGGTAGTCACCACGACGCTCTTTGCGCAGCACGTCGGCATAGATGCGACCGGTGGTGAAGTTGTTGCGGCGAGTCATCTTGGTGCGGATGAAACGCTCATAGTGACCCAGGTCCAGATCGGTCTCAGCCCCGTCCTCTGTGACGAATACTTCACCGTGCTGAGTCGGGCTCATGGTACCCGGATCCACGTTGATATAGGGGTCCAGTTTCATGATGGTCACATCCAGACCACGGGCTTCCAGAATGGCTGCCAGAGAAGCTGCGGCAATGCCTTTGCCGAGGGATGAAACAACGCCACCAGTAACAAAAATATATTTGGTCGTCATGCTGAACCTGAAAGAAAGTTTAGGGAATGATTAGGGTGCTTCGGGGAGATGAAGCAGGACGGGGACACAGTATAACAAACCCCCCACTCCCAAACAACGCGCAAAAATCTAACAGCCTGCGAGGCAGGCTGTCTTGCGCCAAATCAACTTTCGTAATTTTCTTTCACATGGTTCCAGGCTGCATCGAGCTTTTCCAGGCTACAGTCGCTCACAGCAAGCCCTTCAGCGGCGATCAGCGACTCAACCTGACGGAAACGACGCTCGAATTTTGCATTGGCACCACGCAGCACTTTTTCCGGTTCATGCCCCAGATGTCGGACCAGATTGACGGTGGCAAACAGCAGATCGCCGAGCTCATCGGCCACCCGCTCCGGGTTCACGTCGGCCATCAGCGCCTCTTCCATCACCTCGTCGATCTCTTCGTGCACCTTGTCCACCACCGGGCCCAGCGTCTTCCAGTCAAAACCGACACTGGCGCAGCGCTTTTGGATCTTGGCGGCACGGGTCAACGCGGGCAGCGCCAGCGGAATGTCGTCCAGCACGCTGGTCTGGTCACGCTCGGCCCGCTCGCGGGATTTGGTCGCTTCCCAATTGGCCTTGACCGCCTGCTCGTCACTCAAATCGGCATCACCAAACACATGGGGATGACGGCGGATCAACTTATCGCTGACGGTATCGATGATGTCGGCAAAATCAAACAGGCCGCGCTCTTTGGCCATCTGGGCATAGAAGACCACCTGGAACAGCAGATCGCCGAGCTCGCCCTTGAGCCCCTGCCAATCCTGCTCCTCAATGGCGGCCACCACCTCGTAGGTCTCTTCCAGCGTGTAGGGAACGATGCTGGCGAAATCCTGCTTGAGATCCCAGGGGCAACCCTGCTCGGGGTGGCGCAGCTTGGCCATGATGGCAAGCAGATCGGCAAGTTGGTACGGCTGGTTCATGGTGTCCTCGGTCTGAACAGGGCCCAAAAGGGTGACCGGCCTGCTGGCCGGTCACTGGATTACAAGCGTTTGACGTTGATGATGTCCGGCAACTGGCTCAGTTTCGACAGCGCCCGGTTGAAGGTATCGATGTTGTAGATCTCAAGCTCCATATCGATCTGCGCGGTCTGCAGCTTGACGTTGGAGCGCGAGCGCACACCCATTACGTTGATCTTTTCGTTGGCGAGCACGGTGGTGATGTCACGCAGCAAACCCGAGCGATCATTAGACTCGATGCGAATCGTCAGTCCGTAACCCCCCGAGTAGTTTTCACCCCAGATGGCATCGATCACCCGCTCCGGATTACGCCGCGACAGCTCCTTGACCTGCTCGCAATCCTCGCGGTGCACCGATACGCCCCGTCCCTGAGTGATAAAGCCGACGATGCTGTCGCCGGGGATCGGCTGGCAGCAGCGGGCGATGTGGGTCATCAGGTTACCGACCCCTTCCACCACGATGTGATCTTTGGCCTTGGGACGCGACGGCGCGTTGGCTTTTTGCTCGAGTTTTTCGAGCACGCGGCGGTCCTCTTCCTCGGCCGTCGGCTTGTTGTAGCGGGTCTCAAGGTAGTTGAGCAGCTGGTTGATGCGCACATCGCCACTGCCAATCCCGGCCAGCAGATCGTCGAGCTCTTCGGCGTTGAAGCGCTCGAGCGCCACCTTGTCTACCTTGGAAAGCGTCAGGTTGTGGCGATCCAGCTCCTTGTCGAGCAGCTCACGGCCGGCGGCAATATTCTTGTCCCGATCCAGCTTTCTAAACCAGGTGGCGACCTTGGCACGAGCCCGACTAGAGCGCAGGAAGCCCGAGTTGGGGTTCATCCAGTCGCGGCTCGGGTTGGGCTCTTTCTGGGTAATCACCTCCACCTGATCGCCGGTCTGCAGGGTGTAGGTGAACGGGACAATCCGCCCTTCTATCTTGGCACCGATGCAGCGGTGGCCAATCATGCTGTGGATGTGATAAGCAAAATCGAGCGGCGTGGCGCCGGACGGCAGATCGATGACATCGCCCTTGGGGGTAAAGACATAAACTCTGTCCTCGAACACCTGGCTGCGCAGATCTTCAAGCAAGGAGCCGCTCTCGGACATGTCTTCCTGCCAAGCCAGCAGTTTACGCAGCCAGTCGATCTTGTCCTCGAAGTTACCGCCCTTGGCTGTGGCAGTACCTTCTTTGTAACGCCAGTGAGCCGCGACACCGAGCTCGGCATCCTGATGCATCTGCTCGGTGCGGATCTGAATCTCGACCGTCTTGCCTTCGGGCCCAACCACCACGGTGTGGATCGACTGATAGCCGTTGGGTTTGGGGTTGGCAACATAGTCATCAAACTCGCGCGGAATATGGTGAAAATGAGTGTGCACCACCCCGAGCGCGGCGTAGCAATCCTGCAACCGGTGGGTGACAACCCGCACCGCACGCACATCAAACAGCTCGGTAAACTCGAGGTGTTTTTTCTGCATTTTGCGCCAGATGCTGTAGATGTGTTTCGGTCGGCCATACACTTCGGCCTCGATACCGGACTCCTGCAGATAGTGCTTGAGGGAGCCGACGAAATCGCGGATATAGCGTTCGCGATCGAGTCTTTTCTCATCCAGCTGCTTGGCGATCTGCTTATAGGTGTCCGGATGCAGGTAACGGAAGGCGAGATCTTCAAGCTCCCACTTGAGCTGACCAATCCCGAGACGGTTGGCCAGCGGCGCATAGATGTTGGAGATCTCCTGTGCCATCAGCACCCGGGTCTCTTCGCTGGCCTTCTTGGCCTCGCGCAATGAGGCGATCCGCTCGGCCAGCTTGATCACCACAGCACGCACATCTTCGACCATGGCCAGCAGCATGCGGCGCACGTTGTCGACCTGCTCCGGGGAGGTTTCGGTGCGTTGGGCGGTCTGCAGGGAGCGGATGGCTTCCATCTCGAGCACCCCTTCCACCAGCTTGGCCGTCTTGTTGCCAAAATCCTCGGCCAGCTTGTCGCGCCCGATATAACCTTCTTCGACAAAGGGATAGAGAATGGCGGACTTGAGGGTGGCAATGTCCATGCTCAGCATCATCAGGATGCCGACCATCTCCACGCCACGCACCAGCAAGCGGCTGGTGACCTCCTCATCGGCCAACCCCAGACAGTACTGATACAGGGTTCGTAACTGCTCTCGCTCGGCACCGCCCAGTGTCAGCGAAGAGAGCCACTCCTCGAGAGTAAAATTCTCTTTGAGGTGTATGTCACGAACCGAAACCATCTTGTCCATCCTTTGTTCAGGGGCAAACTGCCCCGGGTATAAATGACTCCCCATCAGTGGGGATGGGCACCCGCTCTTTCAAGGCTTGCCAGTGGGCATGAGCAGATGCCGGACCAGTCTACTCCTTCTCGAACAGGGCAATCGACTCCAGATGTCCCGTGTGCGGGAACATATCGAGCATGCCCAGTCGGCGCAGGCGGTAGCCGGCATTGACCAGCACCTTGCTGTCGCGCGCCAGTGTCACCGGATTACATGACACATAGACCACGCGGCGGGGTGCAAGTTTCACAATATGTGGCATGACCTCCAGTGCGCCAGGGCGCGCCGGGTCGAGCAGCACCCGATCAAATCCTTCACGGGCCCAGGGGAGGTCTGTGATATCGGCCGCCAGATCCGCCTTGTAAACACGGACATTGCCGATACCGTTTTGTTCGGCGTTGTGCTGGGCACGCCGCACCATGCTCATTTCCCCTTCCACCCCCACCACTTCGCGGGCCTTGGCGGCAAGCGGCAGGGTAAAATTGCCCACACCGCAGAAGAGATCGAGCACCTTCTCACCCGGTTGCACATCAAGCCACGCCAGCGCCCGCTCAACCATCGCCTGGTTCACCGAGCGGTTGACCTGGATGAAGTCGCCAGGGGCAAACGAGAGCGACAACTCACCGAGACGATAAACCGGTGTGCGGGTCTGCCGCAGCGGCTCGCACGGTACACTTCCCTCTCCAGCATCACCACTTTGCAAATAGAGATCCAGCTTGTGTGCGTCAGCAAAATCCATCAGCTGTTGACGATCATGCTCGTTGGGGCGACCGGTGTGACGCAGCAGCATCAACACGCCCTGGTCATCGGCAATCAACTCCACATGACCAATATCACGGGGGTGCTTGAGACGCTCGAGTTGCGCACGCAGCGGCGCAATCAACGTGGACAGGGCTGACTCGAGCACCGGGCAGGCATGCACCTCAACCAGCTCACTCGATTGACGCCGGCGAAAACCGAGCTGAACGCGCCGGCTCCCCTTGTCATATTTGACCGCCAGCCGGCAAACCCGGCGGTAACCTTGTTCGGCGCCAGTCAATACCGGCTCGAGCGGCGGGACGGTCACGCCACCCAACCGCGCAAAAAGAGTGCGCAGCCCTTGCTGCTTTGCCTCATGCTGGTGCGCCAGCGTCATGTGCTGGGTGCTGCAGCCGCCACACTCACGATAGTGCGGACAGAAGGGTTCAATACGCTCGGGGGCGGCCTGCACAATCTTCTGCAACTGGCCGTGGGCGTACTGTTTTTTCTGCTCGGTCAGGCGGACTTTGACCCGCTCGCCGGGCAGCGCCCCTTCGATAAAGATGGCCTTACCCTCGTGACGACCGATACCCACACAGTGGTGGTCGAGCGTATCCACATTGCATTCAATGTGTTGGGGCTGTTGAGACGATTTCTTGGGGGTGAAAAACTGGGCCATAAAACTTGGTGCCTATAGGTGGCTATGTCATCATGTGGGTACCTGCAGCCGGGCATTGTCCCACAACTGATACAGTATGACCAAATACGGCCTCAGAGCGCGCGTGCTGGCGTTTACCATTTTGCCGACCTTGCTTATCGGCGGCATGATGGCGGGTTATTTCTCCTTCCACCGCTACCAGCAGCTGGAAAACAACCTCATCAACCAGGGCATCAACATCATCGAGCCACTCGCCATTGCCAGCGAGTATGGCATGACCCAGCACAGCCGTGAGTCGCTCAAGCGCCTAATTGGGCTGACGCACCGTAAAAATTCGCCCCTGATAAAATCCATCGCGGTGTTCACTCAGGACAACGTCCTGTTTGTCACCTCCAACTATCACCGCGACTTTGCACTGCTGAGCCTGCCAAGGGGCAGCCCCATCCCGACCCTGACCAGCGTCGAGATGCACGGTGATGACATCATACTGCGCACCCCGATCCAGGCGGAGACCAGCTTTGATGGCTTCCCGCTACCAAGTGACAGCGAGCCACCGGTGATTGGCTACATCGCCATGCAGATCACCACCGACAGCGCGCTGGTGCTGCAATATCGCGATACCTTCTTTGCCGTGCTGATGCTGATCCTCGGCATCGGCATCAGTGTGCTGTTTGGCTTTCGATTGGTAAAAAGCGTCACCCAGCCCATCACCGAGATGGTGCAGGCGGTGCACCGGATCCGGGAAGGACGGCTCGATACCCGGGTCAACCGGCCATTGACCGGCGAGTTGGAGATGCTGAAAAACGGCATCAACGCTATGGCCAAGGCACTCTCGGAATATCACGAAGAGATGCAGCAGAGCGTGGATCAGGCCACCTCAGACCTGCGTGAAACGTTAGAGCAGATCGAGATCCAGAACGTCGAGCTCGACATGGCCAAGAAGCGCGCCCAGGAAGCGGCGCGGGTCAAATCCGAGTTCTTGGCCAACATGTCCCACGAACTGCGCACCCCGCTCAACGGCGTGATTGGCTTTACCCGGCAGTTGCTCAAGACCAGCCTGACACCGAATCAGGCCGACTACATGCTCACCATCGAGAAGTCGGCGCGCAACCTGCTTGGCATCATCAACGACATCCTCGATTTTTCGAAACTCGAAGCCGGCAAGCTGCAGCTGGAGCACATCGCCTTCAGCCTGCGCGATACCCTGTCAGATGTGATGCAACTGCTTGGCCCCAGCGCACACGACAAGGGACTTGAGCTCTCACTTCGTATCGAGCGTGACGTACCCGATCAACTGATTGGCGACCCGTTGCGGCTGCAGCAGGTGCTCACCAACCTGTGCGGCAATGCCATCAAATTTACCGAGCTGGGCAACGTGGATGTGCGCATCGAGCGCCAGGCCTCCCTGTCCGGTGGCAAGGTGCGGCTCAATGTGCATGTGCGTGATACCGGCATCGGTATCTCCACCGAGCAGCAGCGCCAGCTGTTCCAGGCCTTCAATCAGGCGGACTCGTCCATCTCGCGCCGCTATGGTGGCACCGGGCTCGGGCTGGTCATCACCCAGAAGCTGGTGCAGCAGATGGGTGGGCAGATCCAGATCGCCTCGCAGCTTGAACACGGCTCAACCTTCTCGTTCAGCCTCGAAATTGAAGTGGCGCCGCTACCCATCGACCATCACGCCACCCGCTCTCCGCTGGCCGGGCAACGGGTCTGGCTGCTCGAGCCGGATAACTTCAGCCGTGAGGCCTTGTTAGCCCAGCTTGAAGAGTGGGAGATGCAGCCGGTGGAGCTGCAGCCCGATAGCGTCTTGCCACCGCAAGAGCCACTGATCATCGGCAGCGGCGCCCAGATGCCGGCCGACGAGGTCGTGCCCTGGCTCGACAGCTATGGCAACAGCAACCCTATCATCGTGCTGCTCGGCAGCCACGATCAGGCTCAGCACGAACAGATGCTGCGCCACGGAGCCCAACACTGTCTGGCCAAGCCGGCGCATCATCGCAAACTGCAGCACGCCCTGCTCACCCGCGAGGCCGAGCCGCAGCCCCAGCTGCAGCTGCAGCCGCCGGTAGCACGTCACAATATCCGGGTGCTGGCCGTGGATGACAATCCGGCCAACCTCAAGCTGATTGCGGCCATGCTCGAAGAGCGAGTCAGCGAAGTCGTGATCTGCCAGAACGGCAAAGAGGCGGTCAAGCTGGCCCAAAGCCACACCTTTGACATCATCTTTATGGATATCCAGATGCCAATCATGGATGGTATCAGCGCCACTCAGGCGATTCGTCGCCAGTCGTGCAACCTGGATACGCCGATCGTTGCCGTTACCGCCCACGCCATCGCCGGCGAACGGGAACGGCTGATGCGTCAGGGGATGGACGACTATCTGGCCAAACCCATCGACGAAGCGGTGCTCGAGCAACTGGTGACCACCTTTGCCGGTCAGCGCCACCAACGCACTCAGAGCCAGATCATCGACTGGTCGCTGGCACTGCGCCAGGCAGCCAACAAGGAGCCACTGGCCCGTGAGATGCTGACCATGCTGCTCACCAGTTTTGATGAGACCCAGCCTATCATCGAGCAGGCGCTTTCGGGCGACGCCGACCCGCAAGAGCTGCTGGCCAAGCTGCACCGCTTGCATGGTGGTAGTGCCTACTGCGGTGTGCCAACCCTGCAGCGACTGCTGGCCCAGCTGGAGCAAGCCTTGCGCGATGAGACCTCCCCCGAGGAGCTGGAGCCCGAGCTGTTGGAGTTACAAGACGCCATGGAGCAGGTGCGCAGCGAAGCGCCCCGCTATCTTGCTTGACCGATGGCCCGCTTTTTCGACGCGGGCCCCGACAGATGGTACAGTTGCGCCGTACCCATAGGAGCCGACCTTGACCAACAACGATATTTTGCGCCGCCTGCGCTACGCCCTTAGCATCAGCAACGACCAGATGGTCGACATGTTTGCCAAAGGCAACCTGACCGTCTCCCACCTCCAGTTACACGGCTGGTTGATGAAAGAGGCCGACGAGGGTGAAGCGCAGGAGCCGGGCTTTGTCCCCTGCCCGGACGCAGCGCTGAGCCAGTTCCTTGATGGCTTCATCGCCGTGCGCCGTGGCGTGCGCGACGATGCGCCGCCTCAGGTGATCCCCAACCGGATAAACAACAACCTGATCCTGCGCAAGCTGCGCATCGGCCTTAACTTCAAGGAAGAGGAGATGCTCGCCACCCTTAAGCAGGCCGACTTCAACCTCTCCAAATCCGAGCTCAGCGCCCTGTTTCGCTCAAAGGATCACAAACACTATCAGGACTGCGGGGATCAGATCCTGCGCAACTTCCTGATCGGTCTCACCGCCAAGTATCGTGGCTGACCGATGCGCCGGCACCTGCGCTCACTGTCAGTCCAGCTGTTGGCCATCAGTGGGCGATGCCGCCTAGCCGCCCTTAGCCTTATCCTGCTGCTGGCTGCCTGTCAGCAGCAGCCTTATCATCTTGAGTCGCATCCAAGCCCCAATCAGGACAGCCGCATCGATTTTCTGATCCTGCACTACACCGATGAGGACAACGCCGGATCGCTCTTAGCGCTCACCTCGCCAGAGCGGCAGGTCAGTGCTCACTATCTCGTTCCCGCAGGCTCTCACCAGCAACCCTACCCCATCTTGCAACTGGTGCCGGATGAGCAGCGCGCCTGGCATGCCGGCGTCAGCCGCTGGCGTGGCACACCATCGCTCAATGCAACGTCGCTCGGGATTGAGATCGTCAATGGCGGCTATGCCGAAAAAGATGCGGCCCTCCCACTGGATCAGCGCCACTGGCAGCCATTTGAAGCGGCGCAGCTGGCCGCTGTGGGGGCGCTGGCGCGCGATCTGGTGACCCGCTATCACCTGCGCCCGACCCATGTGCTGGGGCACAGTGATGTGGCCCCCGAGCGTAAAGTCGATCCGGGCCCACTGTTTCCCTGGCAACGGCTGCATGATGAGTTTGGGGTCGGTGCCTGGCCGGATGAAGCGCGGGTGCAGGCATGGCTCGCGGCACCCTTTCCACGAAGTGCAGGCCCGTGGCAGCAGGCGCTGGCCCGTTATGGCTATGGTGTTGAGCAAACCGGCGAGTGGGATAACATGACCCATCAGGTGCTACGCGCCTTTCAACTGCACTTTCGGCCAGCACGCTATGATGGTGAGCCCGATCAAGAGAGCTGGGCACGCCTTAATGCCTTGCTCGAGCGTTACGTCCCCTCGTGGCATGGCCCGCTGCTGGACACCCCCAGAGAGGAGACGCCCAACGAAGCGCCGTAAAGCGGATAAAACCAAGGGGGCTACCAGAGCCCCCTTCTGCTGTCCCCTTGTGAGGGCTTACTTGCCGGCGCGAGCTTCCTGCATCAGGACTCGCATATCCGCCACGGCCTTGGCCAGACCGTCAAAGGCGGCGCGGGCGATGATGGCGTGGCCGATATTCAGCTCATTCATCTCGGGGATGGCGGCAATCGGCTTGACGTTGTGGTAGTGCAGACCGTGACCGGCATTGACTTTAAGCCCCTTGCCAGCGGCGTAGGAGGCGCCAGCGACGATGCGCTTGAGCTCGGCATTTTGCTCGCTTTCGGTGGTCGCATCGGCGTAACGACCGGTGTGGATTTCGATAAACGGGGCACCACTGTCGGCGGCCGCATCGATCTGCAGCAGATCGGCATCGATAAACAGGGAGACCTGAGTGCCCACCGCCGACAAACGGGCGACCGCGTCTTTCATTTTGTCGAGCTGACCGGCCACATCCAGACCGCCCTCGGTGGTCACTTCGGTACGCTTTTCCGGCACCAGACAGGCGAAATGGGGTTTAATACGGCAGGCGATATCCAGCATCTCTTCGGTCACCGCCATCTCCAGGTTCATTCTGGTCTGGATGGTCTGGCGCAGGATCTCTACGTCACGATCGGTAATATGGCGGCGATCTTCGCGCAGGTGCACCGTGATGCCATCGGCACCGGCCTGCTCGGCCACAAAGGCAGCCTGTACCGGGTCCGGATACTGGGTGCCACGGGCATTGCGCAGGGTGGCGATGTGGTCGATGTTGACCCCCAGATAGATCTCGCTCATTGATTACTCCTTGGATGAAACCTTGCGTTTGATAAACAGTTCCCGGCTGCGCAGGCGGCGCTGACCCAGATAGGGCTGCAGCGCCAGCCGACTAAACCGCTTGGCGGCCTGCAAAATGGCCGGGGTATCGAAACGGCGCTCGGCAAAGGCCAGCAGATGCGCGCCGAGAAAGAGATGGGACTCTTGGCACTTTTCCCGTGCCACAAAACCCAGTTCACGTTCGAAACCATACAACAACCCGGCCTCAACCGGCAGCTCTGCATCGGCCGTCATTTCGAAATCGACCGCATAGCCGAGGGCTTCGAGCAGCAGAAATTCAAAACGGCGCAGGGGCAACTCCGGCACCGGCGTATCAATCAGCAGCGCCAGCGCCTCGCCATAGGCCGCAAACACCTCGGGAAAGGCGGTGTTGGCCTCGAGCAGATAGTAAACCAGTTCGTTGAGATAGAGACCATAGAAGAGGCGATCGCCGGTAAGACGCGGACCAAACCCGACCGTCTCGGCCTTGGTCAGGGTTTTCAGATCGCCGCGACCGCGCCAGCTTACGCTCAGGCAAGAGAAGGGTTGCAGCACCCCTTTAAGCGGTGAGCGGGCAGCACGCGAGCCTTTAGCCACCAGGGTAAAACGTCCCAGCTCGGCGCTAAAGAGATCCACCAGCTGGCTGGTTTCGCGATAAGGGCGGGTATGCAGAACAAACGCGGCGACCGAATGATGGTCGCCGCGATCACGAGCGTGGGGAAGCATGGCCTGACCTCGCCCGAGCCGGATCAGTCGTCGCCGTAACCGAGACTGCGCAGGGCGCGCTCGTCGTCGGCCCAACCGGCTTTCACCTTGACCCACAGTTCGAGGTGCACCTGATTCTGGAACAGACGCTCCATATCAAGGCGAGCCTCGGTGCCGATGGTCTTGATCTTCTCGCCCTTGTTGCCGATCACCATCTTCTTCTGACCATCACGCTCGACCAGAATAAGGCCGTTGATGTGGAAGATGCCGTTCTCTTCAACCTTGAAGCGTTCAATCTCCACCGTGACCGAATAGGGCAGTTCATCACCGGTAAAGCGCATCAGCTTCTCGCGGATGATCTCGGCCGCCATGAAGCGGGAAGAGCGATCGGTGATGTAATCTTCCGGGAAGAAGTGCCCATTCTCCGGCAGCCACTCTTTGGCCCACTCGCGGATCTTGCCGACGTTGTCACCCTTCTTGGCAGAGATGGGCAGCACGTGGGTGAACTTCATCTGACTGTTCAAAAACTCCAGATGGGGCAGCAGCGCCTCTTTGTCCTTGACCTGATCCACCTTGTTGATGGCCAGCACCACAGGGCATTTGAGATCGCGCACTTTACCCAGCACCATCTCGTCATCTTTGGTCCAGTGGGTCCCTTCCACCACAAATACCACCATGGCCACATCCCCCAGCGAGCTGGTAGCGGCACGGTTCATCAGGCGGTTAATGGCCCGCTTTTCTTCGATGTGCAGGCCCGGCGTATCCACATAGATGGTCTGATAAGGACCGTCGGTGTCGATACCGAGAATGCGGTGGCGGGTCGTTTGCGGCTTGCGCGAGGTGATACTCACCTTCTGCCCGAGCAGCTGGTTAAGCAGCGTCGATTTGCCCACATTGGGGCGACCGACAATGGCGACGAAGCCGCAGTAAGTCATCTCGGATTCGGTCATAGCAACTGCTCCAGAGCTTGTTGGGCGGCGGCCTGCTCAGCCTTGCGGCGGCTTGAGCCGACACCCACCAGCGGAATATCCAGGCCCACCACGTCGCACTGCACGGTGAATTCCTGGTTGTGTGCCTCACCCTTGACGTTAATCACAGTGTAGGTGGGCAGTGGCTTGCGATTCCCCTGCAGGATCTCCTGCAGACGGGTTTTGGGATCCTTTTGCTCGACACCAGGCTTGATCTCTTCCAGACGGCTGGCATACCAACCCAACAGCAGGGAGCGGATGCTCTCCATGTTGCTGTCGAGATAGACGGCGCCAATGATCGCCTCGACCGTGTCGGCCAGAATCGATTCGCGGCGAAAGCCACCGCTTTTCAGCTCGCCAGGACCGAGGATCAGGTGATCGCCCAGTTCAAATTCGCGGGCCAGCTCGGCCAGTGTCTTTTCGCGCACCAGAGTGGCGCGCATGCGGCTCATGTCCCCTTCGGCGACCTGCGGGAAGCGGTGGAACAGCTCCTCGGCAATCACCAGACTCAGAATCGAGTCGCCCAGAAATTCCAGACGCTCGTTGTGACGGGAGCCGGCGCTGCGGTGGGTCAGGGCCCGAGTCAGCTGCTCCTCGTCATTAAAGCTGTAGCCCAGACGGGCTTGCAGCCGATTACGCTTGAGATTCATCACTTGATTGTGCCAATGCGGTTGAAGCGAACGCCGGTCGGAATCCAGCTCGGCAGCAGTGATCCTTCTTCCCGCTCAAATTCAAAACTAATCCAGATGGCAACGGCGCGACCGACCAGATTTTCCTCGGGAACAAAGCCCCAGAAACGGCTGTCAGTGCTGTTATCGCGGTTGTCACCCATCATAAAGTAGTGCCCCTCCGGCACTACCCATTCATCATCTTCAGTGCCCGGCTGACGATAGTAGCGATCGACCAGATCCGGCATCAGCGGATTGCGCAGGGTGTTGTGCGACACGTCGCCCAACTGCTCCTTGTAGCGATCGAGCGGGATACCCATCTGGGTAAATTCGCCGCTCTGCTGGAACTGCACATCGAGCTTCTTGAAGCCTTCGCAAGTCTTGCCATCGTCACAGCGGGGGCGAATCATCAGCTCCTTGTTGCGATAGATGACGCGATCACCCGGCAGGCCAACCACCCGCTTGATGTAATCCACACGGGTATCAAGCGGATACTTGAATACCACGATGTCGCCACGCTTGGGCTCACCGGTTTCAAGGAATTTGCCGTTGCTGACCGGGTTGCGCAGGCCATAGGCAAACTTCTCAACCAGGATGAAGTCGCCCACCAGCAGGGTCGGCATCATGGAGCCGGACGGAATCTGGAACGGCTCGTAGACAAAAGAGCGCAGCACCAGCACCAGCGCGATGACCGGGAAAACACCGCCGGTCTGTTCAATCCAGACCGGGACCGGGGCCACCTTGGCCAGTGTCTTCTCGTCCACGGCACCACCGGCATTGGCGCGGGCTACCGCAATCTTCGCAGCACGCTGCTTGGACCAAATGAGCTTGTCGAGGGCCCAGATAGTGCCGGTGATCGCGGTGACAATCACCAGGATCAGGGAAAAGGTGCTCGCCATGGATATTAATCCTTACCTACGTGGAGAATCGCCAGGAAGGCCTCCTGCGGCACGTCAACACGGCCCAGGGACTTCATCCGCTTCTTACCCTCTTTCTGCTTTTGCAGCAGCTTTTTCTTACGGCTCACGTCACCACCGTAGCACTTGGCCGTCACGTCTTTACGCAGCGCCTTGACGGTACTACGGGCAATCACGTGGTTGCCGATGGCGGCCTGAATGGCGATGTCGAACATTTGCCGCGGGATCAGCTCACGCATCTTCTCCACCACTTGGCGACCCCGGAACTGGGAGTTCTCCTTGTGGGTGATGATGGCCAGAGCATCGATCCGCTCACCGTTGATCATGATATCGAGACGCACCATGTCAGAGGCTTGGAAGCGCTTGAAGCCATAATCGAGCGACGCATAACCACGGCTGGTCGACTTGAGGCGGTCGAAGAAATCGAGCACTACTTCGGCCATCGGGATTTCATAGGTGAGCGCCACCTGATTGCCGTGATAGACCATGTTGGTCTGCACACCACGCTTCTCGATACAGAGGGTGATCACGTTACCCATGTACTCCTGCGGCAGCAGGATGTTGCACTCGGCGATGGGCTCGCGCACCTCTTCGATGCTGTTAACCGCCGGCAGATGGGCCGGACTGTCGATATAGACGGTCTCACCGTCGGTGGTCACCACTTCATACACGACGGTCGGTGCGGTGGTGATGAGGTCCAGATCGTATTCACGCTCCAGACGCTCCTGAATGATCTCCATGTGCAGCATGCCAAGGAAGCCGCAGCGGAAACCAAAGCCCAGCGCCGTCGAGTTTTCCGGCTCATAGAACAGGGAAGCATCGTTGAGCGACAGCTTCTCGAGCGCGTCACGAAACGCCTCATAGTCATCGCTGGAGATCGGGAACAGACCGGCATACACCTGCGGCTTGACCTTTTTAAAGCCAGCCAGCGGTTTCTCGGCGCCATTACGGGACAGGGTCAGGGTATCGCCCACCGGAGCACCGTGGATGTCTTTGATACCGCAGACAACCCAACCTACCTCGCCGCAGCCCAGACCATCGGTATCGACCTGCTTGGGCGTGAAAATACCAATGCGGTCAACGCCCCAGCTTTGGCCGGTGCTCATGACCTTGATCTTGTCGCCCTTTTTCAGGAAGCCGTTCTTGATGCGTACCAGCGATACGACGCCAAGATAGGAGTCGAACCAGGAGTCGATGATCAGCGCCTGCAGCGGAGCATCCGGGTCGCCTTCCGGGGAAGGAATGCTCTTGACGATGGTTTCCAGCACCTCGTCCACGCCCAGACCCGTCTTGGCCGAGCAGCGCACCGCATCGATGGCATCGATACCGACGATATCTTCAATCTCTTCAGCAACACGCTCGGGATCAGCCGCCGGCAGGTCAATCTTGTTGAGCACCGGAACCACTTCCAGATCCATTTCCATGGCGGTGTAGCAGTTGGCGAGAGTCTGTGCCTCAACCCCCTGGCCGGCATCCACCACCAACAGCGCACCTTCGCAGGCAGCCAGGGAGCGGGAAACTTCATAGGAAAAGTCCACATGACCCGGGGTGTCGATAAAGTTCAGCTGATAAGTGTTACCGTCTTTGGCCTGGTAGTTCAGGGTCACACTCTGTGCCTTGATGGTAATGCCGCGCTCGCGCTCCAAGTCCATGGAGTCCAGCACCTGCTCCTGCATCTCCCGGTCGGAGAGGCCGCCACAGATCTGGATCAGGCGGTCGGAGAGGGTCGACTTGCCATGGTCGATGTGCGCGATAATAGAAAAGTTACGAATATTTTTCATCGAGCAATAATCACTCAAAAAAGGGTTAACTCTGGATATGGACGCAGGATTTTACTGGATAAGCGCACGCTCGGCCATTCTTTAGTCGACCGTGCGCAATAAATCGGAAACAAGCGTGGATCAAGGATGGCAACGAGTGGGTATCACGCTGCCCAGCATACGGGGTGCATAAGCATCACCACCGAGCCGTGGCGCCAGCAGATGCACCAAGGCAAACCCCAGTGCGCCGCCAGCCAGGGTCGCCAGAATCGTGGCGCCTTCACCGGCCATCAGCATAGGGCGCAGCCAAAGCTGGCCAAGCAGAGCCCCGGCCAGCAGACTAAAAAGTGGCAGCAGATAAACCAGCACGGCACTACTGAGCAAGCTGCGACGCGCAATTCCGATACGAATCTGATCGCCCGGTCGCACCGCGCCACTCAAGCGCACTCGCACCCGCTGGCTGCCCGGGCCAATAGCCTTTGAGACAAGGCCGGTGCCACAGTCGCTCTGTTGGTGGCAGCTGCTACAGGCACTGCGCCGCTCGCAGCTGACCCAGGCATGATCGCCGTCGACCTGAATCACGGTCGCCAGCTCCTCACTCATCATGTTCATTGTACCGCCTCGTTACGCGCCAACGGCTGCACCGACTCGGCGATTTTCTTGGCAGTTTCCACCGGAATTTCGCCGACCACGGTGATCTCGACACCGACATCATTGACGAAGCTTACCAGCGTGGTGCCACCTTGTACCACCAACTGATTGCGCACACTCTGCTGCTGATCGGCCTTGGTCACATAGACCGAGAAATCCACCAGCCCATCGGACGCCATCATGTAATCGACCGGTACATCGGTGCTGATCAGCTGATGTCGGTCACTCGAGCGCAAGGTAAAGCCATCGGGCAACCAGGTGATGTTCCAGCTCAGCGCCTGTTGCGGCGCCTTGTAGACCTCATCGACCGACAGGGCCGGCGGCTGTTTGCTGGTAGAGAGCTTCACCAGCTCGGCTGAGGGACTCTTGCTAAAGACCAGGCTGACGCCGAGAGTTTGTTCGACCAGCGCCCCTTCACGATCCACCATGTCGGCACGCAGCAGCAGATGGTTTTGCTCGTCAATCCACAGCACAAAGCCGTACTTGTCACCATCACGCGGTACCAGCCGCACCACTTGAGCAACGCTGCCAGCCACCCGGCTACGCCCGGCCATCACCATGTCATAGGAATCCACCACCTTATCCAGCGCAACCCGCTGTAAGGCACTCCAAATGCCAGGAAAACGGGCGTTTTTCAGGGTGTAGGGAGAGTGGGTATTTTCAAAGAAGGTGAACTCGTCCTGGCGCTGCAGATATTCAGCATTCTGGCCATCAAGGTGACTCATCAGGGCCACCTGTTTGCCGTCGATCAGAGCATGGCTGTAGCGCAGCGATTCGATGCGCCCCTGGCGGATTTTCACCATGGAAAGTTCATAGTTGCGATTCTGGGCGGCGCTCTGCATCTGTTGCAGCAAAGCCCCGGCTGACGCGGGGTCTGCCGAGGCTTGAGCTGTCATAAGGAAAAGAGCCGTCATCGCTGCAAGACAATGCTTGAGCACGAATACTATTCCTGCACCTGTTGTTGTGCCTGATGGAGACGCTGTTGCAGTTGATGGTCGCGCAGGAAAGCGGTAATCCGCTCGCGCTGCTCATTCATCTGCTGGTCGCTCAGCGCCTGTTGACGGGCGCGGCTGTCATCTTTTGGATAGTGCACACTGACTGGAGAGGCACTGCCTGCTACCGGAATGGTGTTAAGCACCGGGCTGACCGGAGCAACGGCATCCTGTTGCTGATATTGCTGCACACCGAAGATAACGGCGACCGCCACCGATGCGGCAATCGCATACTGGCCAAACTGCTGACCGACCCGGCGGATAAAGGGTACGACGTTGCTGTCGCGGCTCGGCTCTACCACCTCGGGCTGGGGCGCCAGCACGGTCGGCTCGTCCTCAAGCGCCAGGGCTATCCTGTCACACAGATCAAACTGCATGGTGTCAGGCAAATCTCCCCGCATGGTATCGCCGATAAGGTGGTAGCGTGACCAGGTGTCTTGCAATTCGGTGTCATTTTCCACCGAATCCAGCAAGGCAGCACGACTGCGGCTATCCAGCTCACCATCCATCAGGGCTGAAAGTTGCTCGTTGTTCGCCATAAGTAAACCTGTATCCCCGTTTATCGTTATTCCATCAGAGGTTGCAGTTTCTTGTCGATGGCCTCACGGGCCCGAAATATCCGGGAACGCACAGTACCCACCGGACACTCCATGATCTCTGCAATCTCCTCGTAGCTCAGCCCTTCCAGTTCACGAAGGGTGATCGCTGTACGCAAATCTTCGGGTAAGGCGTCGATGGCAGCAAACACCGTCTCCCTTATCTCGTCAGTGAGAATCAGGTTTTCCGGAGTTGAGACCTCAGTCAGGGCCTCACCGCCATCGTAATATTCCGCCTCATCGGCCTCCACATCACTGCTGGGCGGCCGCCTCCCTTGGGAGGTCAGATAATTCTTTGCCGTATTGACGGCGATTCGATACAACCAAGTGTAAAACGCACTCTCACCACGAAACGTCGCCAGTGACCGGTAAGCCTTGATGAACGCCTCTTGGGCGACATCCGGCACATCACCGGGATTGTTCACATAACGCGATACCAGGTTGACCACCTTGTGCTGATACTTTCGCACCAGCAGGTTGAACGCATTTTTGTCACCGCGCTGGACCCGCTCAACCAGTTGTTCATCCAGTAGATTCTGGTCGCTCATCAGAGCCGTAAAACCCCCATAAGGTTATTGTTCTTCTATTTTCGGCCCTTTCCTCAGCGCACTAGTTCAGACAAGGTTCATCAGGGAAAGTTCGCTCGGGCACAAAAAAATGTGATGCAGGCTGCATCGATAGGCGTCCATGGGCTACCATAGGCCATTTCCAACTCAGGCCAATGATACTTATGAAAGCAAGTGTTGAATACCTTTGCGACGTGTTGATCATTGGTAGTGGTGCCGCCGGACTCTCCCTCGCCTTGCGCCTGGCAGATTCGGCCAAAGTCCTCGTACTGAGCAAGGGGCCCATCAGTGAAGGGGCCACTTTCTATGCGCAAGGAGGCATCGCTGCCGTTTTCGACGAAACCGACAGCATCGAATCCCACGTCAATGACACCCTGAATGCCGGTGCCGGGCTGTGTGACAAGCGAGCAGTGGAATTTACCGCCCGCCACGCCCGAGACTCAATCCAGTGGTTGATAAGACAAGGGGTTCCGTTTGACAAGGAAGAAGGTGAAGAGGGTCAGGAGAATTATCACCTCACCCGCGAAGGGGGCCACAGCCACCGCCGCATCTTCCACGCCGCCGACGCCACCGGCAAAGCGGTCGAAACCACCCTGATCGATCAGGTGCTCCGCCACCCCAACATCACGCTGATGGAGCGTTTCAACGCAGTCGACCTGATTACCACGCGCAAGCTCGGCCTGCCCGGCAACAAGGTGCTTGGCGCCTATGTCTGGAACCGGAACAGCGAAGAGGTGGAAGTGGTGCGGGCCCGTTTTGTGGCGCTGGCCACCGGTGGTGCCTCCAAGGTCTATCAATACACCTCCAACCCGGACGTCAGCTCCGGTGATGGTATCGCTATGGCGTGGCGCGCCGGTTGCCGGGTGGCGAATCTGGAGTTTAACCAGTTCCACCCCACCAGCCTGTTCCATCCGGACGATCGCAACTTCCTGCTGACCGAAGCCCTGCGCGGTGAAGGCGCCTATCTGCGCCGCCCCGATGGCAGCCGCTTTATGCCAGATTTCGATCCCCGCGCCGAGCTGGCGCCGCGTGATATCGTGGCCCGCGCCATCGACCATGAGATGAAACGTCTCGGGGTCGATTGCATGTACCTCGATATCAGCCACAAACCGGCTGATTTCATCGTCAAACACTTCCCGACGATCCACGAGCGTTGCATGGCCGTGGGCATCGACATCACCAAGGAGCCGATGCCGGTGGTCCCCGCCGCGCACTACACCTGCGGTGGCGTGATGGTCGACAAGCATGGTCAAACCGATATCCCGGGTCTCTATGCCATTGGTGAGGTGACCTATACCGGTCTGCACGGCGCTAACCGGATGGCCTCCAACTCGCTGCTTGAATGTGTGGTGTATGCCCGCTTTGCCGGCGAGGATATCCTCAGCAAATTGCCTGCCAGTGAAGAGCCGCCCGAGCTGCCAGCCTGGGACGAAAGTCTGGTCGACAACTCCGATGAGCGGGTGGTCATTCAGCACAACTGGCACGAGCTGCGGCTGATGATGTGGGACTACGTGGGAATTGTGCGCACCAACAAGCGCTTGGAGCGAGCCAAACGCCGTATCGATCTGCTCAAGCAAGAGGTGCAGGAGTACTACGCCAACTTCCGCGTCTCCAACAACCTGCTGGAGCTGAGAAACCTGCTGCAAGTGGCCGAGTTGATTGTTGAATGTGCCATTCGCCGCAAAGAGTCGCGCGGTCTGCACTACAACCTCGACTATCCGGATCAGTTGCCCAATCCCAAGCCGACCATTCTCACGCCGCACATCGATTGATGTGAACCATCAGGCCCTGCGGGGCCTGATTTTTGTGGCTATGTTGCCAGATAGGCCAATGCTGCCTGATGCCCCATCCGATAACCCGCCTCCAGCCGTGACGGATCGGTGGTCACCCGCCCCACCCGAAACGCAGCGGTGGGCGCAATCACCCGCACCCGGCAGTCAGATGGCGGCGCCGCGATAAAGTCGATGGCGCGGTTATAAGCCTGATGGCGCAGCAGCATGGCGGCCGCGAGCTGGGGTGTGTTACGTAGCAAGTGACGGGTCAGGGCCGGCACTCTGGGCGCATGTTTGCGATAGCCAAGTGGGCGCGACAGCACAACCGTGATATCGCGGGCGCCATGGCGATAGGCATGCTCTACCGGAATCGAATCAGCGACGCCACCATCGGTCATCGGCAACCCATCAAACAGCACCTGATCACGATAGGCGAGCGGCACGGCGCAAGAGGCTTTCAGCAGTTGCTCAAGCTGCTGGGAATGAGCGGTCAGATAGGCCGCTTCTCCGGTGTCGATGCGGGTGGTCACCACGGTCAGCGGAATCGCGCTCGCGGCAAAGCGCGCCAGATCGAGCCTGATTTCCCGTATGGTCACCGCCCACAACCAATCCAGATCGAGCCAGTGACCACCGCGCAAAAACCGCGGCAGATTGATAAATTCCGGCCGGCAGGAGTAATCGGTGATCACCTTGTAGTTACGGCCGTGCTGATGGCAGAGAAATGCCGCCAGATTGACCGCGCCGGCCGACACACCGATGCAGTGGTCAAACGCCTGATAACCCTGCTCGAGAAAAGCGTCCAGCACCCCGGCGGCAAAGATGCCGCGCATGGCGCCGCCTTCGACGACCAGCGCCCTTCTTGATTGATTTGTCATAGGTTGCGTCAAATTCAGACTGTTCCGAGTTGCGACAATTGAGACCCCGGTCAGAGCATCCTGCGCCAGTGCTGGCGCGCCCTGGCGCTGCGACAAAGTGATCCGTGTCACGTTCCTGCATGCTCAAGCCAGACTTGTCGGCCCATATCAACCACTTACCATGCGCCTTCAGAACTTGTACGGACGGAGCCACTGCGTCCCCAGACTACCACGTCTGCCCGCCAGGCCGTACCCGCATCCGGGTCCTTGTCTGTGCTCACTTCATTTGATGCTTGTTAAGGAGCCCACACCATGAATGCCAAGATCCTGCTCGGCGCCCTGTTGTCCTTGAGCCTGGCCGGTTGCGTTGTCCCGGTTGATTCAGATGGTCACTACCGCCGTGATTACGATGACAGCTACCAGTCCCAAAATGACAATCAGGGCCAGAGCCACCACAGCCGTCATCATCACCAAAACCAGGACAGCACTGCAGCTACCGGCTCCAGAGTCTCGGCGCTGGAAGATCTGGTTGGTGCCCGCGCCGGCCAAGCTGAAGGTGAGCTGACCTCCCGTGGCTACTCCTTCATCCGCAAAGAAGCCGCTGGCAGCAGCGCCTATGCCTACTACAACGAAGAGCAAACCGGGAACTGCGTCACCGTACGTACTCAAGATGGCCGCTTCGCATCGATCGTTTACGCCACCCAGTTTGACTGCCGTTAACCGATTGTCTCCCCCGGTGTGTTACAAAGGGCCGCTTGGCCCTTTTTTCATGACCACCTTAATCGCTTTTTTCCAGACGACTTTATCCCTCCCCCCTGCCACCTTTGACAGCACGATCACGCATTTAGATAAATGATAATGACTTTCATTTATCTGCGATGTTAACTCGGTGTATCCGTGTCATCTGTAAGAGGAGTCAGCATGTCTACCCGTCAGGAACGAGACAGTTTCGGTTTTATCGCCGTCCCCGCCGAGCATCTTTGGGGCGCACAAACAGAGCGGTCATTGCGCCATTTTGCCATTTCAAGCGAGCGGCAAAGCCCGGAGATCATCGCCGCCCTTGCCCGCATCAAGCGCGCCTGTGCCCGTGTCAATCAGGCGCTTGGCAAGCTAGAAGCGCGCAAGGCCGACGCCATCGTCGCCGCAGCCGATGAGGTGCTGGCAGGCCAGCATCCCCATGAATTTCCCCTTTCGGTGTGGCAGACCGGATCCGGTACCCAGACCAACATGAACGTCAACGAGGTGCTGGCAAACCGGGCCAGCGAGTTGCTCGGTGGCGAGCGCGGCGAAGGACGGCTCGTTCACCCCAATGATGATGTGAACAAGAGCCAGTCAAGCAACGATGTTTTCCCCACCGCCATGCATCTGTCTGCCGTGACCACCATCGAGCAGCAGTTGTTGCCCTCCCTGGTGGCCCTGCGCGAAGTGCTGGCCGCCAAGTCGAGCGAGTTTAAGGACATAGTGAAGATTGGTCGCACCCACCTGCAGGACGCGACCCCGCTCACCCTGGGTCAGGAGATCTCCGGCTGGGTGGCCCAACTTGCCCACGGCGAGCGCCATCTGCGCGCGGCCCTGCCCCATCTGTGCGAGCTGGCGCTGGGCGGCACTGCGGTTGGTACCGGTCTTAACACCCCGCCGGGCTTTGCCGAGGCGGTCGCCACAGAGCTGGCCGAGCAGACCGGCCTGCCGTTGGTCACGGCTCCGAGTAAGTTCGAGGCACTGGCCAGCTGTGACGCGCTGGTGCATGCCCACGGCGCGCTCAAGACACTGGCCGCCTCGCTGATGAAGATCGCCAACGATGTGCGCTGGCTGGCGAGTGGCCCGCGCAGCGGCCTTGGCGAGATCACCATTCCGGAAAACGAGCCGGGCTCGAGCATCATGCCGGGTAAGGTCAATCCGACCCAGTGTGAGGCGCTGACCATGCTGTGTGCCCAAGTCATGGGCAACGACGTCGCCATCAACATCGGCGGCGCCAGCGGTAACTTCGAGCTCAACGTCTTCCGTCCGCTGGTGGCGCACAATTTCCTGCAGAGCGTGCGCCTGCTGGCCGATGGCATGAACAGTTTCCGTCAGCACTGCGCCCTGGGCATCGCGCCGGATCGCGCCCGTATCGACGAGCTGGTCAGCCGCTCCCTGATGCTGGTCACCGCCCTCAACCCACACATTGGCTATGACAAGGCCGCCGAGATCGCCAAGCGAGCGCACCACCAAGGGCTCAGCCTGCGCGATGCAGCTATTGCTTCGCGCCACCTCAGCGCCGAGCAGTTTGATGCCTGGGTCATCCCGGCCGAAATGGTGGGTCATCTCAAATAAGCCGTCAGCCAAGCGCTAAAAAACCAAGGGGCGCCGCAGCGCCCCTGATTATTCCCCTTGCAGGGTGACGATGATGCGGCGGCTGCCGCCATCATCGCGGTGTTCACCGAGCCAAATGCCCTGCCAGGTGCCAAGCGCCAATCGGCCGCGGCTGATGGGCAGTTGCAGGCTGACACCGAGCAGCGAGGATTTGATATGCGCCGGCATATCGTCCGGCCCTTCGCTGGTGTGACGATAGTGCGGCGCCAACTCCGGCGCCAATATGCCCAGATGCGCCTCCATATCGCGGCGCACATCCGGATCGCAGTTTTCGTTGAGCGTGAGCGAGGCCGAGGTGTGTTGCAGCAGCAGATGGGCCAGACCTATCTGGATGCCTGCGATCTCTGGCATTTGAGCCAGGATCTCGTCGGTCACCAGATGAAAACCGCGCCGTTTGGGCGCCAGCCTTATCTGCCGCTGACACCACATCAGACGTACTCCATGAAAACCCGCGAGGTGAGCTTGGTGATGAGCTCGTAGGGAATGGTGCCAATCTCGTCAGCCACCCGCTCCACCGGCAGTCCCTCGCCCCACAAGATCACCTCGTCACCGGCCTTGTCGGTAGCATCAGGGCCCAGATCGACCGTGGTCATGTCCATCGAGACGCGGCCTACCAGCGGCACAATGCGGCCATTGACCAGCATTGAGGTGCCATTAGGCGCCATGCGCGGATAACCATCACCATAACCAATCGCCACCACGCCGAGGCGGGTATCACGCTCGGACACCCAGTTGGCACCATAGCCAACCGGCTCGCCGGCTTTGTGTTCACGCACGGCGATCAGCTGGGTCTTGAGGGTCATCACCGGCTTAAGGTCATAGTCGGCTGCGACGGTATTCGGGAACGGCGACACGCCGTACAAAATCACGCCGGGGCGCACCCATTCGCAGTGAGAGTCAGGCCAGGCCAGAATGCCGGCAGAGTTGGCCATGGCGCGCTCACCGGCCAGCGGCGCGGTCAGTTTGGCAAACAGATCGATCTGCTCGCGGGTGGTCGGCTGCTCCAGCTCATCGGAGCGGCTGAAGTGGGTCATGATGTTAAACGGCTGGGCTACGTTCTTGCACTTGGCCAGGCGGGCGATAAAAGCCGGCATCTCGTCGGCGCGCACCCCCAGACGGTGCATACCGGTATCCAGTTTGAGCCAGGCCACCACCGGAGAGGGCAGTTCGGCGCGCTCAAGCGCTTCGAGTTGCTCCCAGGTGTGGACGGCGGTTTGCAGGTTGTTGGCCGCCAGCACCGGCAGATCGTCGGCACTGAAGAAGCCTTCCAGCAGCACAATCGGTTTGACCACGGCGCAGGAGCGCAGCATCAGCGCCTCCTCGATCCGCGCCACCGCATAGGCATCGGCATCGGCCAGCGTACGCGCCACCGGCAGCAGGCCGTGGCCGTAGGCGTTGGCCTTGACCACCGCGATGATCTTGCAGTCGGGAGCGTGGCGTTTGACCACGGCGAGATTGTGGCGCAAGGCCTCGGTATTGATTTGGGCAGTAGCCGCTTTCATGGTTTTCCCTTATGAGGGCACGTATGACGCCATCTGCCGCCGAGCGGCAGAGCGCCGCCACTCAATAGTCGTCGTCGAAGGCCGGACCGGCATAATTGTCGAACCGGGAAAACTGTCCCTGGAAGGTGAGGCGCACCCGGCCGATGGGGCCGTTACGCTGCTTGCCGATGATGATTTCGGCGATCCCCTTGTCGGGACTGTCGTCGTGATAAACCTCATCACGGTAG
The DNA here is from genome assembly GCF_900156095.1 of Aeromonas sp. RU39B. Lineage (GTDB taxonomy): Bacteria > Pseudomonadota > Gammaproteobacteria > Enterobacterales > Aeromonadaceae > Aeromonas. The sequence goes on from NZ_FTMJ01000003.1 coordinate 117,301, forward strand.
ATGAACATGATAAGGTCGGCATCCTGTTCGATAGAACCGGATTCACGAAGGTCGGAGTTGACCGGACGCTTGTCGGCCCGCTGCTCCAGGCTACGGTTGAGCTGGGAGAGCGCCACTACCGGGCACTGCAGCTCTTTGGCGAGCGCCTTGAGCGAGCGGGAGATTTCACCGATTTCCAGAGTCCGGTTATCAGAGAGGCTGGGCACCCGCATCAGCTGCAGGTAGTCGACCATGATCATGCTAAGACCGCCGTTGTCCCGGGCCACCCGACGGGCGCGGGAGCGCACTTCGGTCGGCGTCAGGCCCGAGGAGTCGTCGATGTACATCTTGCCCTTTTCGAGCAGGGTGCCCATGGTCGAGGAGAGACGCGCCCAATCTTCATCGTCGAGCTGGCCGGTACGAATGCGGGTCTGGTCGATGCGCCCCACCGAGGCGAGCATACGCATGATGATCTGCTCCGAGGGCATTTCGAGCGAGAAGATCAGCACCGGCTTGTCGGAGGTGAGCGCCGCATTTTCGCACAGGTTCATGGCAAACGTGGTCTTGCCCATGGAGGGACGCGCCGCCACGATCACCAGATCGGAGCGCTGCAGACCGGCGGTCATCTTGTCGAGATCGTTGTAACCGGTCGATACCCCGGTTACGCCGTTGTGGGGTTTTTTGAACAGCTCCTCAATCTTGTCGACCGTCTGCTCGAGGATGTGCCGCAGGGGCTGCGGCCCCTCGTTGGCACTGGTGCGCTGCTCGGCGATTTTGAATACTTTGCTTTCGGCCAGATCGAGCAGATCGCCCGAGTTACGCCCTTGCGGTTCATAACCCGCTTCGACGATCTCGTTAGCCACCGCAATCATCTCGCGCACCACCGCCCGCTCACGCACGATCTCGGCATAGGCGGTGATGTTGGCGGCGCTCGGGGTGTTCTTGGCGATCTCGACCAGATAGGCAAAGCCACCCACCTCTTCGAGCTGCTCGGAGCGCTCCAGATCTTCTTGCACCGTGATGAGATCGATGGGGCTGCCGGCATTGGACAGGCGGTTCATCGCCTGGAAAATCAGGCGGTGCGGACGGCTATAGAAATCCTGATCGATGACCCGCTCGGCCACCCGGTCCCAGGCCTCGTTGTCGAGCATCAGACCACCAAGAACGGATTGCTCGGCCTCGAAGGAGTGAGGAGGCACCTTGAGCTGCAAGGTCTTGGCGTCTTTTTTTGCTGTCGGTTGCTCGGCCATAGGGGATCTGAATTACGCGAAAGGAAGGGGGATTTTACCCAAGATTGCCGTGATGGGCGAGATCAATCCGGCACCTGGCACTGCCGGCAACCTAATTCTTCATTCATGAATAATTCATATGCGAAATGCTACTTAAGCTACATGCTGAGCGCACTGGACGGCGCGCGGCGCGCGGTACCACCACGGACCGCCTTCATCAACTCCAGGAGTGAAAGAGCTGATATGAAAAAATGGTTGACCCTGTTTGCCGTCATCCTGGCTTTCGGCCTCGGAGCGCCGGTTGCCGAAGCCAAGAAGTTTGGCAGCAGCAAATCGTTCGGCAAGAGCTTCAAGACCGCCCCGGCCCAACCGGCGGCAAAACCGGTCGATAACAAGAATCCGACCCTCGGCGCAGCCCCCACTGCCCCCAAGAAAAGCGGCCTGATGGGCGGCTTGCTCGGTGGTTTGCTGGCAGGTGGCCTGTTTGCATGGCTGCTCGGCAGCGGCGCCTTCGAAGGTCTGCAGGCGATGGACTTTATCCTGATCGCCGCCCTCGCCTTCGGGGTCATGTTCCTGCTGCGCACTCTGCGTAAAGGCGGCGCCCCGCAGGCCAGCGCGCAGCAACAAGCGGCCTACGCCGGATACCAGCCTGCTGCGCAGCAATCCGCACCGCAAGCGTTTCAGGCCGACACTGCTGCACCGCAGTCGAGCGGATTTACCGACAGCGACGTGCCGTTTCGCCTGCCGCCCGGCTTTGACATGAACGCCTTCCTGGCCGGTGCCCGCGATCACTATCGCACCCTGCAAGAGGCCTGGAACAAGGGCGATCTGAGCAAGATCCAGGAGTATGTCAGCCCGGAGCTGTTTGCCCAGCTCAAAGCAGAGCGCAATGAGCTGAGCGGCGAGCAGCACACCGAAGTGATGTACGTGGATACCCAGCTGGTGCGCGCCGACCACGGCAGCGACTGGGCCCAGGTCAGCGTACTGTTTACCGGCCGCTACATGGACCGGACCGAGCAGGTGGAAGAAGACATTCGCGAAGTTTGGCACCTCGAGCGCGATCTGACCAAAGCCGGTGCTCCCTGGCACATCGTCGGTATCGAGCAAGCGTAAACACGACGCAGAAACAACAAGGCGGCCACTGGGCCGCCTTGATTTTTTGTATCCGTCACAACCGTCACAAGCCGAGAAAACGGACAATCTGGGCGCAGTAACGCTCAAAGCCGACAAAGGCATGATTGCCACCGCACTCGATGGTCAGGCGGGCAAAGTGATACTCCACCAGCGCCTTTTGATAATCGAGCACCTCATCATCCTGCTGCTGCAACACCCACAACCGCTCGGGGGCTGAGACTGCAACGGCCAGCGCTTCGAGCTCGGTCATGTGCGCCTTGGTAAGCTCATAACGCTCGCCGGTATAGGGATTTTGCTGCGGGCCAAGATAACCGCGCAGCAGCTCGTGCGGACGCACGGCGGGATTGATCAGTGCAGCGCGGCAACCATAGTGCTCTGCCACGCGGGTTGCCATAAAGCCACCTAACGAGCTCCCCACCACGCCGATGGTCTCGTCGGACGGCAGGGCCGCTATAGAGGCTTCAATAGCCTGCCAGGCGGCGGCCGGAGTAGAGGGCTGAGCCGGGATCACCACCCGGATATCCGGGCGATGCCGGGCGCACCAGTTCGCCATTTGCACCGCTTTTTGCGATGCAGGAGAGGAGTTAAATCCGTGCAGATAGAGCAGGGTTGCCACTTAATATCCCCGCGCATCAGCCTGCGGCTGGAAATCACCGGGCGGCAATCGCCACACCTCGGTCGCAATGCGCCCATCAGGATAGAGGGTCAGATAACGCCAGCCGGGGCCCGACTCATCGAGGGTAAAGTCGTGGCACAGGGGCTTGAACTGGATGCAGGTTGAGGGCGTGGCGATAAGCCGCACCCCCCGGTGCATTTCATCAAACTCCTGATGGACATGACCAAACAGGATGGCGCGCGCCGACGGATAGCGGGCCAAAACGGCAAACAGGTCGTCGGCATTTTTCAGGTTGTGCTGATCGAGCCAGCCGCACCCCACGGGCACCCCCTGATGGTGCACCGCAATCAGCGTATGCTTGTCAGGATGAGAGCGCAGGGCGTGATCGAGCATCGCCAGTTGATGGTCGGCCAGCAGCCCGTGCGGCTTGCCGCGCACCTGGGTATCGAGCAGGACAATCTGCCAATACTCGCCCACCAGCCACTTGGCTTCGCTGATACCCGACTCATAGAGGCGTTGGGTCATCAGAGGGCCGTCGTCGTGGTTACCGGGCAGCCAGTAAATGGGCTTGCCAAGCGGGGCCAGCATGTCAGCAAAACGCTGATAGGAGTCGTCACTGTGATCCTGAGAGAGATCACCGGTGGCCAGAATTAGGTCATAGGGATGGGCGTTAGCCTGGATTCGTGCAAGGACGGCGGCCAGACTGTCAGCCGTGCGCACGCCGAGCAACTGGCTGTCGACGCTGCCAAAAAGATGGGTATCAGTAATCTGCAACAGGCGTACACTCCCATCGGGCGCCTGCAGGAGCTCTGTTTCCAAAATCACGCTTCTTTTAATTTGTTTATTAGAAAACCTTGGCAAGATAACTGCCGTGCCTGAGACAAAAATTCAACCAATCGGCCAAAAACAGATTAACCTGAGCTTTTTCATCCGGCTGATGCATCTGCGTATTCGGATAATCATATCGCGGTTTCAAACGGGAAATCTGCTGTGCTGCACACACTTCGGCCATCCGCACGTCGTGATACAAACGAATCTCTATTTTACTCTGCAACCACTCCGGTAGTTCCGGGTTGTGCTGGGTCAACGCCACTCTCGTGGTAAAGCGGCTCTCCTCTAGCACCGTCAGCTGGAAATGCAGCCCTTCACCGACCGCATAGCTGCGCACAGAGCCCAGTTCACGCTCACGCGGCAGCAGTCGCATCAGCGTCATGTAGTTGACCTCACAAGTGCGCTGCATGGCGCGCAAGTCGGGCACATATTTTTTCAGTGCCAGTCCCACTTAGCTCGCTCCCGCCGCCCAGCGGCTCTTTAAGGTGTCATGGTTAAGCTGCAGCCACTGCAGCGCAATCACCGACGCTGCATTGTCGATACGACCGCTGCACACCAGAGCATAGGCATCTTGCCTGTCCAGAACATGAACGCGGATATCCTCGCCCTCTTCGGCCAGTCCATGCAAGCCCTGGGCCCTGCTCGCATCGACCTCGCCCACGAACACCTCTATACGTTCCGTGGTACCGCCGGGACTCACCATATAACTGATGGCGTGTTCCATGCGACCAATGGTGACACCAGCCTCCTCGATTGCCTCACGGCGGGCCACTTCATCGGCCTGTTCACCCGGTTCGATGATGCCGGCAATCAGCTCCAGCAACCAGGGCGATTCGCTGGTGGCGATGGCACCGATGCGAAACTGCTCGACCATCACCACCTGATCGCGCAGCGGATCGAAGGCCAATAGCGCCGCCGCATGACCCCGTTCGAACAGCTCGCGCACTATTGGGGTGCACCAGCCACCGGCAAACAGCTTGTGGCGCAGTCGATAGCTGTTGATCTTGAAAAAGCCGTCATAACCGACTCGCTTTTCCAGTACCTCAACATCATCACGGCCAAAGGTAATCTCGGGGATATTGCCTGCCATCTCATGCCTCCGAACTTGACTTGCCACGGGCAGCACCTAGAATCGTCGTGAATGAACGTTCATTCACACATCATCCCGCGTCACAGAAAGCGAATTCTAGCAGGCGGGAACTGCTTGGCTAAGTGACACTTTGTAAAAATACCCGGTTGAGCTTGACCTTCCCTTAGCGGGAGTCGCTGCAATTGGGCGGCAAGATAACTTTTCTGCCGAGTTCTCAGGCTGTTAAGCTCTGATAAAGGTTACCCGAAAGAAAATCGGCAACCGCCTTTGCGTCCAGTGCGGCACTGGAATAACCAGTAAGGTTAAGGAATCTATGAAACGAACTCTTCTGTCTGCTCTCGTCATGCTTGGCATCAGCCCGCTGGTTCATGCCGAAAACCTGCTCGACATCTATCAATTGGCCCAAACCAAGGACCCCACCTTGCTCTCTGCCAAGGCCAGTCGTGATGCCGCGTTCGAAAAAATTAACGAGAGCCGTGCGCCGCTGCTGCCGCAGGTCAACCTGACCGGCACAGCCGATTACCAGAAGACCACCAACGATACCTCGACCCGCAGCCAGCTTGGCGGTCAGGTAGCGCTGTCACAGTCGCTCTACAGCCGCAGCAACTGGTTGAACTTAAGCCTGTCAGAGAAGAGTGCCACCCAAAGCGATGTGGCTTACAACCTTGAGCAGCAAAACCTGATCCTGCGCACCGCCCAGGCCTATTTCGCCGTGCTCAAGGCGCAAGATGCGCTCGAATATGTGCAGGCCAACAAGACCGCTGTGCAGCGTCAACTTGAACAAACCCAGCAACGCTTTGAAGTGGGGCTGAGCGCCATCACCGACGTCAACGAAGCCCAGGCCCAGCGTGACCAGGCACTGGCCGACGAGATCAGCGCCGAAAATACCCTGGCCAACAGCTATGAGAGCCTGCGTGAGCTGACCGGCGTTGATTTCCGCAAGCTTGATGTGCTCAACACCGAGCGCTTCAGCCCGGCCCCGACCCCGCTCAACGCCGATCAGTGGATGGAGCTGGCGGTGGACAAGAATCTCTCCCTGCACAGTGCCCGCATTGCCAAGGACATCGCCAAAGAGCAGATCGATCTGGCCAAGACCGGCCACGAGCCGACCCTGAACTTCAATGCCAGCGCCGGCAGCACCAACAGCGACTATAAGCTGGACAGCAGCCAGGATGGCACCACCAATCAGGCCACTGCCGGCCTGACGCTGAGCATCCCGCTTTACAGCGGTGGCGCTACCACGTCTCAGGTCAAACAGGCCCAGCACAACTATGTGGCCGCCAGCGAGGATATGGAGAAGAGCTATCGCTCGATGCAAAGTACAGTGCGCTCTTACTACAACAACGTGAACGCCAACATCGGCTCGGTGAAGGCCTACACCCAGTATGTGATCTCGGCCGAGAGCTCGCTCAAGGCCACCGAAGCCGGCTACGAGGTGGGCACTCGCACCATCGTCGATGTGCTCGACTCGACCAAGGCGCTCTATCAGGCCAAGCAGAACCTCTCCGAGGCGCGCTATAACTACATCCTCAACATCCTGCAGCTCAAGCTGGCTGCTGGCACGTTGCAGGAGCAGGATCTGACCGACCTGAACCAGGGTCTCAAGCATCCGGCCAAGTAATCTCCCGCTTTAACAAGAGAAGGGCGCCATCAGGCGCCCTTCGTGTTATGTGATGCAGGGTCAGTGATAGCGCACCCGGCGCTGCCGACCCAGCAACCAGCAGGCAAGCAGCACCAGCAGGATCCAGGGTGCCAGCTTGACGATCAGTGCCAACATGCCGCTGAGAATACCGAACAGCACAAACAGACCGGTCACTATCAGCATCGCCAGCAGGGTAAATCCGGCCAGTCCCATTCCCACCAGTACGGCCAGCAGAACCAGAAACTCCACCATGTCAGACTCCTTGGGTCACATCACATCAATCCAGCCAGCGGCGGATTTCCGCCTGTGGCGTCATCAACAGCCAGCCGGCCAAATAGAGGGCCAACGCCAGCGGCGGTAGTAAAATCAAGGTAAATAGCGCCACCAACCGCACCGCACTGCGCGATACCCCCAGCTCTCTGGCGATGCCTGCACACACACCGGCCAGCCGGGCATGCTGCCGGTCACGGCGCCAGCGCAGCCTGATCACAGCGCCACCCGCTCGCCCTTGAGACGAGCCAGCTCCCGCTCTATCTGATCGGAGAGCTCGAGTTCGCGAAACTGCGCCGAGAGCGGCGTATTCTGGCCAAAGCTGGCGGCTTCCAGCTGCGCTTCGAGCTGCTCGACCCGTCCCTGAAAACCATCAAAACGGGCCATCAGCTCGTGCATACGGCGCGTATCGAGTTGGGCTTTCACCCGCAGTCGGCTGTGGGCGGTCTGCTCGCGCAGGGTCAGCATCTTCTGCTTTTCGCGCGCCTCAGCCAGTTTGTTCGCCAACTGCTCGCTATCGGCCTGCAGCTGGGCCTTCACATCAGCCAGACGGGTTTGCTCCTGCTGCAACTGCTGCAGGCGCTCCTGCTCGGCCAGCTTCTCGGCCAACGCAGCGCGGGCCAGATCCTCACGCCCTTTGCCGATGGCCAGCGCCGCGCGGGCATCCCATTCATTCATTTGATGCTCGAGATGTTGCTGATGGCGCTCAAGCTGCTTTTGCTCGGCAATCAGACGGGCGGCCTGGCTGCGCATATCAGCCTGCACCTCCTCCATCTCTTCGATCATCAGGCGCAGCAGCTTTTCGGGCTCTTCGCTCTTGTCGAGCAGAGAGTGCAGGTTGGCATTGATCACATCACTTAATCGACGAAACAGGCTCATGACTCGCTCCTTGGGTTTACGTGGGTCAGATAGCACTGATCATGTATTACAAGGAGTGTGCCAAAGGCATGAACTTGATGTTTTTCAATGGGTTGACTATGAACGGAAGACAACAGAGAAAACAATATGGTGAAAAAAACCAACCGCACTGGTCATTTTCGCCAGACATGAAAAAGGGGAGCCTTGCTCCCCTCTCATCGCACTGACGGGTATTTAGACCGGACGGCGCACCTTGCCATCAAGCTCGGCCAGTTTGGCCTCCATCTGCACGCGGCAGGTCTCGGTCAGCTCGCGGATCCCGGCGGCGCCATGCTCTTTGGAGCACAGGGGCGGCAGCATTTCGATCAGCACTTCACCGTTGTCCCAGCGATTGAGATCGACCTGACCGAAGTAGCTCGAGCAGATGATGGGCACCACCGGCACACCGGCTTGCACCGCAGTGTGGAAGGCGCCAGCCTTGAACGGCAGTAGGCCACGCCCCTGAGAGCGGGTTCCTTCCGGGAACATCCAGATCGAGGTGCCTCGGGATTTGATGCGATCGACCACCTGACTGATGGTACTGATGGCGCGGCTGCGGTTGCTGCGATCAATCAGCACGTTGCCCGAGAGCCAGAACAGAATGCCGAACAAGGGGATCCAGGCCAGACTCTTCTTGCCCACCGCCACCACGCCGGGGCGCACTGCGCCGGTCACGGTGAAAATGTCGAAGTTAGTCTGGTGATTACAGACATAAACAGCCGGACCAATCTCATCCACGCCGGGCGGCAGGATCACCTTCACCTTCAGCCCCAGCAGCGGACAGACTGCGTGATACATGCTGGCAAACACGTATACGTTGTTGCGATGGCGCGGACGCACCAGACAGAGCAGCAGACCGAAGATGAACCAGAAGACGAGCAGCACTGCGAGCAGCAGCACACGAGCGAGTTTGAGCATCGAACACCTCGAATTGAAACAGGGCGCAGTATACTGGCGCCCTATTAAGCGAACAAGTGTTAGCCAGACTGGGCCGACCAGCCTGCTTCCAAATGAGACAGTACAAAACGGCTGCGCTCGCCGGGCGTGCCCCAGGGCACCTCAACACAGTGATAACCCAGCGCCTGATAAGCGAACAACAGCTGCTCGTGCAGCACTTGCGCTTCGGCAAAGGGGTAAGGGCGCACCGCATCGCGCACATAGAAATCCGGATGCAGGGTGCAGAAGAACACCTGCGGATGGTAGCCAAGACTAGCGCTGCGATAAGCCTCGCTCACCTGATGACCGCCCCAGTTGAGGTAAGCGCAGATATCGCCAATGGCCCGATCCAAAAACACCGGCCCCGGCACGGTCGCGGCGATGCGCTTTTGTCCTTCCATCGTCTGTAGACAGAGCGCCGCAAAGCCCGGCAGGTTATCCCACGGTAAAATTCCATCCGGGATCTGGCTTTGCGCCTCAATCAGCTGGCGCGGCACTTCGGCAAAGGTGACAAAGCCGAGGGTGGCGAGCTCTGCCAGCAGGGTGCTTTTGCCACCGCCCGGGCCGCCGGTGATGATCACCGGCGCCGTCACGCTGCCAATCATCCATGACCTCCGACCCACAGCAGGGCATACACCGCGAGTTCACTGACCTGCTGTACGGCACCCAAAGTATCACCGGTGTAACCGCCCAGTTGGCGGCGCAGTAAGGTAACCATGGCAAAGCGGGTTACCAGCAGGCCGAGAGTGAGCCAGAGCAGCATCCCCGGCGCCAATACCAGCACAGCGACCACACCGGTGCCGACCAGCACCAGCAGTTCACCGCGCTCCTGCTGATGGGCCAGCGGCTTGGCCTTGCCCTCTTCGCGCACATAAGGTTCGGTGGCAATCAGGCTGGCGGCCACCACGCGGCTCAATACATGGGCAATCAGCAAGGCGATAACGGCATCGGCAGCGCCGCGCTCCAGTAAAGCGGTCAGCAGTTGCCATTTCAGCAGCAGCGCCAACACCAGTGCCAGAGCGCCATAGCTCCCCAGCCGGCTGTCTTTCATGATGGTGAGCTTCTGCTCGAGGGTCCAACCACCGCCCAAGCCATCGGCGGTATCGGCCAGCCCATCTTCATGAAAACCGCCGGTCAGCAGTACGCTGACCACGATGGCGAGCACCACTGCGGCGCCAGCCGGCAGCAGGCAGGCGGCCCCCCACAGCACCAGTGCCGACGCCGCCCCCACCAACACGCCGACCATACCGAAATAGCGGCTGGCCCGGTTCAAACTGACCGTATCGACCGCCACACTCTCGGGCACCGGAATGCGGGTAAAAAAGCCGAGGGCAATCAAAAACAGCCGCCACTCGGCGGCCAGTATGTTTCCTATCATGACGTGGCGCTATCCTGCGGGCTCTCGACCACGTTATCGACGCCCGCTTCACCGAAACTGGCCATCTGGTTGTAGAAGTTCACCGCAGCGTGTAACAGCGGCAGCGCCAGCGCGGCGCCAGTTCCCTCACCCAGTCGCAGCCCGAGCGAGAGCAGTGGACGGGCCTGCAGCAGCGCCAGCAAACGCTGGTGCCCCTGCTCTTCGGATTGATGAGCAAAGATCAGGTAATCGCGCACACCGGGCGCCAGTCGCACCGCACACAGGGCGGCGGCGGTGGCAATAAAGCCATCGACCAGCACCGGCACACCCGCTTCAGCGGCGGCGAGCAGGGCACCGGTCATCTGCACCACCTCAAAGCCGCCGACCGCGGCCAGCACCGCCACCGGATCATCCTTATCCAGTTGATGCAGGGCCAGCGCCTGTGCGATCAACGCCTGCTTACGCGCCAGCACGGCGTCATCGATTCCGGTTCCGCGACCGACACAATCTGCCACCGGCAAACCGGTCAACGCCGCCATGATGGCCGCTGCCGACGAGGTATTGCCAATGCCCATCTCGCCCAGCGCCAGCAGGTTGCAACCATCGGCCACTTGGGATTGCACCAAGGATTTGGCATAGGCAAAGCCCTGCTCGACCTGCTCGCGCGTCATGGCCGGGGCTTCGTGGAACGGCGCCGTTCCTGCCCCCAGACGCTGCTCAATCACCTCTGGCAGTGAGAGTGGCGCCAGGATGCCGCAATCGACCACCTTGATAGCCCAACCCAACTGGCGGCAGAAGACGTTGATGGCCGCGCCACCCGCCACGAAGTTGTGCACCATCTGGGTGGTCACTTCACTCGGCGCAATCGAAACGCCGGCACGGGCGATTCCATGATCGCCGGCAAATACCAGCATGGTGGGGCGGGTAATGGCGAGTGCCGCACTGGCATCGCTCAGCTGGATCTGGCCCAGCGTCAGCGCCAGTTTCTCAATCTCACCCAGCGCGCCCAGCGGCTTGGTCTTGTTATCAATGCGGGCTTGGATGGCCGCAGCCAGAGAATGTTTCAGTGGGGCAACAGGATACATCTTCACTCCTTTGAGAATTTGAATATCGCCGGAAGGCTAAGCTTCCCTTTGAAAATGAATGAGATAGTACGCCCCTTAAGACATCTGGCAAGGCCAGTGCAGGCGATAGAAGGGGGGGCGCTCATTACCCAGATACGCGGTGATCTCCACTGCGGCACCATAGGGCAGGTCAAGGGAGGTAAACCAGGGGGCGCCGGGCAGATGCTCGGGCTGCAAAACATGGCTGAGCAGCGCCCGCATCACACCGCCGTGGCACACCAGCAGGGCGCCGGGTAGCTCGGCGGCAGCGAGCTCGCCAAGCCACTGCTGCCAACCGAGCCAGACTCGCTGGCAAAAGTGCTCCAGCGGCTCCCCATCTGGCGGGGTATGGCGCTGTGGCTCACGCCAAAAACCGTCGGCCAACTCAGGCCAGCACCGGTAGACCTCTGATTGCGGCAAGCCATCCCACTGACCAAAATCCATCTCGCGCGCCCAGTCGCACAGGGCCAGCTCACCACGAAGCGGCGCCTGACCTTGCAGCGATTGCGCAAAGCGCTGGCAGCGCTGCAGCGGCGAGCTGGCCAACGCGCTCCCCTGCGCCAAGCGCTCCGAGAGGATGCGCCAACTGGCCTGCATCTGGTCAAATCCGGTCTGGGTCAGGGCCACGTCGGTACGCCCGCGCACCATCTCCCCCCCGTCGCACTGGCCATGACGCAGCAAAAACAGGGAGAGCTTGCGGTAATCACTCATGGTGGCTCCTCGGGCGAAACAAGATGGCAAAACCAGACAAACCATAGTAACAAAGCGCCGCGCCAGAGGCTTGCCTCATCCGTGCAGGCATACGTTGTTGTTTAGATTGGGCTGGCAATGCCTTGGCTAGCGAGACGCCCCCACGTCGACAACTGGTAATCGTTATCGCACCGGGGGGCTCGCTGCACTCCTGTTATCGCGCCGCGCTATCACGTCCGGCAATATGCCCGCTTGAACAGGGCACGATATTGCCGTCAGGCGGCAAAACGAGCCGACTATTTAGCCAGTGACATTGGATTGCTGCGCTTCATCGCCCTGTTCGCGGCGACGCTCCGAGGCCTCTTTAATCAGTGCCTCGCGCTGCTTTTCCAGATCATCGAGCAGCGTTTGCTTCTGTTCGGCCGTGAGCTTTTGGCTGCCCTCGATTTCCTGTTTCTTTTGCTCAATCTGATCGAGCTTCTCTTTGCTAAGGCCAACCCGCTTGGCCAGCAGATGCTCCCACGCCACGTCAGTCAGGGACTTTTTCTCAGCGCTATTACGAGTGACGCTGGCACGCGAATAGGTGTCAGACGATGAGGAAGAGCCCTCACCCAACGTGACTTTGTCTTCGGCCAGAACGAAACGGGTGCCTTGCTGATACGCCGCTGCGCTTTGCTGGCGCTCGGCTGCACTACTGGGCTGCGCCGAATAGATCGCGCTTGAGTAACCGTTGACGATCATTTATGACTCCATAAACATCGAATCCGGCCAGTATCAGGCAAATTTCATTCCAAAAGATTCTTGGGCTTAATCTTGGCCTTGCATCCAGCGATGGTGACCATATATGCCCCAATGTCTGTTAGGCGAGGCAGAAAAAGCAGCGGCAGCCGTGCTTGATCAGGCTGTAAATACTTTGATTTGGATTAAGTTTTTCTAGCCCACCTTTCAGCGGGCTTTTCTTGATTTGCGGTGTGTATAGAGCTAGTTATCACCTACACCTACCGTTTTGCCATCGGATGATCAGGATTAAGCTGCAGCAGATCCCAGAGATTACCGTAGAGGTCTTCAAAAACCGCGACGGTGCCATAATCTTGCTCTTGGGGTTCTCGCACGAAGTGAATCCCCTGAGATCTCATTCGCTCATAATCACGCCAGAAGTCATCGGTATTGAGAAACAGAAATACCCGACCACCAGCCTGATTGCCGATAAAATCCAGTTGCTCTGGCTTGGATGCTTTTGCCAGCAGCAAAGCGGCACCATGAGAATTTGGCGGCGCAACCACCACCCAGCGTTTGTCCTGCTCCGGCTGATAAGTATCATCAAGCAGTTCAAAGTTGAGCTTGTTAACGTAAAAATCGATGGCCTCGTCATAATCTCTGACCACCAGAGCAATATGCACAATATTCTGTTTCATCTCACACTCCGGCTTGCTGATCGCCAAAACCTATTCCAATAACAAGGGCGCTTTCGCGCCCTTCATGATTATTTACCCTTCCTGATTGTCGCCAACCACCGGCTCTACAGCAGCAGCGGTTTCAATCTCTATCTTATCGACCCGCTGCAAGCCGCGTGGCAGTTTGGCGCCACGGCGGCCGCGTTCACCGCGGTAGAACTCGAGATCCGCCGGTTTCAGGGTCAGCTTGCGCTTGCCGGCAAACAGGGTGACGGCCTGGCCTTGCGGCACCACGGCAATCTGGGTGACGAACTCTTCCCGTGATTTCACCCGCGCCGACGGCACGCTGATGATCTTGTTGCCCTTCCCCTTGCCCAGCACCGGCAGGGTCGAGAGCGGGAACAGCAGCATGCGCCCTTCGTTCGAGATGGCCATGCAGAGATCGCTGTCGGGATGCTTAATAGGTTGCGGCGCCATCACCACGCCCCCTTCGGGCACCGAGAGCAGCGCCTTGCCGTTCTTGTTCTTGGCAATCAGCTCGTCATAGGTGCAGACAAAGCCATAACCGGCATCGGAGCAGATGAGGTAGGGCTCTTGCTCGTTGCCCAGCACCATATGGCGCACCTCTTCACCGGGACTTAGCGCAAAGCGACCAGTCAGTGGCTCGCCCTGGCTGCGGGCCGAGGGGAGTGTGTGGGCTTCCAACGAATAAGTTCGACCCAGGGTGGAGAGGAACACCACCTGCTGGTTGCTGCGGCCATGAGCCTCACAGAGGAACTCATCGCCCGCCTTGTAGCTAAGCCCGGCGCTCTCTACATCGTGACCCTTGGCGGCGCGCACCCAGCCCTTGGCCGAGAGGATAACGGTGACCGGCTCGCTCGGGGTGAGCTCTTTTTCAGTCAGTGCCACGGCAGCGGCACGCTCTACCAACGGGGTACGGCGCTCGTCGCCATACTTCTCGGCATCGGCCAGCAGCTCTTTCTTGATAAGCGTCGACAAGCGGCGCTCGGAGCCCAAGATCTGCTCGAGCTTCTCGCGCTCCTCTTCCAGCTCTTTCTGCTCGGCGCGGATCTTGAACTCTTCAAGCTTGGCCAAGTGGCGCAGTTTCAGCTCAAGGATGGCTTCGGCCTGGGTTTCGCTGATGCCAAAGCGCGCCATCATCACGGCACCCGGCTCATCCTCGGTGCGGATGATGTGGATCACCTCGTCGATATTGAGATAGGCGATCAGCAAGCCTTCGAGGATATGCAGGCGGGCCAACACCTTGTCGAGGCGATATTGCAGACGACGGCGCACGGTTTCACGGCGGAAGGTGAGCCACTCGGTCAGGATGGTGCGAAGGTCTTTGACCTGCGGCCGGTTATCCAGCCCCAGAATATTGAGGTTAACCCGGTAGTTCTTCTCCAGATCGGTGCTGGCGAACAGGTGCGCCATCAGCCCTTCCACGTCGATGCGGTTCGAGCGCGGCACGATCACCAGCCGGGTCGGGTTTTCATGGTCCGATTCGTCACGAAGATCAGTGACCATCGGCAACTTCTTGGCGGTCATCTGGGCCGCAATCTGCTCGAGGATCTTGGCACCCGAGGCCTGATGCGGCAGGGCGCTGATGACAATCTCGCCCTCTTCAAAGGTCCACACGGCGCGCTGCTTGATGGTGCCCTTGCCGCTTTCGTAGATTTTGCGGATCTCATCGCGCGGGGTGATGATCTCGGCGTTGGTCGGGTAATCCGGCCCCTGAATGTGCGCCATCAGGGCATCGAGCCCGGCGTTGGGGTTGTCGAGCAGCTCGGCGCAGGCATAAGCCACTTCCCGGGCGTTGTGCGGCGGAATATCGGTCGCCATCCCCACCGCGATACCGGTCACCCCGTTAAGCAGGATGTGCGGCAGGCGCGAAGGGAGCACCCGTGGCTCTTTCATGGTGCCATCAAAGTTGGGCACCCAGTCGGCGGTGCCCTGCCCCAGCTCCGAGAGCAGGATCTCGGAGAAACGCGACAAGCGCGCTTCGGTATAACGCATGGCCGCGAAGGATTTCGGATCGTCCGGCGCCCCCCAGTTCCCCTGACCATCCACCAGCGGATAGCGGTAAGAGAACGGCTGCGCCATCAGCACCATGGCTTCATAGCAGGCGCTGTCGCCGTGCGGGTGGTACTTACCCAGCACGTCACCCACGGTACGGGCCGATTTCTTGTGCTTGGAGAGGGCAGAGAGCCCCAGCTCGCTCATGGCGTAGATGATGCGGCGCTGCACCGGTTTGAGACCGTCGCCGATATGCGGCAGGGCGCGGTCCATGATGACGTACATGGAGTAGTCGAGGTAGGCCTTTTCGGTAAAGGCGCGTAGCGGCTGACGCTCCACGCCATCCAGGCTCTGTTCCAATGTATCACTCATGTGATGGGTTCTTCTCCGGTTGCGAGGCAGCATCGCCGCCCCCACCAATAGGATTAATCTGTCTGGTCACTGAAACCATAATCCCGCTCGACCAGAGCGATGCGGGTTTTAAACGCGCGATACCACTGCTCGCGACCGAGGCGCTGCGCCTCTTGATGCTCAACCTGCGCCTTCCAGGCACGGATGGATTCGAGATCGCGCCAGTAAGAGACCGTGATACCAAGGCCATCGCGGGCCGACTCGATGCCAAGAAAACCGCTCTGACGCTCTGCCAGCTCGACCATCCGCTCGGCCATGGCGCCGTAGCCATGATCGCCATCGTGGCGCTCGGAGGTGAAAATTACCGCGTAATAGGGCGGTTTCGGCGTAGTGGCTATCATCTGCACTCCTTGCGTCGGGCGTTAAACATCGGCGAGGTTGCCCTTCTCTTCCAGCCATTCGCGGCGATCACCGGAGCGCTTCTTGGCCAGCAGCATGTCCATCAGCTGCAAGGTGGCCTCGGCGTCTTCCATGGTGAGCTGCACCAGACGGCGGGTATTGGGGTCCATGGTGGTTTCACGCAGCTGCTTGGGGTTCATCTCACCCAAGCCCTTGAATCGGGTCACCATCACCTTGCCCTTCTTCTTCTCGGCCTCCACCCGCTCGAGGATGCCGTTCTTCTCATCCTCGTCGAGGGCGTAATAGACCTCTTTACCGATGTCGATCCGATAGAGCGGTGGCATGGCCACATGGACGTGACCCTGATTCACCAGCGGGCGGAAGTGTTTGACGAACAGGGCGCACAGCAAGGTGGCGATGTGCAGACCGTCAGAGTCCGCATCAGCGAGGATACACACCTTGCCATAACGCAGCCCCGACAGATCGTCGGAATCGGGATCAAGGCCAATCGCCACCGAGATATCGTGCACTTCTTGTGAGGCGAGCACCTGACCGGCCTCAACTTCCCAAGTGTTCAGAATCTTGCCGCGCAGCGGCATGATGGCCTGGAACTCACGGTCGCGCGCCTGTTTGGCACTGCCGCCCGCCGAATCCCCTTCCACCAGAAACAGCTCGCCCTGCATCGGATCAGCGCAGTTACAGTCCGTCAGCTTGCCGGGTAGCGCCGGGCCTTGCGTGACTTTCTTGCGCACCACCGTCTTGGCGGCGCGCATCCGGCGCTGGGCGCTGGAGATACAGAGCTCGGCAATCTGCTCGGCGAGCTCAGTGTTGCTGTTTAAAAACAGGCTGAACGCATCTTTGACCACGCCCGAGACAAACGCCGCGCACTGACGGGACGACAGGCGCTCCTTGGTCTGGCCGGCAAACTGCGGGTCCTGAATCTTGACCGACAGGATGTAGGCGCAGCGATCCCAGATATCTTCCGGGGTGAGCTTGACGCCGCGCGGCAGCAGGTTACGAAACTCGCAGAACTCGCGCATGGCATCGAGCAAGCCCTGGCGCAGCCCATTGACGTGGGTGCCGCCAAGCGCGGTCGGAATCAGGTTGACGTAAGATTCGGCCAGACACTCGCCCCCTTCCGGCAACCAGCACAGGGCCCAGTCCACCGCTGACGCGTCGGTCGAGAAGGCGCCGACAAAGGGCTGCTCGGGCAGGCAGGGGACATTTTTGACCGCATCGACCAGATAATCTTTCAGGCCGTCTTCATAACACCATGCCAGCTTGATGCCGGTGTTCTTGTCGAGGAAGGTGATAGACAAGCCCGGGCAGAGCACGGCTTTGGCTTTGAGCAGGTGCTCAAGCTTGGAGACCGAGAACTTGGGTGAATCGAAGTAGTGAACTTCCGGCCAAAAGCGCACCCGGGTGCCGGTGTTGCGACGACCGCAAGTGCCGGTGATGGTGAGATCAGACACCTTCTCGCCCTTTTCAAAGGCGATGTCATACACCTGCCCGTCACGGCGCACCGTCACTTCGACCCGCTCGGACAGGGCGTTCACCACCGAGATCCCCACCCCGTGCAAACCGCCGGAGAACTGGTAGTTCTTGTTGGAGAACTTACCGCCTGCGTGCAGCTTGCAGAGGATCAGCTCGACCCCCGAGACCCCCTCTTCCGGGTGGATATCCACCGGCATGCCGCGACCATCGTCGATGACCTCAAGGGAGTTATCCTCGTGCAGGATCACTTCGATGCTGCGGGCGTGACCGGCCAGCGCCTCATCCACGCTGTTGTCGATGACCTCCTGACCCAGGTGATTGGGGCGGGTGGTATCGGTGTACATGCCGGGGCGACGCCGCACCGGCTCCAGACCATTGAGGACCTCAATGGCATCGGCATTGTATTGGGACATGGATTCTCGGGTCTTGGTGAAAGACAGTTGAAGGGAATCTTACCCGTTTGCAGGCTCCTTGGACAAATTCCCTGTGGTTTGTGGTGCTTGCAGCAGTGGGTGTAGTGCGCTGGCAAGGCGCCAAAGCAGGCCGCAAAGCGCCTGTGATGCGGGATCCTGGCGCGCTGCCAGCAGCGGATACTGGCGCTCGAGCTCGACCAGCACCGGCCGCAGTGCGCTGTGATCAATGCCGCGCGCCGACACGATGCCGGCCAACTGCCCCAGCAAGCGGCTGCGCAGCTGCTCAAGGGGCGGATCACCTTGCCAGGCACGCAGTTGCCACACCACATGGCTGCAGTTAAGCAGCACCACGCCCCAGCGCAGTGCCCAGGTTCTGGCCTCGGCATCGCGTCCTTGGCAGAGCTGGCCGAGCGCATGATACAAACGCGATTCGAACGCGCGCTCGCTACGCCCCGGCCGGCTTGCCAGCTGATCGTGAAACTCCCGGCGCAAAGCGCGCTGGATACGCTGACTGCGATGCTGATCGCTAAAGGGCTGCAGCAACTGGAACGCCAAAATGGCCCCCATCAATCCCAGCACCTGACCCAGACTGCGATTGAGATAGTTGGCAAAGTCGTAATCGGGCGGGTTGGTCACGGCCAGAAACGAGCCGAGAAACACCACCAGCTGCGCCCACAAGGCGGCGCGGGTTGGCTGCTGCAGCCGCAGCAAATTGAGGGTGACCAGCACCGGCAGCAACAAGAGGGTAAAGCTCACCAGATCGGTGAGGTGGATCATGATGCCAAACTTCACCCCGATGCAGACCAGCGACAACCAGGCCACCGCTTTGAGCATCACACCGGTGCTGCGCGCCGGTGCCGGAGTGGCCGCATACAGTACGCAACCGACTGCCAGCAGGGTTACCGCCGAGGCGCCAGCACTCCAGTTGGTGACAATCCAGAAGGCGCTACCGAGCCAGACCGCGAGAAAGGTACGACCGGCGTTATAGAGCGCTTCGAGCCGGTCTTGATAACGGCTGAGCGCGGCCTCGCCCGGTACATGCTGATAGCGATGCACCCGCCCCGCCACCAACCGCCGTTGCCAGCGCCGGCAGCGCAGCAGCAGGCGGCCGGTATCGGCCAATCGACCGGCGAAGGCGCGCGATCGGGTATCCGCGCCCTGATAAAACGGCGCCAGCAGACGGGCCAGTGCGTACTCATCGGCATCAAGGCGGCCAAGCAGAGCCAGAATTTGCTCCAGTTGCGCCGGCAGCCAGTCCGGCTGGGCCGGCCAGTTATGCAGCAAGCGGCGCAGACCCGACAGCCGGCCAACCAGATGCAGCTGACAGTGCAGCAGATAGTTGAGCAGCCGGTTGTGACGACGCAGATCGTGATGGCTCCACACCGCCTGCACCCGCAACAGATCGAGGGTCAACAACTGGCCAATCACCCCTTCGTGAGCCTGACGCACTGCCCCTTGCTCGCCGCGCCAGAGCAGGGCTGCGTGTTCGAGCAGCCGGCTTTGCGCCTTGTCGAGCGCCACCAACAAGGCATCGGCGTCAGTCTGGGTCGGCAGCACCATCATCATAAAACCGCCGCAGAGGATGCCGAGGATCACCTCGCTCACCCGCGCCTGGGCAATCTCGAAGATATGGTAAGGGTCATCGACGTTGACGCAAGAGAACGCCACGATCGCCGCCGTATAGCCGGCCAGCTGGCAGGCATAGGCGACGTTGTTGAAATAGAGCTGGGAGAGGTAGGTGCACAGCGCCAGCCACAGGGCGATTTCACAAGCAAACAGCCAGGGGTCGGAAAAGCCGGTGACCGCCATCAATACAGCCGCCATGGCGCCGATCAGGCTGCCAGCAACCCGGCCCAGACTCTTGCTGATGATGCCGCCGACGGTCGGGAAATTGACCACCGCCGCCGAGGTCATCGCCCAGTAGGGGGCATCAAGCTGCAGCAAAAACGCCAACCACAGCGACAGCGCCATCGCCAGCGCGTTGCGCCAGGCATAACGCCACTGGCCCAGATTGGCGCGCCCCCACGGCGTGCGCTGCCAGAGCGGCATCATCAGGGAGCCAGCACGATGCTGCAGGTGGTGCCGGCGATGAGCACCGGCAAACTCTCCTCATCAAGCAGCTTGATCCGCACCGGCACCCGCTGCGCCAATCGCACCCAGGGTACGTTGGGTTTCACGTCGGGCAGCAAGCCATCACGGCTTTGCAGACTCTGATCTTCGATGGCGCGGCCGATACTTTCGACCTCACCGCGTAGCGGCTTACCGCCGCTGTACAGGGTCAGGGTTGCCGCCTGCCCCACCTTCACATGGCGCAGCTTGGTCTCTTCAAAATAACCGAGCACATAGAAAGAGTGGCTATCGACCAGCGCCACCAGCGGCGCACTGGTGTCGGCGCGATTACCCACCCGCACCCCGAGATTGGTCACGAAGCCATCGGCTGGGGCGCGCACCTCGGTCTGGGCCAGATCCCAGCGCGCCTGTGCCACCCGAGCATTGGCCAATGCCAGACTGGCCTCTTGCGAGCGGGCATTGAAGTTGGCGGCTTCCACATCTTCGCTGGCAATCACACTGCGCGGCAGCCCTTTGCGCCGGTCAGCCTCGTGGCGCGCCTTATCGGCCACGGCCTGTGCCTGCTGCGCTTCGGCGTCAGCCTGCTGCAAGGCGATACGGTAGGGTTCGGGGTCAATGCGAAACAGCAGATCGCCCTTTTTCACCGACTGGTTGTCATGCACCGCCACCTCAATCAGGCGGCCAGCCACCAGCGGTGTGATATTGACCACTTCGGCGCGCACCTTGCCATCGCGGGTCCAGGGCCCCTCCATGTACTGGTTCCAGAGCCACCAGCCAGCCGCGAGGGCTGCCACCGTCACCAGCAGGGTAATGGCATAGCGCAGAAATTGACGAAATTCAGCCATGGGTCAGCATCCACAAAGCGCCGCAGACGGCGAGAATGAACAAAGAGAGATCGCAGAGCAAAGGGTGCCAGAGGGCGCCGGAATAGAGCCAACTGCGCAGCAACCGGTGCACCAGCAGCCAGACCGGCAACGCCAGCAGCACCGCCTTGAACAGCGGAGGAAACAGCAGGGCAGCACCGAACAGGGTATCGGCCAACGAAAAAAAGGTGGGATTCACGAAACGAACCGGCTCCTGCAGGAATCGCAAAGGCTCAGAGTAGCACTGCGGCCAGTTAGCGTGCCAGCCGCAGCAGGGGGGTTAATCAAACAGCGTCTCTGGCCGTCCGGCACGCACATGCGCATGCAGGGTTTCGAGCTGTTCGCGCACCACCCGATCCCGCGACAGCGGCGGCAGCTCATGCAGGCCAAACCAACCAGCGCCATAGGTTTCGCTGGTGTCAGTCAACAGCTCGCCACCCGTCATGCGGCAGAGGAAAAACGCCTTATGGGCGTGTGGCAGTTGCGGTGGATGGGGATGCTTGAGCTTGTCGAACAGGGCCAGCAGCTGCACGGCCTCGCACTCGAGACCACTCTCTTCGCGCACCTCGCGCACGGCAGCCGCCGCAGGGGAATCCCCCACATCGCACCAGCCACCCGGTAGTGACCAGCAGCCATCGGCCTTTTCACGGATCAGCAGGATGCGTTGCTGCTCATCAAGCAGCAGCGCCCGCACATCGAGCTTGGGGGTCGGATAACCACTGTCGAGATTGACCCAGTTGGCCAGCACGGCGGGATCGAGCCCGTCGGCGTCAGCCAGCAGGGCCAGTGAGGCATCACGCAGTTTCTGATAGCGCTCGATGTCGTAGACGTTGCTGGTATAGGTCAGACCGGCTTGCGCCGTGGCCAGCACCAGCTCCACATAACGTTGAAGGGAAGACATACAGCACCTCTTCAGGGTGAGGGAGCAGCCAGAGTAATCCTGCGCGCCAGAAGGCGGTAGTGCTCATCGGCAATTTGATCGCAAAACAATAGTAGCGAGCTGCCATCGGCAAAATGCAGCCAGAGCATGCCGGGCAGCACCCGGCTGTGATGCCACTGACAGGGCGCCTCGCCCCGGTACAGCTCGTCGCTTTGCCAGCGCAGCGGCGTCACTCGCGCCGCCACCTTGAGGCTTTGCCACAGGGCAAACGCCCACACCGGCAACACAATGGCCCACTGCCAGAGCGCACTGAGCACACCGGCAGCCGGCCACAGCAGCAGAAGATAAAGCAGAAGCAGCGCCCTGCCGGCACGGCGCGATGGCGCAAGTGGCAGGGCGGCGGGGATCATCCCAGGCGGTCGTGGCGAGCCTGGTTGCGCTCGAGGATAAGCGGTACCAGGGCAGCAAATTCCGGGTCGCTCGGCACGCCGTGCCCCATAAACCACTTGAACAGGTCCGGATCGTCACAGGCCAGCAGACGCTCAAAGGCAGATTGCTCGGCCGGAGTCAGGCTATCGTACTCGTGTTCAAAAAACGGCATCACGATCACGTCCAGCTCCAGCATGCCACGACGGCAGGCCCACTTGAGACGGGATTTCTCGACAGAGGTCAACATCGACATCACTCCAAATGGAAACCCCGAAATGGTAACAGCCGGAATTTCCGGCTGACAAATTTTCCTCCCATCTTTACCATGGCGGTCACAACTTCCCGTCTGTCGGACACCCACCATGAGTCGTCAACTGCCGCTGATCCCAGGCCAACCTACTCTTTATCCCCTATCCGGTTTTGCCACCATCCAGCTCACCGGTGCAGATCGCATCAGCTATCTGCACGGTCAGGTCACCTGTGATGTCACGGCCCTCAAACCCGGCGAGCAGCGTCTCGGCGGGCACTGTGATGCCAAGGGCAAGATGTGGAGCGATTTTCGACTGCTGATGCTGGAAGAGGCGCTGCTGCTGGTGCTGCGTCGCTCGGTGCTGCCGCGCACCCTGCAGGAGCTGAAGAAATTTGGCGTGTTTGCCAAGACCGAGATCAGCGAAGGCACCCAAAGCATCGCCGGGATTGCTGGCATTGGCAGTGACGAGTGGGTCAGCGCCCAGTTCGGCCTGACTGACAGCGGGCTGGTCAGCGGTGGCATGGCGGTGCGCCTGGCCCCCAACCGCTGGTTGCTGGTGAGCGATGACATGCCGACCCTGCCGGAGGCGAGCGAAAGCGAGTGGATGGGCTTTGAGATTGCCGCCGGTCTACCCCACCTTGAGGCGGTGCATCAGGGCGAGTACATCCCGCAGATGATCAACCTGCAGGCACTTGGCGGTATCTGCTTTACCAAGGGCTGCTACATGGGTCAGGAGACGGTCGCCCGCGCCAAGTATCGCGGCGCCAACAACCGCGCCCTGTTTATCCTGCAAGGTCATTGCAGCAAGGCTATCGAAAGCGGCGAGACGCTGGAAATCCGCCTGGGTGACAACTGGCGACGCAGCGGTAGCGTGCTCAACGTCTGGCAAGAGGGCGATGCGCTGCTGATCAGTGCCGTATTGCCAAAAGACACCGAGCAGGATGCCGAGTTTCGGATCAAGGACGAAGAGCAGTCGGCCCTGACCCTGCAGCCGCTCCCTTACGAATTGATCGACTGATCGCGCGGCGCTGGCCAGCGCGCCAACAGCGCCTCACGTAACCAGCGCCCCGCCTGCCCAAGCGGGCGGGCGCGCTGCCACAACAGCTCCAACGCCAGTGACGGATTGCCGATAAAATCCGGCTCAATGCGCACCAGCTCACCGCGAGCCAGCGCCTCTTCTAGCAGAAAATCGGGCAGCGATGCCCAGCCTAACCCCCGCTTGACCAGCTCCAGCACGCCCAAATCCCCTTCCACCCACCACACCTGCGATCCGAGACGAAAGCGCTGCCGCTCCACCCCATCCCGCCGACCGGTCACCATCATCTGCCGCTGGTTTTGCAGATCAAGGCGCGTCAGTGTGCCGAGCTTGGCCAGTGGATGGCTCGGTGCCACCACCAGCGGCATATCGATGCGGCCCAAGGTGTGAACGGCAATCTCCGGGTGGGGATGCAACTGCTCATAGCTGATGCCAAGCTGCGCACGGCCGCTTTGCAGCATCTCGGGCAAATCTTCTAAAAGCGGAAACAGGAGCTCCAGCTCGACCAACGGATAGCGCGCTGCAAATGCCTCGAGCAGCGGCCCGAGCCAGGGCAGATGGGAGTCGTCGTCAATGGCGAGGGTCAGACGCGGCTCGACACCGGCCGCCAGCTCGCCAGCCAATGACTCAATGCGAGCGCTCTGATCCAGCAGTTGCCTTGCCTCGGCCAGAATTCTCTCCCCCTCTGGCGTGAGCCGCGGCAACCGCGCCGAGCGGTCAAACAGGGTGAGTCCCAGATCGATTTCGAGATTGGCGATGGTGGTGCTTACCACCGACTGGGCCTTGCCCAGACGGCGCGCCGCCGCCGAAAACGAGCCGCTCTCGGCAGCAGCCTGCAGGGTGCGTAGCTGTTCTAGCGTCACATTCATCTATCGCTTAAACCGATATTAACTAACTTAGTTCCATCGTGATTGATTGATAGATTCTCTGCAACACCGAATCGACACGAGGAGCTCGTCATGCGAAGCGGCACCGATCGCCTGCGCCATGCCATTACCTTTGAACTGCTGGGACTGATGTTGTGCGTCCCGTTGGCCAGTGGCGTCACCGCGCAGCCCCTGCTGCACACTGGCGTGCTCGCACTGGTGCTGTCGCTGCTGGCGACGGGTTGGAATTATCTGTACAACCTGCTGGTGGATACACTGATGCTGCGCCATCTGGGACGCCTTGAGAAACGCTGGGGAGAGCGGGTATGGCACGCCCTCGGCTTTGAGGGCGGCCTGCTGCTGGTCACTCTGCCATTGGTGGCCTGGTGGATGGAGATCTCTCTGTGGCAGGCGCTACTGCTCGATCTGGGTTTTGCGCTGTTTTACCTGATCTACGCCTTTTTCTATAACCTCGCCTACGATCGCCTGTTTCCGTTACCGGCTCACTGAGCGCTAGCGGGGGGCTCGACCGGTGCAACCTCTTCGGTCGGCGGCTCGCGCTCGCGCAGCTGGGTTTCGATGCCGTTCTGAAACTCTTGCAGCAACGACTGAGCGAGATGGAGATCGCCCTTGTGCACCCGCTCGAACAGGTGGCTTTGAATCACTTCGCGCAGCTGCTCGACGGTCACCGGCTCGCCGGTCAATCCTTCCCGCTCGAAATCGGCATTGAGCTCGTCGGCGGTGCTGCGCATCAATCCATGTAGCTGAACCAGCATGCGCCGCTCGCCCTCGCGCAGCAGGTGGAGTCGGCGGGTCTGCAGCTGTTCGTTGAGTGTACTCATGACGGTTTCCTGAAAACGGCGACGCTTGCCTGTCAGTGATTGATGATGCCCTGTGCCGAGCACGCCGTCTATCTCCACAAGCACGGCTCGGCAGCGGCCTTTTGTCTGACTTTTTTTGGCGCTGACGGTATAGTGAAACCCCATTACTGACAGCGGATTGACCATGAACGACGCCATCGTGGTGCTCTGTACCTGCCCCGATCAAGCCAGTGCCGACCGGCTGTGCGACGCGCTGCTCGAGGCCCGTCTGGCCGCCTGCATCAACCAGCTACCTGCCGTGACCTCGGTCTATCGCTGGCAGGGCAAAATTGAGCGCAGTCAGGAAATTCAATTGCTGATTAAGAGCAAGCTGCGCCATTTCCCGGCGCTGGAGCAGTGCATCCTGGCGCATCATCCCTATGAGGTGCCGGAGATCGTGGCGCTGCCCATCGCAGCGGGGCATCTCCCCTACCTTGGCTGGCTCGATGAGGAGACCCGATGAGACGGCTGCTCTGCCTGCTGATGATGCTGATCTGCCTGCCGCTGCAGGCCAGCGATCTGCTAAGCTCGCTCGGTTTAACCCAGCCCACGTTTCTCAAAGCCGAGCAGGCTTTTCGCCCCGAATACCACCAGCAGGGCAACACCCTGACGGTGACTATCCAGATCGCCGATAACTACTACCTCTATCGGCATGGCTTCGCGTTCAAGGGCGATAAGCTTCGCTTTGCGCCGCCCACCCTGCCGCCCGGCGCCCCCCACGAGGATGACTATTTCGGCAAGAGCGAGGTCTATTACCACTCGGTCACGATTCCGATCACCCTCGAACAGGTGGAAAACGGCGCCGAGCTGCGCGTCACCTATCAGGGCTGTACTGACGGCCTTTGCTACCCACCGACCGATTTGAAGATTCCGGTCGCCCCCATCAGCGCTGTAGCGCCGCCGGCGACAGACAAGCGCGTCGCGCAAGGTGAGCAAGAGCGCCTCGCCGGGTTGCTGGCCAAGCAGTCGCATTGGCTCAGCATCGGTTTGTTCCTGCTGCTCGGCCTCGGGCTGGCGTTTACGCCCTGCGTGTTTCCCATGTATCCGATCCTGACCGGCATCCTCGCAGGCCATGGGCAACGCCTGACCACGGGGCGAGCCTTTGCGCTATCCATGGCCTATGTGCAGGGGATGGCGCTGACCTACACCCTGCTTGGGCTGGTGGTTGCTTCGGCCGGATTGCAATTTCAGGCCGCCTTGCAGGCCCCCTGGGTATTGATCACCCTGTCGCTGCTGTTTGTGCTGCTGGCTCTGTCCATGTTCGGCCTGTTTACCTTGCAGCTACCGGCATCGTTACAAACCCGGCTGACCCAGCTCTCCAACCGTCAGCAGGGTGGCTCGCTGACCGGTGTCGCCGTAATGGGGATGATCTCGGGACTGGTCTGCTCCCCCTGCACCACCGCCCCGCTCTCGGGAGCACTGCTCTATGTGGCGCAAAGTGGTGACCGCGTGCTTGGCGCCGCCACCCTCTACGCTCTTTCACTGGGGATGGGCCTGCCGCTACTGCTGCTCGGTACCTCCGGCGGCCGCCTGCTACCCAAAGCCGGCCCATGGATGACCCGCATCAAGCAGCTGTTTGGCTTCGTGCTGCTGGCCGTACCGCTGCTGCTGCTCTCGCGGCTGTGGGATGATCGCATCAGCCAACTGGCTTGGGCGCTCTGGGCAGTGCTGCTGTGCGCCGTGCTGCTTCACTACAACCATGCCACGGCGCATTCGCGCTGGCGCTCTGCCCGCTTTATGGGGCTACTGCTCGCGGTGGTGATCACCGTCGTCACTGCGCACGATGTTTGGCGTATCACCCCCACTGCCAAGGCCGAGGTCCATAGCGCCGGATTTGTTCGCATCAAAACCGTGGACGATCTGAAAAACCGCCTCGCTGCCGCCAGTGGCCAACCGGTACTACTCGATCTCTATGCCGACTGGTGTGTGGCCTGCAAAGAGTTTGAACACAAGACCTTCCCCGATCCTTTGGTGCAGCAGCGCTTTGCCAACATGGTGCTGCTGCAGGCTGACGTGACCGCTAACGATGCGCAGGATGTGGCGCTGCTCAACGACCTCAAGGTGCTGGGACTGCCGACCCTGATCCTGTTTGATAATACAGGCCGTGAAGTGACCGGCGCCCGCGTCACTGGGTTTATGGGGCCGGCTGACTTTGCTGCCCATCTCGACAAGGCGTTGCCATGACCTTGACCTTGCGCCGGCTTGATAAAAACCAACCCTTTGATGTGGCTTCGCTGCAGCGTCTGCTGGAGCAGGGCCGCATCTATCACGAGCTGGTTCATACCGAGCCGCTTTCGCCAAGCGCAGCCAGTGACGAGCTGATCGATTGCCCACCGGGACTGGCGCTTGAGCATAAATGGACGCTGGGTGCCTGGTGCGGTGATGAGATGATCGGGGTGGTGGATCTGCTGCGTGGCTATCCCGAAGCGGATATCGCCTATCTCGGATTGCTGCAAATTGGCGAGCCCTGGCAAGGGGCCGGACAGGGCCGCGCCCTCTACACAGAGGCGTGCAACCTCGCCCGCAGCTGGGGATGCCAGCGGATGCGACTGGCGGTAGTGGCCTGCAATCAACCGGGTCTCAATTTCTGGCTGGCTCGCGGCTTTATCGAGTGCTATCGCAAGACGCTGGAGGGGTATCGCGCCGAGGTGATCGTGATGGAGCGAAGCCTGTGAGCCTCAGGAAGCGCTGGGTTATCTGCCTTGGGGATAGGGAAAGAGCGTGGCACAATCAGCTGCCGTTGTCTGCGCATGTTGGAGTATCGATGAGAAGAGGGTGCCTTGCCCTGCTGCTGGGGTTGCTGCTGTGGGGTTGCAGTTCGGGTCCGGGTGAAGACGAGATCAAGCAGCTGGTGATGGCCAGACTGCAAGCCGAATTTGGTCAGAGCATTGCCACACCCGCCGAATTCAGCGTGCTGGACAAGAGCCAGCAGCAAGAGGGGCTCTATCGCATTGAGGTGCGCTATACCCTGCGTTTTGTGAAAGACTTTGACGAGCTGCAAGGGGAGCGCGATGCCGACGTGGTCTATGACGGCAACGGTAAGTTCCATCAGGATTTGACCATGATGACCCTGCAAAGCCGCTATGGTGAGTTTCACATGGGCGATACCCGCCAGGAAGAGACCACTGTCTGGTTGGTTAAAACCGAGCAAGGGTGGCGATTGGCGCAGCCGGTGGCCGCCAAAGCGGGTTAATCCGGTGACAGATTGCAAAAGGGCCCGTCGGGCCCTTTTGGTTTTCTAGCCGTTAGCGGCCGTGATAGGGGCGTGACAGCTCGTGCACCGCATCGACAAACACACCGGCATGCTCCGGCTCCACATCCTGATGAATGCCATGGCCGAGGTTGAAGACATGGCCGTTGCCATTGCCAAACCCGGCCAGAATAGTGGCCACCTCTTCACGAATGCGCGCCGGCGGGGCGTAAAGCATGGACGGATCCATGTTGCCTTGCAGCGCCACCTTGTCACCGACCCGGCGCTTGGCATCGGCAATATCGGTGGTCCAGTCCAGACCCAGAGCATCACAGCCGGTGGCGGCGATATGCTCAAGCCACTGTCCACCGTTTTTGGTAAACAGGGTCACCGGCACCCGGCGACCATCGTGCTCGCGAGTCAGACCATCGACAATCTTGTGCATGTAACGCAAGGAAAACTCAAGATAATCGCGTGGCGTCAGCACGCCGCCCCAGGTATCAAACACCATCACCGACTGAGCGCCGGCGCGGATCTGGGCGTTGAGGTAAAGAATGACGCTGTCAGCCAGCTTGTCGAGCAGGGCGTGCAAGGTGGCGGGCTCGCTAAACATCATCTTCTTGATAACGGTGAACGCCTTGCTGCTACCGCCTTCGACCATGTAGGTTGCCAGCGTCCACGGGCTGCCGGAGAAACCGATCAGCGGCACGGCCCCCTTGAGCTCACGGCGAATGGTGCGCACCGCATTCATGACATAGCCCAGCTCATCTTCCGGATCCGGAATCGGCAGGGCGGCCACCTGCGCCATCGTGCGCACCGGACGCTCAAAGCGCGGGCCTTCACCCTGCTCGAAGTAGAGTCCCAGTCCCATGGCATCAGGCACGGTGAGGATATCGGAGAAGAGAATGGCCGCATCCAGCGGGTAGCGACGCAGCGGTTGCAGGGTCACTTCGCAGGCCAGCTCGGCGTTGCGGCACAAGGACATAAAGTCACCGGCCTCGGCACGGGTCGCCTTGTATTCCGGCAGATAGCGTCCAGCCTGACGCATCATCCATACCGGGGTGACATCCACGTCCTGGCGCAGCAGGGCTCGCAGGTAACGATCATTGCTCAGTTGACTCATCCCACCATCCAATCAGGTATCGAAAGTGCATGATTCTACCACGCCCCGCCGACCTGCGGGGCTGGCAAAATGTGAGACGGGGCAAACTCAGGGCATGTCGGCCTTGATGGCATCCAGTGTGAGCCGGATCAGACGGCGGGCGATGGTGCCATCGGGCGGAATCCTGGGCAGATTGTCGGCGCTAAAATAGTCGGCACTGACCAGCTCTTCTTGCTGTACCCGCAGTTCGCCCCCGGCATAATCGGCCAGAAACCCCATCATCAGACTGTGCGGAAACGGCCAGGGCTGGCTTGCCACATAACGGATGTTGCTGACCTCAATACCACACTCTTCAAACACTTCGCGCGCCACGCACTGCTCGAGGCTCTCACCGGCCTCGGCAAAGCCGGCCAGCACGGTAAAGAGCGGATCGTCTTCCCGGTAGTGGCGATGGTGCGCCGCCAGCAAGATTTGGCTGCCCTTGCGCACCGCAACGATGATGCAGGGGGAGATGCGTGGATAGACCACATGACCGGCTTCGCAGCGCATCGCCCACTCGCGGTCGGTAGGGCTCATGGCGCCGCCGCAGCGGCCACAAAAACGGTGGGTTCGATGAAAATTCACCAGTTGCCAGGCGCGCCCGGCCAGCCGGAACGCCTCTTCATCGCCTTGTTCCATTAGCTGGCGAATCGAGACAAATGCGTCGCCGGGTTCGTCTTCGCCAACATCGGCCAGATAGCAAGGTAGACCCTGCCACGAATCAAACACCTCGAAGTTTACTGCCTGAATATGGGAAGGAAGCGCATCACAACGCCCTTTTGGCAGCGTGCCCGCTGCGGTCAGCCATAAACGATTTTCACCGCCCAGCACGAACCAGAATCCTTCATCTAAACTTAACGTCATGATCACGGAGCCTTTATCGGTAACAACCCGGTGTGGTCATGGTACTCCCCATCCGCAATATTGACGATCCTTGATGTGAGTCTATTGACGCCGATGGGGAATTTACATAGTTATAAGATTGTTAGCTGCACCAACCTGAAACAGGCATGCACCACGGAGGGTCTATGCTGAGCAAACTCGAAGAGACCAGAAAAGTTTACGCAGGCAAGCATCGCGCCATCGATGCGTTTCTCGATGCTCGTCAGTCCCTGCTGGTGGAATTTATTCGCCTGGCCGGGCTCAGTCCGAACCGCAACAAGCCTCGTCCGCTACCCTGCAGCGAGGCGATCCAACATTTTTGTGACCTGTTGGTCGATTATGTGTCGGCAGGCCACTTTGAAATTTACAACCACGTCATGCACGCCTACGAGAATGCCAAGGGCGAGCAGCTGGCACTGGCGCAGGAGATCTATCCCAAGCTGCGTGCCTGCACCGACTTTGCCTTGCGCTTCAACGACAAATACAGCGGCGCCAGCGAAGACGATCTGCTCTCGCTCGATGAGGATCTCAACCGTCTGGGCCCCGTGCTGGAGCAGCGTTTCCGGCTCGAAGATCAGTTGGTTAAGGCGCTGGATGTGGTGGATCAACTGGTGGCTGAAACGAGTCCTTAGTCAAGTTTTTCCGATAGCAGCACTGCCATCGGATTGCCGGTGGATTACACTCTTTTGCGAGTGGTCCTTGGCAAGCAACAGGAGAACCCCATGTCAGAGCGCCGCCGCTTTTCGCGGATCCTCTACTCAACCCCCGCCATTCTGAGCCAGGGGGATCACAACTGGAGCACCGTGCTTATCGACATCTCGCTGCAGGGGGCGCTGATCAGAAGACCGGCAGACTGGTTGCATGGCGAGAGCCTCGATTACCATCTGACCTTCCACCTTACCGGAAGCGATATCCGGATTCAGATGGAGTGTGAACTCTCCCATCTGGATGATGAGAAGCTGGGCCTCTACTGCCACCACATCGACATCGACAGTGCCACCCATCTGCGGCGCATGATCGAACTCAATGTGGGCGACGAGGAGTTGCTGCACCGCGAGCTGGAGCAACTGCTCTCGGAGCATCTCGAACACCCCCACCCCTGATTGGTAGCGGGGCCCGATGGGCCCCGCCGCTTTTTGGTTGTCCTGCGCGCCCTCTCCCCGTTACTCTGGTGTAACAAGAAGCGTGTGGCAGGATGCCCGATGAACTTCACTTTTCGCCAGATCCGCTATTTTGTGGCTGTTGCCGACTGTCTGTCGGTCAGCCGCGCCGCCCAAGAGCTGCATATTTCCCAATCCGCGGTCACCGGCTCGGTACGTGAGCTCGAAGAGGGGCTCGGCGCCAAGTTGCTTGAGCGCGGCCCACGCGGCGTCACCCTCACCGCGCAGGGACACCAGTTTTTGCTGCACGCTCGCCGTATTCTCGGCGCCATGAGCGATGCCACCCACTCCCTGAATGCCTTTACCCACCATGAAGAGGGACAGCTCACCATCGGCGTCACCAGTCTGGTGGCCGGTTACTACCTCTCCGATGCGCTGGGTCGCTTTCGCCGCCTGTTTCCGGCGGTGCGTCTGGAGGTGAAAGAGGACGAGCAGCCCTATCTGGAGCATCAGATCGTCAACGGCGAAATCGACGTGGGGCTGCTGATGACCAACCGCACCATCCGCCACGAAGCCTTTGATACCGAACTGCTCACTCGCTCACCGCTGCGGCTATGGCTGCCAGCCAACCACGCTCTCTGCGCCCAGCCGACCCTCTCCCTGCAGGCGCTGGCACAGGAACCCTTGATAGCCCTGACCGCTGACCAGATGGAGCAGGTGATCCGCTCCGGCCTGCGCCGTCACGGTCTACACCCCCACACCGTGCTGCGCACCGCCTCGGTAGAAGCCGTGCGCAGTCTGGTCACCAGCCATCTGGGGATTGCCCTGATGCCCGACTTTGCCTATCGCCCTTGGTCGCTGGAGCAGGAGCGGGTGGAAGCGCGGGCCATCAAAGAGCCGATCCCGGCCATCGATATCGGTCTGGTCTGGCGGCGTGGCTCACGTCTGGACTGGGCGGCGCGGGAATTTATCGAGATAGCCAAGGAGCAGGGGCGTTTGCGTGCCCGCCTGTCGGCGCCGCGATAAAAGCTCCAATCGACATCGATATCACTTTTTCCGATACCTCTGCCGCTGAAAATTGAAATTCTCATTAGTGACGGCCTCTCCTAACCTCGTTCGAGTATTAACAGGATGTTAAGCACCACCGACAAGGAGATTGCCATGAGACTGTCTGCACTTTGCCTGGGGCTGCTGCCCGTGCTCTGTCAACTGCCCGCCCATGCGGCGGTCAAGGGCGAGGGTCAGGTCGATATCGTTGCCTGGGCCGGCTATATCGAGCGAGGCGAAACCGACAAAAATTACGACTGGGTCACCGGATTTGAAAAAGAGACCGGCTGCAAGGTCACCGTCAAAACGGCTGCTACGTCCGATGAGATGGTGGCGCTGATGAATGAAGGCGGCTTTGATCTGGTCACCGCCTCCGGGGATGCCAGCCTGCGCCTGATTGCTGGCGGCAAGGTACAAGCCATTGATACCAGCCGCATTCCCAGCTGGCACACCATTGACCCGCGTCTGCAAGATGCCCCCTGGCACACAGTCAAGGGCAAGCACTACGGCGTGCCCTATCAGTGGGGCTCCAACGTGTTGATGTATAACACCAAGGTCTTTGCCAAGGCCCCTGACTCCTGGTCTGTGGTGTTCGAGCCGCAAAATCTGCCGGATGGCAAACCCAACAAGGGCCGGGTACAGGCCTTCGATGGTCCCATCTACATCGCCGATGCCGCACTCTATCTGATGAACAAGCGCCCTGAACTCGGTATCAAAGACCCCTACGAGCTCAATGAGGATCAGTACAAGGCGGTGCTCGATCTGCTGCGCCAGCAGCGTCAGCTGGTCGGCCGCTACTGGCACGATGCCTACGTGCAGATCGACGACTTCAAAAACGAAGGGGTGGTCGCCTCCAGCTCTTGGCCATTCCAGGCCAACACCCTGGCGGCGGACAAACAACCTGTCGCCACTGTTGTGCCCAAAGAAGGGGTGACCGGTTGGGCTGATACCACCATGTTGCACAGCGAGGCCAAGCACCCGGTCTGCGCTTACCAATGGCTTGAACACTCCCTGGGCACCAAGTTGCAGGGCGATCTGGCAGCCTGGTTTGGCTCGGTGCCGGTAGTTCCGGCGGCCTGTAAGGGGAATGCCCTGCTCGGTGAGTCCGGCTGCCAAACCAATGGCGCCGACAACTTCGCGCGAGTGCACTTCTGGCGCACTCCGGTCAGCCAGTGCAAGAGCCAGGGAACCTGCGTGCCCTACTATCGCTGGGTCTCTGATTACATCGCCATCCTCGGCGGACGCTGATAGCCCCGGGCAGCCTGCCGGCTGCCCGCCTTTTGTCTCAACGTCAGTCAGGAGTAATGCGTGATGCATGCCGTCGAATTTGAACGCGTCAGCCGCCACTTTGGCTCTGTGGTGGCGGTCGATAATGTCTCGCTGGCGATTGCCCCCGGCGAGTTTTTCTCCTTGCTCGGCCCGAGTGGCTCGGGCAAAACCACCTGCCTGCGCATGCTGGCCGGTTTTGAGTACCCCAGCAGTGGCGCCATCCGGCTGTTTGGTAACGAATGCTCCACCCAACCGCCCTACGAGCGCCCGCTCAATACGGTGTTTCAGGACTACGCCCTGTTTCCCAACATGAACGTGCGCGACAACATTGCCTACGGGCTGATGATCAAGGGTGTTGATAAAGCCAGCCGCCACCGCCGCGCCAACGAGATGCTTGAACTGGTGCGCCTGCCGGATATTGGCGATCGCTCGCCGGCCCAGCTCTCCGGTGGCCAGCGCCAGCGGGTGGCCATTGCACGGGCGCTGATTAATCAGCCCAAGGTGCTGCTACTCGACGAACCACTGGGCGCTCTCGATCTGAAACTGCGCGAGCAGATGCAAGTTGAGCTCAAGGGGCTGCAGCGCCAGCTGGGCATCACCTTTATCTTCGTCACCCATGATCAGCAGGAAGCGCTCTGTATGAGCGATCGCATCTGCATTTTCAATCAGGGACGCATCGAGCAAGTGGCGACCCCCGAGAGCATTTACGACACTCCGGCCACTGCGTTTGTGGCCCGTTTTGTCGGTAGTGTAAACCTGTTCGATGGCGAGCTGGCCCAGCGCCTGACCGGCCAGCACGCTCAGGTAATGGTGCGCCCGGAGCGCATTCGCCTCACCCAGCAGGGGACGCCCGGTTGGTCAGGAGAGATCCGCGAGGCGGAATACCTCGGCCCCTATATCCGTTATCGGGTGCGGATTGATCCGGCGGTCGAGCTTATCGTCAACCACCCCAATGAAGGCCAACCCCGTTTACCGCTGGGCGAGCCGGTCTCCCTTAGCTGGGCAGACCACGCCGTTCACACCATCGGGGCCGCCTCATGAACAGCACGAGTCTTGCCATGACACTGCCCACCGACCGGGTGCCGCTGCGCCGGCGCCTCTCCAACCTGCTGTATGGCCGCTCCGGGGTGCTGCTGGCGGTACTGCTCGGGCCGCCGTTGATCTGGCTGCTGCTGATCTATGCCGGCTCGTTGCTGCTCCTGCTCTCCAACGCCTTCTTCGGGCTGGACGAGTTCAGCGGCCAGATCCGCCATGAGCTCACGCTGCAAAACTTCATCGACCTGCTCAGACCGGAAAATCTGGACGTGATGGCCCGCACCATCGGCATGTCGCTGCTGGTCACGCTGGCCTGCGCCCTGATTGCCTTTCCCATCGCCTACTACATGGCTCGCTACACCAGCGGGCGCCAGCAGGCGTTCTTCTATCTGGCGGTGATGCTGCCGCTCTGGTCGAGTTATCTGGTACGGGTGTACGCCTGGAAACTGATCCTGGCCAAGGAGGGGGTGATCAACTGGCTGGCGGTACAACTCGGCGCCGAAAGTCTGCTGCAAGCCCTGCTGTCGCTGCCAGAGATCGGCGGGCCGTCACTCTCGTTTTCACGCATCGGCACTTTTATCGTGTTTGTTTATGTCTGGCTGCCGTTCATGATCCTGCCGATTCAGGCTGCGGTTGAGCGGATCCCCCCTTCGCTGCTGGAGGCCAGTAGCGATCTGGGCGCCACCCCGGCCCAGACATTTCGAACCCTGATCCTGCCGCTGGCACTGCCCGGTGTGGTGGCAGGCTCGATCTTCACCTTCTCGCTGACGCTGGGGGATTACATCATTCCCGGCATCATCGGCAACTCGACCCTCTATCTGGGTCAGGTGGTCTACATGCAGCAAGGCACCGCCGGGAACCTGCCGTTTGCGGCCGCCTTCTCGCTGGTGCCGATTGTCATCATTGCCATCTATCTGGCCATTGCCAAACGACTGGGGGCTTTCGATGCGCTCTGATCAACCCACCCTGCGCCTGCGTGTCGCGGCCTATGGCGGACTGCTATTTTTGCACCTGCCGATCCTGTTTATCTTCCTCTACGCCTTCACCACCGAGAGCAAGAGCTACCAGTTTCCACCGCCCGGCTTCACCCTGCACTGGGTCGCCGTCACCTTCGAGCGGCCCGATGTATGGCGCGCCATCATGCTCTCGCTGCAGGTGGCCAGCCTGGCTACCGTGGTGGCGTTGATCCTCGGCACACTCGCGGCCGCCGCCATCGCCCGCAGCCGTTTTTTTGGCCGCGAGATGGTGTCACTGCTGCTGATCCTGCCCATCGCCCTGCCCGGCATAGTCACCGGCCTGGCGCTGCGTTCAGCCTATGGCGTGCTGGATATTCCGTTTGGCTTTTGGACCATCGTCATCGGCCACGCCACCTTCTGCGTCGTCGTGGTCTACAACAATGCCCTGGCCCGCTTTCGCCGCATGCACCGCTCCTTGATTGAAGCGTCGATGGACCTGGGCGCCGACGGCATCCAGACCCTGCGCCATGTCATTTTGCCCAACCTCTCCAGCGCCCTGCTGGCTGGCGGCATGCTGGCGTTCGCCCTCAGCTTTGATGAAGTCATCGTCACCACCTTTACCGCCGGTCAGCAGACCACCCTGCCCATCTGGATGTATCAGGAGCTGATCCGTCCCCGTGACCGGCCGGTCACTAACGTGGTGGCGATCATCATCGTCGCCGTCACGTCCGTACCGATTTTGCTTGCCTATCTGCTCACCCGTGACACCAGCGCAGTGTCCGGAAAACGCTAATTCGACCAAGGAAGGAAACCATGAAGATGTCGACCCAATTGCTGATTGATGGCCAGTTTGTCACCGGTGAAGGCGCTCCGGAGCCGGTGCTCGATCCTGCGACCGGCGAGCTGATTGCCGAGGTGCCGGAAGCCTCGTTTGAACAGGTTGGCCGCGCCGTCAGCGCTGCCCAACGCGCCTTTGCCAGCTGGCGTCACACCACACCAGCCATGCGCAGCAATCTGTTGTTGCAACTGGCCGCCGCCATCGAGCAACACGCCGAAGAGTTTGCTGCCATCGAATCGCTCAACTGCGGCAAGCCTTATGCGGCCGTCCTCGGGGATGAGTTGCCCGCCGTGATCGACTGTTTCCGCTTCTTCGCCGGTGCCGCCCGTTGCCTGCAAGGACCGCTCGGCGGGGAGTATCTGGAGGGGCACACCAGCATGATCCGCCGCGATCCGGTGGGGGTGGTCGGCAGTATCTCCCCCTGGAACTACCCCCTGATGATGGCCGCGTGGAAGATTGCGCCGGTGCTGGCCGCCGGCAATACCGTGGTCCTCAAGCCTTCCGAGCAGACTCCGCTCTCCTCCCTGCGACTGGCAGAGCTGGCCAGCGAGATCTTCCCGCGCGGCGTCATCAACGTGATCTGCGGCCGTGGCGAGAGCGTCGGCGCGCCACTGGTCGAACACCCGCTGGTGCGCATGGTCTCGCTGACCGGTGACATTGCTACCGGCCAAAAGATTTTGCAAAGCGCTGCCCGCACCATGAAGCGCACCCATCTTGAGCTGGGCGGCAAGGCGCCGGTCATCGTGTTTGACGATGCGGATCTCGATGCCGTCGTCGCCGGGATCCGCACCTTCGGCTTCTACAACGCCGGACAGGATTGCACTGCCGCCTGCCGCATCTATGTGCAAAACAAGCTGCACGACAAGTTTGTGGCCGCCCTGACCGATGCGGTGGCCTCAATCAAAGTAGGCACTCAGCGTGAAGAGGGGGTCGAGATGGGACCGCTTATCTCGGACAGACAGCGCCACCGGGTGGCCAGCTTTGTCGAGCGCGCCATCACCAGCGGCCATATGGAAGTGACCACGGGTGGTCGGATGCGACCGGGCAGCGGCTTTTTCTATGAGCCGACACTGATCGTCGGCGCCCGCCAGGAAGATGAGATCGTGCGCCGCGAAGTGTTCGGGCCTGTGGTCTCGGTGACCCGCTTTAGCGATGCCGATCAGGTGGTGCAGTGGGCGAACGATTCGGACTACGGCCTCGCCTCGTCGGTCTGGACCCGCGATCTTGGCCTTGCTCACAAGATGGCTAGCCAGTTGCAATATGGCTGCACCTGGATCAACACCCACTTTATGCTCACCTCCGAAATGCCCCACGGCGGCATGAAGATGTCGGGCTACGGCAAGGATCTTTCGCTCTACGCGCTGGA
Organism: Aeromonas sp. RU39B; assembly: GCF_900156095.1. Lineage (GTDB taxonomy): Bacteria > Pseudomonadota > Gammaproteobacteria > Enterobacterales > Aeromonadaceae > Aeromonas. Next base: position 155,220 of record NZ_FTMJ01000003.1, read on the forward strand.
AGATTACACGGTGCCGCGCCATATCATGACCAAGCTTTGACTACCGGATGGCCCGCTCGGGCCATCTTTATTTCGTGCGATACCTTGCGATAACCATAAAACGCCCTAGCATGGAGAGTCTTTTCCCCAAGGAGACGACACGGACATGTCAGGACTCAAGAAAGAGCTGGGTCTGCTGCAGGGAATGGGGTTGCTCGCCACCTCCCTGCTCGGAACCGGTATATTTGTGGTGCCCGCCACAGCGGCCACCATCGCAGGCCAAGCCTCGCTCTGGAACTGGCTGATTCTGATTGTCCTGGTGCTACCCATCGCCTTTACCTTTGCCCGTCTCGGCCGCCGTTACCCTCATGCAGGCGGCGCCCCGCACCTGATTGGTTTGGCTTTTGGCGCCGGCGCCGAGCGCTTTACCGCCTTCCTGTTTCTAGCCGTGCTGCCGGTGGGGCTGCCTGCCGCCCTGTCGATGGCAGCCGGATTCTGGCATGCCTTGCTGCCGCTCGGTGGTGGCGGACTGTGGGCCGTCGAAGTGTTGACTCTGCTGGCGATTTATCTGCTCGGGATGCGCGGTCCACGCTCGTCAGGCAACTTGCAGCTGCTGATCGCGCTCGCCATTTTGGCACTCACGCTGGTGGTGTGGTTTAAGGGCGATCTGGACTGGCGTCAGGGGCTGCCCGCATTTCCACAAGCGCCATCCTGGCCACCGATGGCCTCGGCGCTGGCGGTGATGTTCTGGTGTTATGTGGGGCTTGAAGCCTTTGCCCACATGGGGGAAGAGTTCAAGCGACCGGAGCGGGACTACCCCATCGCGCTGCTCGGCGGTGTGCTGTTAGCCGGTGTCATCTATTGGGCTAACTCGGTGGCCGTGCTCACCTTTGGTCACTACGGCTCGGATGCCGATAACAACACCGCCGTCCCCGCCATGCTGGCGGATCTGTTTGGTGAGAAGGCCCGGATTGTGGCGGCCCTGCTCGGTTATCTCTCCTGCTTTGCCAGTATCAATATCTATCTGCAAGGCTTTGCCCGCCTGATCTGGAGCATGGCCCGTGACGGCAAACTGCCCGCCCGTCTTGGCCATCTTTCCCGCCGCGGCGCCCCGCTCAATGCGCTGGGCTGCGTCCTCGGCATCTGTCTGGCATCCATCAGTGTTATCAGCTGGTTCGAGCTGCCCCTCGCCACCCTGATAAGCTACGCCAACGGCAACTTCGTCATCGTCTATCTGCTGTCGATGGCCGCCGGTTGGGTGTTGCTGCCGCGTATTGGCAAGTGGCTGGCCGGGCTCAGCACCCTGCTCTGTCTTGCTGTGCTGCTCGCCCTTGGCAGCGAGTCGGGTTATGCCTTACTGCTGGCCGCACTCTATGGCATCTGGAGCCTGCTGCGCCGACGCAGCAAGGCGCGCCAGAGCGTTGCGCTGATCCAGCGCTCCACCGACTGAGCATTGAACATGCAGATCCCACCGAGCTCGTTCACCGTCAACACCGGCCGTTGCACCATCCGCTCGGCCAGCGTGAGCGATGCCGCCACCTTGGCAGCACTGCGCATTGCCATTGATGGCGAGACCGAATTTCTCGACCGGGCACCGGGCGAGGGGGTGATCACTCCCGAGCAGTTTGCCCGCCTGATTGAGGATGATAGTCAGGCGCCCAACCACCTGTTTCTGGTCGCGCTGGTGGATGGGCAGATGATCGGATTTTTGCGCTGCGAAGGGTCACCACTTCGCCGGCTACGCCACAAGGTGGAGCTGGGGATCTGCCTGTTGCAAGCCAGCTGTGGTCTTGGGATCGGTCGCCGTTTGCTACAGCGCGCCATCGAGTGGGCAGATCAGGCACAGATCGTGAAAATGTCGCTCAGCGTGCTCGCCACCAATGAGCGCGCCATCGCCCTGTATCAGCAACTGGGGTTTGTTCGCGAAGGGGTACTGCGCGCGGACAAGCGTCTGGCCGATGGCTGCTATTACGACACCATCGTTATGGGGCGCTGCGGCGTCATAGGGCGTGACAGCCATGACTGATGATAAATTGGTATTTGCCATACCCAATTATCAACACAGCGCACAACTGTTGAGAATAATGATTTTCAGCCAATAAATGGCACAAAATAATAAACACGCCCAACTGATCATTATTCGATCATCAGCATTAATTATTTGGTTTTATTAATAAATCTAAATACAGAGCAATTGCGTTAATGATCGATAGATCAGTAAATGGCACTGGATAAACGTAAAAGGCTAACCGCTACTATTGCCCCCTGCACCAGCTTGGTAATCAGACGTGATTGGCCATAAGTCATCCATAAGTAATTGCTGATATTAGAAATTATCATTCAAGTCATCATCATTCAGAGCCGCTGTATTCAACAATGTTCTCCCGAATACAGCGCTAATGGTGCCGGCACACTCTTCCCGACCGTCGCGATAAGCACTGCTCGAACATTTCAGAAGAGCATGGTTATATTTCGTTTAATATTGGCTATCTTTTGTCGATAACCCAATATCCTTCTTACCCAGTTACGTTATTATCTTGCACGAGGAGAACGACCTGCCATGAACGCTCCTATAAGGGCAATATCCACCGATTTTTCCCCTTCAACCACCTCCCCCGGATTTTTCAGTCAACGGCTTTCCCAACTGAGCCTCGCCGCCAAAATGAACCTGCTCACCCTGCTGATGCTGGTGTTAAGCCTGGCCGGTGGGTTATTCAATGCCCAGACAGCCAAACAGACCGTGCAGGATGCGCTAGAGCAGAGCCTTGAGGATCAAGTCAGCAGTTATCATGCGATTCTGGACGCCAAGTTCAAAGAGGGTGGCGAAGAGGCGCTGATGAATAGCGCCAAAGCCCTGCTACCGGCGGCGCGCTGGGGTGAAAACAACGCCGGTTATCTGTTCCTGGCCGATGCCGAGGGCGCGCTGGAGGTCTTTCCCCCCAACCCGGCGCTGGCCGGTCAGAAACCCGATTCTGCCGGCGTGGTGGATGAAACCGGTTTGAATCTCTCCCAGACCTTTGCCCAAGCAGTGCGGGGCGGCCAACCCATGCTGGTTCACTACGACTTCCTAAAGCCAGGCACCGACATCACGCTGGAGAAGGTCAGTTATTTGATGCCGGTGGGCAACCATCTGCTGGCCGCCGGCATCTATCTGGATCAGGCAGAGGCCGCTTATAGCCGATATCTGTGGCAGAGCATGTGGATCATGGCGGCCAGCATGCTGGGCATGTTGCTGCTGGTGCAGCTGATTGCCCGCACCATGCGCCAGCAGGTCAACACCTCGCTTGATGGCCTGCGCCGGATCGCCAACCGCATTCTGGATCAGGGCACCCAGGTATGGGGCAAAGATGAGTTTGCCGGCATCAACCGCGAACTCGAGCAAACCCGCCTCAATCTGGCCGAACTGCTCCACCACCAACATCTGAGTGCCGGAACCGTGGCCAGCGCCTCGTTGCAGATGGATACCGGAGTGCATCAGGTCACGCAGGCTGTTCACGATCAACAGCAGCAACTCGACGAACTGGCCTCGGCCATGGAGCAGATGAGCACCTCGATTCGCGATGTCGCGAGTCAGGCAGCCCAAAGTGCCAGCGAAACCCGTATCTCGGCCAGCAGCGCCCACGACGGGGAAGCCAAGATCCAGCAAGCCATCAACGCCATGCAGGTGCTGTGTGGCGAATTGGCCGAGTGTTCCGACGGCATTAACCGGGTGCAACAGCAGGTTGATGCCATCGGCAAGGTGGTCGAAACCATCAGCGCCATCTCCGGGCAGACCAACCTGCTGGCGCTCAACGCCGCCATCGAAGCGGCCCGCGCCGGTGAACAAGGGCGTGGATTTGCGGTGGTGGCCGATGAGGTTCGCACCTTGGCTAGCCGCACCCAGGCGGCAACCGGCGACATTGGCAACATGATTGCCGAGTTGCAAAAACACACTGGCGTGGCGGTCTCGCGCATGGGGGTGTCGGTGGATCAGGCCCAAAACGCCATGAGTCTTTCCGATGCGGCGACCGGCGAATTCAGTAATATCGCGACCCAAACTCGCACCCTGACTGAGCATAGCGAACAGATTGCCGCCGCTTCGGAAGAGCAGAGCGTGGTGGCCAATCAGGTGACCCAATCTCTGCTGCGGATCCGTGAAGCGGTCGAAGAGACCTCGCACGTGCTCGAAGAGCTCAGCACTGCCAGCAACGCCCTCTCGGGCGAAGCGCAAGCGCTGGAAAAAGAGGTCGGGCAATACCGCCTGCCTGCCTAATCGCCATCCGGCCCGGGCATTCGCTCGGGCCATCTTTTGTCCCACTGGCCAAACCGGCGTGCTACGCTGCCACCTCCCCATCATCAGGATAGTGCGCATGAACAAGGTGGTTCTGCAGGGATATATTCAGGTTCCAACCGACGATCTGGCCGACGTGCTGGCAGCCCTTCCCATCCATACGGCATTGACCCGGGCCGAAGCGGGGTGTCTGGTATTTAACGTGACCCAAAGTCAATGTGACCCCTGCCGTTTTGAGGTCTATGAAGAGTTTGCCAGCCGGGCCGATTTTGATGCCCATCAGCAACGCGTCAGGCAATCGGAATGGGGCGCTTGCACCGTACGGGTCGAGCGCCACTATCACATCACCGAATAGCCGTCATTGCCCCTGACTAGAACGCCTTGAACAGTCGATCAAACTGGCGCCGCACTGGTGCCAATAAGGGCGGCTTGGGCGCAGTCAGATTGACCTGAGCTCGGCCGGTGCGCGCTTCGGCGCGGCGCAGAATATGGATAAAGGCCGGGTTGTGCTGCTGCAAATGGATAGAGACCTGATAAGCCCAATCACGCGGTACTCCCCACAAGGTGCTGGCAATGGTGCCAACCAGGCAGAAGAACGCAGGGTCGCGCTCCTCCATCAGCAAGGCATTCTCCAACGCCTGTTTAAGTGAATGGGAGTGATGAATACAGGTCAGCACCCGGGTCACGAAGCGGTCGTAGTCACTGCTCGACTCATCAACGTGCGTCTCGCGCAACTCACCCGATACCTGATAGCCAAACTGATAACCAATGTTCTCGAGCACCGCATTTTTGTAGTGGATAACCTTGGCGTAAAACAGGGTCATCACGATCGCATCAATCGCCTTGCACAGCTCATCATAAGCAGGGTGGCTCTTCTTGGGGCGCGGCGCGGTGTGCAGGGCAATCTCTTCAGAAATAGCGAGCAACCCTATCGGTGCAGCGGTGCTGATAAAGGCATAATCGATGCTCTTTTCCAGATGGTCATCCTGCACATGCTGGGTCGCCACCACATGCTCGGCAAACAGACGGCGCTGTTGGTCGATAAAGGCACCATAGACCAGATCACGGAACTTCTTCTGAGGGTAGGGAGTATCGAGCAGCGTTTCGATGGTCATGATGGCGGCAGAGACCCGACCGCGAAACGGATGCTCGCGGGAGAACTCTGGACGATTGCCGATTCGCAGCGATTTTTGGTGCCCATATGATTTACAAATCATGTCACCAATCACAAAGCCCAGCATAAATCCTCCAAAGTCAGGTCATGATGATCGCAATAGCGAACCCTCTTGCCATTCCCGGGCAGAAATCATCCGGATCAATCAGTTACATCCGGGCGTGGTCCTTGTTTACAAAAATAATCATACGATTAATACCAGATTAAAAAAGAGAGACACCTCGCAACAAGGCGGCTTGATAACATCTCTATCAGCAAAGAGTGACAGGACGCACAGACGCGCAGAGTGCTTGGGGTTCAGCGCTTGATATCGTCCACCAGAAAATCCAGCAGGGTTCGGGTGGTGATTGGAAGATGCTTGCGGGAGGAGAACAGGGCATAAACACCCAACTTGGGCAGCTGGTAGTCACAAAGGAGCGGGATCAAGGCACCGCTTCGGATATGCACATCGGTAGAAAAGGCCGGCAGATGCACAATGCCCCTGTCCGAAAGGGCAGCATTGAGCAGCACCATGGTGTCATTGGCGCTGAACTGGCCGAAGACAGCAATCTCCTCCATGACGCTATCGCCTGCCGCATTGCCGGGAGAAGCAAAGCGCCAGATTGGACCATGCCGGGTATGGATGAGGCACTGGTGCTCGGTCAGTGCTTTCGGTGATTGCGGCGTGCCATGCTGCGCAAGATAGGCGGGCGAAGCACAGACCACCGATTCACAGCGGGTCAGCAGCCGGGAAATCAGCCCCAGCTCCATGTTGTCGCCCACCTGAATGGCAAGATCGATGCGCTCTTCGACCAAATTGATAGGACGATCGGCCAGCAGCATCTCCACCGATACCCGTGGATAGTGCTGCATAAAGCGCCCCAGCGCCTCAGCCAGATACGACTGGCCAAACGAGATACTGGAGGCCACCCGAATTACGCCGCACGGCTCACTACGCTTGCTGGCAATCAACGACTCGATATCACCGGCCAGCGCCACCATCTGCCGGCAGTAAGGCAAAATATCCTCCCCCATCGCAGTCAGCCCGAGGCTGCGATTGGAGCGGTGCAACAATCTGGCACCAAAGGTTTTTTCCAGTGCGGCAATATAGCGGGTTGCCATGGAACGCGACATATCCAGCTTGTTGGCCGCCGCGCTTAAGCTGCCCAATTCAACCACATCGACAAACACCTGCATGGCCACTAGCTGATCCATATCGGCTCCATATGTTCGGTTTATGCAACATGACAAAGCCGATTTTACGCTATATACGCTTATTAATTGCATCTAAGATCCTGACTACTTCTACTCTGACTCAGGTAATCGTGAATTCAGATAATAAGTGCGCTAACTGTCTGGATCTCAGCCGAGGAAATAACCGTATTCCCTTGATTGGTAGGGAGTTTTGCTAATAGTACTTCTGCAACACGCTGAGCTGTGACTGGACGCAAGTTCAGGGGCATGATGGAGCCAAGAAATTGGAATACCTTCATTGCTAATTTTTCAGCAGGACGCTGTTTTTGTCCCAGAGCTGATCTATCTCCAAGTAAGAGTGATGGTCGGACAATTAATAATGATTCAGGAGCCAGCGCAGTCAGTGCTTCCTCAAGTTCGCCTTTTACCTTGTTATAAAAAACACCAGAACGGTTGCTGGCTCCTGCGGCGCTCACCAGACCAATCCGTTTTGCACCTGCTGATAATGATACTTTGGCAACTCGAAGGTTTGTATCTAAATCGATAGCACGAAATGCAGACTGACTGCCAGCTTGTTTTATGGTTGTTCCGATTGCCAAATACAGTTCATCAACAGGAGGTATGGCTGGTAGATTGTTGAAATCGACCAAATGAACAACCAATTTTGGATGCTTCACTGTCAGCTCTTTGCGACATAACGCATGGACTTCACTGACCGTATCATCGGATAATAATCCTTGTAAAATATATTTACCGACCAGCCCTGAAGCTCCAGCAATAGCTATGCGGCGTGAAACTGGGCTGTTGGTTTTGTTAACTTCTGACATAAACAATTCCATTGCAAATGTGGTGTTCCCCGGCAAAAGCCGGAGAATATTGACTCAAAGATTTTCAGTAAAAAATGCACCTAATTTGCGGATCGCAGGTTTAACATGAGTCATCACATCATAGAGATCGATATGTGTTGCATTTTCTACGATGAACAGTTCTTTTTTCTCACTGGCTGCTTTTTCATAAAATTTTTGACTAAAATGCATTGCATCGGATTCACTTCCTACAATCATTAACAAGGGTTGTGTCAGCAAAGAGTCAATGCGATCTGTCGCTGAAAATGTCAGCAGTCTATCCAGACTGGTAAACATCACCTTATTCTGAGAGTTAGGATGCTGAGCGCGAGGTGTTCTGTAATATTCGTGAGCTTCACGCATGGTGACAGCGGTTGTTTCGTCGATAGTCTCAGGCACATATGCCATGTACATGATTTCGCCACCATTGGCTTCAGCAGTTCGTTGCGCAGCAACGGATTCCAACATTTTGATTTGCTCTGCGGGTGTTATGCTGCCATCCCAACCTTCACGGATGGCTGAACCGGCATCAGTTGCACTCACACCCGCAACAGCTTTAATACGCCGTTCAGTTGTTGCAGCACTCACCGAATAACCACCACCTGCACAGATCCCGAATGCACCGATTCGTGATGCATCAACAAAAGGCAATGAAGTTAAATAATCAATAGCACTACGAATATCATCCACTCGCTCAAAGGGATTTTCTAAGAAACGAGGCTCCCCGCCGCTAGCGCCTTGGTGAGAGGCATCAAAGGTAAGCACGATAAACCCCATTTCAGCAAGATATTCGGCATATAGTGCCGGAGACTGTTCTTTTACTGCACCTGCCGGATGGGTACAGACGATAGCTGGTATTTTAGTTGTCTCATCAAGGTTGTCTGGTGTAAACAGTTCTCCAGCCATTCTAATTTGGTTATTGCTGAAAGCGACTGACTTTTTCATTTAATGCTCCTTAGTTTTTTGTTGTAAATAATGATTGTCAGCGGTTAGATACTTTTAATACCTGCGCAACAAGTTGGTCGAATGCATTGTCGATAAACCAGTTGGGGTATACAGGCATGAGTGCGGTTGTAACATCTAACTCAGCAATTTCGCTGGCAGATAGTTGCACATCAATAGCTTTGATATTGTCTTCTAGTTGTGAAAGCTTGCTTGAACCAATCAATATGTTGGTCACAGCCTGCTTAGATAACAGCCAAGCAATGGCGATTTGCGCGATACTGGCATTATGTCTTTCTGCCATTGGGCGCATTTGTTCAATGAGGCTATATCCAAGTTCTTTATTGGTAGGTAACACATCAAAACCAGATAGACGATCTGATGGATTCATGGCTGCATCCCGTAAATATTTCCCACTCAGAAAGCCTGCTGCGAGAGGACTCCAAACCGTTAAACCAAGCCCAAAATGTTTCATCATTGGGATCACATCGCGTTCAATATCGCGCCCGAGCAATGAATAGTTCATTTGCCCATGTGTAAATTGCGCCCAGCGGTTGGCTTTTTGCAGTTCTAGTGCGGCAGCCGCTTTCCATGCTGACCAGTTTGAAAAGCCCAAATATCGAACCTTTCCGGCCCGAACGATAGAATCCAACGCTTCCAGTGTTTCTTCCAGAGGAGTAAATGGATCTTCTCGGTGTACGATATAAACATCAATCCAGTCAGTTCCTAAACGCTTCAAACTTTGGTCAACAGACCAGTGAATATGTCGTTTTGATAAGCCGGATTGTGTTAATGCTGCACCTGTTCTGAATCCAACCTTAGTCGCAATCACCGCATCTGAACGCCGTTTTTTCAGTGCTGCACCAAGTAATATTTCAGATTCGCCATCAGCATAGGCATCCGCAGTATCAAAGAAATTGATACCCGCATCCAAAGCGGTACTGACTAACTCATTCGCTAAATCTGCACCAACCTTGTAAACCGATGCGATATCCTTATTACCTTGTGTAAATGCCATAGATCCAAAGGCGAGCCGAGAAACGATTAAACCTGTATTTCCAAGTTGAGAATATTGCATGATTTAATTCCTCACTTAAATATAACGCAAGTACTCACTCATTATTAATATAAAAATTTACCGTGTAAAACCTTCCCAAAGAACGTTAAAACCGGCGGTTTTATAGACTTCGCTTTGTTCTGTATTTTGTGCAGCAAACAACATAGTTGTATCAGCTAGAGCCATAAATATTGCGTCAGCAAATTCTTGTGGTAGAGAAGCAAGATGACCACTCGCTACACTGGCACTTGATATCTCATGAATTTCAGGAAGTAACTCCGCTACCTTTGCATGTGTCTGAGGCGTGATCCGGTCAGATACCAACAATTGTTTTAGTGTTTTAATGGCAGCCGGATTAGCAATACCCCATTCGATATAGCTGTTCCATAACGCATGCACCAGTTCGTTTAATGGCGCATTCTGACGACAGTTTTGTTTGAGAACATCACCAAGATTTTGCTTTATGTATAAATAGAGTTCATTCAGGAGGTCATCTTTCGTTGGGAAATAACGAAATAATGTTCCCTCCGCAACACCAGCCTGTTTTGATATTAATAACATTGCAGCACCAATGCCATGAGAAGCGATAATTTCTGCAGCGGCATTTAGCAGAGCAATTTGTTTATCTTCACTACGGGGGCGAGCCATTACGAAACCTCAATCAACAGTGAGTACGCACTCATTTTTCGTGCTATTTGAAATAAAGTCAAGTAGTTTTTATACCGTTGTGGACTCAACTTCGAAGTACAACATCCGGTTGAAAATCAGGCTGTTTTCAAGAAATTCATCAAAGACCAGCTGAGACTGTTTAAATCCCAAACATTTGCGAGGCCTGAAGTTCAGCCGCTTTTCGACAGCTGACAGTACCTCTGCTGTCACTACACTCAAATCACTGCCTTTGGGCACATATTGCCGCTGTAGACCATTGCTATTCTCATTCTGTCCCCGTTCCAATGCACTGTATGGATGGGCAAAGTACACCTGCGCCTCCAGCTCTGCGGCTACACGCTCATGTTCGACAAACTCGCTACCGTTGTCGGCTGTGATGGTATGGACATGTGCCTTGTAAGGTTTCAGCATGCTGATAATGGTGTCCGCCACCGCACTGGCCGTCTTGCTCGGGACATATTGAACTAGGTACAATCGACTCTTACACTCCAACAGACTGGCTATTGCACCACTGCCTTGCTTACCCAACATGGTATCAACTTCCCAATCCCCGACACGGCTGCGCTCATTGACTACCGCTGGGCGTTCATCAATCGATACCGGATTGGGAATGACGCTGCGTTTGCTATTCTTACCCTTGCGATGACGTTTATGCTCCTGACGCAGATGCCGGTATAGCGTGCCACCGTTGGCCTTGTCGCGTGCCACATAGCGATATATCCACTCGTGGCTGACTGGGCAGTCAATCATGTAACCAACGCCACTTCTCTGCTCGGGACTCCAATCCGCGGCCAGCGCCATGCGAACAAAGTCGATGGTATACGACGAGACAGAACGCTTCTGACTCGGCAACCGTCGTGTAAGTGGCAAGTTGGTGAGCCAGTTGCGGCTGATAGGCCTGCCCAGCACAATTACGACAAAGCTCACGACTGATAGTCGATGGATGAACCCCGAGCGGTTGCAATACGGGCCTGTGACACAGGGCGAGAGCGTGAACTTTTTGTTAAAAACAAGCAGATTTGAGTAATTAATAAGCATTTTTTGCTTGCAAGGTTCTCATTCAGCACCATCTAAAGCGTATCCATATTTTCGACATGCCGGTTTCAGCAAATTGCATAAGTATCGCTCGTACTGCCGTCTATTGAATTGTTCGGATTAGCTTAAATGTTAGGCAAATAGGTCACTTGGTAACACAAAACAACCAACACGCTAACACTGAGTTCACGCTCTCGCCCTGGCCTGTGACAGGTCATGGTCATGGTCACGGTCACGGTCACGGTCACGGTCACGGTCACGGAGGCAGGCAATCTGATATCGTAGCCCCTCTGTCAACTGCTGGTATTTCATGGTGTATCGCTTTGTTTCTTTGGCGAGAAGAAGCGTACCTGAACTGGTAGTTGACCGCTTCTCTCTTTATGCACCATGGGCATTGCACTTATTATCTGAACTCACGATGACCTAGAAACGTTAGCACAGATACTTTCAAAATAACCAATAAGTACATCGACTCTATGAAAAAACATTGCTAACGACTTGCCATTTAGCAAGTGGCGCTTGATGAAAATTCCTTTCATTTTTCCTTAGTAAATTCAATGTTTCTTGCCACCACAAAAAATTACCTCTATCAACTTCATCTTTTGGTCGACCAAGAATCGCCGTTTTTATCAAGATAATTCAGGTTAACACCTAAATAATTATTAAAAACCTCAACAGACTGAACTTGCACACACTTAAAATGGGCCGATTTTTCTCTGCTATACTTTATGACGTTGTGTCGCGTCGTATGGAATATTCTCACGGAGTGAATATGTTAAAATCGATAAAAACAAAAATAGCAGTATCAGCAGCCATTGGTGTTCTAATTACGGTTTTCGTTCTAGTCGTATTCAGTGTTTACTCATCAACCCAATCCAGCACCTTAGTGAGAAGCCAGGTTTCCGAGCTGGTCACCAAGATCACGCTGGACAAGATGATGAGCGTTGCCTCTGAATCGTCAAAGACCATAGCCCGAAAACTGGAAAAAGGGCTGCAAGCAGCCGAAACCCTCTCTAACGCAGCATCAGGACTGAAACAGACGGATGGCAGCAACACCGGCAGCATGATTGATCGCGTGGTGTTCAACACGATGTTGCAAAACGTGCTGCATGCCGACTCGGATCTCAACGGTGTTTACAGCTGCTGGGAACCCAATGCGTTTGACGGCCAGGATGCCGGCAATGCCAATGGGCAAAATGGCAGCAACCCGCAGACCGGCCGCTTCACCCCTTACTGGGTGCGTGACAACACCAATGGCAAGGTCACCGTGCAACCGCTGGTCGAATATGACTCACTGGAAGCCCATCCCAATGGCGTGAAGAAAGGCGCCTGGTTCCAGGTGCCCAAGGCCACTGCCAAACCAACCGTCACCGCGCCCCTGCCTTATGTGGTTCAGGGGCGCAATGTCTGGCTGGCAACCCTCTCAGCTCCGGTCATCGTCAACAACACCTTTCTCGGGGTGACCGGTACTGACTACGATCTGGAGTTCGTGCAGACCCTGAGTAAAAACGTGGCGCAATCGGTCTACAAAGATGCCGCCATCGTTCGCATCATCACCTCTGACGGCCTCTATATTGCCGATAGCAACGACCCGAAGAACATCGGTCAATCCATTCAGGGAGCCTCTGCCGGGTTTGGCCAGCGGGTGATGGCGCAGATCCAGAGCGGCGACGTCGGTTACTTTATCGATGAGTCCAATAACACCGTCAACGTGATTGCCCCCTTGATGCTGGGCAATACCGGTGTGCGTTGGGGCGTCACCATTACCCTTGATAAAAATCTGGTGCTAAGTGAAGTAGAAAAAATCACTGGCCAGATTGAAAGCAACAACAAGAAAGACGCCATGTGGTTGGTGGTGATTGGTCTTGCCGTTGCCATCATGGCCGTGTTTGGTCTGTTCCTGCTTGCCAGCAACCTCACCAAACCCATCATGAAGGCGGTGTCGATGGCCAAGGAAATAGCCAAAGGACACTTTGACCGCCGCCTTAATTACACCAGTGAAGATGAAGTGGGGCAGCTCTCTGTCGCCCTCGACAACATGGCGGTTATCCTCAAATCCCACGCTGACGTGGCGGAGAAAATTGCCAGCGGCAACCTCAACCAGTCGGTGTCGCTGGCTGCCGAAGATGACCAGCTGGGTCTGGCCCTCAAGCAGATGCTGCAGGATCTCAACCAGCTGGTCAGCGAGATCAAGGGGCGTGCCGACATCATCGGCAACAACTCTGATCTGGTGTCAGCCATGAGCCACGATCTGGCCAGCGGGGCTACCCAATCGGCCGCATCGGTCACGCAAATCAGCGCCACGGTGTCGCAGATTGCGCTGCAGATCCGGCAAAGTGCCAGCGGCGCTGACAAGGCCAGCAATATCTCTCTGGAGAGTGCCAAGTCGGCCAGCGCCGGTAACGAGCTGATGGAGGAGTTGCAGGTTGCCATGAACGAGATCGAGGCATCCGGTAACGACATCAACGAGTTTATCAAGGTCATTGAGTCGATTGCCGAGCAGACCAACCTGCTGGCCCTCAACGCCGCCATTGAAGCAGCTCGTGCTGGTGAGCAGGGACGCGGCTTTGCGGTGGTCGCCGATGAAGTGAGAAAACTGGCCGCTCGCAGCGCCGAAGCAGTGCAGCAAACCTCTTTGCTGGTCGGCGCCTCGAAAGATAAGACCCAGAAGGGGATTGCCCTCTCGGCACAAACCGCCGAAGCGTTGCAGCAGATCGTCAGCAACACCAACGCCGTTGCATCGCTGGTTGCCGAAATCTCATCCGCCTCAACCCAGCAGGCCGCCGGTGCCGATGAAGTGCAGGTGGGCATTCAGCAAATCGACGAGGTCTCACACCAAAACAGTCAGACCTCCGAAAAATGTGCCACTGCCTCGAACGAACTGGCGCAGCAGGCTTCCCAGCTCACCGCGCTGGTCGGCCGCTTTGTACTAAAACGCTAGGTGCCGTTTGCTTACGAACAAAGGGCAGGAACTTCCTGCCCTTTTGCTATGTGAGTCCGGCCAACTCTTCCGCCGTCATCAGCCGTAGCACCCGGCACGGGTTGCCTGCCGCGACCACATTGGCGGGAATATCCTTGGTCACGACCGAGCCAGCACCGATCACGCTGTTATCACCGATGGTGACGCCTGGGCAGATAACACTCGCGCCGCCGACCCAAACGTTATGCCCAATGCGAACCGGCTTGCCAAACTCTACCCCGGCAATGCGCGGCGCCACCGCCACCGGGTGAGCGGCGGTGTAGATCTGCACATTGGGCGCCAGCAGCACATTGTCACCGATATGCACTTCACACACGTCGAGGATGGTGCACCCCACGTTGGCGTAGAAGTTCTCACCGACAAAGATGTTACGGCCATAGTCGCAATAAAACGGCGGGTTGATGGCGCACTGCTCGCCCCGTTGCCCCAGCAACTCATCCAGCAGGGCATCGCGATCGCTGCGCTCCAGCCACTCGCTATTAAGGCGATGGGTCAGGCGCCGCGCCCGCTCGCGGGCAGCCGTCAGCGCTGGGGCGCCCGCATCATAGGGATCGCCCGCCACCATTTTCTGCCACTCGGTGCCTCGCTGCTCGCTCATCATCACTCCTCCATCAACCACATCAGTGATTCATAGGGACGCAGTGTCACCGATTGCGGGCTGGCCGGGCAATCGGGATAGTTTCCGATCAGCAGTTTGCCACACCCAACCGGCAGCGATGCGGGCAAAACAAACTCTGCCGGCTCGCCGTAGAAATTGCTCACCACCAGCAAGGTCTGCCCAGCGCTGCGTCGGCAATAGGCCCACAGCTGCGGGTGCCCCGGTAACAACTCCTGATAATCGCCATCGGTGAGCACCGGGTATTGCTTGCGCAGCCGAATCAGGTCGCGGTAGTGCCAAAATACCGAGTCGCTGTCGGCCAGCGCAGACTCGACGTTAATCTTCGGGTAGTTGCTCGCCGGTGCCAGCCAGGGGGTTGCCTTACTGAATCCGGCATTGGGTTCGGCACTCCACTGCATCGGGGTGCGCGAGTTGTCGCGGGATTTGGCCGCCAGAATGGCGAGGATCTCCGCCTCCCCCATCCCTTCGGCCAGCTTGATGGCGTGGATATTGCGACTCTCCACATCCTGATATTGCTCGATAATGCGGTAACCGGGATTGGTCATGCCAATCTCCTCCCCCTGATAGATATAGGGGGTGCCTTGCAAGCCATGCAGGGTGGTGGCCAGCATCTTGGCCGACACCACTCGGTGCTCGCCCTCGTCACCAAAGCGCGAGACGATGCGCGGCTGATCATGGTTACACCAAAACAGGGCCGACCAAGCCTGATTGTGCATGCCGCACTGCCAATGGTTGAAGATGCGCTTGAGCTCGAGAAAATCGAACGTCGCCCGGCTCCACTTCTCCCCGTTGGGATAATCCACCTTGAGATGGTGGAAATTAAAGACCATGGAGAGCTCGGAGCCATCGAGCGCACCATAACGGCGGCAGTGTTCAAGGGTGGTCGATGACATCTCCCCGACCGTCATGGCCCCCACCGGGGCAAATACCTCACGGGAGAGATCCGACAAAAACGCGTGGATACGTGGCCCGTCGGTATAAAAACGGCGCCCGTCGCCCAGTTCGTCATGGGGAAAGGTCTGATCTTTGGAGATGAGATTGATGACATCGAGCCGAAAACCATCGACGCCTTTATTGGCCCAGAAATGAATAATCGAGGTGACCTCAGCCCGCACGGCCGGGTTCTCCCAGTTGAGATCGGCCTGCTCTCGGGCAAACAGGTGCAGATAATATTGGCCGGTGGCGGGGTCGAACTCCCACGCTGGTCCCCCGAATTTGGATTGCCAGTTGTTTGGTGCTTCCCCTGCCAGCGGATCGCGCCAGATGTAGTAGTCGCGATAAGGGCTCTCTTTGTTGCCCAGGGCTGATTTGAACCAGGCGTGCTCGGTCGAGGTGTGGTTGACCACGATATCCATGATAAGGCGGATCCCCCGCTCATGGGCCGCCGCCAGCAGCGCATCAAAATCGGCCATGCTGCCGTAGGCCGGATCGATGGCGGTGTAATCGGCAATGTCATAACCATTATCGACCTGCGGCGAGAGATAGACGGGGGTCAGCCAGATGGCATCAACGCCGAGCAGTTTGAGATAGTCGAGCCGCCGGGTAATTCCCTTCAGATCGCCGGTGCCACGGGCGCCGGAGTCTTGAAAACTCTTGGGATAGATCTGGTAAATCACGGCAGATTGCCACCAGGGAGTCTGGCTCATGGGTCGTTCTCTTTGTGTTGCAAGGGGTCGCTTGCGACCCCGGATAAAATGATAATCAGGAGGTCGCCAGCGACCCCGGATAAGATGATGATCAGGAAGCCGATACGGCCAGCAAGCCCTGTGCCTGACGGCGGCGGTAGAGCAGCATGGTCAGCGCCATCGGCACCGCAATGGCCACCAGCATGGCCAGGGAATAGATGCCCCAAAATTGCGGCTGGATAGAGAGAATGCCAGGCAGACCGCCAACACCGATGCCATTGGCCAACACGCCGGACAGCCCGCAGATAATGGCGGCCAGGCAGGAGCCGACCATGGCGCACAACATGGGGAATTTGTAGCGCAGGTTGATGCCGTACATGGCGGGCTCCGTCACCCCGAGGTAGGCCGAGATAGCGGCCGGCACCGAGATCTCCCGCTCGTTATCACGCCGGCTGACCAGAATGATGCCCACCACGGCAGAGGCTTGGGCAATATTGGACAGGGCAATCAGCGGCCAAATCGGGGTTCCTCCCATGCTCTGCATCAACTGCAGATCCACCGCGTTGGTGGTGTGGTGAATACCGGTGATAACCAACGGGGCATAGAGAAACCCGAACAGCGCCGCACCGATGGGGGCAAACGAGCCGGTCATGGCAGCCTTGGCCGCCCAGGCCACCCCGTCACCTAACCAGCGACCAAACGGACCGATCAGGGTATGCGCCAAGATAACGGCCAGCAGCAGCGAGACAAACGGCACCACTACCAGATAGAGATAAGCGGGCACGATGCGCTTGAGGCTGGTCTCAATCCAGGCCAGTGCTACACCGGCCAGCAGCGCCGGGATCACCTGTGCCTGATAGCCCACTTTTTCGATGGCAAACAGGCCGAAATTCCACACCTCGGGCGCTTGCTGTCCGATGAGGTAGGCGTTCATCAACTGCGGCGACACCAGCGTGATGCCGAGCACGATGCCGAGAATTTCGGCCCCGCCCATCTTCTTGACCGCCGACCAGCAGACGCCCACCGGCAGGAAGTGGAAGATAGCCTCGCCAATCAGCCACAGGAACGAGTGCACCTGGGCCCAGAACTGGCTGATCTCGGTGAGCGACTTGCCATCGAACATCTTGATGTCACCGATGACATTACGAAAACCCAGGATCAGACCGCCGGTGATAATGGCCGGCAGCAAGGGCACGAAGATCTCCGCCAGATGAGAGATACCACGTTCCAGCGGATTCATGTTCTGACGGGCCGCCTGCTTGGCGGCATCCTTGCTGGCACCACTCACACCAATCTCTTCGGTCAGCGCCTTGTACCACTCATCGACCTCGTTGCCGATGACCACCTGAAACTGGCCGGCATTGGTAAAACAGCCCTTCACGCCGGGGATCGCCTCGATGGCCTTGGCATCTGCCCGGCTCGGTTCGTTCAGCACAAAACGCAGCCGTGTCAGGCAGTGGCTGACGGTCGCGATATTCTCCTTGCCACCGATCTGCTCGATCAGCCGGCTCAGGCTCTTGCGGGGAATCTGGGTCATGGTGTCATTCCTGTGATGGCCCGGAGGGTTACAAAGATGCGCTGATGGTGAACAGCACATCTTCATCCTGTGGGTCTGCCGATATTGGGATCGTTCCCATTTACCATGCGTCAGAGTGCACCTTCGATCAATGGGAACGTTCCCATTTTTTAATCCAGCTCACAATTCACTCAAACATCGACGTGGTGAAACCCTTACCGGCTGGCGGCGATGGTGGCTTGGGGCGGTTCACCCCGCTCAATCTGATCGAGCAACTGGCTGGCGGCCTGAGCTCCGGCCCGCTTGTAGCCCAGATCGAGACTGCGCGCATTGGCAAACAGGAAGGTCAATAGCGGATTGTTACCCAGCCCGGTAACCAGCACGTCGCTGCGCCCCTGCTCCTGCAGATATTTGGCGGCGCCCAGCGCCAGGGTATCGCTGGCGCAAACCAACGCCTGGGTGGTGGGGCTAAGCAAGGTCGCGGCCAGACGATAGCCGCTCTGGTGCGACAGGTCGCCAAGCGCCAGTCGGGGAGTGAGATGATGACGAGCGCAGGCCGCCAGATAGGCATCACGGCGCCGGGCACCGGTGGTGAGATCGCCCGGCTCCACACCGATAAAGGCCAGCTCGCGCAAACCATCGGCCAGCAGCCCCTCCACCATGGCGTGAATCGCGCCCTCGTCATCAAAGCAGACCGAGGAGAAACCGGGCGCTTCACGCGCTACCAGCACCAGACGTTCACGCAGAGGTGCCATCGCCTCATAATCGAGATCGTTGAAAGCAAACAGAATGATGCCATCAACACCGCGCCGCTCGAGCACCGCCAGGTGTTCACTCACCTTGGCCGGTTCAAATTTGCTCTCCATCAGCACAGCGTCATAACCCGAGGCATAGAGGGTTTCCAGCATGCCGCGCACCGCTTGATTTTCCGAGCCGGAATCGAGGCGCGAGACGATGATACCCACCACCTTCTGGCTCTGGCTGCGCATGGCACGCGCCGACTTGCTCGGGGTGAAATCATGCTCGGCAATCAGTTGCTCTATCCGAGCACGGGTCTCTTCCCGCACCTTGGGATCGCGGTTAAGTACCCGCGAGACCGTCGATTTGCCCACCCCGGCCAGACGGGCGATATCGAGAATAGTCAGCTTCTTTTCCATGGCGCACCCACACAACCCAAGACGCCACATTGTTGTAATTCAACCGGATAAAGACAAGGGAAACCCTTAAACGGCCGCCCGCCGCCGCGCCTCCTGGGCCAGCAGTTGCCGCTCATGGGCCAAAAAGAAGGGGCGATAGAGCACGAAGCTGTTGAGGATGCACACCAGTGCCATCAGCAGATTGCTCCAACTGCCGTTGGCCGCCCAGGCTGCGCCAAGTGGCGCCGGCATCGACCAGGGCAGCAGGGCCACGAAGCGATCCAGATAACCCCACTCAGTCATCAGCCAAGCCAGTGTGCCATTGACCAGCGGCACCCCAACAAACGGCAAAAAGAACAGTGGATTCATGATGATGGGAAAGCCAAACAAGATGGGCTCATTGATGTTGAACAGCGACGGGATCAACCCCAGCCGCCCCACCGAGTTGAGCGCCAGACTGCGGCTTTTCAGGGCCATGTAGACCAGCGGCAGGGTCGAGCCAATCCCGCCAATCAGCAGGTAATAATCCCAAAATCCCTGCACGAAGATGTGTGGTAATGCTTGACCCGCCATCAAGGCTTCCTGATTGGCACTGATACCCGCCATCCAGAAAGGTGACAGCAAGCCGGTGACGATCAGGGCGCCGTGAACGCCGATAAACCAGAGTAGATGCGCCACCAGCAGGGCAATCAATACCGCCGGCAGGGTATCGGCACTGGTAATCACCGGTTGAAACAACAGCCCCAGTAATTCCGGCAGCGTAATACCAAAATGGTGCTCCAGCCAAAAGCGCAACAGACTTAGCGAGAGCATGATAAACAGCAGCGGCACAATCAGGGCAAAGCCGCGCCGGGTCATGAGCGGCACTTCGGTCGGCAGTGTAATGCACCAATTGCGCCGATAAAAAAACCGGATCACTTCGACTGCATAGATGGCCGCAATCAGAGCGGTAAACACCCCGAGGCCACCGAGATAACCGGCCACGCCGCTGGGTTGGGTGCGAAAATCGATCAGCATCAGAAACGACAGGCAGCCGCACAAACCGCAGAGGCGCTCGGGCATCTCATAGGCTTTGGCCAGACTGGCCGCCGAGCCAAACGCGATAATCAGCGCCACCAATCCGGCGGTGTGGGTGTACACCGGATAGAGCCAGGGCACCAGAGTGCGCGACAGCTCGCGCAGAGCAATCGCCCAAGGGTGGGTGTTTTCCGGCGAAATGGGCGGAAACAGCAAAGGCACCAGCAGGCTGCCGACGATGATAAAGGGCATCGCCAGTTGGAACCCATCGCGCAACGCCAGCACGTGCCGACTGCCGGTCAACCAGTTGGCCAGCGGTACCATGCGCTGTTCGACGATGCTGACCAGCACCCCCATGACCTGCATGTTCATTGCGTTTTCCTGTCCCTCCCTGGCTTGGATGCAACCATTTTGCCCGGTTTCACCCAAACAATCCGTTTCCACCTGCAATCATCTCCCATTTTCTCAAGAGCGATCACAGTTCCTGCCTAATCGCCACCGGAAAGCGCGCCGACGATCACAGAACCAGAGGAAACACCATGGAAACCGGTTTCCATTTCAAGTCCATCGTTTCACAATCTGCTCGTCCGTCACCACCTCTGGAGATTACGTAGATGAACAAGATCATGCTGTGCTGTTCCTCCGGCATGTCCACCAGCCTGCTGGTGCGCAAGATGAAGGAAGAGGCGCAAAAGCGCGGGCTGCCGGTGGAGATCGATGCCTATGGTGCCAGCGAATTTGACGAGCAGATGCCCCACTACCAGGTGGTGCTGCTAGGTCCCCAGGTGAAGTACATGCAGGCCGAGCTGGCCGAACGTGCCTCCCCGCTCGGGATCCCGGTAGCAATCATCAACATGATGGATTACGGCATGCAGCGCGGTGACAAGGTGCTGGATCACGCCCTCTCCCTGATCAACTGACCTTTGGCATAAGGAAACTGCCATGAATACCGTTTACGACCGCTTTGTCACTCTGATCGAACAACAGGTGAGCCCGTTGGCCGGGCGTCTTGGCCAGCAAAAATACATTCAGGCTATCCGTGACGGCTTTATTGCCGCCCTGCCTTTCATGATCGTCGGCAGCTTTATGCTGGTGTTTATCTTTCCGCCCTTCTCACCGGATACCCAGTGGGGATTTGCCCGGGCCTGGCTCGACTTCTCGGCTAAATACCAGCCGCAGTTGTTGCTGCCATTCCAGCTCAGCATGGGCTTGATGACCCTGTTTATTTCGGTGGGCATTGGTGCCAGTCTGGCACGCCTCAACGGCCTTGACCCGGTGACCACTGGCCTGCTCTGCCTGATGGCCTTCATGTTGGTGGCGGCGCCGGTCAAGGATGGCTCTATCTCGATGCAGTACTTCTCGGGCCAGGGGATCTTCACCGCCCTGCTGACGGCTATCTATGCCAGCGAGATGTATGCCTTCCTCAAGCGCAACAACATCACCATCAAGTTGCCACCGCAAGTGCCAACCGGGGTGGCCCGTTCGTTTGAAGTGTTGATCCCGGTGCTGGTGATCATCCTCACCCTGCATCCGCTCAATCTGCTGGTTGAGAGCAGCACTGGCATGATCCTGCCGCAAGCCATCATGTCGCTGGTCAAGCCGTTGGTGGCCGCCTCCGACAGCCTGCCGGCCATGCTGCTGGCGATTCTGGTGTGCCAGATCCTCTGGTTTGCCGGGATCCACGGTGCCCTGATTGTCACCGGCATCATGAACCCGTTCTGGATGGCCAACCTCGCCGTCAACCAGGCCGCCATGGCCGCCGGCGAGCCGTTGCCGCACATCTTCCTGCAAGGCTTCTGGGATCACTATCTGCTGATCGGTGGCGTGGGCTCCACCCTGCCGCTCGCCTTCCTGCTGCTGCGCAGCAAGGCAGCGCACCTGCGCTCTATCGGCAAGATGGGCATAGTGCCGGGCTTCTTTAACATCAACGAACCGATCCTGTTTGGTGCTCCCATCATCATGAACCCGGTGTTCTTCCTGCCGTTCCTGCTGGTGCCGATGATCAACGCCACCTTCGCCTGGTTTGCCCTCGACTT
This sequence comes from Aeromonas sp. RU39B, assembly GCF_900156095.1. Classification (GTDB taxonomy): domain Bacteria; phylum Pseudomonadota; class Gammaproteobacteria; order Enterobacterales; family Aeromonadaceae; genus Aeromonas. The sequence goes on from NZ_FTMJ01000003.1 coordinate 177,293, forward strand.
CGGTCTGGTGGAACGGGTGGTGTCGCTCACTCCGTGGACCACGCCGGGCCCCATCGGCGCCTCCTGGGCAGCCAACTGGGCCGTCAGTCCGCTGATCCTGAGCCTGCTGTGCATGTGCAGTGCTGCCGCCATGTACTACCCCTTCCTCAAGGCGTATGAGCGCACCCTGCTCAAGCAAGAAGTGGAAGAGAAACAGAGTGCTCGCGGTGATCTGGCCGCTGCGGCTGCCCGCTAACCCATGAACCGGGCCGCCTGACGGCGGCCCGACAGGAGACAACGATCATGCAGTACCGTTTTCCCGACAACTTCTGGTGGGGCAGTGCCTCCTCCGCGGCTCAGTCCGAAGGATCGAGCCTGACCGGTGGCAAGACTCCAACCACCTGGGATCACTGGTTCGCCCTTGAGCCACACCGCTTCCATCAGCAGGTCGGGCCGGCCGATACCTCCGGTTTCTACCAGCACTTTCGCGACGACATCGCACTGCTGGCCGAGCTTGGACACAACACCTTCCGCACCTCGATTGCCTGGTCGCGGTTGATTCCGGAAGGTCGTGGCGAGCCCAACCCGGAGGCGGTCGATTTTTATAACGCCATGCTCGACGAACTGCTGGCCCGGGGTATTACCCCTTTCATCTGCCTCTATCACTTCGATATGCCGATGGCAATGCAGGCGCTGGGAGGCTGGGAGAGTCGTGAGGTCGTGGCTGCCTATGCCGAGTATGCCGCCACCTGTTTCCGGCTATTTGGCGCCAAGGTCAAACACTGGTTCACCTTCAACGAGCCGATTGTGCCGGTCGAAGGGGGCTATCTGTATGACTTCCACTACCCCAACGTGCTGGACTTTCGCCGTGCCGCCAGCGTGGCCTACCACACCATGCTGGCTCACGCCGCAGCGGTGCGTGCATTTCGCGCCATGGGTGGTGAGGGGCAGATAGGCATCATCCTGAACCTGACGCCCTCCTACCCGCGTTCGCAGCATCCGGCTGATGTAAAAGCGGCTCATCTGGCGGACCTGTTCTTTAACCGCAGCTTCCTCGACCCGGCGGTGCGCGGTGAATACCCGGCCGATCTGGTGGCGCTGCTGCGCGAATATGACCAGCTGCCACAGGTGCAAGAGGGCGATCGCTCGCTGCTTGCCGATGGGCGCATCGACCTGCTGGGGGTGAACTATTACCAGCCACGCCGGGTCAAGGCCCGCCTTGAGGCAGTCAATCCGGCCAGCCCGTTTCTGCCGGAGTGGTTCTTCGACAGCTACGAGATGCCGGGTCGCAAGATGAACCCGCACCGCGGCTGGGAGATCTACGAAAAGGGGATCTACGACATCCTGATCAACCTGCGCGACAACTACGGCAACCTGCCCTGCTACATCTCGGAAAACGGCATGGGTGTCGAAGGCGAGGAGAAGTTCCTAGGAGATTCCGGTCGCATCGAGGATGACTACCGCATCGATTTTATCCGCGGTCATCTCGGTTGGCTGCACAAGGGGATCAGCGAAGGGTGCCAGTGCCTTGGCTATCACCTGTGGACCTTTATCGACAACTGGTCCTGGTGCAATGCCTACAAAAATCGCTATGGCTTTGTGCGACTCGATCTCGCCAGCGGCGAGCGCCGCATCAAGAAAAGTGGCCAGTGGTTTGCCGAAACAGCCCGTCGCGGCGGTTTCTAAGCCCGGCAATAACAGCAGTAAAGGAAGGACAGCATGTTTGATCTCGAAGAAACCGTGATGGGCATCATTATCAACGCCGGTCAGGCTCGCAGCCTCTGCTACGAGGCACTGCACTGCGCCAAGAAAGGCCAGTTCAGCGAGGCTGATGACCTGTTGCGTCAAGCTAACGAGGCGACCCGTGAAGCCCATGCGGTGCAGACCCGGTTGATTGAGGCTGACCAGGGAACCGGTCAGATCCAGGTCAGCCTGGTGCTGGTGCACGCTCAGGATCACCTGATGACCTCCATGCTAGCCAAAGAGCTGGTGTGCGAGCTAATTGAACTCTATCGCCGTCAGGCAGCCTGAGGCGGGAGCGCGGCATGTTGCGACTGGGACTGGATATCGGCGGCACCAAGATGGAAGGCATTCTGCTTGATGCCGCCGGCCACGAACTGATGCGCCGACGCATCCCGACGCCGCAGGGTTATCAGGCGTTTCTGGGCGGCGTGAGCGAGTTCGTGAACAGCTTTCTGGCGCAAGCCGGCGAGCCGGCCACTGTCGGCATCGGCCTGCCGGGTGCCGAGCGGCGTGACAACCGCCTGATTAAAAACGCCAACTGCCTGTTTCTCAATGGTCAGTCACTGCGTCATGACCTGGAAGAGCGGCTCGGCCAACCGGTGTGGCTCGCCAACGATGCCGACTGCTTCACTCTGTCGGAGGCACGTGATGGCGCCGGGACAGGCAACCGGGTGGTGTTTGGCGTGATCCTCGGCACCGGTTGCGGCGGCGGTATCGTGGTGGATAACCGCTTGCTGGGGGGCCCCAACGCTCTGACCGGCGAGTGGGGACACAATCCACTGCCCGGTTATGACCCGAGCTATGACGGCGCCGAGCAGACCTGCTACTGCGGACGCAGCAACTGCATCGAGCGCTTTGTCTCGGGCACCGGTTTTGCCGTGCGCTTTGCCGCCCGTTATGGCTCGGCACTGAGCGCACCGGCGATTCTGGCTGCGGCGGCCAGTGGTGATGCCTGCGCCGAGGCGCACTATGCCCACTTTGTCGATGCGCTGGCTCGCAGTCTGGCCAGCGTCATCAACCTGCTCGACCCGGATGTGATCGTCTTCGGTGGCGGGCTCTCCAATCTGGAGAGTCTCTATCAGGATCTCGCACTGGCAGTACCGAACTGGGTGTTCGGCGAGCAGTGCCGCACTCGCCTGCTGCCGGCCCGTCACGGCGACAGCAGCGGGGTACGCGGCGCAGCCTGGCTACCTGAGTTACACCCCATGCCAGGCTGATAGGTCACTCATTCACAGTCATCCCTCCACGTGCCGCCGTTTGGCTCGTGCGGGTGACTGTTGCCAGAAAACGGCCGGAAGTTGGCCGAATAGAAGTAGTAAAAGCTGTCAGATCAACAACATAAAAAAGGAATGTCACTATGGAATATCAACGCGTTACTGCTCTGGTGCCCTCTGTGCTGGCACTGCTGGTGGCCTCCTCGGCGCATGCCGTGGTGCAGAGCAATACCGACTTCGGCACCCTGAGCATGGGAGGCGACGTGGAGTACAACGTCAACGCCGCCAATACCAGCCCGGGCAACGTGCTGGGCAAGAGCGACCGGACTGACCGTTGGGATGAAGACGGGCGTCTGCTGCTCAGCATCAAGGGTGTGCGCGATCTGCCCAATGGCCACTATGGCGAGGTTCTGCTGCAGCCGACGGTGGGCACCAATGGCGGCGCCAGTGCCGATGACGCCTCGCTCACCTTCGGGGTGCGCAAGGATTGGGCGGTCAAGGTGGGTCGCTTCGAAGCCTATGACATGTTCCCGCTCGGCCAGGATATCTTCGTCGAGCACTCCGGTGACAGCGCCAACGATCTCTACACCGACGGACACGGCTATATCTACATGCTCAAGGAAGGGCGTGGTCGGGCCGGCAAGGGCGGTCAACTGCTGGTCAACAAGGAAACAGGCAACTGGTATATGGAAGTGGCGGGGTTGGTCGGCGATCGATCCAACCTGTTCAACTCCTCCCAATATCACGGCTATGACGTGACCAAGGAGAAAGACTCCCTGATCCTGCGCCCGGTTCTGGCGTGGAAGGGTGAGAAATTGAAGGTGGCCATCGGCGGCGAAGCGAACGTGATTCGTGACGCGTTGGTCATCACCGACAGCAGCGGCAATGAGCAGAGCATCTCCAAGCGGGTTGGCTACGGTGTCACCACCACCTGGACTGCCAGCGATAGCTTGACCTTCAACTTCAACGCAGCCCGTATGGACGCTGAAGATGAAACCGATACCACGCTGGGTGCCAACACCGTGTGGCAGAACCTCGGCCTGGGCTACATCTTTGCCATCAATGACATCAAGGATGCCAATGTTGCCAACACCAGCGCTGACTTCTCGGCCATGATCGGCAAGCACAAAATCCACACCACCTATGCCTCCTACAAGTTCCCGAGTGTGCTCGGTCTGACCAACTTCGACATCTATCTGGGTGCCTACTGGTCACAGCTGCAGCCTGATTCGGACAAGGTCGACAACATGGATCGCTACGGTGGCCGGGTGCGCTTCAAATACTTCTTCTAAACCGACGACAAAGGGTGGCGCAAGCCACCCTTCTTAACACTTTATCGTGAACTGATGCGGTTTTCGCCAATGGCCGGATATGCTATGATGAAATAAATTGTAAACCGGTTACCAGATGTAAAACCATGGCCAATATTACCGATGTTTCCCGCCTGGCCAACGTGTCCAAGGCGACCGTATCCCGGGTATTGAGCGGCTCGCGCGGTGTGCGTGAAGAGAGCCGCCTCGCCGTGCTGCAGGCCGTGGAGCAGCTCAACTATCGTCCCAACGCCATCGCCCGATCCCTGGCCAACCAGGCCACCGACTGTATCGGTCTGCTGATCTCGCCGCACTGCACGCACCTGCTCACCTCACTGCTACCACAGTTGGAAAACCAGCTGGCCCAGGCTGGCAAAAGCCTGCTGCTGCGCTTTGCCGAGCAGAGTGAAGCACAGGAAGCCGCCCTCGATGATCTGCTCGGCGGGCGTTGCGACGCCGTGCTCGCCGTCGGCCTCGACTGCCCGCTGCCGGAAGATGAGCGGCTGCTGCTGCTCGATACCCACAGCGACGAGAGCCTCGGCTATGACCTCACCTTTGCCTGTGAAAGCGCCTGCCGCTTCCTGCTCGGCAAGGGGCATCGCCAGATTGCCTTGCAGCTCGATGATCAGCGCAGTGCCGCCGGCCAGCAGATCCTGCTGGGCTACCAGCAGGCGTTGCAGCAGCAATCATTGCCCTACAACCAGCAATTGATTGTCGAAACCACCCGCAACCCACAGGCGCTGCTCGATCTGCTCAACCGCTACCTGCCCTTTACCGCCCTGCTGGTGCAGCACGATGAGCAGGCGGCCGATGCCATGCAGCTGCTGCGCGAATTCAATCTGCAGGTGCCGCAGGATGTGTCGATCATCAGCCTGGAAGGTACCCGTCTGGCCGGCCAATTATTGCCGCCCTTGACCAGCATCGAATACCCGGTGGAAGAGATAGCCCAAAGCTGCGCCCGTGAACTGCTGGCCCGCTCGCAAGGCAAGACCCTGCTTCGCCACGAGCCGCTGCAGCGCTTTCGTGGCCGCCTGATGGTGCGCGAATCGGTGATCAACCGCTAAACACCGTCGCGCCTGGCTGGCCTGCGGTGTAGCATGGGACTTTGACTCGGAGAAGGATGTCCCATGTCACTGCTGGCCAGTCTCAACTTTTCCCTCGCCATTACCGGTCCCATCTGCCTGGTGCTGATTTTGGGCATCTTGCTCAAACGCTGGGGTCTGCTACCGGATGCCTTTGTCGATGGCGCCTCACGGCTGGTGTTTCAGGTCACGCTGCCAGCATTGCTGTTTCTGAGCGTGGTGCGTACCGATTTTTCGGCCATGCCGAGCCCCTGGCTGGTGGTCTATGGTATCGCGGCCACCGTCATCAGTTTTCTGCTGCTTGAATGGGTCGCCAGTCACTGGATTGGCGAGCGCCAGCAGCGCGGCATCTTCGTGCAGGGCAGTTTTCGCGGCAACATGGGGATCATGGGGCTGGCCTATGTGCAAAATGCCTATGGCACCGAAGGAATTGGCGCTGCCGCGCTCTATGTCGGCGCGGTGACGGTGCTCTATAACGTGCTGGCCGTGATCACCCTCACCCGCAGTCTGGGCGGTGAGCAAGGGTGGCGGCCGATCGCCCGCGGCATTGTGCGCAATCCCCTGATCATCGCTATCGTCAGCGGCCTGACGTTTAGCCTGCTTGGCCTGAAATTACCCCAGTTGCTGCTGACCACCGGTCACTACTTTGCCAACCTGACGCTGCCGCTGGCACTGCTTTGCACCGGAGCCAGCCTCAACCTCAATGTGCTGCGCGGCGATCCACGCCTGACCGGCTGGGCCACCGCCAACCGGCTCTGCCTGATTCCGGTGTTGATGGTAATAGGTGCCATGCTGCTCGGCTTCTCACCCCAGGCGCTCGGCATCCTGTTTTTGCTCAGCTCCACCCCCACTGCGGCCGCCAGCTATGTGATGACCCGCGCCATGGGCGGCGACAGCGTGCTGGCTGCCAATATCATCGCCACCACCACGCTGGGTTCGCTAGTCAGCACCAGTATCGGCGCGGCGCTCATGAGCTATCTGGGGTTGATGGCTTGACCTTCCCCCTGCCGGCAGAGTTAGGGTTGCAACAGACTCACCCAACAGGAGTATCAAGATGATTGAAGTCAAAGTGGAAGGGATGCATTGCGGTGGCTGCGCCGCCTCCCTGCAACGAGCCCTGTCTGCCCTGCCGGGTGCCGGTAAGGTCAGCGTGGAGTTTGCCCGTGGCACCGCCCAGGTTGAAGGCGAGGTCTCACGCGAGGCGATCATTGACGCCATTGAAGAACAGGGTTTTACGGCAGTGTAAATCACGCCTATTGACTATTTTAATAGGTTAAAATTCTGTCACAACTTGATTTAATTGAATCCAGTCACAAAAAGGCACACTTTTTTTGAGGACAATTGCTGCGATTTTAAAAACCAAAAAGGAAGTCGCAGCATGTCTCTTACCGTACGCAAGACCCTGATTGCCCTGACCCTTGGCATGAGCCTGTCGCCGCTGGCGATGGCGCTGCCTAACATCCATATCCTGGCCACCGGTGGCACCATCGCCGGTGCCGGCCAGTCGGCGACCCAGAGTAACTACGAAGCTGGCAAGGTGGGCATCGAGACCCTGATCCAGGCCGTTCCCGAGATGAAAACCATCGCCGACGTGCAAGGTGAGCAGGTCGTCAAGATCGGCTCTCAGGACATGAATGACGAGGTGTGGCTGAAACTGGCCAAGCGTGTCAACGAATTGCTGGCTCGCCCGGACGTGGATGGTATCGTCATCACTCACGGCACCGACACCATGGAAGAGACGGCCTACTTCCTCGACCTGACCGTCAAGAGCGACAAGCCGGTGGTACTGGTAGGCGCCATGCGCCCCTCCACCGCCATGAGCGCCGACGGCCCGATGAACCTCTATAACGCCGTGGTCACCGCCTCCGATCCCGCCTCCAAGGGTCGTGGCGTACTGGTTGCCATGAACGACACCGTGCTCGACGCCCGTGACGTGACCAAAACCAACACCACCGGTGTGCAAACTTTTGCCGCCCCCAACTACGGTCCGCTTGGTTACATCCACAACGGCAAGATTGATTACCAACGCACCCCGGGCCATCTGCACACCAGCAAAACCCCGTTTGACGTGAGCAAGCTCAACAAGCTGCCGCAGGTCGGCATCGTTTACAGCTATGCCAACGCCTCCGAGCTGCCGGCCAAGGCGCTGGTTGATGCCGGTTTCGACGGCATTGTCAGTGCCGGTGTGGGTAACGGTAACCTCTACCACACCCTGTTCGACACGCTGGCCAAGGCCAGCGAGAAGGGAGTACGCGTTGTGCGCTCGGCCCGCGTACCGACCGGCTCAACCACGCTGGATGCCGAGGTGGATGATGCCAAGTATGGCTTCGTCGCGGCCGAAACCCTCAACCCGCAAAAAGCCCGCGTGCTGCTGATGCTCTCCCTGACCAAGACCAAGGATCCGAAGCAGATCCAGCAGTACTTCCAGGCGTACTAAGCCGTTGTAGCCATGCCAAACAGGGCGGGATCTTCCCCGCCCTTTTTTATTTGGCACGTGCTTTGCTTTGATCCAGCCAGGTCGCCATCGTTTGGAAAGGAAAAGCTATGAGACGCTGGATCCAACACTTTCATCATCTCTCCCAACTTAACTGGGTCATGGTGTGGCTGTTGCTGTGCTGCAGCCTGATTCTGGTCTTCCCCGCCGGTCTGATGGACGGCGCAATCACCCGCTGGGCGGACGCCTATGCCGGCTGGATTGGCGTTGGCATGCTGATCGCGCTCTCCTATTTCACCAGCCAGGGCCTGCTGATTGCCTGGGAGTATCTGTGTGACGAATGGAGCCAACGCCGTCAGCACAGCCAGATGGAGCAGACCATCTCCTTCCTCGATTTCAACGAGAAGGCGGTGCTGCGCGAATTTGTACTGCAGCGTAAAAGCGTCATAAATCTGCCGATCACCGAGCCGGCCGTCAAAAACCTGATGGATGCCGGCATCCTCACTTACGCCTACGGCAAGCCGAATCGCGACAAGGATGACGAAAACCAGATCCGTGCCCTGATGATTGCCCTGCCGGCCAGGCCGCTGCTCACCTACAAGGTGCTCGGGCTGTCGCGCGGCAAGATGAGTGACGAGCAGGTCGAGCAGATCATGAATGCCCGTCCCAAATTTGCCCAGAAGGGGCTCTCTCGCTGATTTCCCTTCCCAGACGTAACGCAAAAATCGCAGCCAGGCTGCGATTTTTTTTTTATCAGAAACAACAAAGCCAGCCCGAAGGCTGGCTCTTGGCATGCTCACGCGAGCGAGTTACTCGGTACGCTCTTTGAGGTAACCGGCATAATCGGGGATCTCGACCGTAAATGCCTGATTCATGTGCGGGCAGTCCATCAGGAAATCGGCCGTGGCTTCGTTGGTTGCCACCGGGATGTTCCACACCGCCGCCAGTCGCAGCAACGCCTTGACGTCCGGATCATGCGGCACGGCATTGAGCGGATCCCAAAAGAAGATCAGCACATCAATCTTGCCCTCGGCAATCAGGGCGCCAAGCTGCTGATCGCCCCCCATCGGGCCGGAGAAGAGGCAGGTGATGGGCAGTCCTGCCGATTTGCTCAGCAAGGTGCCGGTCGTGCCGGTGGCATAAAGGTGATGAAGCTTGAGCGCCTCTTTGCGCGCGATAACCCAGCGCTGCAGATTCTGCTTCATGTTGTCGTGAGCGACCAGGGCAACCCGCTTGTGGGCCGCCATTTCCCGTGTCGTACTGCGCATGTTCGATTCCGTCGTGTTGATACAGGCAAAGACGCCATGCTACCGCAAAGACTAGCGCTTGGCGCCCCCACATCAACACCGGCATAGACAAGCGCGAGCTGCCTCACACTCCAAGCGCGTAGCGCAGCGCCAGCGACTTGAGCGGACCGGCCTTGTCAGCCAGCGTCAGGCCCAGGTTGCGCAGCACCGGCAAGGGGCCAAGCCGGTTGCTAAATGCCGCATAGAACAGATCCATGCCGCTTTGCATCAGGAGATTGTCCGGCCGACGTTTACGCTCATAACGGCTCGCCAGGGTGAGTTCGTGCCAGCGCTCGCCGGCACCGTGCAACAGCTCACTCCAGCAGGCCACATCGCGAAAACCGAGATTCACCCCCTGCCCCGCCAGCGGATTGATGGTATGGGCGGCATCACCGAGCAGCACCACCCGCCCGGCGTGATAGTGATTGGCATGGCGGCGCACCAGTGCAAAGCTGCCGCGTCCGGTGACCCGAAAACCACCAAGGCGCGCAGGAAACGCTCGCAAAATAGCCTGCTCGAGCGATGAGTGATCGAGCGCCATCAGCTCGCGAATACGGGCCGGATTGTCATACCACACCAGCGAGCCGTGACGGCCAGCGAGCGGCAAGAAGGCGCGCGGACCACTGGGGGTAAACTGCTGCCAGGTGATGTCTTGCTGCTCGTCGTCGCTGTCGATGTTGATCAGCATGCAGTGCTGGCGATATTCAAAGCGTGACACGCCAATTCCGGCCAACTGGCGGGTCTTTGACTCGGCGCCATCACAGGCCAGCACCCAGCGCGCCTGCAGACGCGAGCCATCATCAAGGGTCAGCCGGGCATAGTGCTGGTCCTGCTCCAGTGCCACCACATTGGTCGGAGTGATAGTGCGAACGCTCGGCAATGACTCCATCTGCGCCAGCAATCCGAGCTGGATCAGGCGATTTTCGACAATATGGCCAAGCTCAGGCAACCCCAGTTGGGCGGCATCGAAGCGGGTGGTAAAACCATCCCACTCCCAGGTTTCGAGACGGCGATACGGGCAGCTGCGCATGGCCAGCACCGCCTCCCAACCGCCAGCTTTTTGCAGCAGCTTGATGGAGGCCGCACTGATGGCCGATACGCGCAGGTCCATCGGTTGCTCGGGACTGAATGGCTCGGGCAGGGCACTTTCCAGCACCACCACGTCCAGTCCCTGACGGGCCAGTAAGCACGCTGTGGCCGCACCGACCATGCCACCTCCGACGATGGCGATATCACACGATTGCATCTATACAATTCCAAACTGGGCGCCCAGCGGGGCAAGTGGCGTCATTGTAACGCGCTTTGCCGCGCCTCGCAGTGAGCACAGACGGCAAAAACCGCCTGTAATGCAGGGTTTTGACCGCTGGATATTAACTGGTCAGCCGCCCGATTGCGGAGTAAAATGCGCGGTCCTTTGATCATGCCGATTTCAACACCGCAAGAGTAGCAATGAGCAAGAAACTTCATATCAAGACCTGGGGCTGCCAGATGAACGAGTACGACTCGTCCAAAATGGCTGACCTGCTCGACGCCAGCAACGGTTATCAGCTTACCGAGGAGCCCGAGGAAGCTGACGTCTTGCTGCTGAACACCTGTTCCATTCGTGAGAAGGCGCAGGAGAAGGTATTCCACCAGCTGGGTCGCTGGAAGCTGCTCAAAGAGAAGAACCCGAACCTGGTGATCGGGGTCGGTGGTTGCGTAGCCTCCCAGGAAGGCGACGCCATCCGTACCCGCGCTCCCTACGTCGATATCGTGTTTGGCCCGCAGACCCTGCACCGCCTGCCAACCATGATCAAGAGTGTCCAGGAGGGCCGTGGCGCCCAGGTGGACGTCAGCTTCCCCGAGATTGAGAAATTCGACCGGCTGCCTGAGCCCCGTGCCGAGGGGCCGACTGCCTATGTCTCGATCATGGAAGGGTGCTCGAAATATTGCACTTACTGCGTGGTGCCCTATACCCGCGGTGAAGAGGTAAGCCGCCCGCTCGACGACGTGCTCTACGAAATTGCCCAGCTGGCCGAGCAGGGCGTGCGTGAAGTCAACCTGCTGGGGCAGAACGTGAATGCCTATCGCGGCCCGACCCATGACGAGGGCATCTGCACCTTTGCCGAGCTGCTGCGTCTGGTGGCCGCCATCGATGGCATCGACCGCATTCGCTACACCACCAGCCACCCGATTGAATTTACCGATGACATCATCGAGGTCTACAAGGACACCCCCGAGCTGGTGAGCTTCCTGCACCTGCCGGTGCAAAGCGGCTCGGATCGTATCCTGACCCTGATGAAGCGTCCGCACACCGCGCTGGAGTACAAGTCCAAGATCCGCCGTCTGCGCGCCGCCCGCCCTGATATCACCGTCAGCTCCGACTTTATCGTCGGCTTCCCGGGCGAGAGCGAAGAGGACTTTGCCGCCACCATGAAGCTGATTGAAGACGTGGGCTTTGATATGAGCTTCAGCTTTATCTTCAGTCCGCGCCCCGGCACCCCGGCCGCCGATCTGCCGGATGACGTGGACATGGAGCTGAAAAAAGAGCGTCTCTATCATCTGCAGCACGTCATCAATAATCAGGCGATGCAGATCAGCCGCGCCATGCAAGGCTCGACCCAGCGCATCCTGGTGGAGGGGCCTTCCAAGCTCAACCCGATGGAGCTGCGCGGTCGCACCGAGAACAACCGGGTGGTCAACTTTGAAGGCCCGCATTCGCTGATTGGCCACTTCGCCGATGTGGCGATCACCGAGGTGATGCCGCACTCTCTGCGCGGCACCTTCCTGCGCGGTGAAGATGAGATGAATCTGCGTCAGGCCACCGCGCCGGGTGAGATTTTGGCCCGTCGCCCCGACAACGTACCGGACTCTCTCGGCGTTGCCGCCTTCACCCCCCACTGATTGCTCTACCGCCTGCCTTCGGGCAGGCGGTTTCGTCTTGCGAGGATCCCCTTGAGCCGACATATCTCCACCATCAACCTGCATCTGGAACCGGCCGACAACGCCCGGTTAGCCAGCCTGTGCGGGCCGTTTGACGATAACCTCAAGCAACTCGAACGCCGCATGGGCGTCGAGATCAGCTACCGCAACAACCACTTCCAGATCCTCGGCCAACCGGCCCAAACCGAAGCCGTGGCCGAGATGCTCAAGCAGCTCTACGTTGACACGGCGCCGGTGCGCGGCAACCAGGTACCGGATATCGAGCCGGAGCAGGTGCATCTGGCCATCCTCGGTAGCCAGGCTCTGGAGCAGCAGGATGATGAAGCGCATGATCCCGCCATGAGCTGGGGCCGTGAGGTCAACATCAAGACCAAACGCGGCATGATCAAGGCGCGCAGCCAGAATCAGTCCCAGTACATCGCCAACATAGTGCGCCACGATATCAGCTTCGGGATTGGCCCGGCCGGTACTGGTAAGACCTATCTGGCGGTGGCCGCTGCGGTCGATGCGCTGGAGCGCCAGGAGATCCGCCGCATTTTGCTGACCCGTCCAGCCGTGGAAGCCGGAGAAAAGCTCGGTTTCTTGCCGGGCGATCTGTCGCAAAAGGTCGATCCGTATTTGCGTCCGCTCTACGACGCCTTGTTCGAGATGCTCGGCTTTGAGCGGGTGGAAAAGCTGATGGAGCGCAACGTGATTGAAGTCGCGCCGCTTGCCTATATGCGCGGTCGCACCTTGAACGATGCCTTTATCATTCTGGATGAAGCCCAGAACACCACCACCGAGCAGATGAAGATGTTCCTCACCCGCATCGGCTTTAACTCCAAGGCGGTGATCACCGGTGACATCACCCAGATTGACCTGCCGCGCAGCACCAAATCGGGCCTGCGCCATGCACTGGAAGTACTGCAAGGGGTGGATGGCATCTCCTTTAACTTCTTCCAGTCCCAGGACGTGGTTCGCCATCCGGTGGTGGCCCGTATCGTCAAAGCCTACGAGGCATTCGATGCCGAGCAGGCGCGTTTGAAAGCCCAGACCGATGCCGAGCGCAAGGCCAACCGGGAGAGTGAAGCATGAACGTAGTTCTGGATCTGCAACTGGCGTGTGAAAGCCAGCAAGGGCTGCCGGCCGAGAGCGATTTCCAGCGCTGGCTTGATGGCACCATCAACGGTTTTCAAGATGAGGCCGAAGTCACGGTGCGCCTGGTCGATGAGGCCGAGAGCAACGAGCTCAACCTCACCTATCGCGGCAAGGACAAGCCGACCAACGTGCTCTCTTTCCCGTTCGAGGCGCCGCCCGGCATCGAGCTGCCGCTGCTGGGCGATCTGGTGATCTGCCGTCAGGTGGTAGAGCGTGAAGCCGACGAGCAGGGCAAGCCGCTTGAGGCGCACTGGGCTCACATGGTTGTCCACGGCTGCCTGCATCTGCTAGGTTATGACCATATCGAGGACGACGAAGCCGAAGAGATGGAGCAGCTTGAGCGCGACATCATGAACGAGCTTGGCTACGCCGACCCTTACGCCGATGACGAGCAGTAATCCCCTTGAAATGATTGGGGTTTAACCTCATATCTGCTCGCATCACCCGTTTTATCACCGCCAATTAGAGACAAGATGACCGACGAACACCCTAGTACCGGCTCGCCAAAGAAGGGCTGGCTCGACAAACTTAGCCAGCTGTTCCAGGGCGAGCCCAAGGACCGCAATGAACTGGTGGAAGTGATCCAGGACGCGGGCGACCGTGACCTGATCGATCAGGAAACCAGAGACATGATAGAGGGCGTACTCGAGATCGCCGAGCTGCGGGTGCGGGATATCATGATCCCGCGGGCGCAGATGGTGACCATCGAGAAGACCGAGGCAGTGGAAGAGTTTCTGCCGGTCATCATCGAGTCAGGCCACTCCCGTTTTCCTGTCATCAATGAGGACAAGGATCACGTCGAGGGGATCCTGCTGGCCAAAGACCTGCTAAAAGTGGGGCTCGGTCAGAGTGAAGAGCCGTTTGCCATCGAGCGTTTCCTGCGCCCGGCGGTGATCGTGCCAGAGAGCAAGCGCGTCGATCGCCTGCTCAAGGAGTTCCAGGCCCAGCGTTATCACATGGCCATCGTGGTGGACGAATTTGGCGGTGTCTCCGGTCTGGTCACCATTGAAGATATTTTGGAGCTTATCGTTGGCGAGATTGACGATGAGTTCGATGACGACGATAACCAGCCCGATGAGATCCGCCGTATCAGCAAGCGGGTGTTCTCGGTGAGCGCCCTGACCGAAATCGAGGATTTCAACGACTTCTTCGGCAGCAACTTCAGCGATGAAGAGGTCGATACGGTCGGCGGTCTGGTGATGCACGCCTTTGGCCATCTACCGGAGAAGGGCGAAGAGATAGAACTGGCAGGGTATCTGTTCAAAGTGATGCACGCGGACCGTCGCCGTTTGCAGCAGTTGCAGGTTAAGATACCGGAAGATCATGTTGCAGCCCAATCAGAGCCTCAATAATCCGTGAAATCGAAACTTCTTATCAGTGTCAGCGCCCTGGGTTCCGGGGCGCTGGCCGTTTTGGCTTTTGCCCCCTTTAACCAGTGGTATCTGGTGATCCCCTCCCTGCTTGGCCTGTTTGCCCTGCTGGAGCGGGCGACACCCAAACAGGCCGCCTGGCGCGGCTTTGGCTATGCCATGGGGTTGTTCTTGCCGGGCCTGTGGTGGATCCACGTCAGCATGACCTATTTTGGCGGCATTCCGCTGCCGGTAGCCTTTGTGCTGCTGGCTGGGTTGTCGGCCTATCTGGCGCTCTATCCGACGCTGGCCTGCTGGCTGTTTGCCCGTTTCTTTCGCGAGCGGCACTGGAGTCGCTGGCTGCTTGCCTTCCCGGCCCTTTGGCTGGCTGCTGACTGGCTGCGCGGCGAGGTCTTGAGCGGCTTTCCCTGGCTCTGGTTCGGTTATACCCAGATTGATGGCCCGCTCAAGGGGTTGGCACCGCTGCTCGGGGTGCAGGGCATCACGCTCGCCCTGCTGCTGACCGCCGCCAGCCTGTGGCAAATCTGGCTGCGCCGTAACCTGCTCTGGCTGGTGCTGCCGGGCGCACTGGTGGCTGTCGCCATGCTCTCGATGCAGCACTCCTGGGTCACCCGTGGTGAACCGGTCAAGATCGCACTGGTGCAGGGCAACATCGAGCAATCGCTTAAGTGGAACCCGGATGCGCTGGTGCCCACCGTGCGTAAATATCAGGATCTCAGCCGTGCCCATCCGGATGCCGATATCGTCATCTGGCCCGAGTCGGCCATTCCGGCGCTGGAAAAGCAGATGGTGCCCTATCTTGAGAATCTCGATAAGGCGATGAAGGTTAACGATACCGCCCTCATCACCGGCATCATCAATTTCAATCAGGAAGAGCGCCACTTCTATAACGTGGTGCTGGGCTTGGGCGTGACCGACAAGGCGGGCAGCCAGAGTTATCGCTATCAGCAGGATAACCGCTACAACAAGGTGCATCTGGTGCCGATTGGCGAGTATGTGCCGCTGGCCGACCTGCTGCGCCCGGTTGCCCCCTTCTTCAATCTGCCCATGTCAGATTTCAGTGAAGGGGCGCCAATCCAGGAGAACTTGCTCGCCAAAGGGCTGCGTCTGGCCACAGCCATCTGCTACGAGATTGTCTTCCCCGAAGAGGTGCGTCGCAACGTGCAGGCCAATACCGACTTCCTGTTGACCGTCTCGAATGATGCCTGGTTTGGTCAGAGCATCGGCCCCTGGCAGCACATGGAGATCGCCCGGATGCGCAGTCTCGAACTGTCGCGTCCGCTGCTGCGAGCCACCAACACCGGTATCACGGTCGCCACCGAGACTGATGGTCGCATCATCGGCCAGATCCCGCAGTTTCAGGATGGCGTACTGGAAGTGGATGTGCGTCCGGCTAACGGCATGACGCCGTATCAACGCATGGGCAGCTTGCCCATGTATGGCATTGCCGCTCTGCTGCTGGTGCTCGGCCTCTGGCTGCGGCCACGCGCCCATCCCTGGCATCAGCGGGATTAACAACATAAAAAAGGCGCCACCCGGCGCCTTTTTCTTGCTACACGTTCAGTCAGGGAGAGAGCGGTTCACGGATGAAGTGGCTGTCGCCACATTCAATACAATCAGTGACTTGCTCGGGTCGCAGCACGACATGGCGGTGGCCACAGGTCTGGCAGACCATGACCCCCAGCCCGACCCAATCGCCAGTTTGGTATTCCCCTTTATGCTCAAGGTCTGCCGCAAGCTCGGTCCACTCCACCTGAGCCCGGTCGGTCGCTTCGGCCAACCAACCCCAGATGGAATCTTCCAGCATCAGGCCAAAGGTCGACGGCTCCTGCTCCTGGCGTCCCTCATCAAAATTGCCGAGGTCACGCTTGACGTATTCGGCAATCAAGGCCCATTCGTCACGGGTCAGATCGCCTGCTGCCTCCAGATAGGCCTGTACCCGGGCGACCAGCCGGTTGAGACGCTCGCCCTGGAACTGTCCGGTTGCTTCCCACTGGGCCCGCAGCTCCTCAATAAAGGCTTCATAGCCCTTTTTCTGCTTGTCCATGGTTTCTCCTCCCTCTTGCCAGCCCGGGCCGGTTGTTGCGGCCGCCGTTACTCGGTATTCTATGGCGATTTTCCAGCTGGATGTTCCAATCCAATTCACAGATCCGGATGTCACCAATGCAAGAACAGTACGTTCCCCAGACGATCGAACCCTCAGTGCAGAAGCGCTGGGCCACCCAGAAAACCTTCAAGGCCGTGGAAAAGGTCGACAAGGAGAAGTTCTACTGCCTCTCCATGTTCCCCTATCCCTCAGGTCGTCTACACATGGGGCACGTTCGTAACTACACCATAGGTGACGTCATCTCCCGCTACCAGCGTCTGAACGGCAAGAATGTCATGCAGCCGATCGGTTGGGATGCGTTCGGTCTGCCGGCCGAAAACGCCGCGATCAAGAACAAGACCGCGCCGGCCCCCTGGACTTACGAAAACATCGAATACATGAAGAACCAGCTCAAGATGCTGGGTCTGGGTTATGACTGGGATCGCGAACTCGCGACCTGTAAACCGGACTACTACCGCTGGGAGCAGTGGTTCTTCGCCCGTCTTTATGAGAAGGGACTGGTCTACAAGAAGACCTCATCGGTCAACTGGTGTCCGAACGATCAGACCGTGCTGGCCAACGAGCAGGTGGTCGATAACTGCTGCTGGCGCTGTGATACCCCGGTTGAGCAAAAAGAGATCCCGCAGTGGTTTATCAAGATCACGGCATATGCCGAAGAGCTGCTGACCGAGCTGGATCAGATGGATGGCTGGCCGGAAATGGTCAAGACCATGCAGCGCAACTGGATTGGCCGCTCCGAAGGAGTCACCATGACCTTCCAGGTGGACGGTCAGGATGCCTCTTTTGATATCTATACCACCCGTCCGGACACCCTGATGGGGGTGACCTATGTGGGCATCGCTGCCGGCCACCCGCTGGCCCAGCAAGCGGCTGTCGGCAATCCGGAGCTGGCCGCCTTCCTCGAAGAGTGCAAGAACACCAAGGTGGCCGAAGCCGAGCTTGCCACCATGGAGAAGAAGGGCATGGCCACCGGCCTGTATGCCGTTCACCCGCTCAGCGGCCGCAAGGTGCCGGTGTGGGTCGCCAACTTCGTGCTGATGGACTACGGCACCGGCGCCGTCATGGCGGTCCCGGCCCACGATCAGCGTGACTACGAATTTGCCACCAAGTACGGCCTCGAAATCATCCCGGTCATCAAGCCGGCCGATGGCAGCGCGCTGGATGTGAGCGCCGTGGCTTACACCGAGAAGGGTGTGCTGTTTGATTCCGGCGAATTTGACGATCTGGATTTCAAGGCGGCCTTTGATGCCATTGCCGGCAAGCTGGAAGCGCTTGGCCGTGGCAAGCGCACCGTCAACTACCGTCTGCGCGACTGGGGCGTCTCCCGCCAGCGCTACTGGGGCGCACCGATCCCCATGCTGACCCTCAAGGACGGCACCGTTGTACCGGCGCCGGATGACCAACTGCCGGTATTGCTGCCGGAAGATGTGCAGATGGATGGCGTGCAGAGCCCGATCAAGGCCGATCCGCAATGGGCCAAGACCACCTATAACGGGGAAGAGGCGTTTCGCGAGACCGATACCTTCGACACCTTTATGGAGTCGTCCTGGTACTACGCCCGTTACTGCAGCCCGGATTACGACAAGGGCATGCTCGATGTGGACAAGGCCAACCACTGGCTGCCGGTCGATCAGTACATCGGCGGCATCGAACACGCCTGTATGCACCTGCTCTACGCCCGCTTCTTCCACAAGCTGCTGCGCGATGCCGGTCTGGTGAACAGCAACGAGCCGTTCAAGCGTCTGCTCTGCCAGGGCATGGTGCTGGCCGATGCCTTCTACTATACCGACGAGAAGGGTGCCCGGGTCTGGGTTAGCCCGCTCGACGTCAGCGTTACCCGTGACGAGAAGGGCCGCATTACCCAGTCGGTGGACAACGAAGGTCGCGAAGTGATCCACTCCGGCATGACCAAGATGTCCAAGTCCAAGAACAATGGCATCGACCCGCAACTGATGGTCGAGCGCTATGGCGCCGACACCGTGCGCCTGTTCATGATGTTCGCCTCCCCGGCCGAAATGACCCTCGAGTGGTCCGACTCCGGCGTGGAGGGTGCCCTGCGCTTCCTGCGCCGCCTGTGGCGGATGACTTTCGAGCACCTGGGTGCGGGGGCGGCTCCGGCACTGGATGTGGCCGCGCTTGATAGCGATCTGCAAGCACTGCGCCGTGAACTGCACAAGACCATCAAGAAGGTGAGCGATGACGTGGGTCGCCGTCAGACCTTCAACACCGCCATCGCCGCCATCATGGAGCTGATGAACGGTCTGGCCCGTCTCGGTAGCGAGCCGCAAGAGCGCGCCCTGCTGCAAGAGGCGCTGGAAGCGGTCGTCGTGATGCTCTACCCCATCACTCCGCACATCTGCTGCGAACTGTGGCAGGCGCTCGGTAAGGGCGGCGAGATCGATGACGCCAGCTGGCCGGTGGCAGATGAAGCCGCTCTGGTCGAAAATGAGAAGCTGGTGGTGCTGCAGGTAAACGGCAAGGTACGCGGCAAGATCACCGTACCGGCCGAGATCAACCAGCAGCAGATCGAAGAGCTCGCCATGACCGATGCCGGCGTGCAAAAGCATATCGATGGCAAGACAGTGCGCAAGGTGATCTATGTCCCGGGCAAGCTGCTCAACATCGTGGCCAACTAAGTGAGGAATCCGATGACCCGTCTGATGCGTCATTGGCTGGTGATTCTGGTCGCAGGTCTGCTGGTGCAGGCCTGTGGTTTTCACCTGCGCGGCATGACTATCCCCCCCGAGCTGATGACCATGAAGGTGGTCGGTGACAACAAGAGTGATTTCTATCGTCTGGTCACCACGCGCCTGAAGGCATCCGGCGTCACCCTCTCCGAAGCGCAAGGGGTTCCGGTTCTTAATCTGCGTGGGGTAAGCAGCTCCAGCAAAGTCGCCTCGGTGAACGTGTTGGGTCAGGACACCGAATATGTCCTCGGCTTCAACACCAGCTTTACCGTCGAAGTGCCGGGCAAACCGACCCAGGTGTTTCCCATCTCGTTTAACCGCAGCTTCCTGAAAAAATCGGATGCGGCGCTGGCCTCTTCCCGCGAGCAAGAGCAGCTGACCAAGGAGATGCAGGAGCAGGCGGCCAACCAGGTTATTCGGCAGCTCAGTCAGGTCAGTTTCTAATGCGGATTTTTCCAGAGCAGCTGGATGAGCATCTAAGAGCAGGGCTTCGGCCCTGCTATCTTGTTTTTGGTGACGAGCCACTGCTCAAACTGGAAGCCATCGATAGCATTCGCCGCACAGCGCGCGAGAAAGGCTTCGATGAGCGCCACAGCTTTACCGTTGAGCCGGGGCTGGACTGGAACCAGATCTACGATGCCTGTCAGGCGCTCTCCCTGTTCTCCAGCCGCCAGGTGATCGAGCTCGAGTTGCCCGCCAAGATGGACAAGGATCTGGCCGGACGCATCACCGAAATTGGCCAGCAGCTGCACAGTGATCTACTGCTGATCCTGTCAGGCCCGCGCCTGACGCAGGCCCAGACCAAGGCCGCCTGGTTCGACAAACTGGAAAAACAGGGCGTCTGGGTGCCGGTCAATCATCCCGAGCCACGCTTTTTTCCGCGCTGGATGAGTACCCGTTTTCAACGCTTCGGTCTCAAAGCGATGCCGGATGCCGTCAACTTCATGTGCCACAGTTATGAAGGCAATCTGCTGGCCGCCAGCCAGGAGATTGAGAAGCTCACCCTGCTCTCACCGCCCCAGCCGGTGACGGTTGCGTATCTGCAAGAGACCATCACCCGCCACGCCCATTTCACCCCGTTTCAGCTGGTCGATACCCTGCTGGAGGGGAAAATCAACCGGGCCCAGCGTATTCTGGCTGCGCTACGTGCCGAAGGTACCGAGCCCGGTCAGCTGGCCTGGGTGCTGGCGCGTGAACTCGAACAGTTGCAAACCCTGGCGCTGGCCCGGCAGGAAGGCCAATCGCTGAGCGAACATTTTAATCGTCTGCGCATCTGGCAAAGCCGCCAGCAACTTATCAATCAAGCACTTAACCGCCTGCCGGTCAGCAAGTTAAGTCAGTTGTGGCTGGTAATGGCAGAGCTTGACCAGAGCCTGCGCCAATTTGACCAAGAGCGTGCCTGGTTGTGGCTGGCGACCCTCTGCATCGGTTTTCGCGATGCTGCTCCGCTGCCGCTCGCAGAGGCGCTGCCATGCTAAGAGCCCCTCTCGGCCTGCTCGGTGGCACCTTCGATCCTATCCACATGGGGCATATCCAGCCGGCATTGGCTGCGCGTGATGCCATTGGCCTGCGTGAACTGCGCCTGCTGCCCAACCGACTGCCGCCCCATCGTGCACTGCCCCACTGCAGTGCCCAGCAGCGCCTTACCATGGTGCGTCTGGCGGCCGCCGAGTTTGGCCTGACCGTCGATGAGCGCGAATTGCACCGCCACAAGCCCTCCTGGACAGTGGATACGCTCGAAGAGCTGCGCCGTGAGCTGCCCGATACACCGCTCTGTTTCCTGATGGGGATGGATTCACTGTTGAGCCTGCCCACCTGGCACCGCTGGCAGCGGCTGCTGGAGTTGGCCCATCTGGTGGTCAGCGTGCGACCCGGTTGGGACCACAAGGTAGCCGGCGAGACGCTGCAAATCCTGTTGGCCGAGCACGAGACTCACACACCCGAAGCACTGCGCAATACGCTGGCAGGCCATATCTGGTTTTCCGCCAATGCGCCGCTGGCCCTCTCGGCCACCGACATTCGTGCGCTGCTGGCAACAGGGAACGATCCGGGCGAACTGTTGCCTCAATCAGTAGCAGAGTATATTCGTCAGCATGGTCTCTATGTGGGAAAGCGGGATGCTCATGATATAATCCGCGCCCCCCGCTAGCCGCCGAGACGCTATCACAGGAGAAGGTCATTGCAAGGCAACGCTCTACACGCCTTTATCATCGACAAGATTGATGACATGAAGGGCCGCGACATCATTACTCTGGACGTCCGCGGCAAATCCTCCATCACAGATACCCTCATCATCTGCTCGGGCAACTCCAACCGCCACGTTCGCTCTATCGCGCACCATGTCGCCAGTGAATTGAAACTGGCTGGCCATGACCCGCTGGGTGTCGAGGGACAAGAGAGCGCCGAGTGGGTGCTGGTTGACTTGGGCGACGTGGTCGTTCACGTGATGCAGGATGAATATCGCGATTTCTATCAACTGGAAAAACTGTGGGGCGGCGCCCCTCTTGAAGCAGCCTGATCGATGAAACTCCAGTTGATTGCGGTGGGCACCAAGATGCCCGCCTGGGTAGAGACCGGCTTTGAAGAGTATCGCCGCCGCTTCCCGAAAGACATGCCCTTTGAGCTCACCGAAGTTGCCGCCGGCAAACGTGGCAAAAACGCCGACATTCCCCGGATCCTGCAAAAGGAGGGGGAAGCGATGCTGGCGGTTGCCGGGCGCTCACGCATTGTCACGCTCGACATTCCGGGCAAGCCCTGGACAACCGAACAACTGGCCGTGCAGCTCGAGGCGTGGAAACTGGATGGTCGCGACGTGGCGCTGCTGATCGGCGGCCCGGAAGGCCTCTCGCCCGAGTGCAAGCAGGCTGCCGAGCAGAGCTGGTCGCTCTCGCCGCTGACCCTGCCGCATCCGCTGGTGCGCGTGGTGGTGGCCGAGAGTCTCTATCGTGCCTGGAGCATCACCACCAACCACCCATACCACCGGGAGTGATGCCATGGTCGCCCCTGTTATTGATTCTGCTGCGCGCAGCAAGGAGCCCACATGCTAAAAGATCGGGTTCAGATGCGCGACCACAGTGCCGAAGGCGGACTCTTCTTCCGCCGGACTCTGGTTGCCTTTATCGGTATGCTGGTGCTGATGGTGGTGCTGTTTGGCAACCTCTATTATCTGCAGATTCTCTCGTTCGATACCTACCAGACCCGCTCTAACGACAACCGCATCCGGGTGGTGCCGGTCGCGCCGACCCGTGGCCTCATCTATGACACCAACGGTGTACTGCTGGCGGAAAACCGCCCGGTCTACAGTCTGGAAATCGTGCCCGAAGAGGCTGGCGATGTGGCCAAAATGGCCGATGATCTGGTCGCCCTTTTGGAACTGCCGCCCGGTACCAAAGAGAAGTTCCTCGCTGAAACCAAGCGCCAACGCCGTTTCAAACCGGTGGCCCTGTATGAAAAGCTCAGCGAGAAGCAGGTCGCCATCTTCTCACTCAACCAATACCGCTATCCGGGCGCCAGCATTGAGGCCTACCTCAAGCGCTACTACCCGTTTGGCGACACCCTGACCCATGCACTGGGTTATGTCTCCAAGATCAACACCAAGGATCTCGAGCGGCTCGACGCCGATGGCAAGCTCTCCAACTACGCAGCCAGCAAAGATATCGGCAAGCAGGGTGTCGAAAAGTACTACGAGGACGTGCTGCACGGCACTACCGGCTACCAGGAAGTCGAGGTGAACAACCGCGGCCGTATTGTGCGAACTCTCAAGTTCCTGCCGCCGATCCCGGGCAAGGATATCTACCTCAACATCGATATCCGTCTGCAACTGCGTGCCCAGCAGTTGCTGGCAGGCCGCCGCGGTGCGGTGATCATGGTCGATCCCAAAACCGGCGCGATCCTCGCCATGGAGTCGAGCCCGAGTTACGACCCCAATCTGTTTGTTAACGGCATCAGCGGACCGGATTACTCCGGCCTGCTCAACGATCCAGCGCGCCCCTTGGTAAACCGGACCACTCAGGGTATCTATGCACCGGCTTCGACCGTGAAGCCGATGATGTCGGTGATGGGTCTCAACGAAGGGGCGATTACTCCAACCTATCGCTATTTTGGCGGCCCGACCTTCTCGATTCCGGGGACCACCAAGAAGTTTCGCGACTGGAAGAAGTGGGGCCACGGCTGGCTCGATGTCTACCGGGCCATTGAGGTTTCGGCGGATACCTACTTCTACGATCTGGCCTATCGAGTCGGTATCGATCGCATCAACGAATACATGACCAAATTTGGCTTTGGCCAGTACAGCGGCGTCGATATCTACGAAGAGACCAAGGGCGTCATGCCGTCGCGGGAGTGGAAGCGCAAGCGCTGGCATCAAGCCTGGTTCCAGGGCGACACCATCTCCATCGGGATCGGCCAAGGCTATTGGAGTGCCACGCCAATCCAGCTAGCTCGTGGTATCAGTATCCTGACCCAAAATGGCCACGATGTGACTCCGCACCTGCTCAAGCGCACCACCACGGCCACCAGCAGCCAGGATGCGCCGGTCAACCCCAACATGGCGCTGCAGGTGAAAGATGACAACTACTGGAAAGTGGCTCGTGAGGGGATGTGGCGCGTCATCAACGGTCATGAAGGGACCGGTCGACGAGCGTTTGCCAATACCCCCTATGTGGCTGCCGGTAAATCGGGGACGGCCCAGGTTATCGGCCTGAAAGAGAACCAGACCTACAACGCCCACGCCATCAAGGAAGAGCACCGTGACAACGCCCTGTTCGTCTCGTTTGCACCTTATGAAGATCCCAAGGCGGTGATTGCGCTGGTTCTGGAAAACGCCGGTGGCGGCTCGGTTAATGCCGCGCCAGTAGCTCGCGCCATGTTTGATGCCCTGCTGCTGCCGCCAGAGCCCCAACTGCCCCCCGCCCCGCCGCGTAAACCTGCCTATGAGCAGATGGCGCAGGAGAAGCAACCATGAATAACTCTGAACGCCAGAACAACCTCTGGTATCGCCTGCACATTGATGTGCCCCTGCTGATCGGCCTCTTGGCCATCATGGCGCTCTCGATGGTGGTGCTCTACTCCGCATCGGGTCAGAGCATGGATGACCTGATGCGCCAACTGATGCGTGGCCTGCTATCGCTCGGCATCATGATTGTGATGGCGCAGTTTCATCCCAACTTTTACGCCCGCTGGGCGGTGCCCCTGTTTGCCGTGGTGGTGTTGTTACTCATTGCGGTGGACGTATTTGGCCATATCGGTAAAGGGGCGCAGCGCTGGCTCGATCTGGGCTTTATGAAGTTCCAACCGTCAGAGCTGATGAAGCTGTCGATGCCGGTGATGGTGGCGGTTTGGCTCAGCCGCCATCCGCTGCCGCCCAAGTTCACCCATCTGCTGATCAGCATCATGCTGGTGCTGGTGCCGACATTACTGATCGCCGCTCAGCCGGATCTGGGGACCTCGATTCTGGTTGCCGCATCGGGCTTTTTCGTGATCTTCTTGGCAGGGATCAGCTGGTGGCTGATTGGTCTGGCAGTGCTGATGGTGGCCGCCTTTTTGCCCATCATGTGGTTCTTCCTGATGCACGACTACCAGCGCCAGCGGGTGTTGATGCTGATCGATCCGGAAAAAGATCCGCTCGGCCGCGGCTATCACATCATTCAGTCCAAGATTGCCATCGGATCTGGCGGCCTGTTTGGCAAGGGGTGGTTGCAGGGCACCCAATCCCAGCTTGAGTTTCTGCCCGAGCGCCATACCGACTTTATCTTCGCGGTTTACAGCGAAGAGTTCGGTTTGATTGGGGTTGCCATCCTGATGCTGCTCTATCTCTATGTGATCAGTCGCAGCCTCTATATCTCGATGCAGGCGCAAAGTAGCTTCGAGCGGCTGCTCGGCGGCGCCCTGACACTGACCTTCTTCGTCTATGTGTTTGTTAACATGGGTATGGTGAGCGGCATCCTGCCCGTCGTGGGCGTTCCCCTGCCACTGGTGAGCTACGGTGGCACCTCCATGGTGACCCTGATGGCCGGCTTTGGCATCCTGATGTCCATCCACACTCACCGTCGCCTGCTGGCATAGTCTGTCGCAGCTCACACTTTCCGGGGAGGCATGGTCGCCCAGTGCGTGCTACCATGCCGCCTCGGTTTGTCTGTTTTATCGCCTGACCGGCACACCGACCAACAACCTGAAAGACACGAAAGGAATGTCATGACAATGCTTTGCCGCACACTCCTCTCTGGCTGCCTTGCTTTGTTGCTGGTTGCCTGTAGCCATCATCCGGCGCCGACGGCGGCGACCGGGAACACTGCTGCCAACACGCAGCAGGAGCCACCTCTTTACGAGGTGCTGGCCCGTGCCAATGCGGCCGGCCAAGAGCCACTTTACAACAGCGATCGCTCGGTCTTGCAATCCAGTGACCAGGGCGTCGACGCCGATCCCGAGCCGCTGGCCAATTGGGCGCGCTCCGGTCGCTATCGCGCCACCGGCACTGCCTCCTGGCTGGCGCACGACCTTGATGGTCGCCGCACCGCCAGTGGCGAAGTAATGAGCAGCCGTAAATTCACGGCGGCGCACCGCTCTCTGCCGCTGGGCAGCTATGTGCGGGTCACCAACCTCAACAACGGTCGTCAGGTCATCGTCAAGATCAACGATCGCGGTCCGTTTAACCGCCATTTGCTGATCGATATCAGCCATGCAGCCGCCGCTGAAATTGGCATGGCGCGCAGTGGCACGGCGAAAGTGCGTCTGGAAACAGTCAGCCCGGCGCTGGCCCGCGCCCAGGCCAAACCTGAGCCAGAGCTCACCGCATCAACCCGCCGCCACGCCAAAAAAACCGTGGATGACGCGCCGGTGGTGGGTGGTAAGAAGCTGCAGGTGCTCAGCGGTAGCCATAAAGAGAAACTGGTCGCGCAAGGCAAGCAATTGCAAAAGCAGTTGCACGTTCCCTATTACGTGGTCAGTAATGGTCAATGGCACCGACTGGTGCTGGGGCCAGTGCCGACCAAGCAACAGCAGATGTTGATGAAAAAAGTGAAAAAACTGGGCTATCGCCAAGCCTATTTCATCAGTTAGTCAATTCACAAGCGCCAGATTGTCGCTTCCGCTGTGTAGCGCAAGGGCACATCTGGTATAGTGGAGCCCGTTTTTTTGTTCCAGGGGTCCGTGGGACCCCACCAGGCACCCAGGAAGTCCCAAGATGTCCAAACTTGTCAATGCTCTGCTTCTCACCACCCTGGCCAGTGCCGCTGCCTCTGTCAGCGCCGAGTCGCCTATGGTTCCCACTCCACCCGCCATCGCCGCCAAGTCCTATATCCTGATGGACTACTACACCGGCCAAACGCTGGTCGAGTTGAACTCCAACGAGCGCCTCCCGCCTGCCAGCCTGACCAAGATGATGACCTCTTACATCATCGGCCAGGAGCTGCTCAAGGGGAACATCAAGCGTGATGACATGGTCACCGTTAGCCAGAACGCCTGGTCCAAGAACTACTCCGACTCCTCCAAGATGTTCATCGAAGTGGGCAAACAGGTCTCGGTCGATGACCTTAACAAGGGGATCATCATCCAGTCCGGTAACGATGCCTGTGTCGCCATGGCCGAACACATCGCCGGCAGTACCGACTCCTTTGCTGACATGATGAACACCTGGGCCACCAAGCTCGGCATGAAGGACTCCCACTTCATGAACCCGCACGGTTTGTTCGACGATAACCACTACTCCACCGCACACGACATGGCCGTCCTCGGTCAGGCCTTGATTCGCGATGTGCCGGAAGAGTACAAGATTTACTCGCAGAAAGACTTCCAGTTCAACGGTATTACCCAGCACAACCGTAACCGTCTGCTGTGGGACACCTCGCTCAACGTCGATGGCATCAAGACCGGCCACGTCAGTGAAATCGGCTACAACCTGGTTGCCTCCGCCACCAACAAAGAGGGGATGCGCCTTATCTCCGTGGTGATGGGGACCGAGAGCGAGCGGGTGCGCGCTGACGAGAGCAAGAAGCTGCTGACCTACGGTTTCCGCTTCTTCCAGACTCTGACCCCGTATAAGGCCGGAACCGAGCTGGTCAACCAGAAGATCTGGATGGGTGACAAGCCGACCGTGAAGCTGGGTGTCGATAAAGACGTAGCAGTGACCATTACCCGTGGTCAGGCTGACAAGCTCAAGGCTGATTTCCAACTCGACAGCGAGCTGAAGGCACCGCTGACCAAGGGCCAGCAAGTGGGTACCGTCTCCGTCAAGCTCGATGGCAAAGAGATTGCCAAAGCGCCGCTGGTTGCCCTCGAAGAGGTGCAAGAAGGCAATCTGCTCAGCCGCGTTTGGGATTACCTGATGATGCTGATCCAGAGCCTGCTTAAGTAATCGGCTCACTCTGCAAGACGGCGCCACTAGGCGCCGTTTTTCATTTCACCTGTAATAACCTTTCGGTTTATCGGTTCCGCCCACCCTGGATTTGTGGTAAAAAGCACCACCTCACCATCATGGTATCTGCCCGCCTCGGGTTGAAGCTGCCCGGTTGCGCCCCCATACTGTGATGCATCCCGTTTCGGGATTGAGCAAGATAATCTACGGGCAGCCCGAGCTGCCCAGCAAAGGTGAAGCAATGAATACCAAGTTTGACGAGCTGCTCGAGTTCCCCTGCAAGTTCCCGTTTAAGGTACTGGGCGTGGCCGATCCCGCCCTGCCGGATCGGGTGGTGGAAGTGCTGCAGCAGCATGCACCGGGCACTTACAGCCCGAGCGTGCGTCCCAGCACCAAGGGCAATTATCACTCGGTCACCGTGACCGTGATTGCCCATAGCAAAGAACACATCGAAGCGATGTACGTTGCCCTCGGCGAGATCGAACAGGTCCGCTACGTACTGTAAGCGTTGTTCGCCCCGCCGTGCCGGGGCGATATTACATTGACGAGGAAGTGATGCCGCAGGATCTCCCGCCCCTGATTGTTCGCCATCTTGGCCGCCGCCCCTATCTCGCGGTATGGGATGCCATGAAGGCCTTCACCGACCAGCGCAGTGGCGATACGCCCGATGAGTTCTGGCTGGTGGAGCACGATCCGGTCTTCACCCAGGGACAGGCCGGCAAGGCTGAGCACCTGATCAATCCCGGCGATATCCCGGTGGTCCAGAGCGATCGTGGCGGGCAGATTACCTATCACGGCCCTGGCCAGCTGGTGCTCTATGTGCTGGTCGATGTGCGCCGCAGTCACCTGTCGGTGCGCGAGCTGGTCAGCGCGCTGGAAAACGCCATCATAGCCACCCTCGCCAAGTGGAATATCGAATCTTATGCCAAGCCCGATGCACCTGGCGTCTATGTTAATGGCGCCAAAATAGCATCACTGGGACTGCGTATTCGTAAAGGCTGCTCGTTTCACGGGCTGGCCCTGAACATCAATATGGATCTTGCCCCCTTCTTGCGCATCAACCCGTGCGGCTATGCCGGCATGGCGATGACCCAAGCCAGTGCCTTGGGTGGGCCACAAAGCGTCTCTGACGCTGCACCGGTTCTGGTCGCCGAACTGGCGAGCCGGATCGGCTACCACACAATAACGAACACCGAGAGTGAATCATGAGCAAACCCATTCGTATGGAGCCGGGCGTCAAGCTGCGTGATGCCGACAAGATGGCGCTGATCCCGGTCAAGTTCATGCCGGACGCCGACGAGGAAGTGCTGCGCAAGCCCGACTGGATGCGGATCAAGCTGCCGCCCAGCAGCCAGAAGATCGATCACATCAAGAGCACCCTGCGCAAAAACAAGCTGCACTCGGTGTGTGAAGAGGCCTCCTGCCCCAACCTGGCCGAGTGCTTCAACCACGGTACGGCCACCTTCATGATCATGGGTGCCATCTGTACTCGTCGTTGCCCCTTCTGCGATGTGGCCCACGGTCGTCCGCTGCCGCTCGACCCGGAAGAGCCGAAAAAGCTGGCGCTGACCATCAAAGAGATGAACCTGCGTTACGTGGTGATCACCTCGGTGGATCGCGATGACCTGCGTGATGGCGGTGCCCAGCATTTTGCCGACTGCATCCGCGAGATTCGTGAGCACAGCCCGCAGACCCGCATCGAGATCCTGACTCCGGATTTTCGTGGCCGGATGGAGCAGGCGCTTGAGGTCTTTCGTGAAACGCCGCCGGATGTGTTTAACCACAACCTGGAAACTGCCCCGCGCCTCTACCGCGTGGCCCGTCCTGGCGCCGATTACAAGTGGTCGCTGGAGCTGCTACGCCGGATCAAGGAGATGCACCCGGACCTGCCAACCAAGTCCGGTCTGATGATGGGTCTTGGCGAAACCAACGAAGAGATCGCCGAGGTTCTCAAAGATCTGCGTGCTCATGGCGTCAACATGCTGACGCTGGGTCAATATCTGCAGCCAAGCCGTCACCATCTGCCGGTCAAGCGCTACGTGCCGCCAGCTGAGTTTGATGCGCTTAAAGACGTGGCCATGGAGCTGGGCTTTACCCACGCCGCCTGCGGTCCGTTTGTGCGTTCGTCCTATCACGCCGACCTGCAAGCCAAGGGTGTCGAGGTGAAATAACCTCGGTCCCTTGCAGAGAAAAGGCGCCACCCGGCGCCTTTTCTACATCTCTATCCGCTGTAAACAACAACGCCCGGCAAGCCGGGCGTTGTTTCATCAAGTGGACTTAGCCCACCAGAGCGATTGCGTCGCGAGCAATGACCCACTCTTCGTTGGTCGGGATCACCAGCGCCGGACGGCTATCTTCGGTGGTGATACGACCTTCACCACCCAACACGGCCGCTTCGTTGGCCTGCTTGTCGACCTTAAAGCCGAGCAGAGCCAGACGATCAAGAATCATCTCGCGGATCATGGCGGCGTTTTCACCGATACCACCGGTGAACACAACCGCATCCAGACGACCATCCATCGCAGCGGCATAAGCGCCAACATACTTGGCAACGCGATAAGTGAAGACGTCAACAGCACGCTTGGCACCGGCATCGCTACCATAGTTGCTGGTAGCGTAGCGGCAGTCGCTGCTCGCTTCAGTCAGACCCAACAGACCGGATTGCTTGGTCAGCAGGGTGTTGATCTCGTCCACCGAGTAACCCAGCTTGTCGTGCAGGAAGAAGATAATGGCAGGATCCAGATCACCGGAGCGGGTACCCATGGCCAGACCTTCCAGCGGAGTCAACCCCATGGAGGTGTCAACCGACTTGCCGTTCTTGATGGCGCAGACCGAAGCACCGTTGCCCAAGTGGCAGTTGATGACATTGACGTCAGCGAGCGGTTTGCCCAGCGCAATGGCGGCTTGCTCGGCAATAAAACGGTGAGAGGTGCCATGAGCGCCGTAACGACGGATGCCGTTCTCTTTGTAGAGCTTGTAGGGCAGCGCGTAGAGGTAGGCTTCCTCAGGCAGGCTCTGGTGGAAGGCGGTGTCAAACACGGCCACGTTCTTGTCAGCCAGCTGCGGGAACACCTTGAGGGCGGCACGAATGCCGATCAGGTGAGCCGGGTTGTGCAGCGGCGCAAACGGGATGGCGGCTTCAATACCGGCAATCACGTCGTCGTTGATCTGCACCGAGCTGGAGAAGCGCTCGCCACCGTGAACGATACGATGGCCAATAGCCACCAGTTGAGCAGCCAGCGTGGGATCCTGGCTCAGAATGTGGTGAACGATATGATCGAGGGCCTCTTGGTGAGCCGCACCGGCTCCCAGCATGGCTTCACCCTTGACGCCGTGCAATTTCCATTTGATCCGGGCATCGTCAAGGTTAAAGCACTCGGCCAGACCGGAGAGACAGGCCTCGCCGGACTCGGCGTCCATCACTGCGAATTTGAGGGAGGAACTGCCGCAGTTCAGGATCAATACCAACTTGCTCATTTCTGAATCTTCCTGTGGTTCGGCATCATGCCGTGTCGTGTTATCCACATGGGACAGGATCCCCACAGTCGGGGTCTTATGGCCGCACGGCGGGCGCGACCAATTCTTCAATTCGGCTGCGGCTTTTAAGCCAGCAGGGATTTATGCACCTTGACCACCAGCTTGCGTACCGGGGCAGGCATGCCGTGGGTACACAGGGGGCGGTGCAGCTCGCCCGGATAGAAAATGGCGAAATCGCCGGGCTTGAGCGCCAGCCAGCTCTCCTG
This sequence comes from Aeromonas sp. RU39B, assembly GCF_900156095.1. Taxonomy (GTDB): domain Bacteria; phylum Pseudomonadota; class Gammaproteobacteria; order Enterobacterales; family Aeromonadaceae; genus Aeromonas. The sequence goes on from NZ_FTMJ01000003.1 coordinate 208,657, forward strand.
CTCCACCTCGACAAACCAGAGGTCGGGATGAGGATGAGTCAGGCCTTCCAGACGGTACTGCTCGGGACCAACACCGATCCATTCACGACCGGAGAGCAGCAGCTGGATATCGAGGTACTCCTGATGAAACTCACCGTGACGTTCATCGGCCGGCTCGGTGAGATCTTCCTGCACCAGGCAGAAGAGGCGATCACCGTCCACATCAACGCGACCAATCGGGCGACCGTCCCACTGCTCGATCGATACCACGACCTCGCGCAGAACTTTTTCCAACACCGGGTGCAGCAGCGCTCGCTCCAGTGCTTTCAAGTTACCAGTGATCATCTTCGGGCCTCACTCATCATCAAACGGGGCCCTTTGGCCCGAAACGGGGTTTCAACATCGTACCAGCTGAAACCATAGTATTCACCATCTTGGCCCCCACTTTTTTGACCAGAAACAAAAACGGGAGCATCTGCTCCCGTTATAAATAAAAAATATAAATCATCAAATATTTTTTAAGTTCTCAACTGGCTTCGCATACATCTGTCGCCACAGATCCTGATGAGCCTCAGGCACGCGAGCCAGTCGTTCGGCATACGCGGCCACTTCCCGTTCGTTAGCCTTATCTTGCTGACCGGCAGCCAGATAGTTGCTCGGGAAGAGGTGATAGTGACTCCAGATGGTCCGATCAATCAGGGCCGCCAGCTGGTCCGGATCGCTGAAACCATCCTGTACCGGCGCACCGAATGCCACATGCACTCGTCCCTTGTGGCCCACAATACCTGCCACGATGCTTTCGATATCCTCGAACTCGCCCTTCTCATAGCGACCAAACTGGGCCTTCTCGTAGAGCTCGCGAGCCTTGGCCATGTCGGTCGGGTCCCACTCGTAAGAGATGGTCACTGGCACGATGTTGAGCGTGCGCATGTAATCGACAAAATCCAGCTTCTGCTTCTTGCCATCCATGTAGAACATCTTGAGGATGGCCGGATCGGTTCTATCGTCCCCATCCTTGGCACGCCCCTCTTTCTGGGCGATCCAGATGGAGTGACCGGTATGAACCGAGTCACCGATGTATGCAGAGAGATCGCCAAGCGCCTTCATCATTTCACGCGGCCCCTTGGCCGAGCGTTTGACGATAAAGCTCTTGTTGAGCTTCATCAGCTCGGTGGCGCAGGGTTTACGCAGCAGGTTATCGCCGATGGCGATACGCACCGTGTCACGGTCGCAGCTAAACAGGCCCCAGTTGACAAAGGCCGGGTCCATGGCGATGTCGCGGTGGTTAGAAACAAACAGATAGCCCTTGTCTGCCGCCAGATGTTCCAAACCGGAGAAGGTCACCCCATCGGTCGAGCCGGCGATCATGCGCTGCATGTAGCTGGCCACCCCCAGCTGCACTTGACGCACTGTGTTGACGCCCGCCCATTTGTAGCGCAATACCAGCCGGATCAATGGTTTGAGCAACCACCCCAAGCCATTGACCAGATTGCCAAAACGGTATTTGGCGATGGCACCAATAAATTCATCGTCACGGATCAGACGATCAATGGCGGCGGCCACTTCGTCATCGTTATAGGGACGAATCTCTGCAAATCTGTCTACTTCTGCCACGGGAATGCCTTCATTTTCGGAGAAACGGCCCGACGGGCCGAAAAGTCAGGGCGCAATTTTACACACTTTTGGCATGGGTGATATGAGACAGGGAAGGATATGAGATCTGACCAGTAGAATATCAAGCCTCAAGAGAGGGCAGCGCTGATAGCGGCCTCAGCGTGAATAGCGGTGGTGTCATACAGGGGAACCGCCGCCTGACACTGCCCCACCAGCAAGGCAATCTCGGTACAACCGAGGATCACCGCCTCGCAGCCCTGCTCGGCCAGCGCGCTGATGATAGCCAAATATTCAGCGCGCGAGGCATCATTGACGACCCCAAGGCAGAGCTCGTCATAGATGATGCGATGCACACGCTCACGCTGCAGCTCGTCGGGCGTCACCACCTCCAGAGCAAAGCGCTCACTCAGGCGTCCCTTATAAAAATCCTGCTCCATGGTAAAACGTGTACCCAACAGCCCGACGCGACGCACCCCGTCACGCACCAGCCGGGCTCCGGTCGCATCGGCAATATGCAGCAGCGGAATGCTGACCGCAGCCTCAAGCGCCGGCGCCACCTTATGCATGGTGTTGGTCGCCAGCAGCAGAAAATCGGCGCCACCCGCTTCAAGAGAGCGCGCCGCCTTGGCCAGCACTTGGCCGGCCTGCTCCCAGTCCCCTTGCGCCTGCAGCCGCTCAATCTCAGCAAAATCAACGCTATGCAAAAGAATGCGGGCCGAATGCAGGCCGCCCAGACGCTCCCGAACCCCACGATTGAGCGCCTGATAGTAGCTGACCGTTGACTCCCAGCTCATGCCACCGAGCACACCGATACAGAGCATGATTGAATCCTTATAACCAGATCATTAGTACGCAGGCAGCTGTCGCGGCCCCCATACCCAGATTAAAACGACGCCAACCGACCGGAGTGCGGATCATGCGACGCACCTGGGCCCCAAACACCACCCAGAACGCGCCGGTATAGAGTCCGGTGCCAAAGAAGATCGCCAGCACCCAGATGGCCGATGGCCAATAGGCTTCGCCGCTGAGAGTAAATCCACCGATGGCCGACAGCGCCATCATCCAGGCCTTGGGATTGAGCAGTTGCAGCAACGCGCCTTGATGAGCCGGGATCAGCGGACGATTGCCCTCCGCCGGTCCTGTCGATTTGGCCACCTTCCAGGCGAGCCAGAGCAGATAGAGAGAGCCGATGATCCGCAGCAGATCGTGCAGCAGTGGCACGCGCTCGAAGATGACCCCCAATCCCAGCGCCATTGCCAGAATCATCAGGTTGATGCCACCGACGACCCCCACCAGCAGCGGCAGACTGCGACGAAAGCCTTGGGAGGCCCCCGAGGTGGTCAGCAGCATATTGTTGGGGCCAGGGGTTCCACAGGTTACCAGGGCAAAGCCGGCCAGCGGCAGCAGCCAGTTCAGATCCATCTCGCACTCTCCTTGAATATCAGCAAGCGCACTACTATGCCGCAGCCCCTCGCTTCACAACAATACCCAGCGACTAGATCCAGAGCATCACCACGCACAGCGCCGTCAATGCCCCCAAGGTGCCATTTAGGCGACGCCAGCCACGTTCACTGCGAATCCACTGTCCCAACTGCTGACCAAACAACACCCAGCAGTAACAGACCGGCGCGGCCACCATCAGAAAGATGCTCATCACGGCCATCTGGCTCGTCCAATAAGCCTGGCCACTAAAGGTAAACAGACTGATGGCAGAGATCCCCATCATCCAGGCCTTGGGATTGATGAACTGAAAACCGATGCCTTCTACAAAATTGAGGGGACGGCTGCGCTGCGCCGGATCAGCCGGAGAACCGGCCAGTGCAATGCGCAGGGCCAGCCAGAGCAGATAAGCGCTGCCAAACACCTGCAGCGCCAAACGCAGCAGCGGCCACTGTTCGAACAGGGGATAGAGTCCCAGAGCCAGCACCAGTTGCAGGACCGGCTGGCCAAAGCTCACTCCGAGCAGGTGCGGCAAGGTGCGCCGCGCGCCAAAATTGGCGCCCGAGGCGGTGAGCATCAGGTTATTGGGGCCCGGCGTTCCACAGGTAAGAATCGCAAATCCCAGCAGGGTGGCAAACCATTCCATTGTCATCGTATGAGCTCCTGAACTATCCATATTGTCTCGATACAATCGAGGTGATAACGCTATTGTTGGTATGAAATTCACGCTATATTGGGACAATCTTTCGATCAATGGATTTATTGTCACCATGACAATGTGGACTCCCGATCTCGCAGCCTATTCAGGCCCCCTCTATCTGCGTCTGGCCAATGCCATCGAGCACGCCATCGGTCAGGGTGAGCTGGCCGGTGGCTCCCGCCTGCCGACCCAACGAGCGCTGGCAGATCGGCTTGGCGTCACTGTTGGCACCATCACCCGCGCCTATGCCGAAGCGGAGCGCCGTGGCTGGCTGACCGCCCGGGTGGGCGATGGCACCTGGGTGCGCAGTGAAGAGGAGGCCACCGCCAGTGACTGGCCACTGCGTGAAGAGCAGGATGGCCGCATCGAATTGTGGCAAAATCTGCCGGTGCCACTCGACCGAGCCGCCAAAGTCGGCCCCCTGCTGCAACAGATTGAACGCGATGGCAGCCTCAACCGCCTGCTCGGTTATGACAACGAGGCAGGCCGACCCGAACAACGCGACGTGTTTTTGCAGTGGCTGGGCAGTCATGGCATTGCAGCCACCCACGACCGCTTTCTATTTAGCAATGGCGCCCAGCACGGCATCTTGCTAACCCTGCTCGCCACGGGCTGCGTGGGAGAGCATATCGCGTGCGAGAGCTTGAGCTACCCAGGCCTGCTCGGGGCGGCGCGCCAGCTTCGTTGCCAAGTCAGTGCTGTCGCCATGGACGATGAAGGGATGCGCCCCGATGCCCTTGAGGCGCTGTGCCGCCAGCGTCGACCACGACTTATCTATCTCACCCCAACCCTGCAAAATCCCACCACCGCCATCATGGGGGAGGCGCGCCGCCGTGAGCTGCTGGCGGTCTGCGCCCGCCATGAGGTGTGGGTGGTGGAAGATGACGTCAACGGCTTGTTGCCGGCCACCCGGTTTACCCCCATGGTGAGCCTGATGCCCGAGCGGGTCATTCATCTGGGCAGTCTGGCCAAAATTGCTTGCGGCGGTCTGCGCCTTGGATTTCTGCTCTGCCCAACGTCTTTACGCCCAGCACTGGGGCAAGCCATGCGCTTATCCAGCTGGATGGTGAGCCCGCTGCTGGTCGAACTGGCGGCTCGTCTGGTACAACAGGGGCAGCTGACGGCATTACTGGAAGAGCAGCGTCAGGCGCTGGCCCGTCGTGGTGAGCTGCTGGCCCATCTGCTGCCGCAAGCACGCTGGCAGCCGGGGGCGATGCATGCCTGGCTCGCGCTACCCGCCCCCTGGCGTTGCAGCGAGTTTGTGATGGCGGCAGACAGGATGGGCGTTGGCGTGACCAGCGGCGAGCTGTTTGCGGCCAGCCAGCAAGCCACGGTGCAAGCGGTGCGCCTGAGCATCTCGCAGCCGGCCAGTGACGCGCGTCTGGGTGAGGGGCTCGCGCGCCTCAAAGCCCTGCTGGCCAGCCTGCCTCCGAGCCAGTTGTTACTGTAATTCTGTGATGACAGGAGTCTGCATGCGTCTGCTGTTGGTGTTGCTCGCTCTGCTGTTAAGTGGCTGCGCTTCGCCAAACCGGCAGGCGCTAGGCCAGGCTCTTGGAACGCTACAAGGAGAGATGCAGCAACTGGAAGAGGAGCTGGCCGAACTCAACGGCCTGCACTATCAAAAAGCGCTCGACTCGCCGCTCTCCCTGCGTCGCCACCTTGCCGCCAAGCAAGCAGAAGGCATTGGCGCGACCCTCAGCGATGGTCCGCAGTTGACCTACCACTATCGGCTCAATGCGGCTCCCGCTTCTGGCCAGCTTAGCCAAAACCCGTGTCTCGATTATGCGTTTGAGCTGCGCCGGCTCGGGCGCTTCGGCCTGCTGGTGCTACAGTGGCAGGCGGGCAGTGCACAAGGTGAACAACGCCAGCGTCAGAGCGATTGCCACTGGGCAGCCCATTGAGCCGCCCAGCGCAGAGCACTACAATGCCGCCATCTCTGTAGACCGGAATCTGCGTCATGCGCCTTCGACTCTTGCTCGTCACCTTCCCCTTTTTGCTAGCCGGTTGTTCATCTCTTTCCGAAGAGGAGTGTCGCAGCGTCAGCTGGTATAACCTCGGCTATCAGGACGGCCAGCAGGGCCACACCCGCGATGCGCTCGGCTCTTATCAAAAAAGCTGCAGCGAATATGGCGTGAAGGTTGATGAGGCCGAGTGGCAGCGTGGCTATGCCAAGGGATTGGAGCTTTACTGCATTCCCGAGCTGGCCTATCGCAAGGGTGTGAATGGTGAGCAATATCAGGGGGTCTGCCCCAATGACGCCACCTTCCTCAAGCAATATCAGCGCGGTCGTCAGGAGTATGAGGTCAATCAGCGGATGCAGTCTCTGCAACAGGAGCTCTATCGCATTGAGCAGCAGTTAGGCGCGATTGAGCGGCGTCTGCACGACAATCTGAGCGACGCTGAACGGGAAGATTATCGCAGCCAGCGCCGTTATCTGCAGCGCCAGGCCGAATATATTCGCCAGGAGCTGTTCCAGCTGCGCAACCCGCCCACCGTTATTCAGTTCAACTTCCAGTAATAGTACGGGGCCGCTTGGCCCCGTTCTGTTTACAACCTGAAACGCTGAACCATACCGCCCAGCTGACCGGCCAGCAGATCGAGATCGGCGCAGGCCTGCGCCATCTGGGAAGCACCGGTCGCCACCTGCTCGGTCGCCCGGCTGATATTGACCACGTTGCGGCTTAGCTCCTCGCCCACCGCCCCCTGCTCCTCGGTCGCGGTGGCGATCTGGATATTCATTTCCGAGATGTGTCCGACCGCGCCACTGATCTCGCTGATCACGGTGCCGGCTTCGCGGGCGGTCACTACCGTGCTCTGCATCAGACTCTGACTCTGCTGCATGGTCACGGCGGCTTGTTCGGCGCGCTGCTGCAACTCGCTAATAATGCTGTTGATCTGTGACGTGGAATCCTGGGTGCGCTTGGCCAGAGTGCGTACTTCATCCGCCACCACGGCAAAACCACGCCCCTGCTCGCCGGCTCGCGCCGCCTCGATAGCCGCATTGAGCGCCAACAGGTTGGTCTGCTCGGCAATGCCGCGAATCACCTCCAGCACGACACCGATGTTGCGGCTGTCATCGCCCAGTTGATGGATCTCACCGGCAGCACTCTCTAGCGCAGCGGCAACCTGATCGATCTGCTGCAGCGACAGCTGAACCTTGCCCGTTCCCTGCCCTGCCTGCTGACTGGCCTGACCGGCCGCCTCGGCGGCTTCACTGGTATTGCGCGATACCTCCTGCACCGTTGCCTGCATCTGATGCATCGCTGTCGCCAGTTGGTTGAGCTCATGCTGCTGGCCACTCATGCTGGCCGCCGACTCGCGCGCCACGGCGCTGATCTCACCGGTTGCGCCAGCCAGCTGCTGCACCGAGCCGGAGAGCGCACTGACCAACTGCCGCAGGTTCTCCTGCATCTGGGCCAGACCGCGTGCCAGCGACCCCAGCTCATCGTGGTTGAATCGATTCAGTTCGATGCGAGCGGTGAGATCCCCGGCCGAGATCTGGCGGATCAGCTCCAGCAGACGATTAACTGGATGGCGTACCTGGCCGCTGAGCCACCAGGCGAGCAGCCATACCAGCAGCACAGCCAAGGCGCCGACCGCCAGCATCAGCCGCTCGGCATGCTGATAAGTTGCATGACTGAGCTGGGCAGCCTGCTCGGCCAACCCGGCATTAATGTCGCGCAGAGCTGCAGCATAACGCCCTGCCTCTTCGAGGGCGGCGCGGCTCTGATTTTTACGCAGCTCGGTGAGGCGCTCCATATCGTTAGCGGCAATCGCCGCCATCATCTGCTCGTGCAGGGCGAAATAGCGCTGCACGCTGGTAATCAGCTTATCGTAGTTCTCACGCTCCTCGGCATTCGAGAAGGGCAGACGGTGATAGACCTGCAGCTCGTTTTCAAATTCGCCACGGCTGCGATTGAAATCTGCGGTCAGGGAAGCCACGTCAGCACTGTCATGTCCCAGTGCCGCAATCACAATGCCGAGCTCAAGACGACGGGCATTGATAAGATGAGTCGTCACCCGCCCGGCACTGTTGACCGACGGCAACAGATTCTCGGCCAGCACCGTACTCTGCTCATCCAGCCGCGACAGCTGAGTGGTGGAAAACCACACCAGCCCCACCACCAACAAGGCAAAAAAAGCAAAACCGGCACTGAGCTTCTGGCCGATCGACATCTTTGAAAACATAGGGGCATCCCTCAAGGCTGTTTAAAATCCATGACTAAATCCCTAATTGGATCATGGGTTAAGCAACTAACTTTGTTACTAACATGCTGATTTATATATAATGTATGCAGCTTATATGTTATCGACAGATTAGCTCAATGCCTTAAGACATCCGATTTAATGTTTTAAACACTTTAATGCTAGCGAAAACGCAAAAGGGCGCCATCAGGCGCCCTTCGTGACACGGTCCAGAGCTTCAGGTGCGAAAACGGCGCACCATCTCCTGCAACTGGACCGCCAACTGGTTGAGCTCATTACAGGCTTGCGCCATCTGCTTCGCCCCTTCGGCCACCTCTTGCGCCGCACCATTGACGTTGGTGATGTTGACGTTGAGCTCATGACTGACCACCTCTTGCTGCTCGGTGGCGGTGGCGATCTGGGTGCTGATCTCAAAAATCCCGCTGACCGCGCTCTTGATTTGAGACAAGGCGCCGCCTGCTTCCCGGGCCGTTTCTACCGTGGAGCGGATCTGGGTCTGACTCTCTTGCATGGCGATGCCGGCTTGCTCGGTGCGCTGCTGCAGCTCAGTGATGATGCGATTAATCTCGCTGGTTGAGTCCTGAGTTCGTTTGGCCAGGGTACGCACCTCATCGGCCACCACCGCAAAACCACGGCCTTGCTCACCGGCCCGTGCGGCCTCGATGGCCGCGTTAAGCGCCAGCAAGTTAGTCTGCTCGGCGATACCGCGAATCACCTCCAGCACCATGCCGATATTGCGGCTGTCGTCAGCCAGTTGGCTGATCACGCCAGCCGTCTGCTCCACCACAGCTGCCACCTGTTCGATACTGGCCACGGTGCGCACCACCACGCCATCTCCCTGCCCGGCAAACTGGCTGGCCTGATTGGCATCCTGAGCGGCACTGCTGGTATTGCGAGAGATCTCCTGCACCGTCGCCTGCATCTCGTTCATGGCTGTGGCCAGATGTGTCAGCTCACTTTGCTGCTGTTGGGTATTGCCTGCCGACTGGGCTGCCACCGTGCTGATCTCTTCAGCGGCGCTACTGAGCTGGGCGACCGAGCCGCTCACCTCCACCACCAGATGACGCAGGCTCTCTTGCATATCGCCAAACGCCTTGGCCAGCTCACCCATCTCATCTTGATTGAACTGGGTCAGGGACAAGCGACTACCAAGATCGCCACCGGCTACCTTGCGAGTTTGCGCCAGCAGGGTATCGAGTGGGCGCCGGATCTGCCGGGTCAACAGCCAGGCCACCAGCAACACCAGCGCGACTGTGCCGGCACCAAACAACAGGCTGACACTGCGCGCTTCGCCATATTCGTTAAACGCAGAATCGGTAAGAGTGCGAGCCATCTCGCGGTTGATGCTGCGCAGTTTGGCCAGCGGCTGGCTGAGTGCATCCAGCGCGGTGCGGGTTTGGGCGCGCCCATCGGCAATACCGGCCGGATCGCCGCGTTGAATCGCGCTGATCAGTGACTGGTGCGCCGCAAAATAGTCGTTGGCCTCTGCACCCAGTTGGGCAAAGGTCTGGCGCTCCAGCTCGGAGGAAAACGGCAGTTGTGAGTAGGCTTGCTGCGCCTCGCTGAAGGCTCGCGCATAATTTTCAAACGAGGCGATACTGCCGTTGATATCATCGGGGTTGTGGTCATGGTAGCCGATGATAGCCCCCATCTCGGAGCGGCGGGTATTGAGCAGCGACTCCTGCATCGCGCTGGCATATTGCAGCGAGGGGAGCATGTTGTCGGTGATTCGGTCGGTAACCGAATAGATGCGGGAGAGCTGACCGATGGCAAACAGCATCATGCCGATCACCATCAGCGCCAGCAGGCCAAAGCCCGCATAGAGCTTCTGCCCGATACTCATTTTCTTGAACATATCTGCTTCCTTGATGCCTTTTGCTGGCACCTCATGTGCCCGTTTTGTCGGGATTACCCGTTTCCGCAGATCCAACCCGATCCCGGTACGGCGTCTCTCACAAGCAAAACGACCTCAATGAACAGATAATCAAGACATATCGAAAATAAACCTTATCTTTCGTAAGGTTCTGTGATGACAGATGGAGTTATCCCGCTAACGGCCACTCCCTGGCTGTTAATCAATGCAATCCAATACATCAAAACATAAACGTCGGTTGACTCAGAATACCCAACGCTCCAGCGCCACGGCAATGCCATCCTCATTGTGATCTGCAGTCATCTTGTCAGCCCTGGCCTGGATCTCCGGTTTGGCATTGCCCATCGCCACAGCCAGACCGGCTTGCTCAAACATGCTGACATCGTTGTGGTTATCGCCAAACGCCACGACCTCTTCCATGCTAATGCCGTTTTGTGCCGCCCAACGGGCCAGGCGATTGCCCTTACTACAGCGCGGATCGACCAACTCGATGGCATAAGGTGCGGCCCAGTCAGCGGTCACCGGCAAGGCCGCAACCTCCTGCTCAACCACCTGCTGCAAATAATCGTGGTCACGATGAAACAGCTCGACCTTCCAAAAGGTTTGCAGCGCCAGGCCGGTCTGCTCGGCGACGGGCAGCAGGCGAATTTTCAGATGATCCGGCTGAACGCTCGACCACTGGCGCATCCGCGCCACATGATCTTCGCAGCCAAGATAGGCAATCCCCTCTTCCAGATGGATCAGAGCGCCGAGCGATTTGTCATGGATCAGAGAGAGCAGCCGGTCACTGACCTCCCGCGACAGCGGGTCACCTTCGACGATGCGGCCAGCCGGACGGTCAAACAGATAGGCACCATTGCTGCAAATCATCGGCGTATCGAGTGCAAGATCAGCATGAAACGGACGTGCCGTCATAAAGTGGCGACCGGTGACCAGCAGCACCTTGATACCCTGCGCCCTGGCACGCTCCAGTGCTTGCCGGGTCGCCGGTGAAATCCGGTGATCGCGGGTGAGCAGAGTACCATCCATATCGAGGGCAATTGCCTTGTACGCCGACATACATCTCTCCGTTGTGCATGGGTAAAACCGGGAGCTTTACCCTAACGGCTTATGGAGCGGCATGCCAGAAAAAAGCCGGGCCACCTTGCGGCAGCCCAGCTATCACCCATCGCCTTATCAAATCCGGAAGCGGCGTACCGACTCCATCAGCTGACTTGCCAGATGGTTCAGTTCATGACAGGCCTGTGACATCTGGGTCGCACCAGTGGCCACCTCTTCGGATGCGTGGCTGATATTGGTGACATTGCGGCTGAGCTCATCCACCACCGAGCCCTGCTCCTCTGCCGCCGTAGCAATATGGGTACTCATCTGGGAGATACTGCCAATGGCATCGTTGATCTCACCAATTGACCCACCCGCTTCGCGCGCCTTGCCCACCGCCCCCTGCATCATGTCCTGGCTCTGCTGCATGGTGTTGGAAGCCTGAGCGGTACGTTGCTGCAACTCGGCAATAATGCTGTTGATTTGGGTAGTCGAATCCTGGGTGCGTTTGGCAAGGGTACGGACTTCATCGGCCACGACAGCAAAACCACGCCCCTGCTCACCGGCCCGCGCCGCCTCAATGGCCGCATTCAGCGCCAGCAAGTTGGTCTGTTCGGCAATGCCGCGAATCACCTCAAGCACCACGCCGATGTTACGGCTGTCATCACCGAGCTGAACGATCACCGACGCGGTCTGTTCGATAGAGCTGGCGACCTGCTCGATGCCAGCAATGGAGTCCTGCACCGTGGCCGAGCCTTTGGCGGCGCGCTGACTGGCGATGTTCGCCGCATCGGCGGCATCGCTGGTATTGCGCGACACCTCTTGTACCGTCGCCTGCATCTCATTCATGGCGGTAGCCAGCTGGGTGATCTCGTGCTGCTGGTTGTGCATGTTGCCGGCCGACTGATTAGCCACGGCACTGATCTCTTCCACGGCTGAGCTCAGCTGCCCCACCGCCGAAGAAAGCCCGCTGACCAGTTGCAGCAGATTGCTTTGCATCTCGCTGAAACCACGCGCCAGATTGCCAAACTCGTTATTGCCAAATTGCGCCACATCGAGGCGGGTAGAGAGATCACCACCGGCAACCTTGTGGGCCTGGTCGAGCAACATCTTGACTGGGCGCTGGATCTGGCCAATCAGCAACCAGGCCACCACCACCACAAAGATAACGCCACAGGCACCAGCGAGCATGTTCATACTGCGAGCAGCACTGTACAGAGACTCCATCTTGCCAGCCATCTCATCGGCCAGACCACGGTTGATCTCGGAGAGGCGCTGGGCATGTTTATAAGCCTCTTCCAGCGCAGTGCGTGTCTCGTTTTTGCGCAGTGATTTGGCCCGCTCCGTATCACCATTTTTGATGGCAGAGAGCAACTCAGCGTGTGAAGCGAAATAGCTGGCGCCGACTGTTTTGAGCTGGTTATAGACCTGTTCCTCCTCGCCAGTACTGAATGGTAAGTCGCCATATTGGCGAATACTCTCTTCATATTTTTGCTGCGCCTTGTTAAAACTGGCCGTGCGCTCATCCACCTCAGCGAGATCTTTGACCAACCCACCAATCACCTGGTTGAGCTCGGCACGCCGCGCATCACCAAGCGCAGCCTGAATCTGACCCGCTACGTGAATCGAAGGCATCATGTTGGTGGTGATGACCCGGATGTTGTCATTGATTTTGGCAAGCTGCGAAACCGCAAACCAGGCCAAACCCAGTACCAGCAAGGCCAGTACTGCAAATCCGGCGCCCAGTTTGCGGCCGATGGAGACATTGTTGAACATGATCGTCTTCCCTGCGTCAGTAAAATAACGGTGCCGTGCTACCTCAATAATTTCACTATTGAGAATAGCGTCGTTAACCAACAAACATCGGCAATCTGCGCATTTACATGATGTTTTTTAAACGACCACCACTTTTTTGCCAGCCACCTCTCATCCGGCAAGTTGTTGCGCCAGCCAGGAGTAGCAACGCTCAGGATGACCCAGCAGCCGGGCCACTGGCAGCGACGTCACTTGGCCATCTTTTACCAGCCCGAGGGTGGGATACCCATTTCCTGTCAACCGGCGTAGCCACTGCGCACTCTCCTGCAGATGACCGTCAACATCCGCATCACGACAAGCCGCAGTAAAGGCCTCGGCGGCAATGCCTTGCTCCTCGGCCAACGCAGACAGCAGCGCGCTGTCTCCAACCCAGAGACCATCCCGATAGTGGGACTCCTGAATCCGCTGCAACATCTGCAGATCGTCACCGCCCAGCGCATGCACCGCAAGGATGGCGCGGATCGGTGGCTCCGAGTCGAGCACGCGACGCTCATCAAGCAGCAATTGGTTAAAGTAGCGCTCACCAAAGTGCTGGCCGGTCATCGCCTCAATACGCTGATCGTGGGGACGCACGTAGTCACGCAGAGCAGGCCCCATCGGTTGACGCCGCTCACCGACCCACAAGCCACCGCCATGGATCTCAATGCCAAGTCCAGCGACGGCCGAGGCTGCTTTAAGGAGCGGCGCAGCGCCATAGCACCAGCCGCACAGGGGATCGTAAACATAGTGCAAAACAGCATCACTCATCATGATTCCTCCGAGGGGGCGGGACAAACCCGCCCCACTCTCTTTACCACTTCATTTCACCGGCCGCGACCTTGGCGCCAATGGCCAGACCATCATCCACCGGCAGCGCCGGGTAAGCCTGTTTCATCGCCTCAATCAGGGCGGCAGAGCCCTTGGCAAGCGCCAGTTCGCGTTCAAAACGCTGCACATAGTCACGGGTAAAGGTCACCGACTTACTGCCGTTAGGTTCATCCCCCAGGAAGTGGCCCGGAATAACCCGCTGCGGCTTGAGTGCCAGCAACTGATTGAGCGTCGCCACCCATTGGCTGCGCGCCGCCTCACTCTGGCTGTCCGCCATCCACACATGCACGCCGCCGTAGACGCCCACGCCACCAAAGGCGGTCTTGAGCGACGGCGCCCAGAGATAGGCATACGGTGTGTTCAGAGCCTTCACCTCGATAGTCTCACCTTCCAGCGTCAGCCGGGAGCCGTTCATCACCTGCGGGACGGTCAGCTGACGGGGAGCATCCTTACCCAGGATAGGGCCCCAGTACGCCAGCTTGGCATCCTTGGTGGCTTTGATGTGATCCACCACATGTTGACTGGCCAGCACCTTCACGTCAGGGAATGCAGCCAGAATCGGCTCCAGACCGAAGTAGTAGTCCGGATCGCCACCGCTGATGTAGACGGTGGTCAGTCGCTTGCCGCTGTTTTTGATGAGATCCACCAGCGCTTGGCCGTGCTTCACATCAAACTGGGCATCAATCAGGATCGCCTCTTTGTTGCCGGTCACCAGCTCGGACGACACCGGAAAAACCGCTTTGTCACCGGGGTTGTAAACCTCGAGGTGAAGCGTGGTGGCGCCGGCAGTACCGGCCATCAGGGTGGAAACCAGGGTCAGGGTGGGCAGAGTAGGTGCCATGAAGAATGCCTCATCGGGTGTCTGTGTCGATGAAGAGCAGTCTATTGGAACAATCCTGTAGCAAATACCGCATAATAGTGACTTCACTGTCGCACAAATCGAGCAGATATATGGATCGTCTCACCGCCTTGCAGGTCTTCGTGGCCGTTGTCGAACAGGGAAGCCTCAGCGCTGCCGCCGAGCGGCTCGATATGTCTCGGGCCATGGTGTCGCGCTATCTGGCGGAGCTGGAGCAGTGGATGGGGGCGCGTCTGCTGCACCGCACCACCCGCCGGCTCAGCCTGACCGGCCCGGGTGAAGAGGCGCTGAACCGGGCGCAGCGGATGCTGGCATTGGGCGAAGAGATGACACAGCTCGCCAGTGGCGATCAAACGCCGAAAGGGCAACTGCGGGTGACCTGTAGCTATTCGCTGGCCGATGCCTTTCTCATCCGTGCCGCCCACGACTATCTGGCGCGCTGGCCGGCAACCGCCATCGATATCCTGCAGCTGGATCGCACCGTCAATCTGGTTGAGGAGCGCATCGACTTGGCTATTCGCATCACCAACGATCTCGACCCCAATCTGGTCGCTCGCCGCATTGGCGACTGCCGCTCGGTGGTGTGTGCCACACCGGCCTATCTGGCGGCGCACGGGACACCCAAGCAGTTGCAGGATCTGGCCCGTCATAACTGCCTGACTTATGCCTATTTTGGCAAGAGTCTGTGGCAATTTTCCGGGCTGGAGGGCCCGCAGGCCGTGCCGGTCAGTGGCAATCTCAGCGCCAACCAGTCCCATCTGCTGCTAAAAGCCACCCTGCTCGGCACCGGAATCAGTTTGCAGCCGCGCTACGCCGCCACCGAATATCTGGCTCGCGGTGAGCTGATCGCCCTGTTCCCCGAGTGCGAGCCGCAGCAGTTAGGCGTTCACGCCGTTTACACCACGCGCCGACAGATGACACCGCTGCTGCGCAGTTTTCTCGATTTTCTGGTGGAGAGGATGGCAAGCGATCCCATGTGGCGTATGCAGTAACCGCCCAAGAGATCGCTCTGAACTGATGGGCATCAGGCGTCGAAGTGACCCTGTGGACCGGGAGGAGACGGCGGCTCGCTCGGTGCGCTCGGCGCGTCCATGACAGGGGCACCGAAGATATCGCGGTAGGCCACATAGATGGAGTAGTTGAGCGCCGGCATCACCACCAGCAGACCAATGAGCATCAGCATGCCGCCTAACAGCAGCAACAGGCAGGCCAGCATGCTCCAGAGCAGGAAGGGCGCCATGTTGCGCAGGCAGGCGCGAAAACTCAGTCGCATTGCCTGCGGCACCGAGACACGTTCAAACAGGATCAGCGCCGGGGCAAAGGTCACCGCCATCAAGAGCGGCACCGCCAGCAGCAAACCCACCAGCATGGCCATCAATACGGCCCGCGCTTCGTCGGGGGTGAGACTGGTGGGCGGCTGACCGAGCAGGTCACCCATTCCCCAACTGCCCAGCAGCATCAGTGACACCTGCATGATCAGCACGACAGCCACCGTCAGCGCCAATCCGCCCAGCATCAGTGGCGTAAACGCGCTGCGAAACCCGGCAAACAGATCAGCAAACTCGACCCGTCCCTCTTGCTCGGCACGCCGCGCCGCCATCATCCAGCCCGCCATCCAGACCAGATAGAGCAGGTTGGAGAGCAATCCCCCGGCAGGAATCTGCTCAAGCAGTAGCCCGACCACCAGCCAGCAGAGCACCATGGCCACACTCACGCCGCGCGCCCGGTTGAACAGGTCAAAACCGCCGCGCGTCCAGGCCCAACCACGCCCAAAGGAGTGAGACCTGGGTTCCGCTACGGGAGAGGGGGTTTGCATACATTGACTCCAGTTTTCAGTAACTCACTGATTCTACACGAGAGAGCTGAACCTTACATGAGTACACGGCGCGCTTGAAAGAGGACAGTAATCACACTTTACCACCATCAAGCGCTCCATTAGTCTGTCATGGTCGCATTCGAAGCGGTAGCGGGTTACCCCATCAAGGAGAGAAGATGCAGTTCATTGCTCATCGCGGCGCCAGTGGGCTTGCGCCGGAAAATACCCTCAAGGCGTTTGATCAGGCGCTGGCACTGGGCATCAGCGCGATTGAACTCGACGTGCAGCAGGCCGACGGTGTGCTGTGGGTGTTTCACGACCGGCGCCTGGAGCGCTGCACCAACGGCGAAGGCGTGTTGGTGCGCCAGAGCCGCGATTATCTGGCCAGCCTGGATGCCGGTAACGGCGAACATATTCCGACACTGTGGCAGGTCATGCAGCGAGTAGCCGGTCGCTGCGAGCTGCATATCGAGCTCAAGGGGCCCCATACTGCACAGGCGGTGGCTGAGCTCACCCGCCGCGCCGAAGCCGAGCTCGGCTTTGCGCCCGCACAGTGGCTGGTCTCATCGTTTGACCATCTTGAGCTGCTCGCCTTCCAGGCGCTGCGCCCCGATATCCGGATTGGCGCCCTGATTGCCGGGCAGCCCCGTCATCTGGCGCATTTTGCCGCAAAGATGGGCTGTTGGTCGCTCAATTGTGATGTGGACTTTGTCACCCCCGAGCTGGTGGCCGATGCCCATCAACGCGGTCTCAAGGTGCTGGCCTATACCGTAGATCAACCGGATGACTGGCAATGGCTGGAGGCCATGGGCGTGGACGGCGTCTTTACCAACCACCCAGAGCGGGCCCGTTAGACTATAGATATTTCATCACCATCATCAGGTTTAGCTGCTGCTGGTCGATAATCTTTTTGATACCCAAGGACAAGACACGCATAAGGAAGTAGGCCATGAATGTGTCAATCAAAAACAAGCTGGTGCTGGCCATCAGCCTTCTCATCATGATCATCACCGCGCTGCAGGTATGGTACAACACCTCACAACTGCGTGACGAAACCCGCCGTCTGGTGTGGAACTCGGTAGATATTGCCTCGTCCTCCAACGTGCAAGGCATCTCGCACTGGATGGATGCCCGGGTCAGCATGGTGACTCAGGTTAAAGAAGCCTTCACCCTGCAAGATGAGCCGGTCACCTATCTCGCTCAGGCCGAGAAATCCGGCGGCTTCGATCTGGTCTACGCCGGCACCGAAGATGGCAAGATGGTCCGCAGCCATCACACCGATTTTCCGGCCGGCTATGATCCGCGTAAACGCCCCTGGTATCAGGCCGCCACCGCTGCTGGCAAACTGACTATCACCGCGCCCTATACCGATGCCTCCAGTGGCAAACTGGTGGTGACCATCGCCGAGCCGTTCCAACGCGGCAACACCAAGGGGGTGATTGCCGGTGATATCTCCATCGACGCACTGGTCGAGCATATTCTGGCGCTCAAGATGGAGGGCACCTACGCCATTCTGGTCGATGGCAGCGGCAACATCATTGCCCACCCGGACAAGGCACTGGCCATGAAGCCGGCCACCGAGATCTCGCCAGAACTGACCGCCAGCAATATCAAGACGCTGGCTCACGACAACACCATCTCCGAAATGGACATCGGTGGCAAACCGAGTGTGTTTGACCTTACCGAAGTGCCCAATACCGGCTGGTATTACGGCATCGTGATTGATAAGGACGTGGCCTATCAGGCGGTCACCCGCACCATTACCTCGGCCATCTGGCAGGGTCTACTGACCATACTGATCGTGGCCGGCATCTCCTATATCGCCATCAAGAGCTCGCTGCTGCCACTTAAAACCCTCGGCTTTGCCATTGCCGACCTGTCGCGTGGTAACGGCGATCTGACCCGCCGCATCAAGATTGAGCGCAATGACGAAGTCGGCATCGTGGCGCGCCACGTCAATACCTTCATCGATCGCATTCATGAGATGGTGAAAGACATCTCCCACTCCTCATCGCAACTTAATGGGCAAGCGGTCTCGTCGCACAAGATGGCGCAGCAGACCGATCAGGGCCTGTCCCGCCAGCAAAACGAGATCTCCCAGATCGCCACCGCCGTGCACGAGATGTCGGCGACCGCGGTCGAGGTGGCCAACAATGCCGAGCAGACCGCCGATGCCGCCCGAGCCTCGGCCAGTAACTGCGAGCAGGGCAAGCAGGTCATCGCCCGCAACCAGCGCTCGATTACCGATCTCGCCTCCCAAGTGGAACATGCCTCCGGCACCATTCGTGAGCTGGAGAAAAACACCCAGGAGATCAACACCATCCTCTCCACCATTCAGGGCATCGCCGAGCAGACCAACCTGCTGGCGCTCAACGCCGCCATCGAAGCCGCCCGCGCCGGTGAGCAGGGGCGCGGTTTTGCCGTGGTGGCCGACGAAGTGCGGGTGCTCTCCCAGCGCACCCACAGCTCCACGGTCGAAATTCGCACCATGATCGAGACCTTGCAGCGCAATACCCAAAGTGCGGTCGGCACCATGCAAGAGAGCCAATTGTTGGCACAAAACAGCGTGGATGACGCCAGCAGCGCCACCCAGGCGCTGGAGCAGATTGCCGAGTCCATCGGGCAGATCTCCGACATGGCGACCCAGATCTCCAGCGCCGCTGAGGAGCAGCGCGCCGTCACCGACGAAGTGAGCCGCAACATCCAGGCGGTGAAAGATGTCACTGACGAGTTGGCGAACCATGCGGTGAGCTCTAACCGGTTGGCGGACGAGCTCAAAAATATCTCTTCCGAGCTCAATACCCAGGTCGGCATGTTCCGCATTTAATCATGCTTTATTCACAAGAAGGGGCCGCTGCGCCCCTTCTTTCATTCTTAAAATCCGCATAAAAACCCACAATTATGAATAGCGAGAGTGTTCACATTCTGCTGTTTTCACCGCGTAATTGACCAAAATTCAACTAACCCAATAAAAACCTTAAAAATTATATGGTGAGTACCTAAAAAGAGAGGTAATTCGCATTTTAATCGGACCTGCTTGCGTATAATTCAGGGCCTTAGTACAAGAAATATCACAAGTCATTGGTCAGTTTTTTTTCTGGATGGCAGCAGACTTCAGGGTTTGTCCCCACGGATATTGGGGCTGGGTGGAATAATTCACTACGCCAGAGGCTTAAAACGGTGCTCTTTGACTTGCATCAAATTTGAATTTTATTCATAGAGCAAAATCGTGCCCAGCAACACTATCCCAAAGGAGGCAGATGTGGATATTATCAAGACCGATGTTGCCATCATCGGTGCCGGTGGTGGTGGCCTTCGCGCCGCCATTGCTGTGGCTGAATCCCACCCCGACCTGAGTATTGCCCTTATCTCCAAGGTCTACCCAATGCGCAGCCACACCGTGGCGGCCGAGGGGGGCTCCGCTGGTGTCGTCCGGGATGACGATACTCTCGACAACCACTTCAACGACACCGTTTCCGGTGGCGACTGGTTGTGCGAACAGGATGTCGTTCAATACTTCGTGGAAAATGCTACCCAGCAGATGGTTCAGCTGGAGCATTGGGGCTGCCCCTGGAGCCGGAAACCGGATGGCCGTGTCAACGTGCGTGCCTTCGGTGGGATGAAGATCCCCCGCACCTGGTTTGCCGCCGACAAGACCGGCTTCCACATGCTGCACACCCTGTTCCAAACCTCCATCAAATACCCCAGCATCCAGCGTTTCGACGAACACTTCTGCCTCGATCTCATCGTGGAAGAGGGGCGCGTACAGGGCGTGGTGGTGTTTGATATCCAGAACGGGATCACCCGCTTCATCCAGGCCAAGTCGGTGATTTTCGCCACCGGCGGCGCCGGCCGTGTCTATCGCTTCAACACCAACGGCGGCATCGTGACCGGTGACGGCATGGCGCTGGCCTATCGTCACGGCGTGCCCCTGCGTGACATGGAATTCGTTCAGTACCACCCGACCGGCCTGCCGGGAAGCGGTATCCTGATGACCGAAGGTTGCCGCGGTGAAGGCGGTATCATGCTCAACAAGGATGGCTATCGCTATCTGCAAGAGTACGGCCTCGGCCCGGAAACTCCGGTCGGTCAGCCGAAGAACAAATACATGGAGCTGGGTCCGCGTGACCGCCTCTCCCAAGCATTCTGGCAAGAGCAGCAGAAGGGCCGTGTGTTCGAATCCCCGATGGGTGATTACGTGCACCTCGACCTGCGTCACCTGGGTGAGAAGTACCTCAAAGAGCGTCTGCCGTTCATCTGCGAACTGGCCAAGGCCTACGTGGGCGTGGACCCGGTCAAGGAGCCGATCCCGGTTCGTCCGACCGTGCACTACACCATGGGCGGTATCGAAACCACGGGGCAATGCGCCACCCGTCTGCCGGGTCTGTACGCCATCGGCGAGTGCGCCTCGGTCGGTCTGCACGGTGCCAACCGTCTCGGCTCCAACTCGCTGGCCGAGCTGGTCGTGTTCGGTAAGGTGGCCGGTGAGGCTGCAGCCAAGCATGCTCTGGAAACCCAGCACGGTAACACCGATGCGCTGGCTGCCAAGGCCAAGGCCTTGATTGATCAACATCTGGCTCTGATGGACAACGACGGCACCGAAAACCCGGCCGATATCCGTAACGAGCTGGGCCGCACCATGGAAGCGGGCGTCGGTATCTACCGTACCGCCGAACTGATGCAGCAGACCATCGACAAGATCTCCGAGCTCAAGACCCGCTACAAGAAGGTCAAGGTCAACGACAAGTCGTCGATCTTCAACACCGACCTGCTGTATGCCATCGAGCTGGGTTATCTGCTCGACGTGGCCGAAGCGATGGCGCACTCGGCCATCAACCGCAAGGAATCCCGTGGTTCCCACCAGCGTCTGGACGGTTATCAGGACCGTGATGACGTGAACTTCCTCAAACATACTCTGGCCTTCTACAACCCTGAAGGGGTGCCGAACCTTGAGTATTCCGATGTGAAGATCACCAAGTCGCAACCTGCCAAGCGTGTCTACGGTGCTGAAGCTGAACAACAGGAGGCCAAGAAACATGGCTGAGATGATGGAAATTGAGATCCTGCGCTATCGTCCCGAGCAGGATAACGAACCCTGGTTCCAGACTTTCCAGGTTCCGTTTGCCAAAGAGATTTCTCTGCTGGAAGCGCTGAACTACATCAAGGACCACCTGGACTCCACCTTGAGTTTCCGTTG
This sequence comes from Aeromonas sp. RU39B, assembly GCF_900156095.1. Classification (GTDB taxonomy): domain Bacteria; phylum Pseudomonadota; class Gammaproteobacteria; order Enterobacterales; family Aeromonadaceae; genus Aeromonas. The sequence goes on from NZ_FTMJ01000003.1 coordinate 230,004, forward strand.
GTCCTGCCGGATGGCCATCTGTGGCTCCTGCGGCATGATGGTCAACGGTGTGCCCAAGCTGGGTTGCAAAACCTTCCTGCGGGATTATGCGCCGGGCAAGATGCGCATTGAGCCGCTCAACAACTTCCCGATCGAGCGCGATCTGGTGGTGGACATGTCCGACTTCATCGAGAAGCTCGAGAGCATCAAGCCCTATATCGTGCCGAAGGAAGAGAAGAGCCTGTGCGATGGTGAGTACATCCAGACTCCGGCCCAGCTCGAGAAGTACCGCCAGTTCTCCATGTGCATCAACTGTGGTCTGTGCTACGCCGCCTGCCCGCAATATGGCCTGAACAAGAAGTTCACCGGTCCAGCTGCCCTGGCGCTGCTCTACCGCTACAACGCCGACAGCCGTGATGGCGCGGCCGCCGAGCGGATGAAGATCGTCAACGCCGAATCCGGCGTGTGGAGCTGCACCTTCGTTGGCTACTGCTCTGATGTGTGCCCGAAGGGGGTCGATCCTGCCGCCGCTATCCAGCTTGGCAAGGTCGAAAGCGCCAAGGACTACATGATCGCCATGTTCAAGCCGGAGTGACACCATGAACAACACCAACAGTAAACGTAAGCCTTACGTCCGCGAGATGAAGAAGGACTGGTGGTTGAAGAATGCGTTCTACACCGGTTACATGATCCGCGAAGGTACCAGTCTGTTTGTCTCCATCTACGCCGTGGTGCTGATGTGGGGTCTGATGCGTCTGGTTCAGGGTGCCGATGCCTTCAACGGTTGGCTCGAATCCCTGCAAAGTCCGCTGGCCATCCTGTTCCATGTGATTGCGCTGGCTGCCTGCCTGTTCCACGCCAAAACCTGGTTTGCCCTGGCCCCGAAAGCCATGCGCATCTTCAAAGGTGATCAGCTGATCCCCGAGAAGCCCATCGTTCTGGTCCAGTATGTGGCACTGGCTGTGGTATCCGTGCTTGTTCTGATCATCGTGGCATGAGGAGAGAGACCATGAGACGTTCCGATGAACCTATCTACTGGGGTCTGTTTGGTGGTGGCGGCATGGTGGTCGCTATGTTGCTGCCGATCATCGTCCTCATCACCGGTATCCTGGTGCCGCTTGGCATCATGGATGTAGAAACCATGAGCTATGACCGTGTGCTGGAGTTCGCCAGCTCCTGGTGGGGCGCCATCATCATTCTGGTGATCATCGCCCTGCCGATCTGGCACGGCATGCACCGTATCTACCACGGTCTGCACGATCTGGGCATTCACACCACCAAGCTGCACCACTACGTATTCTATGGCTTTGCCTTCCTGGTATCGGCCATCACCGTCGGTCTGCTGATGGTACTGGTGCTGTAACACGCCCATCCTGACAAAGCCGGGCTTCATGCCCGGCTTTTCATTATTGTGATGTTTGTCACATCGGACAATATCTGACCAGCCCCCGCCCTGCTGCCATTCCACTTCTGCCCAGAGTGTCTAGAATCGCTCACCTCACACTCAAGAGGAGAGCTCAAATGGGTATTCTTGCCTGGATTTTTTTCGGATTGATCGCCGGTATTCTGGCCAAATGGATCATGCCCGGCCGTGATGGCGGTGGCTTTATCATGACCGTGGTACTCGGTATCGCCGGCTCTGTCGTGGGCGGCTTCATCAGCACCAAACTCGGTATCGGCTCTGTCAGCGGCTTCAACCTGCCGAGCATGGGCATCTCCATCGTCGGCGCCCTGGTTCTGCTGTTTGTCTACCGTCAGTTTGCCGGCGGCAAGTCCTGATTACACTGGCTGGGCAGGTCTCTCACTCCTGCCCGGCCACTGTGGCAAGCTTTCTGCAAACAGAGTAGATTTGTTGGCAAGGAGTTAACCCCTCCTGCAACGAATGGATTCCCGATGCGTCTCTGGCTCGCACTACTTCCCCTTCTGTGCCCACTCTTGCTCATGGCCAAGCCATTCGAGCTCACCACCGCTGTGCAACGCGACTCAGCCCCCAAATATCTGGTTCAAGATGAGCAGTTACCCGCACGCGGATTGTGCGTCGACATTCTGCATGCCATCGAACAACTCGACCCAGAACTGCATATGGTCATCTCGGCCAAACCTCTGCCCTTGACCCGGCTCGAACGCAGCGTCCAGACCGGGGAGCTGAGCCTGCTCTGCGGTGTCGGGGATACCTTAAGTCGCCGCCAGCAGTTTCACTTTATTGAGCCACCACTGTTCTCTGTGCGTTATCAGATGGCAGTACGCAGGGATGATCCCGTTAGTGTCGCCCATTGGCAGGAAGTGCGGGCACTGGGTAAAGAGGGGATTATTTTAGTTAATCGCGGCAGTGGCCCGGTTGAGCGGCTGCGCTCGCTCGGTGGACTAGAAGTCGATGATGGCGGCCAGACCACCGCAAGCAACCTCGGCAAGTTGCTCTCAGGACGCGGTCGTTTTTTTTACTACCGCTCACCCGGTCTGCACGATGAGCTGGAACGCCTGAAACTGACCGAGCGTGTTCGCATTTTACCTGCGGTTTTTGAACACCACTTCTTCTACCTGCTTGCAACGCGCGGCATCCCGCCCATCGTGCTAACCCGGCTACGACTGGCAGTGCAACAACTGGCCAGCGATGGCACCCTCGACTCGCTGTCGGCGCGCTATAACTAACTGTTACGAGCGTTATCCGCCCCAAACCTGGCGAGGGCAAAATCGATAAAGCTGCGCAGCTTGGGAGACATGCAACGATCCGGAGCATAAAACAGATGAAATGGGCGTTCATGAGCCCGAAACTCGGGCAACAACTCCACCAGCCGCCCGGCATCGAGATCGTCACGAACCAGCTCGGCTGGTTGCAATAACACCCCCAGCCCAGCCCGCGCAGCCATCAGTAAGGCTTCACCACTATCAACCATCAATTTGCCGGAAACCGGTACTGTGATATCCCCATCCGCCCCGCTAAAAGTCCATCTTGTGCGCAGCTCTGTGTAGGAAAAACCGAGGCACTCATGGTTCGTGAGCTCATTGGGGTGACTAAGCAGTGCGTGGCTAGCCAGATAGGAGGGGGCGGCACACAAGATCAGACGATACGGGGCCAAGGTACGAGCTATCAATCCGCTGTCAGCTAACTCTCCGACCCGAAAAGCCACATCGAAACCATCATCGATCAGATCGACAAAACCATTGGAGAGTGACATATCCACCGACACTTCCGGGTATTGCTGCATGTAGTCAGGTAGATGCTTGGTCAGCGCATGAATGCCAAACGAGACGGGAGCACTGATGCGCAATCTCCCCCGTGGCGTCCCTTCGCTAATGGATACCATGCCCTCGGCAGCCTCCACTTCCGCCAGAATGATCTTTACCCGCTCATAAAAAATCATTCCGGCTTCGGTCAGGTGTTGCCGGCGAGTGGTGCGATTGAGCAGCCGAATCCCGAGGTGTTTCTCGAGGGACTGTATGTGCTTACCCACCATCTGCGAGGAGATCCGTAAAGCCTCCCCGGCGGCAGAAAACGACCCCTGCTCTACCGCTTTGGCAAACACCTCCATACTTTGTAATCGGCCCATTAGAAACCCTAAGTTTCAAGTGATGAAATTAGCACACTATTTATCACATATGGCTTCACGTTTTACAGTGCATGCATCACACCATCACATCGGAAATGCATCATGAAAGTAGCAATAATCGGAACAGGTAACATGGGTTCAGGGTTGGCTTCTGCACTGGCTGGTGCCGGCCATGAGGTCATGATCGGTGCTCGTGATCTAGTCAAAGCCGCAACACTGGCGGACCAGATCGGGCATGGTGCCGTCGGTGGAGGAATCGGCGCTGCCGCCACGCTTGCCGATGTCATCGTGCTGGCATTGCCTTTTCCTGCCGCCGAAGAGGCGCTCAAACAGGCTGGCGATCTCTCTGGCAAGGTATTGATCGATATCTCCAACCCAATTAGTGCGGACTACAAAGAGCTGATAATAGGTCACACCACCTCGGCCGCCGAAGAGATTCAGAAAATGGCCCCGCGCGCTCGGGTCGTCAAAGCGTTTAATACCATTTTTGCCCAGCTACTCGCGCCGCAAGCTCGCCTGGGAAAAACCGTGCAGACCTTTATTGCCGGAGATGATGAGACCGCGAAGGCCACAGTTACCGGTTTGGCGCAAGCGATTGGATTTGAGGTACTGGATGCCGGTCCACTCTCCAATAGTCGCTTTCTTGAGCCGATTGGCGAGATGAATATTCACTTCGGTTATTTTCTCGGCAAGGGCCCGGTTGTCGCTCCGGCCTGGGTACAACTTTAATTAGTCACTGGTGATGGCTCGCATGGCCGAGCCATTTATCATCAAGGTAAATCATGAAGCCCTTATTTGGTGCTGTACTCACAGTACTCACATTGTCACTCAGCTCTACATTGGCAATCGCGACGCCAGCCCTAGAGGTTTTAGGAAAAGATTTTACTTTTCCTCACCAATTAAATGGGTTACCCAATAAATTATCCGATCTTAAAAAACTGCAAATCAATCAATTCAAGACCAGTGATGGCGTGACACTCCGCTATTGGGAGTTAGGTTCAGGCACACCCCTTATTTTCATTCCTGGCTGGTCTGCCAATGGCGCAGAGTACATCAATGTGATGTCTATTCTGGCCGAGCACTATCGCGTGATTGTGCTGGATCAGCGTAATCAGGGACTATCCGACAAAACCGCATACGGTAACCGAATAGCCCGTTATGCGATGGATCTGAAAGAATTAAATGACCACCTCGGCGTAACATCCGCTTATTATTGTGGCTGGTCAATGGGAGCATCGGTATTGTGGAGCTACATTGATCTCTTTGGCAGCAAGACAATCCGAAAAGCGGTTTTTGTGGATGAGCCAGTTGCAATTGTTGCCCGTGCTAATTGGAGCGAGCTTGAGCGTCGCAATGCAGGTGCATTGGTCCCGTCTGCTGATGCCTTGATTCATGGGCTACAGCAGCCTCTCCCCAAAGAGCTGGATCCGCAAACAACCAATTTTATTATTCGCTCCAGATTGCGCGACTCACCTTATTTCGATAACTCGGAACAGTTTGCCGATTCTGTTATCAAGAATGATCCCGCTGCTATGCTGCAAGTGATGTATGACCATGCATCCAACGACTGGAGTGATGTTATCCGCCACAAAATAGATATCCCAGTTGCCATCTTTACTGGTGAATACAGTGCTAATGTAGCCAGTCAACGCTGGATGCACTCAGTCATCCCAGACTCGCGACTGTTTATCTATAGCAAAAAACAGCAGGGCGACCATTTCCTCATGTTTAAGAATCCATTCAAATTTACCGATGACTTACGTGGATTTCTTGAAAAATAACCGTCTAAATGCAGACAAGATTCACCCATATATTGATTAACCACCCCACAGGAGAGAACAATGCCAGTAGTTAGAGTAACATGGTTCGAAGGCAAAGAGACGCAGACTAAACAAGCGGTCGCTGCCGATATCACGGAAAGTATTGTCCGTCACACAGCCACTGATCCAAAATATATTTATGTTATCTTTGAAGATGTATCACCGTCTGACTGGGCTGGAGAAGGGAAACTATTTGGTGATTAACCCATAGACCTATATATCCCCACCACTAATAAAACTCCGTCGGTATTATGCTGACGGAGCCTAGGAAGCATTATGCCCATTACAATATTGGCTACCGTCAGAGCTAAACCACAATTTTTCACAAATGTAGAGGCAGCTCTCATGGCGATGGTCCCAACCTCACGCGCCGAAGCGGGTTGTAGCACTTATCTGCTGTTTCGCTCTGAACAACAGACTGGTGTATTTCATCTGATAGAAACCTATGCAGACAACGTGGCATTGAATGCCCATCATCAGTCACCCCATTTCACCGAACTGGTCAACAGACTCGCTGATAAATTGATCGGTGACATCCAGATAGAGCAAGTGACCGAGCTGTAACGCAGCCTGGCCATTTCTGGTAAACCGGCGTGGTGCGATTAACCTGCACAAGATCACACTTTGGCATCTGTCTAGCAGACAAAATATGGCCTAACTCGCATTTTTATTGCGAGCGCTTTGACGTCGCCCCCTTTCCCATCGCACCTTGAGTTCATTCAAGGCGTGTCACTGGTAATGCAGGCAAGACCTGAAGGGATAAACCATTTATCTGGTTTGTCGCTTCGGGTCTTTTTGTTTTTCAGGCCCCGGGAAAAGGGACAACAGCATGAACTATCAACATACAGCCAGCGAAGTTCTTCGGCTGGTGGGCGGTAAGGAGAACATCGCCCACCTGGAACACTGCTCGACCCGGCTCAGGTTGACGCTGCACGATAACAAGAAGATCGTTCTCACCGACCTTGAAAAGGTGGATGGAGTCATCGGCGTGCGCATCAACGTGCAATGCCAGGTGATCATCGGCAATGACGTGGTGGAAGTATTTGAACAGCTCAGCCGGCTGGTTGGGACACTCTCCACCAGCAGCACGCCCCCGGAGTCTGAAGGTGATCGCCGCTGGCACGCCGTGGTGCTCGATTTTGTTATCAGTATCTTCCAGCCGCTGATCCCGGCGATTGCCGGCGGCGGGGTACTCAAATCCCTGCTGTTGCTACTCGATATGCTGGGGTGGCTCAGCAGCACCTCTCCGACCTATCAGGTGCTCAATAATATCGGCTCGGCCCCGCTCTACTTCCTGCCGCTGCTGGTGGCGATCACAACCGCCAACAAGCTCAAGGTCAATACACTCGTTGCGGTCTCGGCTGTGGCGACGCTGGTGTTGCCAGCCATGACCAAGCAACTGGCCGATGGCAGCTCGCTGTTTGGCTTGCCGCTACAAAATATCGCCTACCCTTCGCAGGTGTTCCCGGCAATCCTCTGCGTGCTGTTCTATGCCCAGGCCGAGAAGCTCTTTACCCGCTATTCACCCAAGTCCGTGCGCATCTTCCTAGTGCCCATGCTCTCGCTACTGGTCACGGTGCCGGTCACCCTGCTGGTGCTCGGGCCGCTTGGTTACACCTTTGGTGCCGGCTTTGCCAATGTCATTCTCGCGCTGTTCAACCAGTTCGGCATGTTGGCCACCGCCTTGCTGGCCGCAGTGTTGCCCTTTATGGTCGCAACCGGCATGCACAAGGCGATGATCCCGTATGCGGTCACCTCAATGGGGCAATTTGGTAAAGAGATGCTCTATCTGCCGGCATCGCTGGCCCACAACATTGCCGAGTCGGGCGCCTGCTTTGCGGTGGCATGCCGCACCCGTGACAAAGGGCTGCGCTCAACGGCCATTTCAGCCGGGATCTCGGCGCTGTTCGGTATCACCGAGCCAGCCCTTTATGGCGTCACACTGCTTAACAAGCGGGTGCTCTATAGCGTGATGCTGGCCAGTTTGATTGGCGGCGCCACCGCCGGTTTCCTCGCCATCAGCGCCTTTGCCCTGGTGGGACCGGGACTCGCCAGCCTGTCGATGTTTATCGCGCCCAATGATCCGAGCAACCTGCTCTATGCTGGCGGGGTGCTCGTGCTCTCGTTTGCCCTCTCGTTTGCAGCCGCCTTTGCCCTGTGGCGTGAGCCGCAATCCACAGCCACCCCGACCGCCGCGCAAGCAGCGCCGGCCAACCCTATGCCGCTGGCCATTGCACAGACCCAGTCCCTGCACAGCCCAATCGCAGGACGCATGATTCCGCTGGCTGAGGTCAACGACAACCTTTTCTCGCGCCGCATTATCGGAGATGGCATCGCCATCATTCCCACAGAAGGCGTACTGCGAGCCCCCAGCGATGGGGTGATCGAAGGGGTGTTTGACAAGGGACATGCCCTCAACATGTGTACCCAAAGCGGCACTGCCCTGATTTTCCATATCGGGCTCGGCACGCTGCGCCTCGAAGGGGATCACTTCTTCCCTCAGGTGAAAGCCGGGCAACAGGTTAAGGCCGGGGACGAGCTGATCCGTTTCAACCTCGATGCGCTGGTCAGCGCCGGAATTGATCCGGTGGTGGTGCTGATCGTCACCAATGGCGAGCGCTATCAGGTCACCCCGCTGCTCGAGCACGAACAAGTCAGTAATCAGAACGTAGTCATGATGGTGTCGGAGTTTGCATAATGATGAAACAACAAGGCTTTCCGGAAGGATTTCTCTGGGGCGGCGCACTGGCTGCCAATCAGGTGGAAGGGGCGTGGAACCAAGATGGCAAGGGGCCATCGGTGGCCGACGTAGTGGCATATAAGCCCCATCTGGACGTAAAGGATTATGCCGGTCACATGGGTATTACCCTGGCCGACGTTCATGCGGCGCTGGCAGAGCCGGCCTCTAACTGCTATCCAAAGCGGCGCGGCATCGACTTTTATCATCGGTATCAAGGCGATCTGGCCCTGTTTGCCGAGATGGGATTCAAGGTGCTGCGTGTTTCCATCGCCTGGTCGCGGCTGTTTCCAACCGGCGAAGAGCAAGAGCCCAACGAAGAGGGCATCGCCTTTTATAGCAACCTGTTTAGTGACATGCAGCGACTGAAAATTGAGCCTCTGGTCACGCTCTCCCACTATGAGATGCCGCTGGCGCTCAGTCTGAACTACAACGGCTGGGTGGATCGCCGTGTCGTCGATCATTTCGTGCGCTTTGCACGGGTCTGCTTCGAGCGTTTCGGGGGCAAGGTCAAATACTGGCTGACCTTTAACGAGATCGACAGCATTCACCGCCACCCCTTTACTACCGCTGGCATCATTCCCGAGCAGTGCACTCCGGGTAAAGAGCGCCAGGAGATCTATCAGGCGCTGCACCATCAGTTTGTGGCCTCGGCGCTGGCAACAGCCGAGTTGCGCCGCTTGGTACCGGGCGCGCAGATGGGCTGCATGCTGACCAAACTGACCACCTATCCCAACACCTGCCGGCCGCAGGACGTGGAAAAAACGCTCTGGAAAAATCTGGAGAATCACTTCTATGCCGATGTGCAGGTGTTTGGTGAATATCCGCCGTTGATCCTGAGCGATTTGGCCCGCCGTGGAATCCACATTCATATGCAGGAAGGTGATCTCGATACCTTGCGCCAGCACACGGTCGACTTTGTCTCGTTCAGCTACTACATGTCGCTCACCGAATCGGCCGACGACGGTCTGGAGAAAAGTGCCGGCAACACCATTTTGGGGGTCAAAAATCCCTATCTGCCCGCAACCGACTGGGGCTGGCAGATTGATCCTTTGGGGCTGCGGATTTCACTGCTCGAGCTCTATGACCGTTACCGCAAGCCCTTGTTTATCGTCGAAAACGGCATGGGGGCGCGCGATGAAGTGGTTGATGGCAAAGTGCACGATCCCTATCGGATTGATTACTTTCGCGCCCACATTCGCGAGATGCGCACCGCCGTGGAGCTGGGGGTTGAGCTGATGGGGTATACCAGTTGGGCTCCGATCGATCTCATCAGTGCCGGTACCTCGCAGATGTCTAAACGCTATGGCTTTATCTACGTGGATCAGGATGACGAAGGCAATGGTACACTGGCTCGCCTGCGTAAGGACTCGTTCTATTGGTATCGCAAGGTCATCGCCAGCAACGGCGCCGATCTCGAATAGTCACCCCACGACCGCGAGGTAACCGATTGATTACCATCAAGAAGACCCTCAATACCAGCATGGTGCTGGTAGAGCGTAACGGCCGCGAGATGATTCTGCTGGGCAAGGGCATCGGCTTTGGCCGCCGCCCCGGTACCCAGATTGCTCCCGAGCAGGTAGACCAGGTCTACCTGCCGGTGGATGACCAGAACTCGCGCCGGCTATTGGCCTTGATTGATGCCATCCCCGCGGCCTATTTCGACATCACCCGCCAGGTGCTCGACTACGCCACCCTCTACTGCGGCATCGCCCTGAACGAGCGACTGCTGTTTGCGTTAGCTGAGCACCTGCACTTTGCCGTTGAGCGGGCCGAGCAGGGCATCGTCATTACCAACCGGGTCTATTGGGAGATCAAGACTTACTACCCCAAGGAGTTTCATGTCGGTGAAAACGCTCTGCAACTGATCCGCGAGCAGTTAGAGGTGACGCTGCCGATTGAAGAAGCGGCCAACGTGGCGTTTCACCTCATCAATGCCCAGAGTGAATCCGATGATGGCAACGGCATCAAATATGCCCGCATGATCGATGACATAGTCAATCTGGTGCGCTATAGCTTAGGTACTCCGCTCGATACCGACTCGGTGCACTACAGCCGTTTCATCACCCATGTGAAGTTCTTCGTCGAGCGTTTCTATACCCGCAAGATGGTCAGTGACGGGGATCAGGCGCTCTTTGACCAGATTGCCAGCCACTGCCCGCAAGCGATGAAAGGGGCGCAGCATATCCGGGCCCTGCTCGAAGAGGCGCACGGCATCACCATTCCCATCGACGAGATCACCTATCTGGCGGTGCACATCAATCGTCTGCTTGGCCGCTAGCATAAAAAGATTCAAGGGATAGTGGCGACAGCGCGGCGGATCGGCGAGGATAGTCGTTCGGACTATTTTTTCACCACTGGCAGAGTGCCGCTCTGCCCCACTGTTCAGGGATGATGATCATGCTGGGTGTATCCAATTACGGGGCATTCGTGCTCGCCTTTATTTTGCTGCTGATCCTGCCGGGCCCCGGCAATCTGGCACTGATCACCAGCACGGGCAGGGGCGGCATTCGTGCCGGGCTGGCCGCCACCTTTGGCATCATTCTCGGCGATCAGGTGCTGCTGTGGCTGGCGGTGGCCGGGGTGGCTGCGCTGCTCAAGGCGTATCCTGCCGCCTTTCATATCGTGCAGTGGCTCGGAACCGCTTATTTGGTCTGGCTGGGCGCGCGGATGGTGTTTTCCCGTGGCGGCAGCACCAATCTGCTCAACATCCGCCCCTCGCACTTCTTGCGCCAGGCGCTCTCCATCACCCTGCTCAACCCCAAGGCCATTCTGTTTTACATGGCCTTCTTCCCGCTCTTTATCGACCCGGCCCACCACCTTGGGTTTGTCACCTTCGCCTTTATGGCGCTGACCGTGGCGGTGCTCACCTTTATCTACGGGTTGCTGATGGTGCTGGCGGCCCATCTGCTGGCCGAGCGGCTGCGTGCCAGCCCGCTGGTGTCACGTCTGCTGGAGAAGATCGCCGGCCTGTTCCTGATTGGTTTTGGGGTCAAGCTGGCCTCGGGTTAATCGCGCGGTGGGTCTCACCGCCCCTTGCCATCCCTCATGATAAGGGGCGGACTCTGGGCGAAGCGACAATAAATATCCATTCGATTCAGCACCAATCAATAGATACTTATTTTTTATATTTTTAATTTTCAGCCATTAGCTGTGAGCTTTTTCTCAAAAATAGCGTTCTATCACTCAATAGCAAAAGAACTTAAAATTTATCCAGAGTGAATATCGTCATACGCTTGCACCCTCCTGATTCAGGCGTATGATGTTTTTTCAATTTCGTCATACAGCCGTTTTCCTGTAAATACTCACATCACAATCCGTCGGATGGAATTCCATCAACCGGCGTGGGGGACTATTTTCATGCGTTTTCGCCAACTGCTCATGGCTATTTTGGCTTATTCAGCGCTCGCTTCCGGTGTCACCACCGCAGCAGAGCAGACACTCACCACCGCCTGGCCAGTCAATGCCGGTCCGCTCAACCCGCACCTCTACACCCCCAACCAGATGTACGCCCAGAGCATGGTCTATGAGCCACTGGTCAAATATCAGCAGGATGGCTCGGTCAAGCCTTGGCTGGCAGAGAGCTGGAGCAGCGCTCCCGATGGCAAAATCTGGCTGTTTAATCTGCGCCAGGACGTCACCTTCTCCAACGGCGAGGCGTTTGATGCCGCTGCCGTGGTGGCCAATTTCAATGCAGTGCTAAATAATCGCGAGCGCCACGCTTGGCTGGAGTTGACCAACCAGATTGAAGAGGTCAAAGCCCTTGGCCGTTATCAATTGCAAATAAAACTCAAAAGCGCTTATTACCCCTTCCTGCAAGAGCTTGCCCTGCCACGGCCATTTCGTTTTATTGCGCCATCGCAATTTAAAGAGGGTCAGACCAAGAATGGCATCCTCAAGCCAATTGGTACCGGCCCCTGGGTATTAGAAGCATCGCGTCTCAACCAAGACGACATATTTGTTCGCAACGAACACTATTGGGGAAATAAACCGGCCGTTAGCAAACTGACCGTCAAGGTTATCTCCGACCCGGCCAGCCGGGCGGTCGCGATGGAGACCGGGGATGTGGACTTGCTCTATGGCAACGAAGGGCTGCTGCCCCTCGATACCTTCGAGCGGTTCTCCCATATGCCGACCCTCAAGACCCGTCTCTCGCAGTCGGTAGAGACCGTGATGCTGGCCCTCAACTCGGCCCAAGGCCCCACCAGCGAGCAGTTGGTGCGTGAAGCACTCAACTATGGCGTCGATAAGCAGACCATGGTGAAAAGCGTGCTCTACGGCACCCAGCAGGTCGCCGATACCCTGTTTGCGCCCTCGGTGCCCTATGCCGACATCGGTCTCAAGGCTCGTCACTACGATCCGGCGCTGGCCGCCAAGCTGCTCGATCAGGCCGGCTGGTTGCTGCCGGTGGGCAAGAGCCTTCGCGAGAGAGGCGGCAAGCCGCTTGATATCGAACTGGCTTACACCGGCACCGATGCGCTGAGCAAATCGATGGCCGAGATCATCCAGGCGAACTTGCGCCAAATCGGGGTAGCGGTGCATCTGGTGGGCGAGGAGGAGAGCAGCATTTTTGCCCGCATGCGCGATGGCCGCTTTGGCATGATCTTCAACCGCACCTGGGGCGCGCCGTACGATCCGCACGCCTTTATGAGCTCGATGCGGGTGCCGTCCCACGCCGACTTTCAGGCGCAGCGTGGCTTGCCAGACAAGGCCGTGATCGACAAAGAGATTGGCCAGGTCCTCACCTCCCGTGACGAGCAAACCCGCCAGCAGCTCTACCGTGACGTGTTGACCCGGCTGCACAACGACGCGGTCTACCTGCCGCTCACCTATGTGTCGCAGATGAGTGTGGCCCGAGCCGAGTTGGGTAACGTGCCCTTCGCGCCCATCGTGTCGGAGATCCCGTTTGATCAGATCACGCCGGTGGCGCCATGACCCGTTATGCCCTGCGCCGGTTGGCCCTGCTGCTACCCATGCTGCTGGCCGCCTCGCTGATCATCTTTGTGTTGCTGCATTTGGGCACCGGCGATCCGGCGCTTGATTACCTGCGCCTTTCCAACCTGCCGCCGACCGAGGCGATGATCGCCTCAACCCGCGTGCTGCTTGGTCTGGATCAACCCTTACCGGTGCAATACTGGCACTGGCTGGTCAACGCGCTGCATGGGGATTTTGGTACTTCCTATGCCACTCAGCGGCCAGTGCTGGCAGATCTGCTGCACTTTCTGCCGGCCACGCTGAAACTGGCCGGCGCCGCGCTGCTGTTGATCCTGCTTATCTCGGTTCCGCTGGGGATCTGGGCGGCTCGCCATCGTGACGGCTGGCCCGATTCTGCGGTGCGACTGGTGGCGTTTCTCGGCGTCTCGATGCCCAATTTCTGGTTGGCCTTTCTGCTGGTGATGCTCTTTTCCGTCAAGCTGCAGTGGCTGCCGGCCATGGGCTATGGTGGATTCAAACACCTGCTACTGCCTGCCGTGTCGATTGCGTTTATGTCGCTGGCTATCAATGCCCGACTGCTGCGCGCCAGCATGCTGGATGTGGCCGGTCAGCGCCACGTCGTCTGGGCGCGCCTGCGCGGCCTTAGCGAGCGTCAGGTCGAGCGGCGCCACATTCTGCGCAACGCCCTGCTGCCGGTGCTCACCGCGCTGGGCATGCATATTGGCGAGCTGATTGGCGGCACCCTGATCATCGAGAGTATTTTCGCCTGGCCGGGCGTCGGTCGTTACGCCGTGTCGGCCATCTTCAACCGGGACTATCCAGTGATCCAGTGTTTCACCCTGCTGATGGTGAGCGTGTTCGTGATCTGCAATCTGGTGGTGGATCTGCTCAATGCCTGGCTGGATCCACGTATTCGTCGCCACGAAGGAGGCCATCTGTGATGTTTTGGCAAACCGCCCGCTGGCCGGTGCGTCTGGCGCTGGTCACGCTGGCGTTGCTGGCGCTGATCGCCCTCACCAGCCACTGGTGGCTCCCCTACGATCCGCTGGCCATCAATCTGCCCGAACGGCTACAAGCACCGGGCAGCCTGCACTGGCTCGGGACCGATCATCTGGGACGGGATATTTTAAGCCGTCTGCTGGCCGCCACCCGGGTATCACTCGGCTCGGTGATGGCCTGTCTGCTGCTGGTGCTCGCGCTGGGCCTCTCGATTGGCGGCTGCGCCGGGCTGTTCGGCGGACGGGTCGATCAATCCCTGATGCGGGTGGCCGATCTGTTTATGACGTTTCCGACCTCTATCATGTCGTTCTTTTTAGTCGGCGTGCTCGGCACCGGGCTGACCAACGTCGTCATTGCCATCGCCCTCTCGCACTGGGCCTGGTATGCCCGCATGGTGCGCAGCCTGGTGATCTCGTTGCGCCAGCGCGAGTTTGTGCTGGCAGCCCGACTCGCCGGAGCCGGGCCGCTGCGCCTGTTTACCGATCATCTTGCTGGCACCGCCGTGCCGCCACTGCTGGTGCTGGCGACCCTCGATATCGGTCATATGATGCTGCACGTCGCCGGCATGTCATTTCTCGGTCTTGGCGTCAGCACGCCCACTCCGGAGTGGGGGGTGATGATCAACGATGCGCGCCAATATATTTGGACCCAGCCGATGCAGATGTTCTGGCCGGGGCTGGCGCTGTTTATCAGTGTGATGGCCTTCAATCTGGTGGGTGACGCCCTGCGTGATCACCTCGATCCTCACCTGCTTGCGGAGCACAGCCACTGATGCAACAGCTCACCATCGACAATCTGGTGCTGCACAGCCAGCGTCCCTTGCTGCACGGCGTCAGCCTGACGCTGACCCGTGGCCGCGTGCTGGCACTGGTTGGCAGCAGTGGTAGCGGTAAGTCACTGACCTGCGCCGCCACCCTTGGCGTGTTGCCCGCCGGGGTCAAACAAAAAGAGGGGGTGGTGCGGCTCAATGGCGCCCCCGTCACACCGGGCAGTCTGCGCGGCAGCGTAGTCGCCACCATCATGCAAAACCCGCGCAGCGCCTTTAACCCGCTGCGCACCATGCGCGATCACGCCAGCGAAACCTGCAAGGCCTTGGGCAAACCGTTTGAAACCCAGCACTTTGTCGCGCTGCTGCAAGACGTGGGACTGGATGACCCGCAGCGTCTGCTCTCTCTCTACCCGTTTGAGATGAGCGGCGGCATGTTGCAGCGCACCATGGTGGCGCTGGCGCTACTGTCGGACGCGCCATTTCTGATTGCCGACGAGCCGACCACCGATCTGGATGTGGTGGCCCAGGCCCGCATCCTCGACCTGCTCGATTCCATCATGCAGCGCCGCTCGCCGGGCCTGCTGCTGGTCACCCACGACATGGGCGTGGTCGCGAGACTGGCTGACGATGTCGCCGTCATGTCCGACGGGCGGATTGTCGAGCAGGCGGACGTTGAATCGATTTTCCACACACCGCGCCATCCGGTGACCCGGCAACTGGTGGCGGCCCATCTCGCCCTGTATGGATTGGAGCTGGCATCATGACGTTGCTGACCGTCACCGGATTATCCCACCACTATCATCGTCACGGGTTCAATAACGACGCGCCCCGCCCGGTGTTACACGATATCTCCCTCTCGCTGCAGGCTGGCGAAACCGTGGCGCTGCTTGGTCGCAGCGGCTGTGGCAAAAGCACCCTCGCTCGCCTGCTGGTCGGGCTGGAGCGACCCGCCGAAGGGAGCGTGTTGTGGCAAGGGCACGATATCCATACTCTGCGCGGCGACCATGCAGCCACCTTTCGCCGCGATATCCAGCTGGTGTTTCAGGATGCGCCGAGCGCAGTCAATCCGCGCATGACGGTGCGCGAGATTGTGCGCGAGCCGCTGCGTCATCTCTTTTCGCTCAGCCGCGCCGAGCAGGAAACCAGAATTGTCGAGATGATGCAGGCCGTTGAGCTCGATGCCGCCTTGCTTGGCGCGCGCCCCAACCAGCTCAGTGGCGGCCAGTTGCAGCGTGTCTGTCTGGCCCGCGCCCTTATCACCCATCCCAAATTGCTGATCCTTGATGAGGCCGTCTCCAATCTGGATCTGGTGCTGCAGGCCACCATTATTACGCTGCTCAAGCAACTGCAGGCCAGGCTGCACACCAGCTTTCTGTTTATCACCCACGATGTGCGGCTGGTTAAACAGTTCTGCCAACGAGTGATGATCATGGAGGAAGGGAGGATCGTGGAAAACGCCACGGTCAATCAGGACTTTGAGCTGCAAAGTGATGCCGGTCTGGCATTGCAACAGGCGGTGCTGCCGGCCTATCCTGTCCGCCCGGCCCTCAAACAGGCATCGTGAGCCCTTATGCAACGCATCACTATCACCATGGACGACGATCTCGTCGAGACCCTTGACCAGCTCAGTGCCCGGCGCGGCTACCACAACCGCTCGGAGGCGCTGCGCGATATCGTGCGCACGGCGTTGGCCCAAGAAGCCACCGGCGATAACCAGCAGCAGGGGTTTGCGGTGCTCTCGTATGTCTACGAACACGAAAAGCGCGATCTGGCCAGCCGCATCGTGTCAGCCCAGCATCACCACCACGACCTGTCGGTCGCAACGCTGCATGTGCACATCAATCACGATGACTGTCTGGAGATCGCCGTGCTCAAGGGGCAGATGGGCGAGATCCAGCACTTTGCCGATGACGTGACCTCCCAACGCGGTGTACGCCACGGTCATCTGCAATGTCTGCCGATCGATGAACATACCGAGTTGCATCACCCACATCATGGTGAACACTCGCACTAAACGTGTCACCTCCGCGATGAAATTGCTGGCCAGCTATCGGTATTGATTCGGACTCCAGAAATCAAACAGGGTCTGGTTGATCACCGGATAGCCGAGAGTGTCCCCTTCACGAAATGAGGCGGTCAGAATCGAGTAGCTCTCCTCGGTGACTTCGACCATATGCTCCCAATGAGCAACCGGCGATTGCGCCACATTGACGATGGAAATCCCATCACTGCCAATACCTAGCTGGGATGAGCCTGTAGAGAGCACAGGGTCCAGCGTAAATACCATCCCTTTTTGCAAAACAACATCCTGAGTCAGCAGACTATCAACCATGATAAACGGCGGGGTATGCATGGCGGCACCAATACCATGGCCTATACACTTAACCGCCAGATGACACTCCAGTCGCTTGACGGCATCGTCGATAGCATGGGAAATGGTGCTAAACGCAACACCCGGTTTGATATGTGAGATGCCGACCAGCAAGGTGGTATAGGCTGAGTCGATCAGGTGCTCCTTGACAGGATCCACCTCACCGATGGAGAACATGCGACTGGTGTGGCCAAACCACCCATCCTTGACCACGGCCAAATCGATATTGAGAACATCCCCCTGCCTAAGTTCACGATTATCTGGCCGACCACGGGAGACCACATCGTTCACCGAGGTGTAGATCGCCTTGTCAAACCCGCGATATCCAAGATAACCGGGCTCAGCCTGATTAGCGGCGATTTTCTGGCGACATAACAGATCCAAAAACTCCGTTGTCACCCCCTCAATCACATGAGGGATCAGCCAATCCAGTACGCTGGACGCAATACCTGCCGCAACCCGGATATGTTTGAGCCCATTGTCATCATGGATAGCTATTTCGCGCATCAAAGTGACCTCTACCGCATCAGAACACCGATGTTAAGCCCCACACATCGCAACGACCGTCGAGCCCAGAGACAGGGAATAAAAGGCAGCAGTTGAAACTCATTCTTACTAAGTAAAAAGTATGGATGTCCAGCTCATACTTAAGACACTGTCAGAAGTAACAGTTACCCAGAGGCCAGGCGAAGCACAAGCAGTGAAGGAAGGGGCGTCGACAGCGCACAAAAGCAAAAAGCCCGCTCAACTGAGCGGGCTTTCAATGTGGCTCCCTCGACAGGACTTGAACCTGTGACATACGGATTAACAGTCCATGTACCGCTTCAAATCAGCCAAAAGCATCCAATCTGGTTGCTCACTTCAACTGAAGCTAAGCTCACTTATTATTATGTATACCTATTTATTACCAGATTGAATATACCCTCCTGTTTACAAGAGTATTAAGTCATGAGCCAAACTTAATAGATTTCATCAATTCATCCCCCAAACCCATCTGTTTTAATGCAATTAAATTCGAAAGTTTGAAATAAAATATATTTTTATCACCATTCTCTACATCAATACGCCAATTAACCCTAGCGAAATATATTAGCGCGGCCCTACAGACAACTATCTTACGCCCATGCTCCAATCCAAACTCTCTTGTAAGCTGCTGAACGTTTTCAGGATCCGCCACAACCAACTCAAGTGGAACTAATGTATGCCATTGAGTATCTTTTTCCAGATACCCGCCGACCTTTGGAAACTGAAGGTTAGAGCCTAACGCACACGGTGTGCTTTTTATTCTTGAGAGTTTGAAGTTTTTAAACCTAGCTGCACCTTGGTCAAAAGCTCGCACATACCAACTCTGTCTATCCACAAACAACGCAATAGGAAATAACACCCGTTTATCCGTGTTAGCACTATTATGAGATTCGTACTCACATTCGACCCCATACTGCCCTTTCATTGCTCTAGTAACAGCAGCAACCTGCTCATCGTTAAGGGCTCCAGGCGCCAAACGGGGGTCAATGGTCTCAACTGGTAGACTTGGTACCCCAGGCTCTAACCTGCTCCTACAAAACCCATTCTTTATAAAATCAAGCGCCGTATGAGCATCAATATTAACCAATGGCACATATGTTTCAGGAGTTATGATCGTTCGCTTCGTTGCGTGATCTAAGCGAGAGTTTGCAGGCCTCAACTCTCTGTAAAGTCGCATGTCATTTGAAGCCGCAGCCTGACCAATGCTGAATTCCTCGATGATATCCTGACGTGAAACCTCACCTAAGTACATGATTTTATAATCAATAAATGCAAGTCGCTCAGCCTGTGACAAAGAGCGGTCTTCCACAAGGGAACGAAAGGAACTCACATTTGATGTCATTTCAACCTCCACATGGATACACAAAATGTATTGTGTTGATCTCCATTTTGTCCCGTGATAGTCTCGTATGTGTATGGTATGGCAATATCATTAAAAAGCCAAGTGCACTGGAAGGTAAAGAAGGGGGAAAGTGATACAGCACAGGTAAGTCAGAACGACACAAATGTGATTGAGCCCTGTTTGACGGGGCAAAAAAATAGCCGCATCGCGCCAACGATAACGGCTATTTAGCAGGGCAGTTACACACCCACGTAAGAAGCAATAGGTGTGTAGGGATTCATATTGGAGGTCTCCCCCCAGGGTATAACTTGTTGTTCAAACACAATTTTGTACTCTTCGTGCCTTGATGTCCAGAGATTCCTCCCTAACAAATCCAACTAAATGGAGGGGGTCAGCTATGAACAACGATAAATCGGTTCATGTTTGTGCCTATGTACGTCGTCGCCAGGGTCGCTTGGAGTACGTCTGTTCACATTGGCGATCATTGCCTCATTGAGGTTAGGCGTATAACTGAGGAGCATTGATGATGGACCATTCATCATCAATGCTCATTTGGAAAACACTTTATTTAACAGTGAGTAAATATGGACGTTCTAATTAGTGCATTCAACGACCCTATATTCCAAAGCATGGTAATAGGCCCCATAATGGGGATTGTATTTGGAGCTATTTTTTCAGGTCTAACTGAAAAACCCCAAAACACAACCCCCGTAACAGTCGTGCAGACTAAAAACATTTACGTAACCCACGTAAAGTCAAGTTCCACCAATACCCAATCTGATGAAGGATTAGGGATGCTATTCCTATTGGGATTTGGTTTTATAGTTTGGAAATACGCAATATATGTAAATCAGATTCATTATTACATGTCCTTCGCATTGCTGTTCGCAATAACGTTTTCTATGACTTCTATACTAATGGCATTTTTGAAGGGGCAGATAACATCGAGGGATTGGATTTTTCATCTGATATCCCCATCTGTACTTCTTTGTGGATGTTTATATTTATTTAATCTAGCACATTCTAGTTTCGACCCGGAGATATCAAAGCTTGCCAGTGAATATTCGCTATGGAGTTTTTATTTCAAAGCATTAAGTGATTACGGACGCTACTTTGTTTTAATGCATGTTTTAGGTGTGGGCATTTTATTTGTTGTCGTACTATTTATATTCTTATCCCAATTACATATTATATCTTTAATGAACCAGAGATCTTATGGGATTATGCAGCCTCTTTGGTTGAAACTGACAGGGCTCACATATTCATTTTCAGGAAAAGGATGGCTCATATTTTCACTAGTACTGCTGGCAATATCGTATACATTAATAAATCCTAACTATGCAGCAACATGGTTATCAACATAGCCACTTAAAAGAATTTTTTATCACAGCGCATTACATATATATTAGTAGAGTGCGCTGCCCCCCTTCAAACCGTTCCACTATAAGGATAAAAAATGAAGATAACAGCATTAACATTACTCATCCTGCAAATAAACAGCCTGATTGACTCAGGTAAATATAACGACATCACAATCGATGAAGTACACCAAGCCATTGAATCAAAAAGGCTTTTGAGATTTATAAAAGAAAGATGTGGCTCTGATATAGATTTGAGCATTCATCTTGAAAGCACAGCCTATGGTGACTTTGAAAATTACTATGAAGAGAAAATATATCAAATTTATGGTGGTTATGCTGGAAGTGAACGACGTAAGTGGGGGGTGGAAAGACTAGGTCTATGCCTTGTCCTAGCTTGGACTAATGAGATAATTCAATGGGGAGATGACTTAGAATTCCCTAATCGCCATTAGCCATCCCCGGCACGTTAGTTTTTTTAATCTTATGGGAAATTACGGAAATATAAACCTTGCCCGTTTATCAAAAATAAATGTTTAAGAACGGTATCATATAAAGTTAATTTCAATTAAATAACAAAGGTGCGTGTAACTCTCTACTAATTTGATTAAGATTAGAGGTTGCTGTAGAATGGTCCGAAACATTAACTGGATCGGACCATTATGGCACAAAATAACCATGAAATGGAAATAAACCAGCAGTTTATAAACGATATTTTGTCCAATGCTGAAACTTCCATTTTAAACAATGTAAAGTATCCCCTAACTGATTTAAATAAATTCGAGGGAAATGGCATATACGCTATTTTTTTAACAGCACCTCAAGGAAGTATATATGAAGGATATGTATCTGCCGACAGACCCATTTATATAGGAAAAGCAGTGGTCGATGGATCACGGCAAGGAAATGTCAGTAACAATTCAGATAAAGATTTTAAGATTTACTCAAGATTAAGAGAACATCGCCGAAGTATTGAGCTAGGTGCAGGTATAAATACCAGTATGTTTAAGTACACATACATTACACTAAGTGGTATTGCAACAAATTTAAACGCTGCCATAGAGTCACATTTAATTCGTACTTTTAAACCGCTATGGAATTCAAAGATAGATGGATTTGGAAATCATGCACCCGGAAGTGGTCGATATGAACAATCTCCATCTGAATGGGATACTCTACATCCAGGAAGGGCCTTTGCAGCTAAGCTGACAGGAGCCAAACCAGATATATCCATTATTATCGATAAAATAAAACGTGGTTAACAATGAAGAGCGTTGAATTATTTTCTGGCTGTGGAGGTCTGGCGACAGGTCTACACTTTGCTGGGTTTGAACCTTTAGCTGTTGTGGAAAAGGATAAGGATGCCTTTAAAACTATTATATCAAATTCAATAGGGCAACGATGCAAGATAAAATATCATGGAGACATTAGCAACTTTAATTACAGCGATATCACTGACGTCATTGACCTCGTTTCGGGGGGCCCCCCATGCCAGCCATTTTCATTGGGAGGAAAGCATAAGGCCCACGAAGATTCTCGGGATATGTTTCCAGAGGCAGCAAGAGCCATTCGAGAGCTAAAGCCAAAGGCCTTTATCTTTGAAAATGTGAAAGGACTTTTAAGGGGGAGCTTTGCCAGCTACTTCGACTATATAATTAAAAAATTAACATACCCATCTATTCCAAGAGAAAACTTTGAAACATGGGAAGACCACGCGTTAGCATTGCATCAATTTATAGAACGCAATCCTCACTCAGAGGAGTATATTGTCAAATATAAATTATTAAATGCAGCGGACTATGGTGTCCCTCAAAAAAGAGAACGAGTTTTTATCGTTGGCTTTAGAGCTGACTTAAATATCTCATGGGATTTTCCATCGAAAACCCATTCAAAAGACGCGCTTTCCATTAATAAATGCAACGGTACATATTGGCAAAAGCACAATATAGAATGTGATGTAAAAAATCCACAATTTGATATTTCTGATTTTCCTATAAAACCGTGGATTACGGTACGTGATGCTATAGGTGATCTACCCAAACCATACGTCACTGAAGATCCGAGCAATGCATTTTCGGGCCACATATTTAAAGATGGAGCTCGCATTTATGCGGGTCATACAGGTAGCGATATTGATGAACCCTCCAAAACCATAAAAGCTGGAGCCCACGGGGTTCCCGGAGGAGAAAATATGATTCGTTACGAAGATCAATCTGTTAGATACTTCACTGTCAGAGAGGCAGCAAGGATTCAAACATTCCCAGATGACTTTATCTTTCATGGTGCATGGGGAGAAGCAATGCGTCAAATTGGTAATGCGGTGCCTGTAAAACTCGCCGAAGCAATAGGTACATCGGTTTATAGCGCTCTTAAAAAAGCAATATAAATCAAAGGCAAGAGAATTCACAGCTTTCAACGTCAGGGATGATGGAGCCAACCCATCCAGCCCCACCTTGAGCTAACCGGTCCAGCTTAAACCAATCCCCAAGAAGGTTGCCAAAAGAAATCTGTCACAATAGCAAAGCCAGCATTCGCAGCATCGTTTAACACCACAGGAAGTAGCCGAAAAGGCAAAAGGAAAGCACAAGCTAGGGAAGGAATGCGCTCTCGGGTAATGGGAGTCTCGCATTCCTGCCCCAACGGGCCTAGCACACCGAACCATAACACATTGATATACATAACCATTCTTGATGGTGATACGGCACATTTATCTGAAAGTGCGTAAAAATCAGGTAGCTTGCAAACTGTAACCGTTCACCGAGAGCATCATTGACAATGAGGCGCTCATGCCTCCCTTAGCTGAAACAGCTGGCATTTGGGATTCTAAAGCATCCCAATAGAATATTCTGTTGGGAAAAGCTCCTTGAGCACACCGCGTTTCATCCGTCAACCAAGTCCCGGTGAACAGTTACTGCAAACTGACTCGCTAGAAAAAAAACGCCGCAGCCATGGGCTGCAGCGTTGTCATATGACACCAATTAATTAATCATCCCAGGGCCGTTGCTCATCAGCCATCGTCTCCAACCGAAAATCCTCGTTATCAGCCTCTATCTGCTGCTTTCGATCTTCAACTGCATCGGCAAGTGCATCCAGTCGGGACCCCCTTGGCGCAGCTCTTAGCCTATCTGGCACAGCAACCCCAAAATGCCGCCCAATCAACTCAAAAACCCTGTCGAGAAACTGATTACGCCCCCAGTCAGGAGTCTGCGCAATCAGGGACAATAGTTGACGCTCGAACTGGGGTGTTTGAGCCAAGCTAGGCATATACTGTTTTATCAAGTAGGGGAGCTCGCGACTCCCGTACTTGGGTTTACGAGCCTTCATGACAGAGCTAAGAGAATGGGCCTCCGCAAGAATTTGGCGGCCATACAGGTGTTCATTCATGCGACATCTCCATAGTATTCAAACGACTTTTAACCTCAGCCAACCGCTCGGGCTTAAACAGAGGCTCAAGAGGGTAGCCAGGGAGCTGACGTAGCAGCAGTGCTAGCACCCGCAGTACCTCGCCAGTAACAGGCACGACATTCACCGGCAGTGCGGCCCGCTTGCTGTTCTTGCAGGTGTCTACCGTCACAGGCAGACCCACCGACGTCAGCAACGCCGAAATCTCGCCGTAAGTCATCGTGTGGTCGAACCAAGCCTTCTGCACCAGTGAGCGGGTCAGAATGCGGGTCAAGATGCCCAGCGAGCCATCCTCGCGAGCCCGCATCTTGGAACCTTGCAGAGCCAGCGCAGATTCGTAGTAATCCTCCCAACTAGCCCAGTCCTCGAAGGTCTTGAGGCAGTTGCCCTCTCGCCAACCCTCGAAACGGGCACGGCAATGATCAGCCATGCCAGCATCGTCCCAAGGCACTGTATCGCAAGCAATATGCGACCCACCGGCCACTTCTACTATCTGGGGATTAACCAACTGCCTTTTCTGGTCGAACTCGTAGGACAGCCTGCTCTGCTTCTTTATTTCGATTAGGTCGCTTTCCGTTAGCCACTGCTCCCGAAGCGAGATCAGGTGACTGGCGTCGATCTTCTGTCCCGGCTCACGTTCAAGGTAGAGCCTCAGGATCCATGCGTTCTGCTCCTCCGTCGTTCCCGCACACTTAACGCCAGCTTTAGCTAGCACAGGGGGAGTATCACCAATGACAGCGGTACACTGCCCCCGTGTCTTGATCGAGACAATCTGCTTGGCATGATGTTTCAGTTCCAGCATCGGCACGGATTCACCACTCTCATCACCATGCAACCGCTGACACAGTGCCTGATAACGACGACACAGAGGCCCAGACTGATCAAGCTCCTCCAACAGGGCATCAGTGAGGAAACCATCGGTAGTGACCGATACCACCGTGCGATGTGAGGGGATCCGGTGAAGAAGCTCACCGCACACTGCACGGATCAGGCCCGTTGTATGAGCCGCCATGTATGGATTGGTCACAGCCGAGGGCCCAATCTTCTTGCCCAAACCGGTAGTAGTATCGAACGCTGTCTTATTGCTAAGCCCCTGGGCCAGCTTCCCGTAGAGCGAGTTACCGATTTCTTTGATCATTATTTCTTCGAGGCTCTTTTTGAGATATTTCCGTCGTAACTGCTGGATCAGCCGCGTGAAATCCTCAAACAAGGGCTGACTCCCTGTAACCCATGGCACAATGACTCCGTGTTTGATATCGATTGTGGCCCCCATGGAGAGAGCCAACTCGATTTCTGGCGCGGTGACAAATGCCAAGCCCGTGAGAGGAAAGCGCAGTCCATATTGCTCAGATCTGACAGGTAAACAAGGGAAGCGAGTGCCCATTGGGAAAGCGAACTCGACATAGGCAAAGCCCATGACGTGGCCGATAAAATCTTGCGGGTCAGAGCTCGTATACATGTTGGCGTAGTCAGGCACTAACAGGTCACAGAGCCCCGTGGTGTAAGCACCTTTTAAGTCCCAGTCATACCAATCCCCTATCGGGGTAGGTCCCATCATGAATGACTCATTCCTGCCCCCGTGGTAGCAACGGATGGCAAGATCTTCATATAGACCACGAGCAGGAGAAGGCCGTGTCACACTCTTGGTCGTGACTTTACCTGTACCGGCATTCCACCGCTCCAACTTGGCGTTCTCAAGCCCGAAGGCTGTCATGTAGTCGATATTGGCGCCTTCGAGTTGTCGCCGAAATACAGAAACGCCGACAGCCCCCAAAGACCTAGGAAGCTTCGGCAAACCGAACTGCCCACTGAGAAAATCGCGTACTTTCTGGGCATATTTCAAAGCAATCTCAGCATCCCGCTGAGCATACTGTTCAAACGCCTCTTTGTTACCAGCCAACAGCTCATCCATGCGCTCAATACTGTAGCCATCAGGGATTTCTACCTTGGACAAACCGAGCATTGCGCCCAGCGCTGACAGCGGCGATTTGTTAGGTGATAGAAACAATGTGTCAACAAATTGAATGATCGATTTCTGGGACTTACGATTGCGATCGAGCAGAGTGATGGGCTTTAGCGGCGCACGGCGCTTACGTTCAGCAGTTTCGTCGATGCCATAACCGCTATCGGTAATAATTTGTCCGACTACGCTCCCACCCTGACCATCCAAGCGAGTCTTCATGTGCCAGAAGTCTTTGAACGTACTTAGGTCGGCACGCAGGAAGTGAGCAACAACGACTACCGTGCGAGGCCACTTTTTGATCAAGCCAGCAGCACGGCAATCCTCAACTACTCGCGCAATGAACTTTTCAAAGGAGAGGCGCTTGCCCCTATCAGGGTAATAAACTCTGCCAAGCGTCTCGCCAAGATGGGTGATCACAAAGGCTTGGTAAGAAAGCAGTACATTACGTCCATTCTCCAGTACCCATTCGGCATCAATACCTATCCAAAGGTCCTCACCATCAGCGAAACCCAAAGGTTCTAGGGGTATATCTAGGTGACGACGGGGTGTTTTATTGAAGAAATCATCAAGTGCTGGTGGGGCTATTAGCTCACTGATATCTAGCACAGATAGCATGGGGAAGGGCTCCCCACGCTCGCTTGGATAGTCGAAGGAAGGTCCAGTTAAAAATGACAAATCAGGTTCGAGCTCCATTACGAGTCCTCCATTTATGAGCAAAAAAAAAGGCCGTATCCCTTAAACGGGGATACGGCCCAGTGATACTGATCAGCTACTAGGCGAGTAGCTTCGCGACTACCTCATCTCGCATATGCTTCGCAGCGTCATTGTCCGGTTCTTGTAACCAAACAAGCTTTTCACCCTTAGTGTTCAAGAGCATCACCCCGTGATCGGGGTAGTGAGCACATGAGCCGATAAGGGCTAGCAGAACTACGTCTCCAGTGGCGAATTTGTGGTATTTTTTGTTGCTCATACGAATCTCTCCAACATGTTTGAATTTCAGACTGCGGCTCTATGAGGCTGTCCAAGATGAATTAAGGAGTAAGTCGCGTTCCGCGCTTGGGTGCAAAGTGCTCCTTATAGATTTGTTGGCAAATCGGGGGCATTAAGTTTTTATCTGCTAAATCCACTGGAAAACTTCGGCAACACGAAACAGGACCATTGGGCCGCAGTTAACAAACTGAAGGATGAAAATGCCCGGTATGAACGGCAATCTGGGGATAGGCCCCCCCTACTTATATATAGGTCCCCCCCCCAACCCTGAGAGTCCCCCCACATTTGGCACTCGGCCTCAATGTCGGCAACCGCATAGCATGAATAATGAAAGGAAACTAATAAGGACGGGGTCTGGATCACCCAGGTATCACTTCACGGGCAAAATTCCAGCGCAAACTCCAACCCCACGCGCACTACTCAAACTGGGGAAGCCGCGCCTGATAAGAACTGCTGCCATGGTGTAGTAATGCTGCTGGGGATGGTGCAGATCCACCGCACCGTCCCTATCATGAGCGACTGATGGATCTTGGAGGATGCGCGAGCGGGATGTTCAAACCTCAGATAACCATCTTGACACTCACTGTGGCATCAACTGATGTCCAATCGGCGAGCAAACACTCCAGATAACCGCATGGGCAACATGGCAGGGGATGGAGAGCGCTTCGATGGGCGTGTGATCCGCTCTCCATCCCCAACGACGTTATTACCCCGCTCTACCATCCCTTGATATGCTTGGCTTTCTGAGTTTTCACCTTGCGCGTATTCCTAAATTTGCGCCGACAAATTGCCCCCTGACTAGCCTCCCATCTTCACCGCTCTAATAACGATGCCCATGGCCGTGTTGGCACTGATAAAGGCAGCCGTCCGCCGCTGCGAAAATTCAAGTAATGAGTGCAACTCGCAATCCCTCTGCTGATGATTTCCTTGACCCACCCGAGATGCGCAAGGTTACGAACGGTGCTGAAAAATGGCGGCTAAATTGCGCGAAAATCCGAAAACGCGCCGATGTGAATTTCGGGAGACCATGCGGGGTATGGGCCCGTGGGGTGGTGTATTATGCCCGTTGGGGATGAGGGTGAGCCCCACCCGCCCTCATCTGGGGCTCTGCCCCCCCTGATCCGGCTGCAGGGTGGAAAATGTGGAGCAGATGGAATGAGAAACTTCTTCTATCCAGCTTTCTCTATGAGCGTTGTCCGCTGGCTTCTCTGGTGGCTAGGCTGTCTTGGTCTCTTACTTGGTTTTTCCTCGGCGTCTCTGAGTCGAGCTTGTCTTGTTGGCTAGAGTGGGGGACACTCCCTCCGGGCTGCTTGTTATAAATATGTTTGGCCTACAGAGCCCATATTTTCTGTCTAACCCTTGTCATCGTCTGGCGGTGCGGCGGGCCTCAGGTCGTTACCCCATGCTAGAGACGCTGTTTCATGCGCATTGGTGCCGCGCATCCCACGTAACTGCAGCCCTATGCCGTCAGAAAAAAGTAAGGCGGGATTGCTCCCGCCTGATCTTCTTACTGAGCCACATACAGCTCTACACCGCACTTTGTATCTCTTGGGTCTCTCGGCTCCTTCTGGCAGGTCTTGCCCTGGCCCTTCTCATCGAGCTCGAAAATCCGCTTGGCCTCGACTCGATAGACCCCGTACTGCGTCTTGAGCGGGTTAGTGAATGGCCCTTCAAAATCAATGCTGCATTCCGAGCCGCAACTCTCCACAACAGTATGCCCGTTGCTCTGGATCGTGATGAACTCAGCTGTACCGCTACCGCCCGAGAAGTTGAAACGCCGTTTCCCTACAAATGGTAAATCTGCGCGGGCTTGGGTCTTCTCGGTCACCCCTTTGGGTTGTTGACTCTGCGCTGCCTCACACATCTTTTCCAGCAGGGCATCTATCATGACATCCGGCTGTGGCTGGCCGTTTATCTCCAATGCTTCCACGCTGAACTCTTCACCTTGAACCCACATCTGGAGCAGGCCCCGGACAGGTCTATCCCCATAGATGAATGTACCGCTCACGTTGACCAGTTTGCGCCCATCAGTGGCTTTACCTGCTGACCACTCGGGATCTTTGAAGAAGCTATCGGCCTGCTGTTCCAAGGTCACTCCTGGACAGCTTTCCAGTTCTCCCCCTTTCACGGTCAGTTCGTCCCATTTACTGAGCAATCCGGCTTGAGCTGTAGAGGCCATCAGCAGTGAAACGCTGGCTGCCAAAGCAATTTTCTTCATCATCACCATACCCATTGGAATGCCCTTACTGCTTGATAGTTGTAGCGTTTATCGAACTCTTCCTGGGACAGACAAAGCACCTTGATGAACTCAATAAGTGACAGTAAAACAGGGATCCCCGTTGTGCAGGCCGCCAGATAGATCAGGCCCCAGCCCCAGTTACCAGTGTAGAACTTGTGAAGACCAAACCCGCCGCCGAAGAAAACCAGCAGCGCCATTAAGACCTTCCGCTTGCCTCTATGCTGAACCGAGCCTCCCGCTGGCGCTAATTGAGTGGAAGCAGGAACCGACGCCTGCTCACGGATAGGCCACGCGGCTACATCGATAGGTGAGGGAAGCACCTCAGCGATCGCTTTGGCCTTCTTCTTGGCTGTGCCCCATGTGTCGATCGCATCAACGAAGGAGCCTGTCAGCGATAGCTCAACAATCCCTTCTTCCGGCGAGCTGAAATGCACGGTCACGCGCAACCCGAATGGATTGATACCGTACTTCCAGGATGCCTCCAGCACACCCTTAGCTCGGTCAGCACTCTTGATGGTGCCGCCCTCTGCTTGCAAATGCGCGGCAACATGTTCAAAGACAGCCTCATAATCGTCATGACTGCGTAAAACGAGGTCGGATATCGTCGTTATCGTGGGAGATCCCATAGTTTCACTCCTTGTTGATTGAGATGCAGATAATGGTGATGGGCCCCGACAAGTGGTGTCGGGAGATAAAATAAGTAGTGTGAAAATGGGACTCACATCCTGTTGAGCAAGGCTTTGAGATCGCGCTTGACCAACGCTTGGAGGCCCGCAGGGCTGATCACTTCAAGGTGTGGAAGATACGTTTTGATAACGGGCAGCAGCTGGGCGCCGTCGAATACCCTGCTTGCCAGCAAGATGCTGCCATCCTCCAGCTCTCTGATCAGTGCCTGCTCGGGTAGGATGTTTCGGAGCTTGAATTCATGCGCAATGGGTGAGGCTGCCTTGATCACGACCTCATGCGTAGGCGGCGCCTCTTGCTCGATCAAGCTATTAAGCTGCCGTTGCAGCGCCTCATCGATGATGGCTGGTGAATCCATTTGCTGGAGGCTGGCGATCTTCGACAGGGGTTCGATAAATGGCGTACCTGCCCTCGCCCCCGCCAAGAGCCAACGACCTCGTTTATTGACCAGAATATACGGCTCAACCTCTTGCTCTGCTGGCTCACCACACCATGACAGACGAATAATTCGCTGTTGGCTTATCGCCTTGGCGAGTGGTTTTAGCCATTGGCGGTGCCCATCGTCCTCATCGAGTTGAAAACCCGTTAGCACGAACACAGGCGACGACGTTGGGTTGAGCCAGAGCTTTATCAGGGTGTCGTGATCATCTGGGAATAACGCTTTAGCTCCGAGCTGTTCACATAATCTCAAGATGGCTGATGTCGTGGCTCTACCCAGATAACTCGGGTCGAGCCAATAGGTTTGTCCTTCACGCTCCAGTGGCAAGTACGCCAATCGACGATTCAGGTCCCGCTGAATCGTCCGCGCCGAGACATTGAACTCGTCGGCCAGTTCAGAGATCACCAGACGTTGCCCGCTATTGAGCTTGGTGAGGATCACGCCAAGGCGTTGGGCTAGGGTGTCGTGTTCTGCCATCCAAGGAAGCATCGTTGTCAAAGGTATCCAAGTGTCCCGCAGGTGCCCGACAGGGCGTGTCGACTTGGATTTTCACGACAGAGGGGAGCTTGGGTAAGCAGAGTTGGTATAACTGCAGGTGCTCTGGTATCTGAAAATGTGTCCGTTAATGGAATGCCGACGATCGCGTCGAGGCGCCGAGTTTGTCCGTCAGCTCGTCACAACCGTCGGCATTTTCCCTGCCTTCCTCCGCTTATCCTACCCGTTGCACGGTAAGCGGCACTGCGTTGGCTGCACTGGGTGCCGTCAATGCCTGCTCAACACAGTTAGCTAACTGAGCGCTGGTATGTCGCAGTCTGCTGGCATGAAGATGGGCATACCGTTGGCTCGATTGGCTGCTGGAATGCCCCAGCTGTGCCTGTACGTCATACAGCGTTCCTCCACTTGAGACGATCAAGGCCGCGACCGAGTGGCGGCAGGTGTGAATGCAAACTTGCCCTTCGACTTGTGCACGTTTCAACATCCTATTGAATGGCTTGGTGACGTTGTTCAACGGCTGCCCCTGCTTCTGTCCTGGGAACAGGTAGGGGTTTCCCGCTATCACCGGCGTATCCTGCAAAACCTGCATCGCCATATGATTCATATGCAGGATCCGGCTCTTGCCGTTCTTGGTGTGCGGGATGAACAGCGTCTGATGCACCTTGTCGATATGCTCCCACTTGGCGAGCCTCAACTCATCTTTGCGCAGCCCCGTCAGCAACAGCAATTTCACGTACTGCCCTGCATAGCGGTTCTCGTCCGCATCCGCAGCCATGAACAAACGCCGGATCTCAGCCTTATCGAGGAATCGGGTTCGCTGGTTGTTCTCGGGGAGTGTCTTCAGGTAGACCAATGGATGCTGCTGCAAATATCCCATCCGTACACTCCATGTCAGGATAGCCTTGAGTAAGGTGGTGATCCGGTTGTTGGTGGCTGGCTTGCACTGGCACATCAGGCTGGTTTGCAAGGCTTGCCCTTGCTCCAAATTGATTTCCGATAACAGCCGAGAGCCCAGCGCTGGTTGCAGGTGATCCCGGAACCGCTGCTCGTCGTTCTGCCAAGAGCGTTTATGGTGCTTGGCATAAGGCAGGTAATGCAGCTGGAACAACTCATGCAACGTGAGCTCTTGCCGCTTGTCTTCCTTCAATTGCTTGGGGTCGATGCCCTGTGACAGCAGCCGTTTATACTCCGTGGCAATCTCTCTGGCCGTGTTCAGGTCTACGTCTGGAAAGCGCCCTATGGCAATAGCCCGCTTGCGGCCATGCCACAGATACCGCATTAGGAACTTCTTGTTGCCCTCCCCTTTCCCCACCAAGCATTTGAGCCCTGAGATCTGGGTGTCGCTGTATTCGGCTTCCGTGGATTTTGCATTTGCGGGATTGGGTGGCAACGCCTCAATCGCTTTTTGGGTGAAGCGAAAACGAGATGGGAGATCTGACATAGTGGAACTCCTGTTAACTAGTGTGAGCGGGGGGGCTGGCATTGCCCCAAGAAAAAACAGCACAGGGAGGTCGGATCCCTGTGCCGGTCTGGTGGTACTGATTTATCTGTTGGTGGTGATGTTGGCCGCTGATGGTTTCCCAACTCGCGGCCAACGGCTTTCCGGTCGATATCTGGTCTGGGCGTCAGTCTGGCGTCACTGTCAGGGTGAAAACGCCCATCTGCACGTAGCAACAAAAACTCTGCTGCCAGACGTCAAACCACTCATTCACCTCTGTAGGGAAAATCTCTCCCATCATCGAATGGGTGTACTCCCCCATGCTGAAATCGAAATCCAACTCCTTGGCCAACTCGGTGGACCAGCCTTGGCCAACATAGGCAAAGTCAGTGACGTAGCGTAGATGCCAGCCGTCATCCCAGCGTTCAAGACGGATCTCGACAGGGTGATAGCCTCCGGTTGTTGCGCTGTAGTCAGGATCTCGGTAGTTGAGGGTCAGAGCTGCTGGTGATGTGCCATCCGGGATCTCATCAGGGAAATCCTCCAGCGCCGAGCTGATGGCCTGCTCCAGTAGCGTTTGCAGGTCGTGACTTATCCTCACAGGCAAGCCCGTGATAATGAGGGTAGGTTTCATGTTTGGTTCTCTTGAAGTGAAAGGTGGGGATTCGAGTGATGGAATAGAGCGGGCTGACGATGTGGGTTAGTTGGTGGTGCTGACCTCTGGCAGCTTGGCCTTGAGGCTGTCAAACCACTCGGTATGTTTACCCGTGATCAGATGGCCGAAACGCACTTCCGGTACCGCCTTGGTCAATTCCAGATGGCGTAGTACGGCGGCCAGGAATCCCGCGTTGTTACTGCTGCCTTTGAAGTGCCAGATCACCTTGAACAGGCCGGAAGTAAACGCCTTGTCCGGCTGT
The DNA here is from genome assembly GCF_900156095.1 of Aeromonas sp. RU39B. Taxonomy (GTDB): domain Bacteria; phylum Pseudomonadota; class Gammaproteobacteria; order Enterobacterales; family Aeromonadaceae; genus Aeromonas. The sequence goes on from NZ_FTMJ01000003.1 coordinate 262,954, forward strand.
TGTTCGCTAAGCAGATCGATGACTTGTGCCAAGCTGAACCACTCCTTGGAACAGAGGCCCCCGCCACTACTACCGGACAGACGGATCAACAGATCAGCCCGCTCGGACTCATGGCCAATCTCATAACCGACAGTGGTAGTTGAGCCTGGCGAGAGCAAGGTTGCGACACCACTGGTCAAGATAACCTTGGCAGGCAGCGCGGGTTTATCGCTGGCCTTGTTCTCGGGCTGGGTATTGGTCTGCTGGCTGGCGGCTTGCTTGCTGGTCTTGCTGTTCATATTGGGATCCTCGGGTAAATCAGATAATGGATTTCAGATAGATGGTGGTGCCCAAGTCGGGCTGTGCCTGTTCAGGTTTGGGAAGGAAGGCAAGATGCTGGAATACCGGGAGTGGCGCCGACAGGGCATAGAACGGTGTGCCGTAGCCAGTGAAGCGATAGGGCTCCCATGCTTCCACTTCTGGGAGAGGCAGCCAGAACACGGCATCTTCTGCGCAGTCGATCAGCTTGATAGTGCCCGCAGCCAACCGCCAGTAGTCAGCGTAGTAACCGTTGTCGTCATCCCTGACTGACTCGCCGGTATGGGATGCTATCGAGATCAATACTTCAGGCGCTTCGCTGTGCAGGGACTTGGCCTTGAGGACGGTCGCTTCTTTGATCACGACCAGCAGCACAGGCTGATTTTCATCTGGCAGGAACTCAGGAACATACAATCCGTTTGTAATGACCTCCTGCATCAACAAGCTCAGCGTTTGCCAGCTGTAGGCATAACCCTTTAGCGTCTCGTGGGAAGCGTATTTCCCTTCTTGAATGAACTCATCCATGGCAAATCCCCCTTAGTCCGCTGGCCCAGTGATATAACCGATAGTGCCGCCGATGATGGTGCCTGCGACGGCTCCGGGGATACCGCCTCTGGCACCTACGCCCGCACCGGTGATAGCGCCTTTGATCGCCCCCTTGGTGCTGCCCTTTACCGTGAAATCAATACTGCCGTCTCTCATTGGCTTGATGCTGATCGCAGCTACTTGTTTGCGCAAAATTTGGTGGATAAACATGCTCTGTCCTTTGGGTCGTAGATATGAAAAAGGCCCTGAGTGGTTAGCTCAGGGCCTGATGTTCTGGATGAACATGGATTTAATATGTGTTTGAAGCGCACACAGATACGTTAGAGGTAATCAGCCCACTCCAGTTCTTCACGTGTCCTTCTTAAAGTTCCCGATGATGGCGTTCTATATAGATGCCATTTTGTACTCCACACCTTGCGCTGCTCCTCCTCCAACGTTGACCCTTTAGGTATCAAGTCCTCCCAACCCGGTGTATTTGTGTCTTTAATCACGACAATACAACTCAGCGGAGGGAGATCGTTGTAGAGGCAGTAGAGAGATACGATACCCAAGGCATTTCCCAAAGTGATGCCAGCTTGAGGTTGATATCCAAGCAGCTTAGCTAACTCACCATAGGTGATTGTTTTTCCTGGATTAAAAAGCACCCAGCCCGATAATATAATCCATATGAAATGTGCCTGTTCATAACGCCTAGCGCCTGACGCAGGTAAAGATTTGAGTTTCGGAATTTGGACTTTAGCCATTACACCCTCCAGATTGTGTAAAATTGCACAAGCTGTGCATTTATGCACAAACAAGGTTCCTCTTAAATCCCGCCGAAGTCAAATGGGATAAGCTATCTCACCATTCTCTGCCTGTAGACCGGATATCCCCCAGACCCGCACTGAACATATCAGATCAACTCAGCTTCGGTGACTTTTGACATCAGGCTTACCGCCCACTCTCGCTCTTGCCTGACATTCCCTCTGGTTGCGTCTCTCCGGCCCTCCTCCGGTCTTACCATAGCCAATACACTCAGCGTTAAAAGACCGGAACTGCCGACCGGAAACACTGAACTGGCCTACCATGCACACCTGCACTGCCACACGGTACTGGCGGCTCTCAACCTAACCAAGCCCTCCAGCGGCAAAGACCGGAGCAGACGACCGGAGAAATGGCCTGTCGGCAGGCTCGTCTATCTACTCATCTCGGTAACGAAGTGCTCCACTGGCATACCTTGGCCGCACAGACCTGATATAGACCGGAACGGCTTATGACACGGTAACTCACAGCCGAAAATGCAAAGAGGCTCCGAAGAGCCTCTTTTTGTTTCCGTGTCTGAACCCTGCTCAGCCCAGCAGCATATAAAGCTGATGACCGGCCACACCGGCGCACAAGCCGCCGACCGTGTGGGCGACAATGGCGCAGGAGGTGAGGTGACGATAGCCGAGGGCATCGAGCATGGTGGTGTGGGTGCTCAAAAAGCCACTCCAGCACATCCCCATGGCGGTAAACACCGCGACCTCGTTGCCGGTCATCCACCCCTTGGCGATAAAGGGGGGCGCCGGTGACATGGCGGCACCAATACCATGGCCTATACATTTAACCGCCAGATGACACTCCAGTCGCTTGACGGCATCGTCGATAGCATGGGAAATGGTGCTAAACGCAACACCCGGTTTGATATGTGAGATGCCGACCAGCAAGGTGGTATAGGCTGAGTCGATCAGGTGCTCCTTGACAGGATCCACCTCACCGATGGAGAACATGCGACTGGTGTGGCCAAACCACCCATCCTTGACCACGGCCAAATCGATATTGAGAACATCCCCCTGCCTAAGTTCACGATTATCTGGCCGACCACGGGAGACCACATCGTTCACCGAGGTGTAGATCGCCTTGTCAAACCCGCGATATCCAAGATAACCGGGCTCAGCCTGATTAGCGGCGATTTTCTGGCGACATAACAGATCCAAAGACTCCGTTGTCACCCCCTCAATCACATGAGGGATCAGCCAATCCAGTACGCTGGACGCAATACCTGCCGCAACCCGGATATGTTTGAGCCCATTGTCATCATGGATAGCTATTTCGCGCATCAAAGTGACCTCTACCGCATCAGAACACCGATGTTAAGCCCCACACATCGCAACGACCGTCGAGCCCAGAGACAGGGAATAAAAGGCAGCAGTTGAAACTCATTCTTACTAAGTAAAAAGTATGGATGTCCAGCTCATACTTAAGACACTGTCAGAAGTAACAGTTACCCAGAGGCCAGGCGAAGCACAAGCAGTGAAGGAAGGGGCATCGATAATACACAAAAGCAAAAAGCCCGCTCAACTGAGCGGGCTTTTCATTAGATGGCTCCCTCGACAGGACTTGAACCTGTGACATACGGATTAACAGTCCGCCGTTCTACCGACTGAACTACGAGGGAACAAACTTTTTGCAGCGTACTGCGAAGGTGGTGCCCAGAGACGGAATCGAACCGCCGACACGGGGATTTTCAATCCCCTGCTCTACCGACTGAGCTATCTGGGCAAATGGTGCCGGCTACCGGAATCGAACTGGTGACCTACTGATTACAAGTCAGTTGCTCTACCTACTGAGCTAAGCCGGCACACTATAAACCATTGTGCGTTAAACCAAATTGTTGGCATACCACACTAAAGTGGTGCCCAGAGACGGAATCGAACCGCCGACACGGGGATTTTCAATCCCCTGCTCTACCGACTGAGCTATCTGGGCGTGGGCGCTATTAAACGGATTTTGGGGCGGCGGGTCAACGGGAAATTTTAGTTTTTGTCTCGTTCGTCTTTTTTTTGTTCATCAACGGTGATTTTATCAACTCTGTAGCCGATTACTGGCCCCGGCGCTGCAGGCGGCGCCACACCTTGGGCTCTTCACCGCGCATCAGCCGGACAATGTTCTCGTGATGGCGAATCAGGATAAGACAAGAGAGCAGTGACACCGGCAGGGTGTATTCGGGCTTGAGCAGATAGGTAAACAGCGGCGTCAGCAGCACTGTGACTATCGATGCCAGTGACGAATAACCGCTGACCACCAGCACCAGCAACCAAGTACCGATCGCCAGTCCCCCCATGCCAAAACCAATGGGGAGCATGGTACCCAGCGCGGTCGCGACCCCTTTGCCACCACGAAAGCGGAAAAACACCGGGTACATGTGACCAAGGCAAGCGGCCACACCGATAAAGCCGAGCATGACCGGCATGATGCCAAAGAACCAGGAGAGATAGACCGGGATCAACCCTTTGAGAATATCCAGCACCAGCACCGCGACAGCCGCACCACGGCCACCCAGACGCAGTACATTGGTGGCACCGGGATTATGGGATCCGTTTTCGCGGGGATCGGGCAGACCAACGGCCCGGGAGATCAATACGGCGCTGGAGAGCGAACCTCCCAGATAGGCCAGGATAATCATCAAAACCGTCAGGGCCGTCATTGTGATCGTTCTTACCTTGCGGTGAATGGAGTAGAATGCGCAATCCGAAGCCAGTACGGGAGATTCATCCGTGCCCGCTTACTCCGGCAGAAGGTCTGCCTGCGCCGATTCGGTTGAACCGGCGGCAACACATCAAGATTAAAGAAGAAGTAGTGCTATGGACAAGGTGTTTATTCGCGGTCTGGAAGTTTTATCCACAATTGGGGTATATGACTGGGAGAAGGAGATCCGCCAAAAGCTGGTGTTTGATCTGGAGATGGGATTCGACAATCGCCCGGCCGCGGCCACCGACGATATTGCGCTGGCGCTCGACTATGCCACCCTCTCGGAGCGCATCATACAGCATGCCACCACCCAAGTGGTTGAACTGGTCGAAACCATGGCCGAGCAGGTTGCGACGCTGGTGCTGGCCGACGCCCGTGTGCAGTGGGTGCGCGTGACCCTGACCAAGCCAGGTGCGGTCTCCCAGGCCAGCGGTGTTGGCGTCGAGATTTTACGCCACCGCACACCGAGCGTAAGCGAGGCCTCATGACCCGCATCTATATCAGTCTGGGCTCCAACGTCGAGCGCGAGCGCCACATTCGAGCCGGACTGGACGGGCTCTATCGCCTGCTCGGGCCACTCGATGTCTCCCGCGTGTTTGAAAGTGAAGCGGTCGGCTTTGCCGGTCGCCCCTTTTACAATCTGGTGGTCGGTGCCGACACCGACCTCCCGCTGGCCGAACTCAGCCATGCCCTGCGCGAGCTCGAGTTCGCCCATGGCCGCGAGCAACACGCCAAGAAGTTCTCGCCACGAACCCTGGATCTCGACCTGCTGCTGTTTGACGATCTGGTGTGTGACCAACCGGTGAACCTGCCACGCGGTGAGATCCTCACCAACGCCTTCGTGCTGTGGCCGCTCGCCGAGATCGCCCCCGAGTGCCGGCATCCGATCAGTGGTGAGTCCTTCGCTGCGCTCTGGCGTGCCTATGACAAACGCAGTCAGCGCCTCTCGCCAATTACGTTTATCTGGTCGCCTCCCAGCGCTCAGTGATGCAAAAACGGGAGGCCAGTGCCTCCCGTTCTTCCTGATAACACCTGCACCTTACTCGTCGTGATCGTGCCCGACCCGGGATGAACTCACCGTGTCACTGCTGCCACGCAGCTGGGCAAAGATCAGTGCCGCCAGCATCGACATCAGGCCGACCGAGACATAAGTCAGATGAAACGTCGGCAACCAGTTGTCATGAGATTGCTGGAATACACTCAGCAAGCTGGCCGAGACCGCAATCCCCATACTCATGGCCAGTTGCATCACCACCGAGAGCAGGCTGTTGCCGCCACTTGCCTGCGCCGGTTCGAGATCCTTGAGCGTCAAGGTATTCATGGCCGAGAACTGCAGCGAGTTCAGCGCACCAAACAGTGCCAGCCAGCAGAGTAGCATCGGATAGGGGAGATCTGGCGTTATCAGTGAAAAGCTGCAAATCACGGCGCCGAGGAGCAGCGTGTTACCGACCAAAATACGGCGATAGCCGACCTTGGGGATCAGGCGGTTGACCAGCGTCTTGGTGAGCATGGCACCCAGCACAGTCGGGATCATGGTGACGCCGGCCTGACTGGGTGCAAAACCGAGTCCTAACTGCAAAAACAGCGGGGTTAGAAACGGCATGGCACTGCTGCCAAGGCGAGCAAACATGTTGCCCAAAATACCGATGGCAAACGAAGGGGTCTTAAACAGCGACAAGGCAAACAGCGGCTTGTCGGCGTGCGCGGCATAGAGCCAGTAACCCGCCATGGCCGCCAGTCCGGCCAGCAGCATCAGCAGCGATATCCCCAGTGAAAAGCTGCGCTCCCCCATCCCCTGCAGGCCCAGCGAGGCCAGCACCAGCCCAAGGCTGAACAGGATAAACCCCTGCCAGTCGAAGCTGCGGGTTGGTTGGCGCAAATCCGGCATAAATTGCCAGCAGACCATCATGCCCACCAGCCCCACCGGCAGGTTGATAAAGAACACCCAGTGCCAGGACGCTACCTCGACCAGCCAGCCACCGAGCGCCGGGCCAATCAAGGGGCCGAGCAACCCGGGAATGGTGACAAACGACATGGCGCGCAGCAACTCACTGCCCTGAAAGATGCGCAGCACCGCCAGCCGGCCAACAGGCACCAGCAAGGCACCGCCAATCCCCTGCAGCACCCGCGCGCCTATCAGTAAGGGCAGATTGGGCGACACGGCGCAGGCCAGCGATCCTAGCGAAAACAGCGCAATCGCCAGCAGATAGATACGCCGGGTGCCGAAGCGATCGGCCAGCCAGCCGGAGGCTGGGATCAACAGCGCCACGGTCAGCACATAGGAGATAACCACCGACTGCATACGCAGCGGACTTTCGCCCAGTGACGCCGCCATCGCCGGCAGTGCCGTATTGAGGATGGTGGCGTCGAGCGCCTGCATGAAAAAACCAAACGCAGCGAGCCAGGGCAGGATCTTGCGTTCAAACACAGTCACGGTGGACATCAACACCTCTTAGGATTGCAGCCCTAACATGGCACGCATCCGCTCCTCCAAAGAGGGCTCCGGCGCCTGCAGCGTAGTGGTAAACAGCGCCTCGATGCCGGCGCGCTCACTGCGCCGCACGATAAACACCAGCTTGGACTGGGCTCGCCCTTCCGGCCAATCGCCGAGCGACTGCAGCGGATAGAGTTGACCATGAACCCCGTGGATCACCACCGGCAGGCTCTCCCCCTCCAATTGCAAAATGCCTTTGAGCCGCAACAATGCATCGCCATATTGCTCCTGAATCGCCTCGATGGCGGCCAGCAGGCGACTGGCCTTGATGGGCTCGCCAATACGCAGTGAAAAACTCTCCACGTCGGTGTGCTCAAAATGAGTCGGCGTGGTGGCCCCGACCTGTGCCACCAAGGGGGCCAATCGGGGTTTCATCGGCGAGGCCAACCCCTGACGGGGCGCTTCGGTGCGCAGCCAGGCCAGCACTTGGCGCACATCGCGCCCGGCGGTTGCACTGTAGGCCCCGAGCTGTTCAAGCAGGGTTGGCGACAGGGCACCGTGGCTGACCCGGTGGATCGGCGCAGCCGGATTGAGGCTCATCAGCCGTCCCTCGACGGCCTGCAGCGTCTGCTCATCGACCAGATCGCCCTTGCTGATGACCAGCAGATCGGCCAGCGCCACCTGTTTGACCGCTTCATATTGTGAACTGAGTTGCTGCTCGATATGGCCGGCATCAACTACGGTCACCGTACCATCGAAGCGATAACGCTGGGCGACAAACCCCTCTTCACGCAGGGTAAACAGCACAGGCGCCGGATCAGCCAGCCCGGTGGTTTCGATAATCAGGCGACGAAATGGTTTGATCTTGCGCTGAATCGCTTTCATGAAGAGCGCTTGCAGCGCCTCCACCAGCGAGCCCTGCACCGAGCAGCAGATACAACCGGAATCGAGCAGCACCACCTGTTCGTCAATCTGCTGCACCAGATGGTGGTCAAGCCCCACCGAACCGAATTCGTTGATAAGCACGGCGCACTCACCGAGCTCGGGTTGTTTGACCCAATGGTTGAGCAAGGTGGTCTTGCCACTGCCAAGAAAACCGGTCAGAAGCGTCACGGGAATGCGCGGATCGTTGGCATCGGTAAGCATGTTCAAGCCTCCGGTTTGGCGGAAAACAGGGTTTCCAGCCAGGGATTGGAAAAACGGCCGGCCGGGTCAAGCTGCTGACGCAGGGCAACGAAGTCGTTCCAACGTGGCAGTTGCCGGGCAAAATCATAAAGGTCCAACGCAAGATGCTTGCCAAAGTGTGGCACACCGCCAAGCGGTGCCAGCAGTCGCTGCAGCTCATGCATCTGATCGAGCGAGCCGCCGACAAAGGTACCATCTGCCGCGAGGTAAACCAGAAACCCAATCCAGCACACCTCACGGCCATAGGCCGGGCTTAGCCAGGCGTTGGAGGGGCCGCAGCAACGCAGGATAAAGGGGTAATGAAGCACGCCAGGATTAGCCTGCTGCCAGCTATCGAGCAGGGCAAACGCTTCGTCCATCCGCTCAAGCGGCACCGCAATCTCACAGTTGATCTGCGGCGCAGGAATGCCCTTGCACAGCAGCTGATAGACGTTACCGACCAGATCCGAGGCATCCTTGAAGCGACGCACCGTTTCGAAATGCTCGCCGGCATGGGCCTCATCCTTGGTATCACGCGCCATTTTGGCCAGGGTTTGGTCCACCGTGGCGTTCATGCTGGCATCGGCTGCCACCGACAACGTCAGCGGTTGATCGCCATTGGCGTGATAGCGCGCGACCTCTTCATCACTGGCCGGATCGACCAGCCAGAGATGGCACTCACCCGTCCAGGCAAACCACCAGCTTTTGACAAAGGCATGCTGACGATTGAGCGGCTCGTGCTGGTCACGCAGCCACTGGGCGTCGGTGGTCAACTTGCGGCAACGCATGATGCGATTGGGCACAGTGGCCAGGGTCACCTCGAGCAGCACACCAAGGCAGCCCAGCCCCATCACGAACGCGCCAAAGCGCTCGTCACTGCGATCGACTGTAATGATTTCGCCGCTGGCCAGCATCACTCGCAAGGCGAGCACTGCATCACACAGGGATGATTGGGCCAGCCCCTGGCCATGAGTGCCGGTGCTCAGCGCGCCCCCCAAGGTCTGGATGCCTATGACGCCGGGAGAGGCCGGCAGCATACGATTCATCGCCACCAGTTCGGCATACACGGTATCTAGCGGTGTGCCGGCCCGATAGGTAACGCTCCGCTCGCCCACCGCCACCTGACCACTGAGGTAGCAGAGATCCACCAGCAGGGCATCCGGATCATCAAAGACACTGTGGATTGGTTCGAACGAGAGGGTAGAGCCCACCAGACGCAATCGCCGGGTCGGCGCCTCGGTCAGGCAGCGCTGTAGCTCTTGCTCGCTACGGGGCCGAACGACCTGTTCGACCCGGGCCAGAGGGTTGGTGCCGGACCAGTTGAGCAACACCTGGCTGTCATCCAGTGACCTGATACTGTGAAATGCCTGGAAACGGACCGTCATCCCCTCTCCTCACCGATACAAAAACGAACCGTGATTTTAACCAAAAGGCCCGGGCAAGGCATGAAAAACAAGACCCTGCAGAGGGTGGTTCTATTGCGATATAGCGGACAGGAAAGATTTGGACTCAATGCAATCCTGTGTTAAGAACGTCATAACTCGTCCGAACAATGTTCCCCAGCAGAGGACCCTTGGGAAGATCGAAGCGGATTATCATGACCGGGCTCCCGCTGCTGGCTTGGCGGGGTGCGACTGTTATCTACGGAGCAAGACATGAGTATTTCCTACTCCCTGCTGGACCTGGTTCCTGTTGCGCAGGGTTCAACGCCGGCCATCGCCTTTCAACACTCCCTCGATCTGGCCCGTCATGCAGAAAGCTTAGGTTATACCCGCTACTGGCTGGCCGAGCACCACAACATGCCGGGCATTGCCAGCGCAGCCACCTCGGTGCTGCTCTGCCATCTAGGCAATGGCACCTCCCGCATCCGTCTCGGTGCCGGCGGCATCATGCTGCCGAACCACTCACCGCTGGTGGTGGCCGAACAGTTCGGCACTCTGGCAGCCCTGTTTGGCGATCGCATCGATCTGGGGCTGGGCCGGGCGCCGGGCAGCGACCAAGTAACCATGCGCGCCCTGCGCCGCCGTCAGGAGAGCACGCTCGATGAATTTCCTGCCGATGTGGCCGAGCTCATCGGCTATTTTGGCGAGTCACATAGCCCGGTGCGCGCCGTGCCCGGTCGCAACCTGCAAGTACCGGTCTGGCTGCTCGGATCCAGCCTCTATGGCGCTCAACTCGCCGCTGCAATGGGGCTGCCGTTCGGGTTTGCCTCCCACTTTGCGCCCGCCATGTTGCTGCAGGCGATCGAGATCTATCGCAGCCAATACCGCCCCTCGGCACGTTGGCCCAAGCCATATGTGTTGGTGTGCGTCAACCTGATTGCCGCTGACGACAGTGCCACCGCTCGCCGACTGTTTACCTCGGTACAGCAGCAGTTTCTGCGTCTGCATCGCGGCGATGCCGGTGAGCTGCCTCATCCGGTCGATGATCTGGAAGGATATGGCGCCCACGAATTGCTGGCGATGGAACGCACCCTCGCCCGCTCGCTGGTCGGCAATCGTGACGACATCGCACACGGCATCCGCGCCCTGCTGGCCGAAACCCGCGCCGATGAGCTGATGTTTAATGCTCCCATCACCGATCACGAGGCGCGCAAGCACTCTTTCACGATTGGGGCAGAAGTGATGAAAGGGTTGCAGTAGCCGTCAGGCAAACTGCCAACGATTGCGGCCGGCGTGTTTGCTCTGATAGAGCGCCGCGTCGGCCTGCTTGATAAGGGGGGCAGCCGCACCGCTTCCAGTGGCGGCGCCCATGCTGAGCGTGACCTGACAATCGCCTTCACGCCACAGTTGCCGCTGCATACGCACTGCAAGCTGCTGCAAGCGGTTAGCCACCTCGCTACGGGGCGCATCAAGGATAATGGCAAACTCATCGCCACCAATGCGGTAGGCATGATCCAGTCCGAAGACGCAGACCAGCACGTCCGCGATACGGCGCAGCACCAGATCGCCAAACGGATGGCCGAAGTTGTCATTGAGCGCTTTGAAGTGATCCACGTCGATCATCACCAGGGTGTAGACCTTCCCAGCGGCAGCGCGCAGCGCCAAATCATCATCAAAAGCGCGCCGGTTGAAGATCCCGGTCAAGGGGTCCAGACGCAACGCCTTGCGATGAGTCAGATATTCCCGCTCAATTTGTTCCAGTTCAATCAGACTCTTGTCTACAAACCAAGCCGACAGACGGTCGGATTTATGCTCCTTGTCAGGCTCGTGGCCCAGTTGACTCAGGCGTCCTTCAACCAGGTCCAGCTCATGGCGAAACACCCGCAGCAATGAGCGCAATCCGATAAATCCTGCAGCGACCATGGCCAACAGGGGCAACAGGATAAACAGTTCCGGATAGAGCCACTGATAGAGCTGGCGGGGGGTAGCTCCCAATCGACATAGGAGAGTGGGTGCAACATGAGCGCCCCCTTGCTCAATAGCGAGAGATTCATGTCATGCGGCAGCATGGGGACAAGGTCAGAACGCAGTCCACCCGGTTGGCTGATAGAGAGCAGATTGCCGCTGCTGCGCTCGCGCAAAAACAAAATGGCATCCATCGCGCCCAGTGAGCGGTCCAGCGCCTCCTGCAGCAAGGTCAACGACATGTCGACCATCATGATGCCAATGGTCTGGCCCGATGCATTGACCAACCGCTGGCCTAATGTCAGCACCATCTCACCCGATTTGTACTCGGGATAGGGGCCGATCCAGTGAGGACTTTCCGGTGTGGTGTGGGCCAAGGCATACCAAGGACGCGTCGTCGGATCGTAACCTTCCGGGATCTCCCACTCTGGATAGCGATCCAGTCGCCCCGTATCCATGTGATAGAAATAGATATAGTGATCACGCGGTGCCATGCGCTGCACCACCTGCCACAAAGGGCTGTAGGCCGATTGTCCCTGCTCCAGCGCCGAGCGGTCCAAGCTGCCTACCAGCACATTGAGTTGGTATTCACTCTCGCGGATCAGCTCACGCAGGTAAGTCGTTTCCAGCGTCTCCAGTACCTGATGATAACGCTCCAGGTGGAGCCGGACACTGGTTCGGTAATTAATCGCCGTCACCACCAGGGTCATCAGCACGATCATCACCCCGATCAGCAGTGAGAACTGGATCATTAAATAGTCGAGACGTGAACGATTAGAGTGCACCATGAATGAGCCAATGATTAATTAATCACCGATGCATAATATCGTCCATAAACCGGATATCTGTCCAATTCATCAGTAACGAATCGTGACATACACCTTGACGAATCGGTGCCAAACGCTGAGGTTAACCGTTTAGCCTCGCTACAACGGACTCATGATGAACTGGAACCCTATGGTGCCCGAGTTGACGGTCACTGACCTTGAGCGCTCGCTGCACTTTTATTGCGAACTGCTGGGCTTTTCGGTGCGCTTTGCGCGCAGCAATCCCCCCTTTGCCTATCTCGACCACGAGGGGGTGCAATTGATGCTGGAGGCCTCCCATGCAGGTGGTTGGCAAACCGCCGAGTTAATCGCTCCGTTTGGCCGTGGCATCAATCTGCAGATGGAATTTGCCGACATTCAGCCCCAGCTGGAGCGGCTACAAACGGCCAACTGGCCACTGTTTCGGCCATTAACCGAAAGCTGGTATGCCGCTGACGAGGTGGAAAACGGTCAGCAGGAGTTTTTGGTGCAAGATCCGGACGGTTATCTACTGCGCCTGACCCGCTATCTGGGTGAACGGCCAATCCAACGATAACTAATTGATTTAAATTGAATGTCAGGGGAATGTCGGGCCAGTGTCGTCGCGCTTTCCCCCGTTTTCCCCCTAGGCTGGCGCTGTCATATCACACCAGGGAGCCTCGAATGATTGTCAGGAAATTGAGATTGCAGCGCGGTTGGTCACAGGAGCAACTGGCCACTTTGAGCGGGTTGAGCGTGCGAACCGTGCAGCGCATTGAGCGAGGGCAAACCCCGGGGCTCGAGTCTCTCAAGGCGCTGGCATCCGTCTTCGAGGTGGAACTTAGCCAGCTGCAGGGGAATAGCGACATGAACGACACCACACAACCGCAAGACAACACGACATTCGGCGTGACCCGGGAAGAGAAAGAGGCCATGGAGTATGTGCAAAATCTCAAGGGGTTCTATGGCCACCTACTCAGCTATGTCGTGGTCATCAGCGCACTGTTTGTCATCAATCTGATGAGTGATCCCGACTATATCTGGGCCAAATGGCCGATGCTGGGATGGGGGATTGGCTTGGCGCTGCATGGTGTGCGGCTATTCAAACTGCCCACTCTACTCGGCCCCGAGTGGGAGCGGCGTCAAATTGAGAAGCGGCTGGGGCGCAAACTGTAAACCTTATAAAAGGCGAGGCCCGCCAAACGGCGGGCCTCAAGGTCAACACAGGAGCTCAGGAGGAGAGGAGCGTGCTGACCTTGTAAACTGATCAGGCAGCCAGCACGGTCTTCAGGTAGTCGGCAATGACGGCGTCTTGGCAGTTGGCAAAGAAGTATTCCTGGAACTTCTCGCCAGAGATGGCGGTCTTGAGCAGATCCTGATCGATGTTCTTCAGGATGGTCAGCATATCCTGATGGGTCACTTCTTTAACCTGAGAGAGAATACCGCGGTTCTTGGCCATGATGGCAGCACGCTCACGCGGATAGCCCAGACCACGCTCACCTTCAAACAGCTTGCGATACACGTCTTGCAGATTCAGCTCGGCCGCCCAGCCAAAACCCTTGGCATATGGCATGGAGATAGCGTTACCGTCGTTGATCTGGCCAAACAGGAAGGCGTCGGTCGGGTCGATCACCAGGCCACACTGCACGCCCGGGAAGGAGTTGGCCGCCAGCATGGCGCCCATGCCGGTACCACAGCCGGTGACCACGAAGTCAGCCGCCTTGCTGTTGAGCAGGATGGCAGTCAGCAGACCGTTCATCACGTAGGTCAGCTGGGTCTTGTCTTCCGGAGAGTACATGCCGTAGTTGTAGACGGTATGGCCCATGGGCTCGGCAACGGCCTTGAGCGCATTGAAGATCACTTCGTTCTTGGCGGCTTGGCTGTTTTCGTTGATGAGTGCAATTTTCATGGTGCTGGTCCGTTTCAAAAAAGGGAATGAAGTCCGATGGATGGGTTGCAAGCACGAGTCCATGTGACTGGGCTGGCAACCTGAATGAGAAGTAGGATAAACGGCGAAAAAGAAAAAACAAAACAACATTTCACTATTTTTTCATTCTTTTCTTTTTTTGTGAGCAAGGTCAGAACTTCACCACCAATAACAACGCCCGCATCAGCGGGCGCAGTCACTCATAACACAAAATATCAGATGCCGGAGCCGTCCTGCTCGCCGCTCTCTTCGTGCAGGCCACATTCACGCTTGAGACCGAAGAAACGGGTCTGCTCCTCACTCATGCCCGGCTCCCACTTGACGGTGGTGTGAGTGTCCCCGACCGACAGATAGCCCTGCTCCCACAGTGGGTGGTAAGGCAGATCGAACTCTTTGAGGTAGTAGTGAACGTCCTTGTTACTCCAGTCGATCACCGGCAGGAACTTGAAACGGCCACGCTGAACCCCGAGGATCGGCAAGTTCTGGCGGCTGCCGGATTGCTCGCGGCGCAGCCCCGAGAACCAGGTGCGCGCGTTGAGTTCACGCTGGGCGCGCTCCATCGGCTCGACCTTGTTGATCTGGTTGTAGCGGGTGATCCCCTCGACCCCTTGCTCCCACAGGCGGCCAAAACGGGCCTCTTGCCAGGCCGGTGTCAGCTCGGCGCGATAGATCTTGAGGTTGAGCGAGAGCCGCTCGCTCAACTCATCGATAAAGCGATAGGTTTCCGGAAACAGATAACCGGTATCGGTCAGCACCACCGGAATATCGGCCTGCTCACGACTGACCAGATGCAGCATCAGTGCGGCCTGAATACCAAAGCTGGATGAGAGGATGTGGCCCCCCGGCAGGTTGGCCAGCGCCCAGCGCACCCGCTCGGGCGCGCTCAGTTTTTCCAGTTCGCGGTTATAGGGGGCCAGCGCCTCGGCTTGCTCCTCCCGAGAGAGCAGCAGCAGGGCATCCAGATCGAGCGGCCCGCTAGCGAGCACATTAGGCAGCATAGAAATCCCTCGCAGAATCAATCACCGGCGCCACAATGCCGGCACGAATCACGAAATCACCAAACGCTTCCCCGGCTTCGCGCTCCAGTGCCCAGCGACCGATCAGTGAATCGAGCTCGGCCAGGATCTGCGCTTCGGTAATGTTCTCCCGATACATGCGCGGAATACGGGTTCCTTCCAGGTTGCCACCCAGATGCAGGTTGTAACGGCCGGGAGCTTTACCGACCAGGCCGACCTCGGCCAACATGGCGCGACCGCAACCATTGGGGCAACCGGTGACGCGAAAGATAATCGCATCATCAGCCATACCGTGGCGGCTCAGCAGCCCTTCCATCTCGGTCACGAATGCCGGCAGGAAGCGCTCCGCCTCGGCCATCGCCAGCGGGCAGGTCGGCAGTGCCACACAGGCCATCGACTGTTTGCGCTGCTCACTCACGCCATCGTCAAGCAGACCATGCTGACGGGCCAGCGCCTCGATCTTCGCCTTGTCGGCGGCCGGTACACCGGCAATGATCAGGTTCTGGTTAGCGGTCAGGCGAAAATCCCCCTGATGCACCTTGGCAATCTCGCGCATACCGCTTTTAAGCGGCTTGCCCGGGAAATCGAGCAGGCGACCGTTTTCAATAAACAGGGTCAGGTGGTGTTTACCATCCACCCCTTCAACCCAACCAAAGCGATCACCACGGCTGGTAAATTCGTAGGGGCGCACCTCACCAAACGCGATACCGGCGCGCTTTTCCACCTCGGTCTTGAAGGCCTCAACGCCAACCCGCTCGAGGGTATACTTGGTCTTGGCATTCTTGCGGTTAACCCGGTTACCCCAGTCACGCTGGGTGGTGACCACGGCTGCCGCCACCTCCAGCACATGGGAGAGCGGGATAAAGCCAAAGTCGCTCGCCTTGCGCGGATAGGTGCTGGTGTCGCCGTGAGTCATGGCCAGACCGCCACCGACCAGCACGTTGAAGCCCACCAGCTTGCCGCCCTCAGCAATGGCCACGAAGTTGAGATCGTTGGCGTGGATGTCCACGTCGTTGTGCGGCGGGATCACCACTGTGGTCTTGAACTTGCGCGGCAGATAGTTGGAGCCGAGGATCGGCTCTTCATCCTGACCGAGCTTCTCGCCGTCCAGCCAAATCTCCACATAAGCGCGGGTCTTGGGCAGCAGATGCTCGGAGATCTTCTTGGCCCACTCGTAGGCTTCCTGATGCAGCGCCGATTCCACCGGGTTGCTGGTGCACAGGACGTTACGGTTCACATCCCCTGCGGTGGCGATGGAGTCGATGCCAGTGCTGTTAAGCAGTTGGTGCATCGACTTGATGTCACGCTTGAGCACACCGTGGAACTGGAACGTCTGACGGGTGGTCAGGCGGATGCTGCCATAGAGGGTGCTCTCTTCGGCAAACTTGTCGATTACCAGCCACTGGGCCGGGGTGATGATGCCACCGGGCAGACGGGCCCGCAGCATGACGTTGTGCAGCGGCTCGAGTTTTTGCGCGGTGCGCTCGGGGCGAATGTCGCGGTCGTCCTGCTGGTACATGCCGTGAAAACGGATCAGCTGGAAGTTGTCACCGTTAAAGCCACCGGTCAGCGGATCTTGCAGATCCTGCTCTATGGTGCCGCGCAGGAAGTTGCTCTCGCGCTTGAGGCGCTCGTTATCGGAGAGCGGCCCTTCCACCGGGCCGGGAACAGTTTGCTTGCTCATCAGTAGACATCCCTCTGGTAGCGTTTGGCACGACGCAGTTCGCTCACATATTCTTCTGCTTCTTCACGGCTCTTGTGGCCGTGTTGGGCAATCACATCCAGCAGGGCTTCCTGCACATCCTTGGCCATGCGGTTGGCATCACCGCAGACATAAAGATGAGCGCCCTGCTCCAGCCAGGCAAAGAGCTCGGCGCCTTCCTGGCGCAGGCGATCCTGCACATAAATCTTTTCGGCCTGATCCCGGCTAAACGCCAGAGAGATCTTCGACAGCAAGCCACTCTTCACATAGCGCTGCCACTCCACCTGATAGAGGAAATCCTGGGTGAAGTTCGGGTTGCCAAAGACCAGCCAGTTCTTGCCCGGCGCAGCTTGCGCCTCACGCTCTTGCATAAAGGCGCGAAACGGAGCAATACCGGTACCGGGGCCAATCATGATGACCGGGGTGGCCGGGTCAGCCGGCAGGCGGAAGTTGTCATTGTGTTCGACAAACACGCGCACCTCGGCGCCCTCTTCCAGCCGATCGGCCAAATAGGAGGAGGCGGCGCCACTGCGCACCGTGCCATCTTGTTGCGGATAGCGCACCACACCGACGGTGAGATGCACCTCCTCTTCTACTTCGTGCTGACTCGAGGCAATCGAATAAAGACGCGGCGTGAGTGGGCGCAGCAGACCGGTCAGTTGCTCGGCGCTAAGCGGAGTCGGGAAGCGCTTGAGCACATCGACCACCTGAGCCGAGGCCACCAGCGCATTGACCTGCGCCTTGTCACCGGCCAGATCCTTGAGTGCGGCATGATCACAGATCTCGGCCAGTCCGGTGATAAAACCACCGTGCAGGCGAGTCAGCTCGAAATGACGGGTCAGTGCCGCGCGCAGCTCACCGTGCGCCGTGGCTTCGCTGCCGGTGAGACCGGTCAGCGCCAACAGCTCATCAACCAGCGCCGCATCGTTGTCAAACCAGACACCGAGTGCATCGCCAGCCTGATAGGTGATACCGGACTCTTCGAGACTGATTTCGATATGGCGAATATCCTTGACCGAGTCGCGGCCAGTGATCTTTTGAACCACCGACAGACGCGCCGGGAAGGGATTCTCTTTGTGATACTGACTGTGACCGACCGCCTGCGCCACCGCACCGGCAACGCTGGCGGCTGCGCCGGCATTGAGGGTGGCAGCCAGCGCGCTCAGGGCTTGTTCGCCCCAGCTGGCCGCAGCAGACTGGTAGTCAACATCCAGCAAGGCACTCTCATGCACCCGCTCAGCGCCCGCCTTGGCGAGGAAGTCATCGAAATCCTTACCGGTCTGGCAGAAAAATTCGTAGGAGCTGTCACCAAGTCCGAGCACGGCATATTTCAGGCCGTCAAGTTTGCCAATCTTGCCCTTTTTCAGCTGCTCGTGCAGATCGACGGCGGGCTCGGGCGGCTCGCCCTCCCCGTAAGTGCTCACTACCACCAACAGATGAGTTTCTTTCTTCAACTGCTTGGGTTTGTAGTCGGCCATGGAGGCCAGCGTCACGGCAATACCCTTGCTTTGCGCCAATTTGCGCAAGCTGTCGGCCGCCCCCTTGGCGTTACCGGTTTGGGATCCGTAGAGAATGGTCAGAGAGCCGCTAGCGGCCACCGTGGTTGGCGTTGCACCGGCAGTCACCAAGGGGCTGCCAGTTTGGGAAAGACCGTAAAGATAGCCACTTACCCAGGCCAGTTGCTGGGTATTGAGACCGGAGAGTACCTGGGAGAGCTGATTCTGCTGCTCATCCGACAGGGGGGAGAGACCCTTCAAAGACATAGCTCACATCTTCCTTGGACAGGTTTTTTTGCAGACTACTTGCCAGCGTGCCTAACAACAAAGAATAAAAAAGCATTCTTTATATCCGACATAAGGAATAAGGTCATAAAACCGCTCAAAGTGTGGGCGAACTGCCAGTTACCGTCAGGCTTTCTGTTAAGGTAGCAAGCTGACGCAACCGCCGAGGTGATGCCGTGCTGGAAGATTACGATGCCCTGATTTTCGATCTGGATGGAACCCTGGTCGACTCCCTCCCCTTGCACCACGCCGCCCGCTTGCAGGCCTCTGCCGAGTGGCAGTTGCCCATTTCGCCAGCGCAGTGGCTGGCCAATATCGAGATACCGACCCGGGAATTTTTGCAGCAGGTGGCCGGGCAAGCGTCGCTGACACTCGACATAACCGCCTTTACCCGGCGTAAAGTGGCGATTTATGAAGAGCGAATCGCCGAAATTCACCCTTTTGCGACCATGCTGACACTGCTTAAGACCCATCACGGTCAGCGCAAGCTGGCGATAGGCACCGGCTCGCCGCGCCGGCAGGTAGAGGCTATCTTGCAGCACAACGGACTGGCGGCTTATTTCGATGTGGTGGTTTGTGGTGATGAGGTTGCCCGGCCCAAACCAGCGCCGGATATCTTCCTGCGGGTGCTAGAGCTGCTGGCTCTACCCGCCGGGCGCTGTCTGGTGATTGAAGATACCGAGGCTGGTATGCAGGCCGCAGAAGCGGCGGGCCTCAAGGCACTGCTGGCAGTGCAGGGAACAGTGCAAGCCCGCTAGCCACACCGGGAGAATGCCAGATTAAGAGAGTGCGGGATACGGACCGAGTTTGCACCAGAGCCAACGGCTGCCGTGCAAATGGGGAAAGGTCCCAATCCGTCCCGCGATAAGTGGAGTCATTATTCCGGGGAGATACCTGCGCTCGGGCCGTTTTCATCGGCCGGGGGGCGCGGACCATCCGGGCGTTTGAATCCCTTGCTGGCCATACAGGCTTCAAACTTGCTATCACCGGGGCGACCGCTCTTCTTGCAGATATCAAAGGCCGCTTTCATCGCAGCCGGCATCTCGTGCGGCCCTGGTGGCATACCACTTTCTGCAGCACCAGCCGTGAAGGCCATCACCGCAAACAACATGGGAAAAACGAATTTCATCAAATGCTCCTTGCGCCGGATGGGACGACGCGCAAACAGATCCGCGGGCCTGATAAAGCCAAGTCTCTGCATGTTACCCAAAGGTGCTCAGCGCCATTGTCAGGATTGGGTAAAGATTATGTTGTCTCAATGCAAATCAAGCAGCTGGGGTCGCACTCGGCACTCTCGCCTCCCGCCCCGTCACTATCGGCTCATCTGACCACGACTGTCCTACCCTATCGTCTCTTTAACCGTATGATTTTATTCTGCAAGTCAGCTCTCAAATCGTAACTTTCCCAGTGACCTCCTTTGACAAGCAAAGAGTCGTTTGACTATGCATAAAGTACGCACCACGCATCACATTAAACGCTTACCGTGGATTGGGGGATTTATGCATAACAAGGGAGTTGTTACGGCCTTTATGCTGCTTATGGCAGGAAGCCAGGTACAGGCGCAAGAGAGTGCGATGACGCTGCGACTTGGACAAGAGTTCAAACACAGCGGCTTTGATAGCCAGACCGTCGATATCAGGTGGCAACAGTCAGTCTGGCAATGGGGGGATTCCCCCTGCGGATTGGCGCTCGGGCTGCGCGCCGGCGCCATGGAGGTGGAGAGCGACCGCGCAATCCGGGTCGGTGGCGGCGGGAGTGCTTACTGTCAGTGGGAAAACTGGCGGGTATGGATTCCACTCGATGCGATCTGGCTCAGCAAATACCGCTTTAGCCACAATCATGATCATCTCGATTATGGTGGACATATTCAGTTTACCAGCGGTCTGGGTGTCGGCTATCGCTTTGCCGACCGCTGGCTGGTGGGTTATCAGTACGAGCACATGTCCAACAGCAACCTGTATGACGCCAATCCGGGCGGCGAATTTCATACGCTACTGGTGAGCTACTTCTTCTAGTGCTGCCACCATAACAAGGCGCCCCTGTATGGGGCGCCCTTCATGTCATACCATCCGCCGAGAGCCTTATCCCTTGACGTTGGTCGATTCGAAAATCTTGTCAGCCGAGGCTTCGACAAAGCCCGGATACAGGGTGCCGTCTGGTTGCGGATAGCGCAGAGCAAACTCGTAGAAACAGCTGGGAATACGCTGCACGCCATCGCTGAACATCACCTCGGCCTGATCGGCCATGGTGGAGGATTGCTCCAGCATCACCTGTGGATCGCCCTTGATCTCGCCGCCCACCCCATTGAGTCGAAACCCGGCCGCCTTCAGCGCCGCATTGACCGACTCAATGGTGGCAAAATCCCGTAGCCGGTTGATGCTGACCGTGAAATGGTTGGCTCGATAACCCCACGCAGCCATCCAAGCTGCATATTCGCTCTCGGCCAGCAGAGTCAGATAGTCGCCATGAGCGACCTGCCAGGGCGCACCGCCATAGAGAAAGGCGGGTGAGTCAGCCAGAGTGGCGGGCACCTGAGCGACCAGCTGGTGAATGATGGCCTGCGCCGGCGCCGAGAGCTCCTCGACGTTCAGCTCGCTGATAAACACCTTGGGAGCATCGGGGTCGGCATGCTCAAAGTGCTTGGCGTTGAGTTTTTTAGCCTTGAACTGATACTGCCCTTTCTCCTCATACCCCAGTGCCAGAAAATGGGCCGCCAGCGTGTCCAGACCCAGCCCCGGCAGGTTAAAGGTACGAAACGCCACATGGTCATTGACGATGGGCTCGCCACCACCGAGCAGTGCGTGCACCTTGGGCGCGCTTGGCGTGACCAGGATGTACTGATCCCATAGGTGGCCAAACAGTGTCTCGATATCCTTATTCATCGCTCACTCCTTTGCTTGTCGGGTAACGGCGGGGCGGCTAGCCCCGCTCGCAGGTTCAGAAGCGCAATCCCGGCGACAGCTGCTCTGGCATGCTGGCTTTGCTCTCCTCAACCGAGGCAACCGGGTAGGCGCAATAATCGGCTGCGTAATAGGCGCTGGCGCGGTGATTCCCGGAAGCACCGATCCCGCCAAAGGGAGCTGCGCTGGAAGCGCCAGTCAGCGGCTTGTTCCAGTTGACGATGCCGGCGCGAATGCGCTTGAAAAAGTGCTGCCAGTCCGCCTCACTATCCCCGAGCAGCCCCGCCGAGAGGCCGTAACGAGTGGCGTTGGCAAGATCAATGGCCGCATCGAAATCAGCAAAGCGGATCACCTGCAGCAGCGGGCCGAAATACTCCTCGTCCGGCAGGGCTGCCACCGCAGTGACGTCAATCATGCCGGGCGATACAAAACCGGTGCCAGGCGTCAGATGCTTGAGTTCGAGCAGCACTTCGCCACCCAGCGCCTTGAGCTTCGCCTGCGCCTCTACCATGCCGAGCGCTGCCTTTTCGCTGATCATGGCACCCATAAACGGCTGCACGGTCGCATCGTAGAAGCCGACACTGATGTGGCTCACTACCTCACGCAGGCGCGCCAGCAGGGCATCCCCGACGCTACCGCGTTCGATAAACAGGCGACGCGAGCAGGTGCAGCGCTGGCCCGAGGTCACAAAGGCCGACTGGATAATGGCGTGCACGGCGCCGTCGATATCGCTCACATCTTTGACGATCAGCGGATTGTTGCCACCCATCTCGAGCGCCAGGATCTTACCCGGCTGACCGGCAAACTGCTCATGCAGCAGGTGACCGGTGCGTGACGAGCCGGTGAAAAACAGTCCATCGATGCCCGGGTGGCCTGCCAGCGCCTTTCCAGTTTCAACCTCACCCTGTACCAGATTGATGACGCCGGCTGGCAATCCTGCCTCCAGCCAGATCTTGAGCGTCTCTTCGGCCACCATGGGGGTGAGCTCAGAAGGCTTGAACACCACAGTGTTGCCAGCGATCAGGGCCGGGACTATGTGGCCGTTAGGCAGGTGGCCCGGGAAATTGTAGGGGCCGAACACGGCCACCACGCCATGGGGCTTGTGGCGCACGTAAGCCTTGGCCCCCGGCATCGGGTTCTCCACCGTGCCGGTGCGCTCGCTATGTGCCTTGATCGAGATAGCAATCTTGCCCTGCATGGCCGCCACTTCGGTGCGGGTCTCCCACAGAGGCTTGCCGGTTTCGCGGGCGATGGTCAGTGCCAGCGACTCCTTGTGCACACCGAGCAACTCGGCGAAGCGGGTCACCACGGCAATGCGCTCTGCCAGAGGCAGATCGGCCCACAGATAAAACGCCCGGCGCGCCGCCTGCACAGCAGCATCAACCTGAGTGGCACTGGCTGCGCGTCCACGCCAGATCACCTGTCCCTTGGCCGGATCGACCGAGACAAACTCCGCACCCTCACCGGCCAGCCACTGGCCATCCATCAGCTGTACTTGCATTCCATTGTCTCCGGATTGGGGCAGGCAACGCCTGCCCGACATCATTGTTCGAGTTCGACCACCCGCACCATATCGCCATCCTGCACCTTGAGGGCGGCGGCCAGCTTGGCCGGCAGGATCGCTTCGTGGGCATCCACATTGACGCCGATGGTGCCATAGGCTGCTCGGTACTGACCAAAACGGGTGTTGCAGATAAGAAAGGGGTGTCCGCCGATAGGATCTCCTACCTGCACGCGCAAACGGCGGCTGTTGCGCACGCTGTGTATGTTGTGCAACTCGCACTCCACGGCCGGGCCAGCATCGAAGATGTCCACATAGCCGCGGTTCACGAACCCTTCGTTTTGCAGCATGCGGATCGCCGGGCGGGTTTTTTCGTGGGTCTTGCCAATGACAGCGCGCGCCGCATCGGAGAGCAAGTTTACATAGATGGGGTATTTGGGCATCAGCTCGGCGATAAAGCGTTTTTTGCCGATGCCGGTCAGATAGTCCACGGTCGGGAAATCGAGCGAGAAGAAGTGAGTCTGCAACCACTCGTAAAAGGGGCTGTGACCACGCTCGTCCGAGACACCGCGCATCTCGGCAAAGACGGTGTTATCAAACAGTTCGGGGTGCTCGGCCATAAACAGAAAGCGGTGCTTGGAGAGCAGCCGACCGTTTTGCCCCTCACGAGCACACTCGCGCAAAAACAGGGTACAGAGCTCGCTGCTGCCGGTGTAATCATTGGAGAGCGTCAGCGTCTCGACCACGTTATAGATGCCGAGCTTGGGCGACGAGTGCACCACCTTGCCGATGTGGTAGTTGTAGAAAGGCTGGGAGAGTCCGACAGCAGCATCGATGGCACAGGTCCCGACCATCTGGCCGGTTTCCAAATCTTCGGCCACGAAGAAATAGAGGCAATCACCCTTGCCGGCAGGCTTGTCCGAGAAGGTCTGCGTGGAGGCGTCAATCTTGCGCTGCAACAGCTCATCATTGACCGGCAGCGAGGTCATGCCAGTGCCGGATTCGATGGCACAGGTCTTCAGTCCGGCAAAATCCTTCTGTTCTATGGGGCGGATAACCAACATGAGATAACTCCCTTTATGGACGACAGGCGGGGATCCCGGCTCCTGCCGGGATGGACTCCCCGCCCCATACCAGGATCAGGCTCCGACGACGTGGGCAACCGCCTTCTCAAAGCGGGCCAGCCCTTCGCGAATATCCTGCTCTGGAATAATCAGTGACGGGGCAAAACGCACCACACTGGCACCGGCAACCAGCGCCAGCAGACCCTGATCGACACTGGCGGTCAGAAAATCGCGGGAGCGGCCTTGATACTGCTCGTTGAGCACGGCACCAATCAGCATCCCCTTGCCACGGATCTCGCTAAAGCAGTGGTATTTGGCGTTAATAGCTTCGAGCCCTTCACGCATCCACTGTTCCCGTTGCTTGACGCCATTAAGCACCGCCGGGGTATTGATGGTGTCGAGTGCCGCTTCAGCCACGGCGCAGGCCAGCGGGTTGCCGCCATAGGTCGAACCGTGCGTGCCCACCTTGAAATGGGCGGCAATTTTGGTCGTGGTCAGCATGGCACCGATGGGGAAGCCGCCGCCCAGCGCCTTGGCACTGGTCAGGATGTCCGGCGTCACGCCAAGTCCCATATAGGCATACAGCTCGCCGGTACGCCCCATGCCGGACTGCACTTCATCAAACACCAACAGGGCGTTGTGCTTGTCGCACAGCTCACGCACGCCACGGGCAAACTCAGGCGTCGGGCTGATGATGCCGCCCTCGCCCTGCAGCGGCTCCATCACCACGGCGCAGGTGTTGTCCGAGATAATGGCTTCGAGCGCAGCCAGATCGTTGTAAGGCACGTGGGTGATGTCACCGGGCTTGGGACCAAAACCGTCAGAGTAACTTGCCTGTCCCCCGACACTCACGGTAAAGAAGGTGCGACCGTGGAACGCCTGGGTAAAAGCGATGATCTGGGTCTTGTGCGCACCGAACTCGTCGATGGCGTAACGGCGGGCCAGCTTGAACGCCGCTTCGTTAGCTTCACCACCGGAGTTACAGAAGAACACCTTCTCGGCGAAAGTGGCATCGACCAGTTTTTTAGCCAGGCGCAGCGCCGGCTCGTTGGTCATGACGTTGGAGAGGTGCCAGAGCTTTTCACCCTGAGTCTTGAGGGCCTCTACCAGCGCCGGATGGCAGTGACCCAAGCCACTGACCGCAATCCCACCGGCGAAATCGACGAACTCGCGGCCTTCCTGATCCCAGACACGTGAGCCCTGACCACGCACCGGAATCACCTTGGCTGGCGCATAGTTGGGGACCATCACTTCATCAAACAGTTCACGTGTCACTTGCTCTGACATAGCTGACTCCTTGCAGGTGGCGATCAGGATAATCAACCACCGAAAAGTTAAATCCGTGTAAACACGGCTGGATTATCACAAATAAATAGAAAAAAGTCTGCAACCTAGCCACTCAGGGCGAACAAAACTCGACCAGCACTGAGAAATTAGGCAGCCCCATTGCATAACGGAGCATGCCATCTTGGCAAGCGCCAAATGTGGCGCAGAGAAGAGATGAATAAAATTTCAGTTAGAAAGGGCGAAAAAAGAGGGATTTATTGAGCGGGGAATCACAAAAATCAGCGTTTTTGCAGGAAATTGGCCAGCAGTTCATGACCCTGCTGGCTCATGATGCTCTCCGGATGGAACTGAACGCCTTCGATATCGAGATGCGTGTGGCGCAGCCCCATGATCTCGTCTGGCGCCCCTGATTCATCCAGACTCCAAGCGGTGATCTCGAAGCAATCGGGCAAGCTGTCACGCTCGACAATCAGGGAGTGATAACGGGTGACGGTGAGTGGATTACAGAGGCCGCCAAACACGCCACGGCCATCGTGGCCAATCAGCGAGGTTTTGCCGTGCATCACTTGGCGCGCCCGCACTACCCGCGCGCCAAACACCTGCGCCAGCGCCTGATGGCCAAGACAAACGCCGAGAATGGGCAGACGCCCGGCAAAATGACGGATGGCAGCGAGCGATATCCCAGCCTCATTAGGTGTACAGGGGCCGGGAGAGATCACCAGATGATCCGGCGCCATGGCCTCAATGTCAGTCAGGCTAATGGCATCATTACGTCGCACCTCCACCTGCTCGCCCAGCGCGCCAAAATATTGCACCAGGTTCCAGGTGAAGGAGTCGTAGTTATCGATCAGCAGCAGCATCAGCGATCGAGCAGGCGACCTTGTTCCAGTTCGCGCTCGCGTTGGCATTCGGCCAGATAGATGGCGGCGGCAACGGAGGTCTCTTGGTGATGGCGATCGATGGCATTGGAGACCATCAGTTGCAGGGTGTTGGCGTTTTTCGCTTTACGAAATTTACGCAGCCAGTGACCTTTGTCTTCCAGCTCAGTCATGGGTACTTCGGATTGGGCAGTCATGCGATCTCGACAGATTGTGAACCATACGACGACAAGGGATGGTACCTTGTGGCTGAATTAATTGTGGGTGGCTAAAACAAAGAAAGCCAGGTCACGAACCCGGCTCTCTTCTACTACACCTTCCCAGTATGTCAGGCTCGAGGAACGAAGCCGATCACATCATATACGCTGGCAAGGGTTTTTTCAGCTCTTTCACGCGCCTTTTGTGCTCCGTCAGCCAAAATTGACTGCAGCAGCGGCTCATCCTGACGCAGTTCGTGGAAGCGGGCCTGAATTGGCTCAAGCAGCGCCACCACGGCATCGGCGCACTCGCCCTTGAGATGGCCGTACATTTTGCCATCAAAATGTTCGACCAGTTCGGGGATGGAGCGATCGGTCGCGCCCGACATCAGGGTGAGCAAGTTAGAGACACCCGGCTTGTTGTCCACATCAAAACGCACGACCGGCGGATTGTCAGAATCCGTCACCGCGCGCTTGATCTTCTTGGCAACCTGCTTGGGATCTTCCAGCAGACCGATAAAATTGGCCTCGTTGTCATCGGACTTGGACATCTTCTTGGTCGGATCCTGCAGGCTCATCACCCGCGCCCCTTCCGGCGGAATGAAAGGCTCCGGCATGGTGAACACATCGCCATACAGGCTGTTGAAGCGGTAGGCGACGTCACGGGTCAGCTCGAGGTGCTGCTTCTGGTCATTACCGACCGGCACTTGGTTAGCCTGATACAGCAGGATGTCAGCGGCCATCAGCACCGGATAACCAAACAGACCGACGTTGACGTTGTTCTCGTAGCGGGCCGACTTGTCCTTGAACTGGGTCATGCGCGACAGCTCGCCCATCTGGGTATAGCAGTTGAGCACCCAGCCAAGCTCGGCGTGCTGCGGCACGTGCGACTGGATAAAGACGGTACTCTTGGACGGGTCGATGCCAACGGCCATATAGAGCGCAGCCGCATCCAGACAGGCCTTGCGCAGAGCCTGGGCATCCTGACGCACGGTAATAGCATGCATGTCGACGATGCAGTAGAGGCAGTCGTAATCGTTCTGCATGTTGACCCACTGACGCAGGGCACCCATGTAGTTGCCGATGGTCAGTTGGCCGGAGGGCTGTGCGCCACTCAAAACAATTGGTTTAGCCATTGCGAAAATCCTTATCAGGGCAGAATCGAATCCAGCCCGCAGAAGTGATCAAATAACCAGTCAGGGTGCGAATCGGCGATATCGCGCCCGTAGTTGTAACCGTAAGTCAGCGCCACCACCGGCATTGCGGCAGCGCGGGCAGCCAGCACGTCGTTTTCCGAATCGCCCACCATCAGGGTGCGCGATACCGGGATGGCTAGCTCGTGGCAGGCGTGCAGCAAGGGGGCCGGATCCGGCTTTTTCTGTGGCAGGCTGTTGCCACCGAGCCAGAGCGAGAAGAGCGAGCTGATCCCCAGCGCGTCGAGGATCGGCGCCACATAATCGCTTGGCTTGTTGGTGACGATAGCCAGCTGATAGCCGGCTACGTGCAGGCGCTGCAAGGTGGCAGCCACGCCGGCATACATCTCAAGACCGTCGAGCAGACAAGCCTGATAGTGATCGCCAAACAGGGGGCGCGCCGTGGCAAACAGCGCCTCGTCGGCACCGGCATGGGCCAGTGCACGCTTGACCAGCTTGTCGGCACCATTGCCAACCCAGGTGCGCACCGTGGCTTCCGGGGCGGTGGCAAAACCGCAATCGGCCAGCATACGATTCACCGCCAAGGCCAGTTGTGGCGCACTGTCGATCAGGGTGCCATCGAGATCGAACAGCACCAGATCAAAGGGACGTTCAGCGACGGACATGGGCCAGCTCCGCGCGCATCTGGTCGATCACCGCCTTGTAATCGGGCTTGCCGAAAATAGCCGAGCCAGCCACAAACATGTCGGCACCGGCTTCGGCAATTTCACGGATGTTATCGACCTTCACACCGCCATCGATCTCGATGCGGATGTTGCGACCACTGCGCTCGACCAATTCGCGCACCTGACGCAGCTTGGCAAGGGTGCCCGGAATAAAGCTCTGACCACCAAAGCCCGGGTTGACCGACATCAGCAGGATCACGTCCAGCTTGTCCATCACATACTCAAGGCAGGTCAGCGGGGTGGCGGGATTGAGCACCAGACCAGCCTGGCAACCCTGCTCCTTGATAAGGGCCAGGGAGCGGTCTACGTGGTCAGAGGCTTCTGGGTGGAAGGTGATGAGCGAGGCACCGGCCTTGGCAAAATCGGGAATAATGCGATCCACCGGCTTCACCATCAGGTGCACATCAATCATGGCCTTGATGCCGTAGTCGCGCAGCGCCTGGCAAACCATGGGACCAAAGGTCAGATTGGGGACGTAGTGGTTGTCCATCACATCGAAGTGCACCACATCGGCCCCGGCGGCCAGCACCTTGGCCACATCCTCACCCAGACGGGCGAGATCGGCGGAGAGGATAGAGGGGGCGATCAGAAAGTCGTTCATCGGCATCATCCATTGGCTGCTAGGCGAAAAAACGGCGCAATTTTACCGCAAACCCCACAGCGAGACGAGGCCGAATCACACCGGCGTGATCACATCCGCCTGTGGCTCCTGCGGATACCAGCCCTGCTCGGGGGAAATCCCGGGCGGATAGAGAGCCAGCAACTCGGCCACCTTGTTGCGACCACCACCGTTACGGCTGATGGTGCGTTTGACCTGCACCTCATCGAGGCGGGCACCGCGATAGAGCTCGCGGGTCAGCTCGATATCGTGGTTACTGATCAGCACCGGAACCCCTTTCTCGGCGGCAGTATGGCGCGCCAGACGAGCCAGCACCGCCTGATCGTCCAGCGTAAAGCCGCCAGCGGCATAGGTGGTGAAGCTGGCCGTGGTTGAGAGCGGGGCGTAGGGAGGATCGCAATAGACCACCCAGTCGCTCTCGGCGCGGGCCATGGCATCGGCGTAGTTTTCGCAGATGAAGGTGGCTCGCTGCGCCTTCTCGGCAAACTGCCACAGCTCTTTTTCCGGGAAGTAGGGCTTTTTGTACGAGCCAAAGGGGACGTTGAAGCCGCCCTTTTTGTTGTAGCGGCACAGACCATTGAAGCCGTGCCGGTTCAAATAGAGAAACAGCTGGGAGCGCTCAAAACTGTCAGTGCAGCCATTAAACTGGGTACGCAGACGGTAGTAGGCCGCCTTGTTGTTGTGCTCGCTCTCAAACCAGCGCCGCGCCTCGGCAATCAGCCGATCCGGACTCTGCTTGAGGTGGTTGTAGAAATCGATGAGATGCGGATTGATGTCATTGAGCACGTACTCCTCATAATCGGTGTTGAGAAACACCGATCCCGCTCCGACAAAAGGCTCAAGCAACACGCGCCCCGGTGGCAGGCGCTCGGAAATCTCTTCGATCAGGGAGAACTTTCCCCCCGCCCACTTCAGGAAGGCGCGTGTTTTTTTCATGAGAGTCCAGTGTGCGATGAGGCTCGAAAAGGGGGCGGAGTTTACCCCCTTTGCTTGGCTATTTCTTCAGTTCTTTCTTCACCTGGGCAAATGACTTGGGCCAGGGCTGCTCTTTGAGCAGCGCCGGCGGCAGAGCCTGAATCGCCGAGCGGGCCTTAGCCAGGGAGCCGTGATCGCCATCGATCACCACGTACCACGGATTGCCACGGAACTGGGTCTGGTACACCCACACCTTGCCAGCCAAATTGTGGGTAGAGACAAAACTCTCGACAGCGGCCAGATTGCTGGCACCCATCAGTTGCACGGTGAAGTGACTGCTGCTCTTGGCATTGAGGGTGGCCTTGGGGGTCAGCGTCAAGGCGCCGGAGGCGGCCGGAGCCGCAACCACGCTGGTCCTCGGCGCCGGGGCCGTTGTCGCCGGCTTGGGCACAGCCGCCGCAGGTTCGGGGATAGTAACCACTTCCTTGCCCGGGACCACCGCCTTTTCCACGTCAGTGGGCAGGGCGCCACTGACCGGCGGCTTGGTCATCAGTTTTTCCACCACTTCGTCGGCGATGACCACGCGGCGGCCTTCGTAATTCTGGCTCTGGGTAGTGACGGTCTGATCGGAAACCTGATTAGGCAGCGTGGATTGATCGCTCTTCCAATCCTGCGCCACCCCGTTGCTGTTGGCTGGCTGGCTAGCAGCACTGCCGGACGCAGCGCCCGAGACTGCCGAGCTATCGGTTGCCAGAGTCGAATCGGTGATAGGCGGAGGCAAGGTGCCGCCTGGATGCTCAACCTGGGCGTCGGCCGGTTTGTTATCCCCCATGAAAGAGGGGACCAAATAGGTCAAGCCAAGCAGGCCCAGCGCCACGGCAGCCAGAATAATGGCCGCTTTGCGGATCGGGAAAGCCTCGGGACGTTTACGCGGGCGTCGGTCTGTCATCAAATCCTCCAGAGACATCATGATAGTGGCCGGGTGCCCTTTGGCTTTTGCCAGGATCTCGACCACCTTCTCCTTGGTTAACAGCAAGGAGGGCACCTTGAGCTGATTGCCCTTCTCGTAGAGAAAAATCTTCTGTTCGGGCGGCGACAGGGGGGCAATCTCCACCATCAAGGGCGGCATCGCTCGCCCCTTGAGTGCGCCCATCTGCTGCTGGCACCAACTCTCCTGGCAGGTGACCACCACGGACAGCTTGTGCGGCTGGGGCAGGCGATCATTGGCCAGCATCAGCTCCCACAGCTCACCTAACAGCTCGCGTGGCAGTGCATCGAGGTTATCGATGAGGATCGCCAGTTGCAGCCGCTTGCCTTCGGCCATACGCAGAAAGCTGTCAGCGAGCGAATCGGCAGCGTTGAACAGGGGTTGGGGCACCATCTGGCGCAGCAGGTATTCGCGCACCTGTTCCATCTTCATTGCCCCATTGGCAATCAGTGAAACCGTGCGTAGTTGCTCGGGGATGCGCTCATTGAGCAGCTCCAGCAACATAGAACGCCCCGAGCCTGCTGAACCGGCCAACAGGGCAAAGGGGTGATTGAATTCGATGAGGTGGAGCAGCCGCTCCACCAGCTGGCGCTGGCTCGGCAGCTGCAACTGTTTCATGTCAGGCACGACCACGCTCGATGATCTGGGACAACTGCGCCTCGGTCACCGCAGAGGTCACCTCGGCCGCCCCGATACCACGCGGCAGAACCAGCCGCAGGCGTCCTTCCAGCACCTTTTTGTCACGCCGCATGTGGCGGATAAAGGCGTCAAAATCCATCTCCTGCGGTGCATGCACCGGCAGATGGGCCGCCAGCAGCAGCTGGCGAATACGGTCACGCTCGCTCTCGCTCATCATGCCGCACAGCACCGCCGTGTCAGCTGCCTGCATGGTGCCGGCGGCCACCGCCTCACCGTGCAGCCAGTTGCCATAGCCCATCTCAGCTTCAATGGCGTGGCCAAAGGTGTGACCGAGATTGAGCAGGGCTCGCACCCCGTTCTCGGTCTCATCCTGGGCGACCACATCGGCCTTGATGGAACAGCAGCGCATAATGGCGTGGGTCAGGGCCTCACCATCGAGTCGCTGCAGGGCTGTCATATTGTCTTCAAGCCAGGTAAAGAAGGCGTAATCCCAGATGATGCCGTATTTGATCACTTCGGCCATACCGGCCGCAAATTCACGCTCGGGCAGCGTGGCAAGACAATCGGTATCGATAATGACCGACTTGGGCTGGTAGAAGGCCCCGATCATGTTCTTGCCAAGCGGATGGTTAACGGCCGTTTTGCCGCCGACCGACGAGTCAACCTGGGAAAGCAGAGTGGTCGGGATCTGCACAAAAGGCACGCCGCGCTGATAACAGGCCGCAGCGAATCCCACCAGATCACCGATCACACCACCACCGAGCGCAATCAGGGTCGTATCACGACCATGGTTGCCGTCGAGTAGTGCACTCATCACCCGTTCAAAGGTTTCCAGGTTTTTGTGCGCCTCGCCGTCGGGCAGCACCAGCGTATCCACCCGATAGTCGCCAAGCTGGGCCAGCACAGTCTCGAGATAGAGCGGCGCCACCGTTTCGTTGGTCACCACCATCACCCGCTTGCCCCGAATCACCTCACGATACAGCTCAGGCTGACGCAGCAGCCCTGCCCCGATCACGATGGGATAGGAGCGCTCACCCAATTCAACGACCAACCTTTCCATGGTACTCCCCGGATTACATACCGATCAGTTTGACGATCTGGTTCGCCACCAGTTTGGCGCTCTGTTCATCGGTGTGGACCACAAAATCGGCCACCTCTTGATAGAGCGGATTGCGTTCTTCGGCCAGACGCTCCAGCACAGAGCGCGGATCATCGGTCTGCAGCAGCGGACGACGCTTATCGCGTTGAGTACGGGCCAGCTGTTTTTCGATAGTGGTCTCGAGATAGACCACGATGCCACGGGCCGACAGACGGTTACGGGTTTCGCGGCTCTTGATGGCTCCACCACCAGTTGCCAGCACGATACCCTGCATTTCAGAGAGTTCTCCTATCATGCGCTCTTCGCGGATACGGAATCCCTCTTCCCCTTCAACATCAAACACCCAGCCGATGTCGGCTCCGCTGCGGCGCTCGATTTCCTGATCGGAGTCGTAAAACTCCATATGGAGCTGCTCAGCCAGATGTCTGCCGATGGTGCTCTTGCCCGCACCCATGGGACCTACCAGGAAAATATTGCGTTTTTCAGCCATGTTCTTTCGTTAGTCATTACATACAGTAAGACCCTGGGCAGGAGGCCTCAGGGACACCAATGAACCTCATCTTACGATGGATCAGACGGGGGATTATCTCAGTTGACACAGGGGCTGGCAACCGCAGAGACAGAAGCCCTGCCGCATAACCGGCCGGGCCTCCCTGTTAGTAGGTCATAGAACGTCTGTCACAATGCGGGGTGTGACGAAGATCAGCAGCTCACGTTTTTTGTTTTCACTGACGGTTTTACGAAACAAAATCCCGAGCCCGGGGATGTCGCCGAGCAGCGGCACTTTGCTCACATCACTCTTCACCGTCTGCTGGTAAATACCGCCCAGCACCAAGGTTTCGCCGTTATCCACCAGCACCTGGGTGGTAATGGATTGGGCGTTGATCGAGACCGCATCCCCGGTTCCGGTCGGGACGGTTTCCCCCTTGGTATCCTGGGTCACGGTCAAATCCAGGATCACCCGGTTATCCGGCGTAATTTGTGGCGTCACTTTGAGACTGAGCACCGCTTTTTTAAACGTGACCGAGGTAGCGCCGCTGGATGATGACTCCACATAGGGGATTTCAGTCCCCTGCTCAATCATGGCCGGCTTCTGGTTGGCGGTGGTCACTCTGGGGCTGGCGATAATCTCGGCCTTGCTCTCTTTTTCCAGTGCGGAGAGCTCCAGGTCAAGCAGAGTACCATCAGCCAGTCTGGCCACTTGAAAGGCCAACGAGCCGGCCGCGTTGGCCACCGGCAGATTGACGTTAAGACGATTGGACACATCACCGCGCGCCGTCGTCGCACCATCGTTATTACCACTGGCATCATTGCCCTCAATGGTGCCCGAGGTGCTATTGCCGTGGCCGTCATTCTTGGTCACCCCCCAGCGCACCCCCAGCGCCTCGTCATAACCGTCATCGATAGTGACCATGCGCGCCTCGATCACCACCTGCCGCACCGGAATATCGAGCAGGCTCAGCATCCGTTTGACGTTATCGATCACCTCGCTGGTGTCCTTGATAACCAGAATGTTGGTACGCTCATCCAGACTGACCGCCCCGCGCTTGGAGAGCAGCGAGGTTTTTTCAGAAGCGAGCAGGGCCGCCACTTCGCTTGCCTTGGCATAATTGACCTGCAGGTATTCAGTCACCAAGGGCGCCAGCTCGGCCACCTGATGACGACTCTCCAGTTGCTGCTTCTCACGGGCGGCCAGCTCTTCGGCCGGCGCCACCAAGAGGATGTTGCCATCGAGCCGGCGATCGAGCCCCTTGACCTTGAGGATCACATCCAGCGCCTGCTCCCACGGCACCCCATCCAGACGCAGCGTGATATTGCCGGTCACCGAGTCGGTAGTGACCAGATTGAAGTGGTTAAAATCGGCGATAATCTGCAGCACGGTGCGCACCGGCACATTCTGAAAATTCAGGGAAATCGGCTTGCCGCCATAGTGGGGGCTGGATGCATCGGCTTGCTTGCGCGCCACCTGAACCACCAGCATCGTTCCCGACTGGTCGTAGCGATAATCAAAACGACCGTCAATGGCGAGTTCAAACAGGGCATCCTCTCCCTGCCGTGACGCTTCGATACGGGTCACCGGCGTCGCAAAATCGCGCACATTGAGTACGCTCAGCCACTCCTGCGGCAGGCTGGTGCGGTGCAGACGAACCCGCAGTGTCTGTCCGCTACTTTTCACATCGAGCGCGGCGGCGGTGCTGTTGAGCTGAACCAGAAACTCCCCCTGCCCCTCCTTGCCACGGCGAAAATCGAGACTGCGCACGCTGTTGAGCACTGGCTTGTCTGCGCCAGCCTGCGACGGAGCCGCGCTGCCCAGCACGATATCGATAGTCTTCCCCTGCTTCATCACCTGATGGGTCACCGTCGCATCCAGCGCCACCAGCACATCCAGCCCGCCGGAGACCTTGACCACCTGCACCTTTTCGACACCCGCGCGATTCACCGGCAAGGGATTTTGCTCCAAACGACCATCGGCGCCAGCCAGATGCACTCTAAGCTGACGACCTCCGCCTTCGCGCAGGTCACGCACCTCATTCACGGCTTCATTGAAATCAAGCGCCAGAACCAGATGATCGCCGCCCACTGGCGTCACCCGTAGCGCCTGTAGCAGGGGGGCAGCCCACGCGCTCTGGCACACCAGCAGCAAGATGACCGCCCACTTTACGCACCGGATCGTCCCTGTGTTCATGATGCTCCCAGCCTCAAGATTGTTTATCGCCGGTCGTCATGACCAGCTGTGTCTGTCGCGATACCCAGCATCCCTTGCCATCAGGGACCGTCTCTTCCAGCGCCACTGAATTTGCTGTAATCGCCGTGATCACCCCATGATGCAGCCCCAGTTTCTGCCCCTTCCCGACCTTGACCACCCGGCCGTCGGGCGTACCAATCAGAGCCCATAGCTCCCCGCTGCGGGCCAGCGATCCCGTCATCACCAAGTTCTCCAGGGCGTACTGCTCCAGCGGTTGTCTGGGGCCATCCGCCGCGCGCTGCTGACATTCCGGCTTGCCTTGCTCACTGCTACGCTGCTCCGGTTTGGGTTCAATAAACGGGCTGCGTTCGCGCTGTGCGGTATAGGGCAGCGGCTCGAACGAGGTGGCGACCGGCAAGGGTTCGATGGGGGCAGCAGGTCTGGCCCTGACCTCTGCCAGATAGCGGTCAAGATCGTCACTCTGCTGACAGCCGGTCAGCAGCAGGCAGAGCAGCCATGTGCGTCTCATGGCTTCTTCTCCGGACGTTTTTTCTTGGCATCCTGACCGTTGTAGCGATAGGTCTTGGCCAGCATGTTCATGGTGAGCTGCTCACTCTCTTTGCCCACCGCCAGCGTGAAATTCTCGAGAATGACAATGCGCGGCAGGGCAGCCAGCGCCGCGGTGAACTGCCCCAGTTGGTGATAACTGCCCGCAACCTCGATACGCATGGGCAGTTCGGTTGAAAACTCATGCTCCACCTCAGGCTCCCAGTTGATGCGGTGCAGCGCCAGCCCGCTGTTGGCGGCGATAAAGCTGATGTCATCGAGCAGCCCTGCCACCTCGCTGGTGTTAGGCAGTTGCCGTAGCTGGGTGTCAACTCGCCTAGCCAACTCATTCATCTGCGCCCGATAAGCCGGGAGACTTGCCGCCAGCCGCGCCTTCCCCTCAAGCTGGGCGCGCAGCTCACGCTCCTGAGCCTCGGCTTTACTCAATTGCCCCAGTGAATCAGCCACCAGCAGATAGTAGAGACCGCCTGCAAGCAGCAGACACAACACCAGGAGCAACAGCACCTTGGCTGACCTTGGCCAGCTGCCCACTTCGCTAAAATCGAGTTCATTGAGCTGCTGCAGGTTCATGATGACCTCCGCTCTTTAGCTGCCCAAGAACTTGGAATTGAACGGAAAATTGGCTGAGCGCCACCGGCGCCCGGTCGCTGGCAAAGATGGTGCTGATGCGCGATTGCCCGAGCCAGCCGGTGCCATCGATTTGCCGCAGCATGTCCGCCACCCGGCCGTAGGCCTCGGTCTTGCCGGTGATGTCCGTGCGCGCCCCTTGTAGCTGTAATTGGCCAAGATAGACACCGTTCGGCACCAGATGTGGCAGCTCGCTGAAAATACGCACAGGCAGATTGCGCCGCCGCTGCAGCTCATCGATCAGGTTCATCCGCGCCAGCAGCGCCGTCTTGGCTTCGCGAATGCGGGCAATGTCGGCAAGCTGTCCATCCAGAGTCTGGATCTCCTGCTGCAGGCGCTGGTTACGGACTTGCTGACGGGCAATTAACTCATTCACCAGCATGTTGCCGGCCAGCACGGCGCCTGATGTCAGCAGCAGGCAACCGGCCATTAGCAGAGCAAATTCCCGTTTTTGTCTGGCAGCCACCTGCTGGCGCCAGGGCAGCAGGTTTATCGCGGACATGGGATAAAGCTCCGTAGGGCCAACCCGAAGGCGGTCATGAATCGGGGCCCCTGACCGGCCAATGGCAGCGACTCACCGGCAAACAGGGCAAACGGGTCGGGATGCAGCACCTCAATGCCCAGTTCAGCCGTGAGCATGGCGGGTAGTTCCGGCATCAGGCTGCCACCACCACAGAGCACCAGCGTGCCCAACTCGCGAAAACTCGAGGCGCTGCAAAACAGCTGACTATTGCGGCGGATATGTTGCAGCAAGGCGTTGACGTGGGGGCCGGTAACATCCTGCTCGTGGTGATCCGGCAGGTTGTAGCGCAGCTTGGCCTGCTCGGCCTCGTCGAGGGGCAAGTTATAAAAAGTTGCAATCGACTGGGTATAGTTGTCGCCACCAAAGTTTTGCAGGCGGGAGTAGATCACCTCGCCGCGCACCATGGCGGCAAAGCTGAGCGTGGTCGCCCCCACATCCAGCAGTGCGACCACCTTGCCTTCTGCCGCCAACTCCGGGTAGCAGGCCAGCACGGCGCGCCCCAGTGCATGAGTCGCCACATCGACGACACGGGTTTGCCAACCAGCTTCGGCCAATGCCATCACCCGGCCATTGATACTCTCGGTGCGTGCGGCGCTGAGCAGCACTTCATGGCGCGCCGGATCGTTGGGACTCGGACCCAGCACCTCATAGTCAATGCTCACCTCATCGAGAGGAAACGGGATAAGCTGCTCGGCCTCAAGCTGAACCCGGGTGCCCAGATCGCTCCCGTCAAGCTCGCGCTCGAGCTGCAAAACCCGGCTAAAAACGTGCGAGCCACTGACAGCGGTGGCCGCCAGCGAACCAGAGTGGCGCAGCAAACTGCGCAGCGACTTGAGTGCACCACCGACCCGCTCGATGTCTTGCAACTGATGCTCGACCAGCGCCCCTTTGGGGGTTGCTACTTCCACCGCGCTCTCGATGGCAAATTTGCCTGCTCGCCCCGCCAGGGTTACTGCCTTGAGGGTGTGCGTCCCGAAATCGACCCCGACCAGTCCAAGCAAGGCCCTCTCACGAAAGAGTCCCAGCATGACTGTTGATATCCTTATCTATTGATTTTTCAGTCTAAGACAGGAATCGCGGATTAGACAGGCAGCGGGGTAATGAGCCATCACAAAGGGGGCTGATATCACAAAAGCATCCCGATACCATCTGGACCATGCAGGGGAAAAGCGTCGATTTCCCCCCTTTAAAAAAGCTATACTCTGCCCCCGTTGGCCAAATTTAATACGACCGGTAATCTCCCCATGCTGAAATGGCTTATGCGCCTGATGTTCGCCGGGTTGCTTTGTGTAGCACTCGGTGCTGCCGGGCTGCTCGGTATCTACTTCTACATCAAACCCCAGCTGCCTGATGTCAGCTCCCTGAAGGATGTGCAACTCGCCACCCCGATGCGGGTTTATAGCCGCGATGGCGAACTGATGGCCCAATACGGCGAAGTTCGTCGCATCCCGCTAAAACTCAGCGAGATTCCCCAGCCGATGATCGATGCGGTGCTCTCCACCGAAGATGCCCGTTTCTATGAGCACCCGGGGATCGACCCCATCGGTATTTTGCGAGCTGCCATTGCGGTTGCCGCCTCAGGTCATGCCAGTCAGGGTGCCAGTACCATCACCCAACAGGTGGCGCGTAACTTCTTCCTGACCAACGAGAAGACCATCATCCGTAAGGTCAAAGAGGTCTTTTTGGCTTGGCGTATCGAGCAGAATCTATCGAAAGATGAGATCCTCGAGCTCTATCTGAACAAGATCCCGCTTGGCTACCGCGCCTATGGTGTTGGGGCTGCGGCTCAGGTTTACTTCGGCAAGACCGTCGATCAGCTAAGCCTTGATGAAATTGCCATCATCGCCGGGCTGCCCAAGGCGCCGTCCCTGCTTAACCCGATCCGCTCCCCCGAGCGGTCGTTTGATCGCCGTAACGTGGTGCTTGGCCGGATGCTCGACACGGGCAAAATTACCCAATCCCAGTACGACGAATTCTCCAAAAAACCGGTGGTTGCCCGCTTTCACGGCGCCGAAATGACCCTCTACGCACCCTATCTCGGTGAGATGGTGCGCCAGAAGATGGTCGATCAGTTTGGTGAAGAGGCCTACACCATGGGTCTTAATATCACCACCACGGTCACCGCCAAGAACCAGAAGGCCGCCCGTGATGGGCTGCTCAAGGGGCTGCTCGACTACGATATGCGTCACGGCTATCGCGGTCCGGAAAAACAGCTGTGGCAACATGGGGAAGCGCCTTGGGGCACAGAGCAGTTGCTCAACTATCTCGCCAAGCAGCCCTCCTACAACCCACTGATCCCGGCCGTCGTCACGGCGCTCGACGATCGCAGTGCCGAAGTGCTGCTCAAAGATGGCCGCCAGGGTGAACTGGACTGGAACGCCATCAAGTGGGCTCGCGCCTTTATCAGTGACTCCCGCATGGGGCCGGCCCTGCGCAGTGCACGTGAGGCACTCAAAGTCGGTGCCCAGATCTGGGTTCGCGAAGAGGGTGAACGTCTGGTGCTTGGCCAGATCCCTGATGCCAACGCCGCGCTGGTTGCCCTCAACCCGCACAACGGGGCGGTTGAAGGACTGGTGGGTGGTTTTAGCTTCGAGCTCTCCAAGTTCAACCGGGTTGAACAGGCGCGCCGCCAGATCGGCTCCAATATCAAGCCGTTCCTCTATGCCACCGGCCTGGAGCATGGCTACACCCTGGCCTCGCTGATTAACGATGCCCCGATCAACCAGTGGGATGCCTCGTCCGGCAAGGCCTGGCAGCCGAAGAACTCACCGGCTATCTATGAAGGCCCGCTGCCGCTGCGCCAAGGGCTGGCCAAATCGAAGAACGTCATGTCGGTGCGCCTGCTGCGCGCCATCGGCATCAGCACCTTTGTCGATAGCCTGTCACGCTTTGGTTTCCCGCGTGATCAGATTGCCCCCTACGAGCCGCTGGCTCTGGGCGCCGCCGAATTCACCCCGATGGAAGTGGTGCGTGGCTATGCCGCTTTTGCCAACGGCGGTCATTTAGTGACGCCCTACTTCATCGACAAGGTCACCGACAACAACGGAACTGTGCTGTTTGAAGCTAAACCCAGCGTCACCTGCCCAAGCTGCGACGCGGCTCTACTGGCCCTGGGTGGCAACCCGCAACAGGTCAGTGGCGCCGATGCCACTCAACCGCTCGACAGCATGGCGACAGGTCCCTGCACTCCGCCAGCCGACGGCGCCAGCTGCGCACCGGCCGCCGTCTCGCCGGAGAGTGCCTTCCTGATCGCCGATACACTTAAGAGTGCCATCTGGGGTGGTAACGGCTGGCACGGAACCGCTGGACGTGCAGGCACCGATCTGCGCCGCCACGATATCGCCGGTAAGACTGGTACCACCAACGAGGCGCGCGACCTGTGGTTCTCGGGCTTTACCCCCAATCTGGTGGCCACTGCCTGGATCGGCTTTGATAATCACCAGCGCTCGCTGGGCGCCGGTGCCTTTGGTGGCAACACCGCCCTGCCGATCTGGAGCGAATTCATGAAAGTGGCGCTCAAGGATGTGCCCGAGCAGGAGATGGCCAAACCGGCTGACATCATCTCGGTACAGGTGGATCAGGAGACCGGGCTACTCAGTCGTGGTGGTGGTTATAGCGAGTTCTTCAAGCAGGGCACCGAGCCGACCCGCTATGGCGAACCGGCGGCAACCCCCAGCGACCCCTTCTCAGGCGGCGGCGAGAATATCTCGACTGACGATCTGTTCTGATAACGACGATGTGGAAAAAATGGCGGGATTATCCCGCCATTTTTGTTTTGATCAGCATGGCAATGCGCGCCGCCAGCTCATTAAAACAGGGGCGTCGCACCGAGTAGTGACGATAGAGCAGTGAGATGGTCCGGCTCGGTACCGGATTGATGACAGGACGATAGCTGACGCCCCCCTCTTCGCGCCCCGGCACCGCCAGCTGCGGGATCAGTGTCATGCCGTTACCGGCTGCCACCATGTTGCGCAGCGTCTCAAGACTGGTGCCCTTAAAGCGTTCATCCTCACCGACACCCGCCGCAAAGCAGAAACCGAGCGCCTGATCGCGCAAGCAGTGGCCGTCCGAGAGCATCAACAGACGCTGCCCTTCGAGCGCATCAAACGGCACCTTCCCATGGGTCGCCAGCGAACTGTTTTGCGGCACGGCCAACCACATCGACTCCTGGTAGAGCGGGATAGCGCCAAAGCCTTCCATACCTTCGGTTTCGGCCAGGATCAGGCAATCGAGCTCGCCGTCGTCGAGCCGCTTGAGCAGCTGATGGGTCTGCTCTTCATAAAGAAAGAAGTCGAGGCGGGGGAAATGTTGCCGCAGATCCTGAATGATATGAGGCAGCAGGTAAGGACCAACGGTTGGGATCAAACCGATGTGGATCTCGCCGGACATGGGCTCGGCAAAGTTCTGGGCTATCACCTTGAGCTCGCGTACTTCACGCAGCACCCGCCGCGCCTGGGCCGCCATCGCCTCACCAGCTGGCGTAAACAGCACCTTGCGTGAGGTGCGTTCAATCAGGATCACCCCCAGCTCATTTTCCAGCTTCTGGATCTGACCGCTCAGGGTCGGCTGACTGACAAAACAGCGTTCGGCTGCTTTGCGAAAGTGTTTCTCCTCTTCCAGCGCGACCAGATATTCAAGATCTCGCAGATTCATGCTCATCACCATCCTGCCTGTGATCGGGGCGCCCAGCATGCCCAATAATGGCA
Organism: Aeromonas sp. RU39B; assembly: GCF_900156095.1. Taxonomy (GTDB): domain Bacteria; phylum Pseudomonadota; class Gammaproteobacteria; order Enterobacterales; family Aeromonadaceae; genus Aeromonas. Next base: position 304,517 of record NZ_FTMJ01000003.1, read on the forward strand.
CGAGGAACAACCGGCAGCATGCTAGGACGCAGGAAGAAAGGGTGAAAAAAAGACAAAAAAAAGCCGACGTCGTCCTGACATCGGCCCTCAAGAAAGTGCTTACAACAGAGGATTCATATACTCAGACCAAGGATCCGGCGAATGAGTTCCCCATTAATTCAATTTTTTTCTTCCCGCTTGAATATCAGGCTATCAGCCGTGGACTCTTGCGGAACAAAGTAGTACCCCTCGCTGGAGAACTCAGCGAGTTGTTCGACCCGGGTCAGTCGCTCTTGCAAGATCCAGCGCGCCATCATGCCGCGCGCCTTCTTGGCGTAAAAACTGATGATTTTGTACTGACCGTTCTTGCCATCCTTGAATACCGGCGTGACCACCCGCCCCTTGAGCCCGGCCGGTCGCACCGATTTGAAATACTCCTCGGAGGCAAGGTTGATCAGCACCTCGTCCCCCTGTTCAGCCAGTGCCTGATTGAGCTTATCGGTGATGATATCGCCCCAGAAGGCGTAGAGATCGCGGCCACGTGGATTATCAAGCCGGATCCCCATCTCCAGCCTATAGGGCATCATCAGATCGAGCGGTCGCAGCACCCCATACAACCCGGAGAGAATACGCAGATGCTGCTGGCTGTGAGCCAAGTCGGCCTCGCTAAAGCTCTCGACCGCCAACCCGGTGTAAACATCGCCCTTGAAGGCCAGCATCGCCTGACGAGCGCTATCGAGCGTGAAGTCAGGTTGCCACTGGGCATAACGAGCCGCATTAAGGCCCGCCAGCTTATCGCTGATCTTCATCAAGGAGCCGATCTCGGACGGCGCCAGCTGACGAGCCCGCTCAATCAGCACTTGGGAGTGATCCAGCAGCTCGGGTTGAGTAAAGGTTCGGGTCTGCAGGGGAGATTCGTAATCCAGCGTTTTTGCCGGAGAGACAACAATCAGCATAGGGCTCCTCACACAACGGCCTGTTTACCGCAGGTTAACATGTTCTCTGCCAGCTGGCAGCCACACTGAGCGGCCGCCCAGATCAGACACTGTTCGGATCCACCGCCTTGGCTCTGGCATCCTGCTGGGAGACATCGCCGCGCCCGACCAACTGCTTGAGCGCCTGATCCATGGTCTGCATGCCATGCACCATCCCGGTCTGGATCACCGAATAGAGCTGGGCCACCTTGTCTTCACGAATCAGATTTCGCACCGCCGGAATACCGATCATGATCTCGTGAGCAGCCACCCGCCCTCCCCCAATACGCTTGAGCAGCGTTTGCGAGATAACCGCTCGCAGCGACTCTGACAACATGGAGCGCACCATGTCCTTCTCGGCGCCCGGGAACACGTCGATGATCCGGTCTATCGTCTTGGCCGCCGACGAGGTGTGCAGGGTGCCAAACACCAGATGGCCGGTTTCAGCCGCGGTCAGCGCCAGACGAATGGTCTCAAGGTCGCGCAGTTCCCCCACCAGGATAATGTCGGGGTCTTCACGCAGAGCCGAGCGCAAGGCGTTACTAAAGCTCTTGGTATCGCGATGCACTTCACGCTGGTTGACCAGACAGCGCTTGTTTTGATGCACAAATTCGATGGGGTCTTCGATAGTCAGGATGTGGTGCTGAAACTGATCGTTGATGTAATCGATCATCGCCGCCAGCGTGGTTGATTTACCCGAACCGGTCGGGCCGGTCACCAGCACCAGACCACGCGGATATTCGGCAATCTTGCGGAAAATCTCCGGCGCCTGAATATCATCAAGGCTCAGCACGGTACTGGGGATAGTCCGAAACACGGCGCCGGCCCCCCGGGACTGCTGAAACGCGTTGACCCGAAAGCGGGCCATGCCGGGAATTTCGAACGAGAAATCCACCTCGTAGTTCTCTTCGAGCTCAGAGCGCTGTTGGTCATTCATGATGTCATAGACCAGGGCATGGACCTCGCGATGCTCGAGCGCCGGCAGGTTGATCTTGCGCATCTCGCCATCGACCCGAATCATCGGGGGCACCCCGGCAGAGAGGTGTAGATCCGACGCTTTATGCTTTACACTAAAGGCCAATAACTCTGTGATATCCATAGATTTGTCATTCCCCCATCAGCGGTCAAGAAATACACCATGAGCCAGATTGCCGAGCACCTTAAGCAAGTCGAGGCGCGCATTAGTCGTGCAGCCAGCGACGCAGGTCGCCCCAGCGGTGAGATTGCACTGCTGGCGGTTAGTAAAACCAAGCCACTGGACGCCATTGTAGAAGCATTTGAGCACGGTCAGCGCCGTTTTGGTGAATCCTATGCTCAGGAAGCGGCCGCCAAGATCGATGCACTGCGCCAAGACTCCCGCTTCGATGCCATCGAGTGGCACTTTATCGGTCCGCTGCAATCGAACAAGAGCCGGCTGGTTGCCGAGCGCTTTGACTGGGTACAAAGCGTCGATCGCAGCAAGCTGGTTGAACGTCTGCAACAGCAGCGCCCGGCCGACATGCCAGCGCTAAATGTCTGTCTGCAAATCAATATTAGCGGAGAGAGCAGTAAATCCGGAATGACGGAAGCGGCGATTTTCGAACTGGCCGCCGAGGTGGCCGCCTGTGATCGCCTCTGTCTGCGTGGCCTGATGGCGATTCCGGAGCACACCGACGACCTGACGCGGCTCGGAGAGCAGATGGCGCGCATGCAGCAACTGTTCACCCGCCTCAAGGCAGACTACCCCCAGATTGACACCCTTTCGATGGGCATGACCGAGGATCTGGAACCGGCCATCCACCATGGCAGTACCATGGTGCGGGTCGGTACCGCCATTTTCGGTGCCCGTGATTACTCATAAGCAGGATGCGTATGCAACACAGACAGATCGCCTTTATCGGTGCCGGCAACATGAGCCGCAGCATCATCATGGGGCTGGTGCGTTCCGGTTATCCGGCAACCCACATCACGGCCGCCAACCCGAGCCGGCCCAAGCTGGATGCACTGGCTCAAGAGTGTGGTATCCGCATCACACAGGACAACGCCGAGGCAGCCCGTCAGGCCGAGGTGATTGTGCTGGCCGTCAAGCCGCAACTGATGGCCCAGATGCTAACCGACCTGCTGGCACAACTGGGTTCGCTCGAGGGCAAATTACTGGTCTCCATTGCAGCGGGCATTAAGGTTGAGCGTCTCGCGCAGATGGCGGGCGGCCACCAGCGCATCGTGCGCTGCATGCCCAACACGCCGGCTCTGCTGGGGCTGGGGATGACCGGCCTCTATGCACCGGCGCATCTCGATGCCGCCGATCGCACCTTTACTGAAAAGATGCTGCAAGCCGTCGGCCAGACCCTGTGGGTGGCAGATGAGAGCGGCATCAACGGTGTGATTGCCGCCGCAGGCAGTGCGCCGGCCTATTTCTTCCTGTTTATGCAGGCCATCTGTGAAGAGGCCGAGCGGATGGGCTTTAGCCCTGAGCAGGCACGTCAGCTGGTACAGCAGACCGCGCTTGGCGCCGCCGCCATGGTCGAGCGCAATCCCGATCTCGCCCTCAGCCAGCTGCGTGAGCAGGTGACCAGCAAGGGCGGTACCACCGCCGAAGCCATCCGTACCTTCCAGGAGCAGGGGCTGATGGAGCTGACCGCCCACGCCATGCAGGCTGCTGTTCGCCGTGCCGGCGAGATGGAATCACTTTTTTAAGGAGCCTTGATGAATACCGCCTATTTCCTCATCAACACTGTTTTTGATCTCTACCTGATGGTCGTGCTGCTGCGTGTCTGGCTGCAGTGGGCCCGGGCCGATTTCTACAATCCGCTGAGCCAGATGGTGGTCAAGCTCACCAGCCCGGTGCTGGTGCCGCTGCGCCGTATCATTCCGGGGTTTGGCGGCATCGACTTTGCCGGCATTCTGCTGGCCCTGTTGGTGGCACTGGGCAAGTTGGCACTGCTCAAAAGCATGAACATCCTGCAGACCGACTGGATGACCATGTCGCTGTTTGCTCTGCTCACCGTGCTGAAAAAGGCTGGCGCCATGGTGTTCTGGGTACTGCTGATCCGCGCCATTCTGAGCTGGGTCAGCCAGGGCCGTAACCCGATTGAATACGTCATGCATCAGCTGACCGAGCCGTTCCTGCACCCGATCCGCCGCATTCTGCCGCCGCTGGGTGGTCTGGATCTCTCGGTGCTGGTTGCCTTTATCGCCCTGCAGGCGCTCAACTACCTGCTTGGCGACCTGTTTGGCCAGCTCTGGTTTCTGATCTGATGCCAGCCGTGACCTGGCAGGGGGATGAGCTGATCCTGCAACTGCTCATCCAACCCAAAGCCAGCCGCGACCAGATCGTCGGCCTGCACGGTGACGAGCTCAAAGTCGCGATCACGGCGCCGCCGGTGGATGGGCAGGCTAATGCCCATCTCATCAAATATCTGGCCAAGCAGTTCAAAGTGGCGAAGGGGCAGGTTACGGTGATCCGCGGCGAGTTGGGCCGTCACAAAACGCTCAGCGTTCTGGCGCCTAAACAGCTACCCGATGAAATCACGGCGCTACTCGCGGATATGCACGGATGAGTCGCCCTCTGCAGCTGTTGTTATCACTGCTGATGGCTCTGACTGCATGGCAGAGTATCGCCGCTGAGCCTTCGGCACAGACGCAGCAGGTGGGACGCTGGCAGGTGCACTACAGCGCCATCCCCTCCAGCTTTCTGTCACCGTCCATCACCCGTCAGTATCAGATTGAGCGCAGCCGCTACAACGGCATCATCACCCTTACCGTACTCGATGCTAAGGGCGTCGCCCAGAGCGTGGCTCTGAACGCCGAGGCGACCAACCTGACCGGCACCCGGCGCGAGCTCGCATTTCGGGAGATCAAAGAGGGGCCGGCCATCTATTACCTAGCCGAGATCCCCTATCGCAACGAGGACACCTGGCGCATCAAGGTGGCCTTGCTCGATCAGGGCGTCGCCCACGAACTGCAGTTTATGCACACCTTCTACGTCGATTAACTAGCCCGCCACGGGCAGCAGATGCAGCTCGGGCTCGCGCGCCGTCAGCAAATCCACCCACTGTCCTCCCGCTATGATGCGGTAATGGCGAATCGCTTCGTCGAGGTGTTTACCCCGCGACTCCTGGTGCCACCAGGCGAGCAGACGGGAGGGGGTGATGATCTGAATCGGCTCTTGCGCCGCATCATGGACCTCGCCAATGTCTTGCTCGGCCAGCGTCCGACACAGCAGAACCCCGTGAAAATAGACCCGCCCTTGCTCCAGCGGTGGCATATCGATGCTGCGTGAGCGCCCCAGCGTTACCGTGAGCGAGCTGCTCCACAGGTCATGATGCAGTGAAGAGATGACCAGCTCGCGCAGCTGGCGGGCTGGGGCCCAAGGGACGGCGACCTGTCCAGTGGTCAGTGGGTACTCCATACAAACCTCCCGCTACCGTTTTTTTGAGTGTAACCAGCATCGGGGTCGGCAAATCAAGTCATCCGGATGAAAAAAAGCCCCGACCAGAGGCCGGGGCTCATGTTGTCATCCTGCCGGGCAGGAAAACAGTGGCTTACTTTTGCGGGCGCAGGGCCGGGAACAGGATCACGTCGCGAATGGTGTGGCTGTTGGTGAACAGCATCACCAGACGGTCAATACCGATACCCTGACCGGCAGTCGGCGGCAGGCCGTGTTCCAGTGCCGTCACGAAGTCAGCGTCATAGAACATGGCTTCGTCGTCACCGGCTTCCTTCTGGGCCACCTGGGCACGGAAACGCTCGGCTTGGTCTTCGGCATCGTTCAGCTCGGAGAAGCCGTTGGCCAGTTCGCGGCCACCGATGAAGAACTCGAAGCGATCGGTCACTTCCGGGTTCTCGTCGTTACGACGGGCGAGCGGAGAAACAGCGGCCGGGTACTCGGTGATAAAGGTCGGTTGCAGCAGCATGTGCTCCACGGTCTCTTCGAAGATCGCGGTGATCACATGACCCAGCTCCCAGCTCTTCATCAGTTCGATGTGCAGACGCTTGGCAACGGCGGTGGCCTTCTCCAGTGTGGAGAGGTCATCACGGGTCACATCCGGGTTGAACTTCAGGATCGAATCAACCATAGAGAGGCGTTGGAACGGCTGACCGAAGTCGATCTCCAGACCCTCTTCACCCTCTTTGGCGTAACGGATCTTGGTGTCGCCAAGGATGTCTTGCGCCAGCGTGCGCAGCATCTCTTCGGTCAGATCCATCAGGTCGATGTAGTCGGCGTAGGCCATATAGAACTCGAGCATGGTGAACTCGGGGTTATGGCGAACCGAAATACCTTCGTTACGGAAGTTACGGTTGATCTCATACACGCGCTCGAAGCCACCCACCACCAGACGCTTGAGGTAGAGCTCAGGCGCGATACGCAGGTACATGTCGATGTCCAGCGCATTGTGGTGAGTCACGAACGGACGAGCCGACGCGCCACCCGGGATGACTTGCATCATCGGGGTTTCCACTTCCATGAACTGCTTGGCGTTCAGGAAGTTACGGATACCTTGAACCACCTTGGTACGCACCATGAAGGTCTTGCGCGACTCTTCGTTGGCAATGAGGTCAAGGTAACGTTGACGGCAGCGGGCTTCCTGATCGGTCAGACCCTTGTGCTTTTCCGGCAGCGGACGCAGCGCCTTGGTCAGCAGGCGGATGGTGGAGACGTGTACCGAGAGCTCACCGGTCTTGGTCTTGAACACGGTACCTTCGACACCGACGATGTCACCTAAGTCCCACTTCTTGAACTGTTCGTTGTAGAAGCCTTCCGGCAGGTCATCACGGGTCACGTAGACCTGGATCTTGCCAGCCATGTCCTGCAGGGTGGCAAATGCCGCTTTACCCATGATACGACGCGTCATGATCCGACCGGCAATTTTCACCCGTTTACCCAGAGCAGCCAGTTCTTCCTCAGATTTAGCGCCGAGCTCGGCGTGCAGTTCGCCGGAAAGGCTGTCACGACGGAAGTCGTTGGGGAAGGGGTTGCCCTGCGCACGCAGCGCAGCAAGCTTGGAGCGACGCTCTGCCATCTCGTTGTTGAGTTCCTGGCCGAGCTCGACTTCCGGAGTCATGGTTTGTTCAGACATGGTGATTCCTGATTGCTTCGTTTTACAGGCCTGATTTCAGGCTGGCTTCGATGAACTTGTCCAGATCCCCGTCCAGCACAGACTGGGTATTACGGGTTTCTACGCCGGTACGCAGATCCTTGATACGGGCATCATCCAGCACGTAGGAGCGGATCTGGCTACCCCAGCCGATATCGGACTTGGAGTCTTCCAGCGCCTGCTTCTCGGCATTCTGCTTCTGCAGCTCGTACTCATAGAGCTTGGCCTTGAGCTGCTTCATGCACTGATCTTTGTTTTTGTGCTGCGAGCGGTCGTTCTGGCACTGTACCACGATATTGGTAGGCAAGTGGGTGATACGAACCGCAGACTCGGTACGGTTTACGTGCTGACCACCGGCACCAGAGGCGCGGTACACGTCGATACGCAGATCGGCCGGGTTGATCTCGATATCGATATCGTCATCCACTTCCGGATAGACGAACACCGAGCAGAACGAGGTGTGGCGACGGCCACCGGAGTCGAACGGGGACTTACGCACCAAACGATGCACACCCGTTTCGGTACGCAGCCAGCCGTAGCCGTATTCGCCGGTGAACTTGATGGTGGCAGACTTGATACCGGCCACTTCCCCTTCGGAGCATTCAATCAGCTCCGGTTTAAAGCCGTGGGCATCACCCCAGCGCAGGTACATGCGCAGCACCATGTTGGCCCAGTCTTGCGCTTCGGTACCACCAGAGCCGGACTGGATGTCCAGATAGCAGTCAGACGCATCGTTGGGGCCGGAGAACATGCGGCGAAATTCCAGTTCGGCCAGCTTGGCTTCGAGCTCGTCGGCTTCGGCGACAGCTTCGTTGAAGGTCTCTTCATCTTCGCCTTCGACGGCGAGATCGACCAGCATGGCCACGTCATCAGCGCCACGGGTCAGGGTATCAATGGTCCCTACCACGTTTTCCAGGCTGACACGCTCTTTACCCAGTGCCTGGGCCCGCTCGGGCTCATTCCAGACATCAGGCTGTTCCAGTTCGGCATTGACTTCTTCCAGACGCTCTTTTTTGGCGTCGTAGTCAAAGATACCCCCTAAGAAGCTCGGTCCGCTCGGACAGCTCCTTAAGCTTGTTCAGTACGGGATTGACTTCAAACATCGTTAGCAACTCTCGGAATCGATGTGCACAGAAAGCGAAGTATTCTAGCGAATTGTGGAAGGAATAAACAGGCCTGACAGCAGGCACACAGGTCAAGGCCACACAATTTTTCTGTGATTGTCGAGCGGCTCCGTAGATAATGTCGCCGTCTTTATAGGGCGTACTATTCAGTTTTTCTCTGAATGTCCGCTATATGCAGGACACAAGGCTGACTTTGTGGTCGAAAGACCCTGTTAATGACAAGATCATAAGAAGAACCCTATATGAATAACCTGTCACTCAAGCAGAAAATTCTATTATCAGTGGCCCTGGCTCTATCGCTGGTCATTGCTCTATTATCCTGGAGAAGCTATACAGGACAGAAAGAGATCCTGTTGCAAGGGGCTCACGAGCAGGCAGAGCGCCTGGGAACGCAGCAGGCTGGTCGCATCAGCGAATGGCTCTCTGCCCGTCAGGACGTGATCAAGGCGCTGGCTGCCAAAGCCTCTGCCACCCCGCTGGATGCACTGCAACAAGCACAAGTCTCCGGCCGTTTCCAGCTGACCTACTACGGTGAAGCCACCGGCCAGATGCACGACTCCGATCCCACCATCAACCGTAGCGGTTACGATCCCCGCTCTCGCGGCTGGTATCAGGAAGCAAAAAACAAGGGCGCAGTGATCGTCACCCAACCCTACCTCGACGTCGCCTACAACATTTTGGTGGTGACCGTGGCCCAGCCGGTGGCTGGCGGTGTAGTGGGTGGTGACCTGTCGATCGCCTCTCTGGTGGAAGACGTCAACAAGATGGCCCTGCCGGCGGATGGCTTTGCCGTGCTGATGCACAAAGATGGCACCGTTATCGCCTACAAGGACGCCGCCAAGGCCATGAAACCGGCCACCGAGATCGACAACGATCTGACCAACGCCGTGATTGGACAAGCCAAGCTCAGCCACAACCTGATGCCGGTCTTCTTTGAAGGTGAAGGGCGTGACAAGCTGATGTGGGCCTCCGATGTGCCGGGCACCGACTGGCAGCTGGCACTGGTGCTGGACAAACAGACGCTGGAGGCACCCATCTCCTCCCTGCTGTGGACCCAGCTCTCCATCGCACTGGTGGTACTGGTGGTCAGCATCGTCGCCATCTCTGCGTTGGTTGGCATGCTACTTGGTCCGCTCACCAAGGTATCCCGGGCATTGGCCAGGATTGCCGATGGTAACGGCGATCTGACCCAACGCATCAAGATCGACACCCGTGACGAAGTGGGTCAACTGGCCGACAGTTTCAACCGTTTCGTCGGCAGCCAGCATCAGCTCATCACCCATATCCGACGTATGGCGCACGAGCTCGATGATGATGCCGAGCGCAGCCTGGTGACCAACCAGGAGGCGGTCAGCGAACTGCAGCGTCAGCAGCAGGAGGTGACCATGGTCGCCACTGCCGTCACCGAAATGGCCAGTGCCACCCAGGAGATCGCCAACAACGCCGAGAGCACTGCCGCTGCCGCCCAGCAATCGGCCCAGAGCAGTGAACAGGGTAAGCAGCTGGTACACCAGACCCGCAAGTCCATCAATGGTCTGGCAGAAGAGGTAGAGCAAGCCACGTCGGTCATCGGTGAACTGAGCCGTCATGCCCAGTCCATCTCCGGCATTCTCTCGACCATTCAGGGCATCGCCGAGCAGACCAACCTGTTGGCACTGAACGCAGCCATTGAAGCGGCGCGTGCTGGTGAGCAGGGTCGTGGCTTTGCCGTGGTCGCTGATGAGGTGCGGGTGCTCTCCAAGCGTACCCAGGACTCCACTCAGGAGATCCACTCCACCATCGAGACCCTGCAGCAGACCACCAACCGTGCAGTCAGCCTGATGCAGACCAGCCAGCAGTTGGCAGGTAACAGCGTGCAGGATGCCGATGCGGCTGCCAAGGCGCTGGAAGAGATCACTCAGGCCATCGCAGTTATCTCCGACATGGCGGGCCAGATTGCTACCGCCGCCGAAGAGCAGACCCAGGTGACTGGTGAGATCACCCAAAACACCACCGCCATCAAGGATGTGACCGACGAGATCACTGCCGCCGCAATGCGCGATCTGGATCAGGCCCGCAACCTCAAGAGCCGTGCTAACGAGCTCAACAAGGAAGTGGCGACCTTTATCCTGTAACGGATGCCTCAAATAAGCAGCCCGGCAACTCGCCGGGCTTTTTATTGCTTGTTTATCAGAGTATTACAAGGCTTCGAGGTGCTCCACCAGCAGCTGAACCGAGCGATTGCCGCGCCATTCGTTGATATCAAGGCGATAGACCAGCCGCACCCGCTTGACCGTGGCATCCGGCCAGCGGCGCAGATCCACGCCAAAGGCGATGGCATCGAGCGCCAGACCGGAATCGGTGCTGAGCACCAGCTTGAGGTGCTTTTCACCCACCAGGCGCTGCTGCACCAACGTGAACTCACCGTCAAACAGCGGCTCGGGGAAGGCTTGCCCCCAAGGGCCGGCGGCGCGGATCAGTTCGGCCATCTCGAGGCTCAGCTCATCATCAATCAGCGTGCCGTCGGTGAGCAGCTCTCCGGTCAGTAACTCGGGGGTCACCAGCTCGGCGATCACCGCTTCAAACGCGCTGCGAAACGCATCGATACGATCCTTGGGCAGCGACAAGCCGGCGGCCATGGCGTGACCGCCAAATTTGGTGATGATGCCGGGATAACGGGTATCGAGCAGCTCAAGGGCATCACGCAGGTGCACACCGGGGATGGAGCGCCCCGAGCCTTTAAATTCTGTTGCGCTGCTCTCGGCAAAGGCGATCACCGGCCGGTAGTACTTCTCCTTGACTTTGGAGGCTACCAGCCCGACCACGCCCTGGTGCCAGTCGGCCCGGTGCAGCACGATGCCACAAGGCACTTCCCCTTCACGAAACCGCAGCTGCTCGAGCGTCGCCAGCGCCTCTTGCTGCATGCCCAGCTCGATCTCTTTGCGCTCCTGATTGAGGCTGTCCATCTCGACCGCCAGCTGGCGCGCCAGCGCCATGTCATCGCTGAGCAGACACGCCACGCCGAGCGACATGTCATCGAGCCGTCCCACCGCGTTAAGACGTGGACCGAGGGCAAAGCCGAGGTCAGCGGCGGTCAGGCGACGCGCATCACGGCGTGACACGTCAATCAGCGCCTGAATACCCGGTCGGCAGCGGCCGGCGCGAATACGCTGCAAGCCCTGATGCACCAGAATCCGGTTGTTACCGTCAAGCGCCACCACGTCCGCCACCGTGCCGAGCGCCACCAGATCGAGGTAATCGGCGACATTGGGTGTCTTCACGCCGCGCTCTTGATACCAACCGCTCTGCTTGAGGCGGGTATTGAGGGCAGCCATTAGATAAAACGCCACCCCGACGCCGGCCAACGACTTGGAGGCAAACGGGCAGCCACGCTGGTTGGGATTGACGATGGCATCGGCCTGCGGCAGCTCATTGCCCGGCAAGTGGTGATCGGTGACCAGCACCTGCATACCGGCCGCCTTGGCCGCCGCGACCCCGGCGATGCTGGAGATGCCGTTATCCACCGTCATCAGCAGATCGCAGCCGCGCATCACTGCCAACTCGACAATCTCGGGGGTGAGGCCATAGCCATATTCAAAGCGGTTGGGCACCAGAAAATCGACGTGGCGTGCCCCCATGGCGCGCAGCGCCAATACGCACAGCGCCGAGCTGGTCGCCCCATCGCAATCGAAATCCCCGACAATCAGGATACGCTGCTCAGCGCGCAGGGCGGTCTCGAGCAGCACAACGGCCTGCTCCATGCCCAACAGTTGCTGGGGAGGAAGCAGCGACGCCGCAGAGCGCTCGAGCAGGGCGGGATCATCCACACCGCGACTGGCAAGGATTTGGCGCAGCAAGGGATGGAGAGTTTCAGGCAGGTGGGAATCATCTACCCGGGGACGACGACGGATAAGCAGGCTCATGGACGGTCAGATTCTATAGGGGCCGAAGAAGTGGCTGCACGCCACCGGCAAACACGATGTAACGCAGGATCGCACTCCCACCGGTTTCTGGCAAATTCAATTGGCTGGTCACTCAGTAGAAATGCTATCCAAATGGGTTCACTCCCTAGGCAAGCTGCCCGCCATGTGTGAGACTGCGATCGCTCATTATCAACATCTTTCGGAGGGACCATGAGCCTGCTTCAAGAGTTCAAGGCGTTTGCTGCCCGCGGCAATGTCATCGACATGGCGGTCGGTATCATCATCGGCGCCGCATTTGGCAAGATTGTCTCCTCGTTCGTCGGGGATGTGATCATGCCGCCGATTGGCCTGCTGCTGGGCGGAGTGGATTTCAGCGATCTCTCCATCACGCTCAAGGCGGCAGAAGGCAGTGCCCCCGCCGTGGTCATCGCCTACGGCAAATTTATCCAGACCATCGTGGATTTTCTGATCATCTCTTTTGCCATCTTTATGGGACTCAAGGCCATCAATACCCTCAAGCGCAACGAGGCCGAAGCGCCGGCCGAGCCGCCAGCCCCTACGCTGGATCAGAGCCTGCTAACCGAGATCCGCGACCTGCTCAAATCCCAACAGCCGAAATAAGCGCGCTGAGCCCATGAAAAAAACGCCTGCTGGCGTTTTTTTCATTCTGGCCTGGCCATCAGGCTCGGGGATGGTGTTCGCCGTGCAATAGCTTGAGCCGCTCACCGGCGACGTGGGTATAAATCTGGGTGGTCGAGAGATCCGAGTGGCCGAGCAACATCTGCACCACGCGAAGGTCTGCCCCGTGATTGAGCAGATGGGTGGCGAAGGCGTGGCGCAGAGTGTGCGGCGAGAGTTCACCGGCAATCCCTGCGCGAATCGCATAGAGCTTGATGCGGTGCCAGAAGGTTTGCCGGGTCATCATGCGCCCCAGACGGGAGGGAAACACCACGTCGCTGCTGCCATCGGCAATCAGCAAGCCGCGCCCCTCACGATAGTAACGCTCGAGCCAGTACATCGCCTCCTCGCCCATCGGCACCAACCGCTCCTTGCTCCCCTTGCCCACCACCCGCACCACCCCTTGGCGCAGGCTGACATGCTCGGCGCACAGACCGACCAGCTCGGAGACCCGCAGCCCGGTGGCGTACAAGAGTTCAAGCATCGCCTTGTCACGCAGCTCAATCGGGTCATCGAGCAGCGGTGCCGCAAGCAGGGCTTCGACCTCGGTCTCCGACAGATCGCCCGGCAGATGCTTGGGCAGTTTTGGCCCCTCAAGCAGCACGGTGGGATCGTCGCTGCGCAGCTTTTCCCGGTTGAGATATTGATAAAAGCGGCGCAGGGCACTTAAGAAACGGGCGGTGGAGGTGGCAGCAAAGCCTTGGTCGATACGCCAGGCCAGATAGTGCTGCAAGGTGTCGAGATCGGCCAGCAGCAGCGAGCTGCCCTCGGTATCGAGCCAGGTGGCGAACTTTTCCAGATCGGTACGATATGAGACCAACGTGTTATCGGACAGTCCGCGCTCCAGCCACAGCACATCGAGAAATGAGGAGATCAGGGGGTGATTCATGGCGCCTCCGCAGCAGTTGCCCCATTGTAACCGAGCCTGCAGGTCGCGGTGCATTTTGTTAATATGGGGCCCCGTCCACAAGTCTGGCACCACGATGAAGATTGGTCTGTTTTACGGCTCCACCACCTGTTACACCGAAATGGTGGCCGAGAAGATCCGCGATCTGATTGGCCCCGAACTGGTCGATATTCACAACATCAAGGATGTCTCCCTGCAGCGGATGCGGGAGTACGACATTCTGATCCTCGGCATTTCCACCTGGGATTTCGGCGAACTGCAGGAGGACTGGGAGTCCCACTGGGATGAGCTCGACGGCGTCCACCTCGACGGCCAAATCATTGCACTGTTTGGCCTTGGCGATCAGCTCGGCTATGGTGAGTGGTTCCAGGATGCCCTCGGCCTGCTGCACGACGTGCTGCTAACCAAACCGGTCAAACTGGTGGGCTACTGGCCCAACGAAGGCTACGAATTTGACGCATCCAAGGCGCTGATCGACGACGGTCGCCACTTTGTCGGCCTGGCGCTGGATGAGGCCAATCAGTACGATCAAACCGATACCCGCATCGCCCGCTGGGTCGAGCAGATCCTCAGCGAGATCCAGAGTCTGCTGTAAGCGCCCACAGCTCGGCGCCATTGAGGGCATCGATAGTCCCAATCGCCCCGATTGGCCAAGGCCCCTTCGTGACAGCGGACGCCACCTCTGTCACTCTTTCGGATAACCCCTCTCACGGGCACGGTGGCGCCGCCATTGGCTGGCCGGCGCCAATCAGACAAGGAGTTTTTCATGACCTCATTTCATCTGCTCGATAGCAAGATTGCCGGGGATGTGCTCGATCACGCGCTGGCGCTGGGCGCCGATTTTGCCGAGCTGTTTGTCGAGCGGCGCCGACGCAGCCAGGTGAGCCTGCTCTCCAGCCAGGTTGAGAGCATCAGCGGTGGGCTCGATTTTGGTATCGGCATCCGTCTTTGCTATGGCCATAAGGTGCTCTACGGTTACACCAACAGCAGCGAGCCAGCCGAACTGCTGCGCATCGTCACCTTGCTGGCGGGAAAAGATCGCCGCGATCCGCAGGTCACTCGCCAGGCATTCGACTTCACTACGCCGCTTGATCACCATCCAGTGCGCCAACCACTGCATGAAGATCGCCTGCTCGAAGCCAAAATTGCCTACCTGATGACGCTGGATCACACCGCCCGCGCCGAAAGCCCGCTCATTACCCAGTTCAGCGGCAATGCGCTTGGCTGGGAGCAAGAGATCAGCATCTTTAACTCGGAAGGGTTGCAAGCCAGCGACCGCCGCCATTACAACCGGATCATGGCCCAGGCCATCGCCATGAAAGAGGGCGAGCAGAGCGTCGGCTATGAAGCGCCCGGCGCCCTGATGGGGTGGGAACACAGCCAGCAGATTGACCCGGTTGCGCTGGCCCAAACGGCCGCGCGGCAAGCGCTGATCAAACTCGGCGCCGCCCCCTGCCCCTCCGGCACACTGCCCGTCATCATGGATAACGGCTTTGGCGGCGTGATTTTCCACGAAGCGTGCGGCCATCTGCTGGAAACCACCTCGGTGGCCAAGAAAGCCTCGGTCTTTCACGACAAGATGGGCGAGCAGATTGCCAATCTGGCGGTCAGCGCCGTGGATGAAGGGCTCTCGGTCAATGCCTGGGGTTCAATCAACATCGACGATGAGGGGATGCCGACCCAGCGCACCCAGCTCATCAAGGATGGCGTGCTGACCGGATTTCTGGTTGACCGAATGGGCGCTCTCAAGACCGGTTATGCGCGCACCGGCTCGGGGCGCCGCGAATCCTATAAATTCGCCCCCACCTCGCGCATGCGCAACACCTATATCGAAGCCGGCCCGCACAGCCTGGACGACATGCTTGCCAGCGTGGATTACGGTATTTATGCCAAGAAGATGGGCGGCGGCTCGGTGCAGCCGGGCACCGGTGAGTTCAACTTCAACGTGCAGGAAGCCTATCTGGTCGAGAAGGGCAAGATCACCAAGCCGCTCAAATCCGCCACGCTGATCGGCACCGGTCCGCAGGTGCTGCAGCAGATCTCCATGGTCGGCAACAACCTGGCGCTGGCCGCCGGGATGTGCGGCTCGGTGTCGGGCTCGGTGCCCACCACGGTCGGTCAGCCGGCCCTCAAGGTAGACAGCATTCTGGTGGGAGGAAACGCCTGATGAGCGATATGAAACAGATGATGGAGCGACTGCTCGACAAGGTCGCCACACTCGGGGCCGAAGCCGATCTGATTGCCAGCAGCGATCAGGCGCTCTCTCTCAAGGCCGACAAGGGCGAACTCTCGGAGTACAAGGTTACCAGCAGTCGTCAGATTGGCATTCGCCTGATCCGGGATGGCCGGGTGGGAATTGCCTACTCCGAGGCGCTTGATGACGCATCGCTCGATGCCATGCTGCAAGATGCGCTCGATGCCAGCCGCTTTGCGCGCCTCGACCCAGACCAGCAGATCGCTATCAGCAACAGCCAACTGCACACCGCCGATCCCGAGATTGACCAGCCTGACCAGACGCCGATCGAGGAGAAGATCGCGCTGTCACTGGCGCTCGAGAGCGAGATGCTGGCACGCCCCGGGGTCAAGAGCGCCCCGTACAATGCCTATTACGAAGGGCGCAGCGAGCTGTGGCTGGCCAACAGCCACGGCACCTTCTGCCAGCATCGGGAGGGCAGCGTCGGCGCCTACACCACGGCGCTTATTGAGCAGGAGGGTCGCCAGTCGATGTTCTATCGCGGCCAAAGCGGCCGCAGCTTTGCAGAGCTCAGCCCCCGCCCGCTGATGGATGACATCTACCAGACCGCCTCAGCACTCTTGACCGGCGAGGCAGTGCCGACCGGCCACTACAGCGTCATCTTCGCCATCAACGCCCTGAGCGAGCTGATAGGCTGCTTCTCTGCCGCTCTTTCCGGCAAATGGGCCATGCAGGGGATCAACCCCTGGCGCGATAAGCTGGGGCAACACGTTGCCAGCCCCTGGCTGACCTTAGAGAGCCGCGCCAGCATGGCAGGCGGTATGCGCATCAAGGCGTTTGATGGCGAGGGGATGGCCACCTCGGACCTGCGCCTGATTGGCGCCGGTCAGCTGGATAACCTGCTGCACAACAGCGCGACCGCTCGCCACTTTGGCGTCACCAGCAACGGCTGCGCGGCGCGCGGACCGCGCTCGAGCCTGGACGTGGCGCCGCGTCATCTGGTGCTAGCGGCCGGACCCCATAGCGATGCCGAGGTGCAGGAGGGTCGCTACCTGGAGCTGATCAAGCTTGACGGACTTCACTCCGGGGCCGATCCGGTCAGCGGCGACTTCTCGTTTGGCGCATCAGGCTTTCTGTGTGAGCGCGGTGAGCGAGTCCAGCCGGTACGCGGTATTACCGTAGCCGGTAACTTCTACCGTCTGCTCAATGAGATAGAAGCCATGGGTCAGCACGTTTATGCCGACGATGGCCGCGATTTCTATGCCCCGACCATCCGCTTTGGCGGACTCAACGTCGCCGGCAAATAAACTGCCTGCATGAAAAACGGCGCCGTCAGGCGCCGTTTTTGTCTCTGAGTGTGAGATCAGAACAGTTCGTCATGATTGACCGGCTCACCGGTCGCCGCCTTGTTGTTGATGCGCATCGGGATACCGGTGCGCTGCTCCAGCGCTTGTTTGACCACCTTGGAGTTGGTCTCTTTGCTGGCGATAAAACGAGTCAGCGCCGGGGTCATCGGCAACGGCACGATACCATTCGATTTATACTCCTCTTCGCTGCGCGACAGCGGCTGGTGCACTTCCAGATAGCGGCTGCCATCGGGCTCGAGACTCTTCTTCACCGGCTGGTTGATAAACTGAACGCGAGTACCCACCGGCACTTTCTTAAACAGGAATTCGATATCGTCATTGCGCAGACGTACGCAGCCGCTGCTCACCCGCAGACCAATGCCGAAGTTGGCGTTGGTGCCATGAATCGCATACAGGTTACCGATATAGAGCGCAAACAGCCCCATCGGGTTGTCCGGACCAGCCGGCCACACCGCAGGCAGGGTTTCACCGCGCGCCGCATAACGACGACGGATGTTTTCAGTCGGTGTCCAGGTCGGGTTGGCACGCTTGCGCTCTACCTTGGTCACCCAGTTCTCCGGGGTACCCGCCCCCAGTTGACCAATGCCGATGGGCAGCACATGCACCTTCTTCTCCCCTTTCGGGTAGTAGTAGAGGCGCATCTCGGCTAGGTTGATGATGATCCCCTCATGCACAGTGTCAGGCAGCAGCAACTGATGTGGAATGACCAATTTGCTGCCAGGCCTCGGCAGATAAGGATCAACGCCGGGGTTGGCCTCCAGCAGATTGGTCAGCCCGAGCTGGAACTGGGCTGCAATCTGCTCGAGCGAGTGGCCATCATTGGGCACCACATACTCAATGTTTTTGCCGATCAGGCGGCTGCCCTCGGTCGGCAGTGCATACTCGATTGCTGCCGCTGGCAGCACCTTGCAAAGCAGCCCCGTCAACAGGGCCAGGGATTGCCAGGATTTCATCACGGTGTCTTGACTCCTCGCTGCCACGCAGGCAGACCTCTAAACACGCCAATATGAACAGTATTTGTCCAACAGCGTCACTCTGATAGCAAGAGAGACATTTTCCGCAATGATTTCTGCACGCAGGATGAATGCCCGTAATATTGTCTGTTTGAGGCTCAGCTGAGTAAGGCAGGATATGACGCGACGTTTTTTGGGGATTTCTGTGATCCACCCGTTGAAATTTTGCGCTCTACAGGGAAAAATGCCGCCCTCGGCCATGCATTTTGCTCCGTGACGGAGCGTGCGCTGGCCTGATATCCACGCCGTATCAACAACCAACAGGTTACTGTATGAAGATCGTCCGCCTTGCTGCCGCGACTCTGCTGGGGGGCTTTGCGCTCACCACCCTTTCTGCCCAGGCACTTGAATACTCCCTTCCTTCTGCCGGCAGCCGTCTTATCGGTGAAAACCAGGAGTACGTCGTCCCCAATGATGGCCGGGCGCTGGAAGCGATTGCCGCTGAAGTACAACTGGGTTTGACCAATGTGATGGAGGCTAACCCTGGCGTTGACCCCTATCTGCCCAAGCCCGGCAGTACGCTGGTGATCCCTCATCAGTTGATCCTGCCGGATGCACCTCATGAAGGCATCGTGATCAACGTGGCCGAAATGCGCCTCTACTACTACCCCAAGGGTCAGAAGGTGGTAGAAGTACTGCCGATCGGTATCGGCCAGCTGGGCAAGGACACACCGGAAAACTGGGTCACCAAGATCCAGAGCAAGCGTCCGAACCCGACCTGGACCCCGACCGCCAAGGTGCACGCTGAATATGCTGCGCGTGGTGAGTACCTGCCTGCCGTCGTCCCGGCCGGTAAGGACAACCCGATGGGCCTGTTTGCCATGTATATCGGCAACCTGTATGCCATCCACGGCACCAACGCCAACTTCGGCATCGGTCTGCGGGTGAGCCACGGTTGTGTGCGTCTGCGTAACGACGACATCGAATACCTGTTCAAGAAAGTCCCGGTCGGTACCCGCGTTCAGTTTGTGAACCAGCCGGTCAAGAGCACCGTCGAGCCGGATGGCAAGCGTTATCTGGAAGTGCACGAGCCGCTGTCACGCACCGAAGATGAGTTCAACTCTACCGCCTCTGCTCCGCTGCCGATGACCCCGGCCCTGACCCGCTTTATCGCCCACAAGGACACCGATTCGCGCATCGTCAAGCAAGTGCTGGAACAGCGCACCGGCATGCCGGTTCTGACCAATCCGGGCAACCAGGCTTCTGATATCTAATCACCTTGGTGATTGCACAAAACGGCGCTTCGGCGCCGTTTTTTATTGCCACTTAGCCGAACGCCGCAGCAAGCATCGCCCAGCGTGGATTGGTATGGATATACCCAAGCGTCGTTTTGAACAATCAGATACAGGATAGGGCGGCGGTAGTTACCGAGCTTTGATAACGCATTCCATAGGATGAGTACAGAGCGGTAGACATGGTGGCGAGGGAATGAAGAGGGCCCATAAACAAAAAGAGCCCACCGGAGTGGACTCTTTTAGAAATGGCGGTGAAGGAGGGATTCGAACCCTCGATGCGGGTATAAGCCGCATACTCCCTTAGCAGGGGAGCGCCTTCAGCCTCTCGGCCACCTCACCGCTGAGAATACAAGGCCCCGCAATTGCAGGGCCTTGGAAAAATGGCGCGCCCGAGAGGATTCGAACCTCTGACCGCCTGGTTCGTAGCCAGGTACTCTATCCAGCTGAGCTACGGGCGCGCAGAAACTTTTTACATTGTCAGCTTATCAGCCAAGGCTGGCAAGCGTTCAGAATAATGGCGCGCCCGAGAGGATTCGAACCTCTGACCGCCTGGTTCGTAGCCAGGTACTCTATCCAGCTGAGCTACGGGCGCGCAGAAACTTTTTGCATTGTCGGCTTATCAGCCAAGGCTGGCAAGCGTTCAGAATAATGGCGCGCCCGAGAGGATTCGAACCTCTGACCGCCTGGTTCGTAGCCAGGTACTCTATCCAGCTGAGCTACGGGCGCACAATGGTCAATGTTATCTTTCAGCCAGGTTCGCTTAGAATGGCGCGCTCGAGAGGATTCGAACCTCTGACCGCCTGGTTCGTAGCCAGGTACTCTATCCAGCTGAGCTACGAGCGCGTCGTTTAAAGCGATAAAAAAAAGCTTACTGACCAGTAAGCCTTCTTTCGATGCCGGTTACCCAGCAAGTCCACCTTGGACTGAAATGGCGCGCCCGAGAGGATTCGAACCTCTGACCGCCTGGTTCGTAGCCAGGTACTCTATCCAGCTGAGCTACGGGCGCTAAATGGCGGTGAAGGAGGGATTCGAACCCTCGATGCGGGTATAAGCCGCATACTCCCTTAGCAGGGGAGCGCCTTCAGCCTCTCGGCCACCTCACCGTCGCGGGGCCAGATATTACTTTACGGGGCAGATTAGTCAAACACTTTTTCCCGAAAAGAGTGCGTTCGGTCAGCAAATGGCCAAAGCGTGGAAATTTCAGGCTATTTTCGTCCCAGCCCTTGATTTACGCGGGATAAGCGCAAAGCTGGAAAACAAAAGGCGACCGCTGTGGGTCGCCTTTGATTGCCGCTTAGTAGCCCGGTTGACCCGGCTCTTTTTCGGCTTGAATGCGCATGTAGATCTCTTCGCGGTGAACGGAGACTTCCTTCGGCGCGTTGACGCCAATGCGCACCTGGTTTCCTTTCACACCCAGAACGGTGACAGTCACTTCATCACCGATCATCAGGGTTTCCCCTACACGACGGGTCAAAATCAGCATTCGCTTGCTCCTGTATCCTGTTATTTTTTAGTCAGTTGTTACAGCCATTATCCAACAAACCACTGTAAATAGTAAGTGGCTGAAACTAACCCAAGCGGGGTTGCGTCCAAGCCTGCTCCTGCGGCGGCTGGTCAAGGGCAAACGCCTCATGCAGCGAGCGCACCGCCGGCTCAAGCCAACGCTCGTCAATCACGACCGAAATCTTGATCTCGGAGGTAGAGATCTGCTGCATGTTGATCCCCTGCTCACCGAGCACCCGGAACATGGTTCGCGCGACGCCCGGATGATTCCACATGCCGACCCCGACGATAGAGACCTTGGCAATCGCTTCATTGCCCTGCACACAGGCCGCCCCCAGCTCGGAAGCCGTGTTCTCGAGCAGAACCCGAGCCCGACGGAAGTCGTCACGATTTACCGTGAAGGTAAAATCTGCCGTACCATCCCCCAATGAATTCTGAACAATCATATCGACGTCGATATTGGCGTCGCTGATGGGGTTCAGGATCTGGGCTGCCACGGTGGGGCGATCCGGCACACCAAGTATAGTGAGGCTGGCCTCGTTGCGGTTGAAGGCTATCCCGGATACCAAGGGTGCTTCCATCCGTTCACCTCCATATGTGATGAGGGTTCCTTCCCCTTCAGTAAAGCTCGAGAGTACGCGAAGCGGTACCCGATATTTACCGGCAAACTCCACCGAACGGATCTGCAGCACCTTGGCGCCGAGGCTCGCCATCTCCAGCATCTCTTCGAAGGTGATGGTCGAGAGGCGACGGGCCTTGGGCTCCACCCGTGGGTCGGTGGTATAAACACCGTCCACATCGGTGAAAATTTGGCACTCATCGGCACCGATCGCAGCCGCCACAGCGACCGCCGTGGTATCTGAGCCACCGCGTCCCAGCGTCGTGATGGCGTTATGCTCATCACGCCCCTGGAAGCCGGCAATCACCACCACCTTACCGGCAGCGAGCTGCGCGCGTACCGGCTCAGTGTCGATATGGCTGATGCGAGCCTTGCCATAGGCCGAATCGGTATGAATACGCACCTGATCCCCGGTCATCGAGACAGCGGGGCAACCGCGCCGGTTTAGCGCAATCGCCAACAGGGCAATGGTCACCTGCTCGCCGGTCGAAATCAGCACGTCCACCTCACGGTGGCCGGCATCCGGATCCAGTTGCTTGGCCATCCCCAGTAGACGGTTGGTCTCGCCGGACATGGCCGAGACCACCACGACCACATCATGGCCTTGTGCGCGGGTCCGTTGGACCCGCTCAGCGACAGCCTCGATACGCTCCAGAGAGCCTACCGAGGTGCCACCGTATTTCTGTACATAAACAGCCACAGCTCACCCGCGCTTACAGACGCTCGCTCAACCAGGCCTGAGCAGCCGTGAGGGCCGCCGGCAGGGCTGCCGGTTCGGTACCACCTGCCTGGGCCATATCAGGACGGCCACCGCCCTTGCCACCGACTTGCTGGGCAACCAGATTAACCAGCTCACCCGCCTTGACCTTACCGGTCAGGTCCTGGGTAACACCGGCGATCAGGTTAACCTTGCCGTCAGCGACAGTAGCCAGCAGGATCACGGCGGAGTGCAGCTGGTTCTTCAGCTCATCCATGGTGGTGCGCAGCGATTTGGCTTCAACCCCTTCCAGCGTGGCAATCAGCGCCTTCTGGCCATTGATGTCGATAACTTTGCCGAGCAGGTCAGTACCGGCTTGTGCCGCCAGCTTGGCCTTGAGCTGCTCCAGCTCGCGCTCCAGGCTCTTGGACTTGTCGATCACCTGACGTACCTTCTCGGCCAGGGAGAAGTGATCACCCTTGACCAGTGCGGCAGTCTCTTCGATCTGCTCGTCGAGCTGATGCATGAAGTCGATAGCGCCCTTGCCGGTCACCGCTTCAATACGGCGCACACCGGCCGCGATACCACCTTCGGAGACAATCTTGAACACACCGATGTCGCCGGTGCGGCCAGCGTGAGTACCACCACACAACTCGGTGGAGTAGTCACCCATGGTCACCACGCGCACTTCGTCATCGTACTTCTCGCCAAACAGCGCCATGGCACCGGAAGCCTTGGCCGAGTCGAGATCCATCAGACGGGTCGCCACTTCATGGTTGGCGCGGATCTGGGCATTGACCAGCTCTTCGATGCGACGCAGGGTGGCCATGGTCAGGCCTTCGAAGTGGGAGAAGTCAAAGCGCATGCGCTCAGCGCCGACCAACGAGCCCTTCTGAGCCACGTGATCACCCAGCGCTTGACGCAGTGCAGCATGCAGCAGGTGGGTGACGGAGTGGTTCAGCGCGATGGATTGGCGACGAGCCGCATCCACTTCCGCGGTCACGGCAGCACCGGATTGCAGTGAACCCTGCTCCATGTAGCCCTTGTGAATGACCGCCTTGCCCGCCTTGCGGGTGTCGGTCACGGCAAACAGGCCGCTATCGGTGCGAATCACACCGGTATCGCCCACCTGACCGCCTGATTCGGCGTAGAAAGGCGTCTGCTCCAGCACCAGCACCGCTTCATCGCCGGTCGCCAGGCTCGCCACTTCGTCAGTACCTTGATAGATACCCACGATACGGCTCTGCTCAACCAGACTCTTGTAGCCAGTGAAGCTGGTTTCGACATCGAGTTTCAGCATGTCGTTGTAGTTCACGCCGAAGCTGGAGGCTTCCTTGGCGCGGGCGCGCTGCTTATTCATTTCAGCCTGGAAACCGGCTTCGTCGATACCGATGTTGCGCTCGCGCACCACATCAGCGGTCAGATCAGCCGGGAAACCATAGGTGTCATAGAGTTTGAAGACCACGTCACCGGGGATCTCTTTGGCATCACCCAGCTCGGCCAGCGCCTCTTCGAGCAGCAGCAGACCACGGTCGAGGGTACGCACAAACTGCTCTTCTTCGACGCGCAGCACGCGCTCGACCATCTCTTGCTGAGCCTGCAACTCTTCAGCCACATCCTTCATCTGGGTGGCCAGTTCGCCCACCAGCTTGAAGAAGAAGACGTCGGTGGCGCCCAATTTGCGACCATGACGGACGGCACGACGAATGATGCGGCGCAGCACATAGCCACGGCCTTCGTTGGACGGCAGCACGCCATCAGCAATCAGGAAGGCGCAGGAACGGATATGGTCGGCGATCACGCGCAGGGACTGGTTGCCCAGATCAGTGGTGCCAACTACGTCGGCAGCCTTCTTAATGAGAGCCTGGAAGATGTCGATTTCGTAGTTGGAGTGGACGCCCTGCATGATGGCAGAGATACGCTCCAGACCCATGCCGGTATCTACCGACGGACGCGGCAGCGGTTGCATGGTGCCATCAGCCTGACGGTTGAACTGCATGAAGACCACGTTCCAGATCTCGATAAAGCGGTCACCGTCCTCTTCCGGTGAGCCGGGGGGGCCTCCCCAGATGTGGTCGCCGTGGTCATAGAAAATCTCGGTGCAGGGACCGCACGGGCCGGTATCACCCATGGCCCAGAAGTTATCGGATGCATACGGCGCACCCTTGTTGTCACCGATGCGCACAATGCGATCGGTCGGCACACCCACTTCCTTGGCCCAAATGTCATGTGCCTCGTCGTCGGTGGCGTAAACGGTCACCAGCAGACGCTCTTTCGGCAGCTGCAGCACCTCGGTCAGGAAACACCAGGCGAACTTGATAGCATCGTGCTTGAAATAGTCACCGAAGCTGAAGTTACCGAGCATTTCAAAGAAGGTGTGGTGGCGGGCGGTGTAGCCCACGTTTTCCAGGTCATTATGCTTGCCACCCGCACGGACACAACGTTGCGAGGTGGTGGCGCGGCTGTAGGCACGCTTGTCGCCACCGAGGAAAACATCCTTGAACTGGTTCATCCCCGCGTTGGTAAACAGCAGGGTCGGGTCGTTGTGAGGAACCAGGGAGCTGGATGTCACCACCTGGTGTCCCTGGGTGCGGAAATACTCGAGAAACGCGCTGCGAATCTCAGACGTGGACATATACATGGAAAATCCTGATAGATACGTAAACGGACTTTTGACCGCAATAATGTAAGTTTTCTGCCTCGTAAAGTAAAACTGACCAGCCCTGTGACGGTGAAAAAACAGCCCCTGGCCGCAGGATGCGTCAGGGGCTGTGAAGTTTGCTATGCGTCGGTGTCGCGGCTCAGGCACTGCGCCAAGGCATAACGAGCCTGCTCCTGGGTAAATCCCCGCCCTAGCAGGCTGCGCAGCAACTTGGCGCGGCCTTTGGCATCAGTGAGCTCGGATAACTTACTTTTGCGCGCCAGCCAGTCGGCCGCCAGCTCAAACCAGTCAGGCTCCTCGCAGGTCAGCGCCGCCGTAATATCGCTATCGGACAGCCCTTTGCGCCGCAGCTCAAAACGAACCTTCTGTGGCCCGTAATGGCGGCGCGAGAGGCTTCGCACCAGCATGGCGGCATAACGGGTGTCATCCACCCAGCCGCTGGCCTTGCAGCGGGCCACCACCTCGGCACAGAGAGCCTCGTCAAAGCCGCTGCGTGAAAGTCTGCTCGCTAACTCGCGCTCACCGCTCTCTTTGCTGGCCAGACTGCGCATGGCGAAGTTAAGGGCATCGGTGAGCGTCTTTTCACTGTTTTCTGACATAAAAACAATCAGGCCGGGTTTCCCCGGCCTGCTCTAATCAGAATTCCTGCTCGTCGAACGCTTCTTCTTCGTCGCTGTCACCAGCGCTGGTTGCCGCGCTGCCGGTCGCCTTATGCTGATCGCTCAGCAGCAGTTCACGCAGCTTGGCTTCGAGCTCTTCGGCCATCGCCTTGTTCTCGACCAGCAGCTTCATGACGTTGGCCTTGCCCTGACCGATCTTCTCGCCGTTGTAGCTATACCAGGCACCAGATTTTTCGATGAGCTTGTGCTTAACGCCCAAGTCCACCAGTTCGCCCTCTTTGGAGATACCGGCACCGTACATGATCTGGAACTCGGCCTGCTTGAACGGCGGGGCTACCTTGTTCTTGACCACTTTGACGCGAGTTTCGTTACCTACCACCTCTTCACCATCCTTGATGGCGCCGGTACGGCGAATATCCAGACGCACGGAGGCGTAGAACTTCAGCGCGTTACCACCGGTGGTGGTTTCGGGGTTGCCGAACATGACGCCAATCTTCATACGAATCTGGTTGATGAAGATGCACAGGCAGTTGGCATTTTTGATGTTGGCGGTGAGCTTACGCAGGGCCTGGGACATCAGACGAGCCTGCAGACCCACGTGGGAGTCACCCATCTCGCCTTCAATTTCAGCCTTCGGCGTCAGGGCGGCCACCGAGTCAACGATGATGACATCCACCGCGCCGGAGCGCACCAGCATGTCGCAAATCTCGAGCGCCTGCTCACCGGTATCCGGCTGGGAGACCAGCAGATCGTCCACGTTGACGCCCAGCTTGGCGGCATAGATCGGGTCCAGTGCGTGTTCGGCATCGACGAAGGCGCAGGTTTTGCCCTTCTTTTGCGCTTCGGCAATCACCTGAAGTGTCAGGGTGGTTTTACCGGAAGATTCCGGGCCGTAAATCTCTACGATCCGGCCACACGGCAGACCACCGATCCCGAGCGCGATATCCAGAGAAAGAGAACCGGTGGAGACGGCTTCGATATCCATGGTCTGGGAGTCGCCCAGACGCATGATGGAGCCCTTGCCAAACTGTTTTTCAATCTGGCCCAGCGCTGCCGCCAGTGCCTTCTGCTTGTTCTGATCCATGCCTATCTCCGCTGGACATCGTCATGATTGGGAAAGTGGTGGTAAGTATACTGTCTATTCATACAGTATCAAGTCCCTTTTGCGTGACCAGTGCCAGCAAACCGGACAGCGCTTGTGCCACAGCCTGACGCCGCACAGCATGGCGGTCACCATCAAAGCGCACGAGTAACGCTTCGGCCCGGCCACTTTTCTCGGCCCAGGCAAACCAGACGGTGCCGACCGGCTTGAACTCACTGCCGCCCCCCGGGCCGGCAATGCCGCTCACCGCCACGGCGATATCGCTATGGGAGCGCGCCAGGGCACCGCGCGCCATCTCCAGCACCACCGCCTCACTGACCGCGCCATAGCTGGTCAGACTGGCGCTACTGACGCCCAGCATCTCTTGCTTGGCCTCGTTGGTATAAGTCACGAAGCTGCGATCAAACCAGCCCGAACTGCCGGCAATCTCGGTGACCGCACACGCAATGCCGCCACCGGTGCAAGATTCGGCGGTCACCATCCACATGCCGCGATCAGCCAGGGCGCGGCCAAGTTGACTGGCCAATTCATAGATTCGGTTTTCCAGGTTCATCACTTCTCCTTGCAGGCCAGAGACGCTCGCTATCACCCGCATTATGGATCAGGGTCGCCACCGCTGACGAGGCAACATAGAATAGCCGCCATTGGCCCACGCCTCCTCTGGTTTTGACATGACGATGAGCGAATTCGAACTGATGCCCAGTGCCCCGGCTGTCGCACTGAGCCAGCACACCCCCATGATGCAGCAATATCTCAGCCTCAAGGCGGAGAATCCCGATATCTTGCTGTTTTATCGCATGGGCGATTTTTATGAGCTGTTCTATGACGATGCGCGCAAAGCGGCGCAGCTGCTGGATATCTCACTGACCAAACGCGGCCAATCCGCCGGTAGCCCCATTCCGATGGCGGGTGTGCCTTATCACGCCATCGAGGGCTATCTGGCCAAGCTCGTGCAGCTCGGCGAGTCGGCTGCCATCTGCGAGCAGGTCGGCGATCCGGCCACCAGCAAGGGGCCGGTTGAGCGCAAGGTGATCCGCATCGTCACGCCAGGTACTGTCTCGGATGAAGCATTGCTCACCGAGCGCCAGGACAACCTGATTGCCGCCGTCTATCACGATGGCCGCCTGTTTGGTTACGGCACCCTCGATATCAGCTCCGGCCGCTTTTTTATCAACCAGTTCGCCAAGGAAGAGACTCTGATGGCCGAGCTGCAGCGCACCAATCCGGCGGAGCTGCTCTATCCGGAGTCGTTCGAATTCCTGCGGCATATTGAAAATCGCCGCGGCTTGCGCCGCCGCCCGGAGTGGGAATTTGAGCTCGGCACGGCCCGCAAGCTGTTGTGCCAACAGTTCGGCACCCAGGATCTGGTCGGTTTTGGGGTCGACAAGAGTGACACCGCACTGTGCGCAGCCGGTTGCCTGCTGCAATACGTCAAGGATACCCAGCGCACCGCCCTGCCCCACATCCGTGGGGTACGCCTTGAGCAACCAGATCATGCGGTCATCATGGATGCCGCCACCCGCCGCAATCTGGAGCTGACCCAGAATCTGGCCGGCGGCACCGAGAACACGCTGGCCGATGTGCTGGATCGCACTGCCACGCCGATGGGTAGCCGCCTGCTCAAGCGCTGGTTGCATCAGCCGATCCGCGATCGGGTGATCCTCAAAGGGCGCCAGAGCACCATTCGCGAGCTGATCGAGCAAAACCTCTACGACGAGCTGGCCGAACTGCTGCGCCAGGTCGGCGATGTGGAGCGGGTGCTGGCACGTCTGGCGCTGCGCTCGGCCCGCCCACGCGATCTTACCCGCCTGCGTCAGGCCTTTACCCAGTTGCCGCATATTCAGCAGCTTTTAGCCGGCAACCAGCACGAAGCGCTGCAGCAACTGAGCGAGCGGGCCAGCACCTTCCCGGAGCTGCGTGATCTGCTCAAGCGGGCCGTGATGGAGAACCCGCCGGTGGTGATCCGCGATGGCGGCGTCATCAATGATGGCTACCACGAAGAGCTCGACGAGCTGCGAGATCTCGCCAACGGCGCGACCGCCAGTCTGGCTCGTATTGAAGAGCGAGAAAAGGCACTGACCGGTATCAGCACCCTCAAGGTGGGTTACAACAAGGTGCACGGTTTTTATATCGAGGTGAGCCGCGCCAACAGCCATCTGGTACCGGCCCACTATATCCGCCGTCAGACGCTCAAAAACAACGAACGCTACATCATCGACGAGCTGAAAAAGTACGAAGATCGGGTGCTGACGGCCCAGGCTCAGGCGCTGGCACTGGAAAAGCGCCTCTATGAAGAGCTGCTCGACCAGCTGCTGCCCCATCTGGCCGAGTTGCAGGAGTCCGCCGCCGCGCTGTCAGAGCTCGACGTACTGGCCAATCTGGCGGAGCGGGCCGAAACCCTCAATTACTGCTGCCCCGAGCTGGTCAATGACGATCACATCGAGATTGAGGCCGGTCGCCATCCGGTGGTAGAGCAGGTGATGACAGACCCGTTTATCGCCAACCCCATCACCCTGCATCGCAATCGGCGCATGCTAATCATCACTGGCCCCAACATGGGGGGTAAATCGACCTATATGCGTCAGACGGCCCTCATCGTGCTGCTGGCCCATATCGGCGCTTTCGTACCGGCCGAACAGGCGGTGATTGGCCCCATCGATCGCATCTTCACCCGGATTGGCGCCTCGGACGATCTGGCCTCGGGCCGCTCGACCTTTATGGTGGAGATGACCGAGACCGCCAACATCCTCAATAACGCCACGGCCCAGAGTCTGGTGCTGATGGATGAAATTGGCCGCGGCACCAGCACTTACGACGGTCTGTCGCTGGCCTGGGCCTGCGCCGAGCAGCTGGCGAGCAAAATTGGCGCCTATACCCTGTTTGCCACCCACTACTTTGAGATGACCCGCCTGCCGGAGCTGCTCCAAGGGTTGGCCAACGTGCATCTCGATGCGGTCGAACACGGCGATACCATCGCGTTTATGCACGCCGTACAGGAAGGCGCCGCCAGCCGCTCTTACGGTCTGCAAGTTGCCGCACTGGCCGGTGTGCCAAAACCGGTCATCCATCAGGCGCGCCACAAGCTGGCCGAGCTGGAAAGCGGCGCGCATACGCCGCCACAAGCGGGCACAGTGCGTCCGCTGCCAGAGCCACTGCCTCACCCTGTGGTCGAAGAGCTATCGGCCATCAAGCCCGACGAGCTGACTCCGCGTCAGGCGCTGGATCTTCTTTACCGACTCAAGCAGTTGTTGTAATCAGAGAAAAAAAGGGAACCGAATGGTTCCCTTTTTTTCCCACAAACATTATGCCGGACCAATACGGTCAACCAGATTGAGATGCGGCAAGCCACCCTGTTGGCGTAAAGTCTGATGATATTCCCTCTGTCGCTGACTCTCTCGCTTCAGGCCTGAGATCAGGGAGTAACACATCGCCAGCATAATCACCGAGAATGGCAGTGCGGCAATAATACTGGCAGCCTGCAAAGCAGCCAACCCACCTGATACTAACAAGATGGCTGCAACCAATCCCTGCCCTAGCCCCCACACAACCCGGTGCAATACCGGTGGCTCCTCAGCCCCGATCGAGAGCAGTGTCGTAATAACCAACGTCCCGGAATCACTGGATGTAATGAAATAGGTGCAGATCAGTAATGTCAGCACGCCCTTGGCGATCAGCCCAATGGCTCCCCAGTCCATCATCTCAATGGTTTTATACAGCGCCAGCGTGACATCATCATTGACCGCGGCAGCCACTCCGCCTTGACCAAACAGTTCAAAATGAATGGCTGTTCCACCAAACACATTGAGCCACAACAGCCCCAGCAACGAGGGAACTAACAGAACACCGAGCACAAACTCGCGGATAGTTCGTCCCTTTGAGATGCGTGCGATAAACATGCCGACAAATGGAGCCCAAGCAATCCACCACCCCCAGTAAAATGCCGTCCATGCCGATTGCCAGGGAGAGGTTCCATTCGCTTCGGTATTGGTCCAAAAACTCAGGCGTACAATGTTTTGCAGATAATCACCGATGTTCTGCACATACCCATTGAGCAGATAGGTGGTCGGCCCCAGCGCCAAAAACAGCAGCAAAATAAAAACACTCAGCCAGACGTTCAGCTCAGAGAGCAATTTGACCCCGCGCCCCACCCCCGAAACAGCCGATAACGTGGCAATCACACTGATGATACCGATTAACCACAGCTGGTTACCTTGAGACACTTCCAGCCCGAATATCTGGTTTAAACCAGTATTCATCTGCGCCACACCAAGCCCCAGGGATGTGGCAACCCCGAACACGGTTCCAAACACCGCCAGCACATCTGCTGCATGGCCCCAGATGCCGTAAATTCGCTCTTTAAGCAGGGGATAAAGCACCGAGCGGATCGCTAACGGTAATTTGCGTCGATAGCTAAAAAACGCCAAGGATAACCCGACAATCACATAGATAGCCCAAGGATGGAGCCCCCAGTGAAAGAAGGTAAGCCGCATTGCTACTTGGGCGGCCTCTGGCGTCATTCCTTCCTTGATAAACGGGTTGGATTGTAAGTGGTACATGGGTTCAGCAATGCTCCAAAACACCAATCCAATGCCCATTCCGGCACTGAACAACATGGCAAACCATGAGAAATAGCCGAACTCGGGCTCTTGATCGTCATCTCCGAGCTTGATGCTGCCAAAGCGACTGAACATCAGATAGATAGCAAAAAACAGAAACAGCGCCACCACCAGAATGTAGTACCACTTGAAGCCTGCAATAATGGAGTCCTTAGCCCCGGTGAACCAAACGCCCGCGGTCTCGGGGTCAAACATGCCCAGCAGCAGGAAGAGCGTGATTATGGTCAGTGCCGTCAACGCCATGGTCGGGTTCAGCCCCTTAAAAAAACCAGTTTTTGCTCGCATCCGACCTCCTTACTGCTGATTAAAGAACTCTTCGCCGACATGGTCACCGGCCCCGCCAATAGCACGATATACAAGCTGACCGGCAGCCAACTCACGGTGGTCGACCAACGTGACCGAAGGTTGTCCATTCACAGCTGGCCGTTTACCCAGAAAGATCGCCATCGGAACACCAACATTGGAAATTCCACTGGTGATCCAAAGGCGATTAAAGTCGTAACTGCCACCAATGAACTCGAGTTGTGCCAGCCCATTATCGAGGCCCGACAGGTAGAAGTGCATGGCCGTGTCACTGGGAAACAGGTGAATGAGGAGATACGCATAGCGAAGTTCATTCACCAACTCCTTTAAGCTGAAAGCACCTGTTTGACTGCACGATAAAGGTAGCTCGCCATCATAGTGATGTACTTTCAGATTGTTAGGGTCTTCCTCATATACCGGCTGATAACGAATAAACGCTGATGTATCAGGAAGCTCATAACGAATTCGGACAACTTTAAGCGCATCCACAAGGCTTCTTATATCCTGGTTTTGCATGGTTTTCTCCTATAAAACTGATTGTAAAATCAGCAAAAGAGGACCACCTTAACACAAATGTACTTAGAGCAATAATCATTATAATTCTATGAATTGACCCCACAGCACACCAGCAGGAGAATAGTTATCTCCCTTCCGGCTTGGTGTCAGACAACATTGTGGAAAGACATGACGAGGTTTTGGTGGCGTTACGGCAAATAATCCGCGCCATCGATATGCATTCAAAAAGATTGATCAAAGAAGCCGGGCTGACCGCGCCACAACTGTTGTTACTCAAAGGAATGGCTGAACTGGGAGAGACGTCGATGAGGCAACTGGCGGATCACACCAATATGAGCCAGGCCACAGCGACAACCATCATGGACCGCTTGGAGAGCAAAGGATTAGTGCGTCGCATACGTAGCGAAGATGACAAACGCAAGGTGTTCGCGAGCCTGACAGAAGCCGGAGTGACACTGCTTCGTGACGCCCCGACGCCACTTCAGGAGCACTTTATTCGTCGCTTCAAAGGGCTAGCGCAGTGGGAGCAAACCCAACTGCTCTCATCGTTACAGCGAATTTCGGCCATGATGAATGCTGATGCAATAGACGCCGCGCCGGTACTCAGTGTGCACCCGCTGACCGACGATCAGTCATAAAAAAGCTCCCATCGGGAGCTTTCTGTCAACCTTGCAAGCAGAGAGGGCAATCAATCCTCAAGGCTGATACCAATATTGGAGATCCCGCCTTGAGCAGCAAACTGTTTGATGGCCAGAATACGGTCACTGTCGCGCTCGAAGGCGACCTTTTTCAGTAACTCAACCTGAAACTCCAGCTCTCCTTCAAAGAGCTCGTGTTCGTAGAGCTCTTCGTCATCCATCTCGCGGTCTTCCAGCATCTCAACAAAGCCAGCGACGCAGCCCACCGAGGCATAGCTCGACTCTTCGGCCTCTTCGCCCACCCGGCATACCACTGAGTTGTAGGCGCAGCCCAACGCCACACAGGCATCCAGTGCCGGATAAGCGCCGTAGCTTTCAAACTTGGTCGGGTCCGGAATCTCGTCTTCAAACGCTTCCAAGATAGAGCTCAAGTTCACGCGGGAGCCTTTGACCGTCAGGTATTCCCACATGTGATCTAGGGTCTGGCGAAACGCCTGAGCACTCCCAAAACCGGATGTTTGGGAGAACAGGGCATAGTTGGGATACATGCGCTCGGCCAAGGCCAGGGCAAAGACGGTCTGTTGCCAGGGTTGCAGCTCGTTGAGCCGCTTGTAGAACTTGTCACCGAACACGGGAGACTCCTCTTAATCGATTGCCGCGAATTGTATCGCAAGCAGCCGGTATCGGCGAAATGAAAAGGAGGGCTGGTCGGCTATCTTGTCCTCTCGGAATCGGTAAGATGAAAAGAGATACCGCTCAAACAAGGACCAACAATAATGAGCCAACGCACCCTGCTGCTGCTAAGTCAGGACAATGCCCAGTATGAACGGCTGATCAAAACCGCCAACCTGCCCCATCTTCGTATTCTGCGCGCCGACACTCAGGACGAGGCGGCCCGCCTGATTGGGGAGGCCCATATCCTGCTGGCTGAACCGGCCCGAGCCCAACCGCTGCTGGAACACGCCCGCAAGCTCACCTGGCTGCAATCGACCTACGCCGGAGTCGATATTCTGGTGCAACCCGGCCAGCGCCGCGATTACCAACTCACCAATGTGCGCGGCATCTTTGGCCCCTTGATGAGCGAATATGTGTTTGGCCATCTGCTCTCTCTGACTCGTCAGATTGCCAATTACCGCGAGCAGCAGCGGCAGAAACTGTGGCAGAGCCGTCCTTATGAGAGTTTGGCCGGCAAGACCTTGCTGGTGCTCGGCACCGGCAGCATCGGTCAGCATATTGCCCGCACCGGCCAGCACTTTGGCATGAAGGTGCTCGGTGTCAGCCGCAGTGGCCGCGAGCGGGAGGGATTTTCGCAGGTGTATCAATTGCCGGCACTGGATCGGTTGCTGCCGCAGGCCGACGTGATTGTAAGCGTGCTCCCCTCCACCCGGGAGACCCGCCATTTGTTCAACGCCACCCGTTTTGGCCAGATGAAATCGAGCGCCATCTTCTTTAACGTCGGGCGCGGCTCGGCAGTCGATAGCGAGGCGCTGCTGATGGCCCTGCGCACCGGCAAGCTCGGCTATGCGGTACTCGATGTATTCGAGCAGGAGCCGCTAGCGGCAGAGAGTCCACTGTGGCCACAGCCCAATCTCGTAATCACGCCACACAACAGCGCTTACAGCTTCCCCGAGGATGTGGCACAGATCTTCGTGCGTAACTACATCCGCTATATCGAGGGGCAGCCGCTGGAGGGCAAGATCGATTTCGACAAGGGTTACTGACACACAAAAAGTTGAGGCCCGACATCGCTGTCGGGCCTCAATAATAGGTGGAGTCGGCCTGTAAGCCGGGTTCTGTACCGGGTTGCCCCGGTGGCAATCATTCCTCTAGGCCTGCAATCGCTCGCAGGCTCCAGCAACCTACCCGCCCCCAACGCGGGCCGCGCCAAAGGGGGCCTATTTGGTCTTGCTTCGGGTGGAGTTTACCGTGCCACGAACTGTTGCCAGTCGCGCGGTGCGCTCTTACCGCACCCTTTCACCCTTACCTGATCCCTTGCGGGCCATCGGCGGTCTGCTCTCTGTTGCACTGGTCGTAGGCTTGCGCCTCCCAGGCGTTACCTGGCACCCTGCCCTATGAAGCCCGGACTTTCCTCCCCTCCGCCCGTCTGTCCCGAAAGACACAACGACGAAGCAGCGATTGCCCGGCCAACTCCGGGCGCGGATTATAGCCTTCCTTTTACGCTCAGGTAAACCAACATCGGCCGCAGGGCTTAGAAATGTTCCAGCCCATACTTGTAAAGGGCGTTCTTTTTCACGTCGTGGATCTCGGCGCACAGGGCAGCTGCCTTCTTCAGCGGCAACTCGGCTACCAGCAAACCGAGGGTACGAATCGCCTCGGCAGGCAGATCGTCACTCTCTTTGCGCGCCCCCGCCACCACCAGCACCATCTCGCCCTTGACGCGATTGTCATCTTCCGCGAGCCAGGTCAGCAGCTCGGAAGCCGGCAACCCATGGATGCTCTCAAAGGTCTTGGTCAGCTCTCGGGCCAGCACCACCTGACGCTCGCCCAGAATCCGGGCGATCGCCTCAATGGTGTCGGTCACCCGGCGTGGGGATTCATAGAACACCAGAGTACGCGGCTCGTCGACCAGCGCCTGCAGCTTGTCATCCCGCCCCTTGGCTTTGGCGGGCAAAAAACCCTCGAAGGCGAAGCGGTCAGTGGGCAGGCCGGCGGCTGACAGCGCCGTGATAGCGGCGCACGGACCAGGCAGTGGCACCACTTTAACCCCGGCTTCGCGACAGCGGGTGACCAAGTGATATCCGGGATCACTGATGAGCGGCGTACCAGCGTCGGAGACTAATGCGATATTTTTTCCTTCCCGAATGCGGCCAATCAGCACCTCGGCTTTCTGCTGCTCGTTGTGATCATGCAGGGCAAAGGTCGGCACTGAAATCTGGTAATGCGCCAGCAAAATACCGGTATGGCGGGTATCTTCGGCAGCAATCAGATCCACCCGGCGCAGGGTGTCGAGGGCACGCTGGGTAATGTCGGCCAGATTTCCGATCGGGGTGGGAACGATATAAAGAGTGGGGATGTCGTTCATGGGGTCTCCGCGTGCCCCGACAATTGTGTCGCCATAGTGGCACGTTTACACTATGGGGAATTTTCAGACACGGGTCGGGGTATGAACTTGAACCGGTTTACAAAACAGCTAAGTGTAACACGACTCGCCGGCATCCTGCTTGCCGGTATCCTGGTCACCGCCTGCGCCTCTGGCCCGGGCAGTGAAGAGCCCAAAGGGGTCCCGTCGCCGTTCAGCCGGGTCACCAAGGAGGCGTCTTGGTATCTGGATCAGGTCGACGACCAGAAACCGCAAGACGCCTTTACCTGGCAGATCCTGGCGGCGCGCAGCTATCTTGCTACCGGCAAGCCGGCTGAAGCGGCCAAGCTGCTCAAGGCCCTGCGCAAGCAAGCCAAGAGCGCCGCACAGTTTGCCCAGTTGCAGTTGCTCGAAGCTCATGTGGTGCTCGCCAAGGGTAATGCCAAGGGCGCACTGGCGCTGCTTGGCAAAAAGCCGGCCACCAAGCTGGATGTCGATACCGATAAAGACTGGTATCTGCAACGCGCCGCCCTGCAGCTCGACAACAAGGATCGCTTTGGCGCAGCCAAGAGCCTGATTGCGCTCGATCCGTTGTTGCAAGAAGAGGCGCTCAAAGAGAACCACCGCCAGATCTGGGTGCTGTTGCAAGGCATGACCCCGGCAACCCTGCAGTCACTGCAGGACGCAGCCCCGCCAGATGTCACCACCGGTTGGTTGCAACTGGCCGAGCTGGTCAATCAATACGGAGCCCAGCCCGATCAGCTGGTGCGTCAGCTGCATCTGTGGAAACGCAGTTTCCCGAAACACCCGGCATTGGGTGACATGCCGGCGGGCCTAGACAAGCTGCTGGAGGTCGAGTTGACCACTCCGCTGCAAGCCGCCGTCATGCTGCCGCTGTCGGGCAACCTTGCCGTGCAGGGTCAGGCGATTCAAAACGGGATCCTGATGTCTTACAAGCAGAGCGGCGGCCAGCTCAAGGTGAAGTTCTACGACACCCAGGCGCATGCCATTCCCGCTCTGTATAGCCAGGCGCTTAAAGACGGTGCCGACATCATCATCGGCCCGCTGCTCAAAGACCGTGTGCAAGAGCTGATGACGCTCAAGCCGACCATTCCGGTACTGGCCCTCAACGAGATCGACAAACCGGTCACCGGCGACAAGTACTACTACTTCTCGCTCTCTGCCGCGTCCGATGCCGCTCAGGCCGCCCGTTATCTGCACGAGCAGGGCTATCGTCAGCCACTGGTGCTGGCGGCGCAGGATCGTATCGGCTATGCCAGCGTGCAGAGCTTCGACAAAGCCTGGCAGGAAGCGAGCGGTGGCCGCGCCATCATCGCCACCTTTGGCGGTCGTCAGGAGATTGAAGGCATGGTGCGCAGCGCCCTGAGCGGCAAGGCTGCGGCAGGCCGGATCCAGCCGGTGGCCAGCAATGAGGCTGAGCAGCACAATACCTTCAACGGTATCGACGCCGCCTACATCGTCGGCAACCCGACCGAGACCCGCTCCATCAAGCCCTACATCGACTTCAACGTCAGTCAGGCCAAGGGGGGACTTGCCACCTTTACCGCTGCGCGCGGTTATGACAGTGCCAGCCGCGAAGTGCTGCCGGAGCTCAACGGGCTGCATATCTCTGACATGCCGCTGCTACTGGGTCACAACGACGATATTCTGCAGCAGGTCCAGGTGCTGTGGCCGCAGTTGCAAGGTGACAACCTGCGTCTGTTCGCCATGGGCTATGATGCCTTTACCCTGACCAGCAAGCTGCAGCAGTTGCGCGCATCGCCCTCCCTGTCCCTGTCCGGTCTCACTGGTCAGATCAGTGTTGACCCGAGCGGTGTCATCCTGCGGCAACCTGTCTGGGGTGTATATAACAACGGCATCGTCCGTGACGGCTCTCTGCCGCCGCCGGCGACCGACACCAGCAACCAGACCGGCACCAGCAATGAAGCAACTCCTCAACCGGATGCAGCAACGCCTGAGCAGCCTGCTGCAAGCGGGGACAACACGGATCAGCAAGGGCAGGCACTTTGAGCTGATCGCTGAAAAGAGGCTGCAGGCCGCAGGCCTGCAACCTCTTTGGCGCAATTATCGCTGCCGTGGCGGCGAAATTGACCTTATCATGCGCCACGACCAGACCTTGGTATTTGTTGAAGTGCGCCACCGAGCCGATCGCGGCCATGGTGGCGCTGCTGCGTCTATCACCCGCAGCAAACAACAAAAAGTGCAACTGGCGGCCCGCCATTACCTGCAACAACATGGATTGAACGAGGCTCAGCAAGCCTGTCGCTTCGATGTTGTGGTGTTTGAGGGGGAGCTGCCGGAGTGGATCCAGAATGCGTTTTAAGAGGAAAAGATGACAGACCGCATCAAAGAGAATTACACCGAAAGCATCCAGACCAAGATCGCTGCCGCTGAAGGATTGCATGACGCCATTCATACTGCGGCTCAGATGATCACCATCTGCCTGCTCAACGGTAACAAGGTGCTGTCCTGTGGCAACGGACCCTCTGCGGCGCTGGCCCAGCTGTTCATTGCCGAACTGATGAACCGCTATGAGACCGAGCGCCCTTCCCTGCCGGGGCTGGCACTGACCCCGGACATGGCCACCATCAGCGCCATTGCCACCGATACCGGCTTTGAAGAGGTGTATGCCAAGCAGATCCGCGCACTCGGGCAACCGGGGGATATTCTGCTGGCGGTGACCACCTCCGGTCACAGCCGCAGCCTTATCAAAGCGGCTGAAGCGGCGCTGTCGCGCGACATGACCATCGTGGTGCTCAGCGGCGGCGACGGCGGCGAGATTGCCGGTCTGCTCGGCCCGAATGATGTGGAGATCCGCGTGCCGTCGGCTCGTTCACCGAGAATTCTTGAGGTGCACCTGTTGACCCTGCACTGTCTCTGTGATCTCATCGACCAGACACTTTTCCCGCAACAGGAAGATTGAACGATGAAGAAGACTAGCCTTCTGATTGCTCTTTTGACCAGCGCCCTGCTGTTGCAGGGGTGTGCTGCAGTGATTGCCGGCGGCGCTGCCACCACCGCCAAGGTAGCTGGCGATCGCAGAACCTTTGGTGCCCAGTGGGACGATCAGTCGATCGAGCTCAAAGCGGCGAACCTGATCGCTGACCAAAAGCAAATGGCCGATGCCAGCAAGATCAGCGTCTACAGCAATAATGGGCGCGTGCTGCTGATTGGCCAGACACCGACTGACGCCTACAAGCAGGAAGCAGGCCGCATCGTCAGCCGTATTCAGGGCGTGCGCCACGTCTATAACGAGTTGCAGATCGGTCGCCCGGTCAATATCAGCGTACGCAGCAATGACACCTGGATCACCTCCAAGGTGCGGGCTGACATGCTGGGGACCAAGAACTTCGACAGCGGTAAGGTCAAGGTGGTCACCGAGAACGGTGTCGTCTATCTGATTGGTCTGGTGACTCGTCAGGAAGGTGAAAAGGCCGTCGAAATCGCACGCCGCGTCAGCGGTGTGAAGCGGGTAGTTAAAGCCTTCGAATTTGCCCAGAACTGACAATAGCTGTCACAGAGACAAAAAACGCAGCCGATTGGCTGCGTTTTCTTTTGGCGTCAATTACTTGATGACCTTAAGGCTGGGACGGCCACCGGGTCTCGGCGGCTGTGGACCGTCACCTTCGGCGGGAGCCTCATCATCATCCTTTTCAAGCCAGGCTTCATAGCCGGGCTCGGGAGGAAACACGGTTCCCACGCCATTTTCACGGGCATGGATGGCAACCACGGCCGCCATCGGCACATACACCTGCTGCGCCACCCCGCCAAAACGAGCGCTGAAGCTGATGGCTTCATTGTCCATCTGATAACCGCCCACGGCGCGTGGCGCGATATTGAGGACAATCTGCCCGTTCTGGACATACTGCATGGGGACCATCACATGCGGGACATTGACGTTGACCACCAAATGAGGAGTCAAGTCATTGTCCAGCAGCCAGTCATAAAACGCCCGCAGCAGATAAGGGCGGCTGGGCGTCATCATCATTTCCATGCTTATGCACCGAGACGAATTTCGCGCTCGGCCTCAGTGAGGGATGCCTGGAAGGATTCACGTTCGAACAGGCGCACCATGTAAGCCTTGAGCTCCTTGGCACCACGACCGGTCAGGTCGATACCGAGGGTCGGCAAACGCCACAGCAGCGGTGCCATATAGCAATCCACCAGACCGAACTCTTCGCTCATGAAATAGGGCATCTCGGTGAAGATAGGCGCGATAGCCAGCAGGTTATCACGCAGTTCGTTACGCGCAGCTTCAACGTCCACACCGCTCATGATCTTGTCAGCCAGCGAGTACCAGTCGAGTTCGATGCGATGCATCATCAGACGGCTGTTACCGCGCGCCACCGGGTAAACCGGCATCAGCGGCGGATGGGGGAAGCGCTCGTCCAGATATTCCATAATGATGCGCGAGGTATACAGCGCCAGCTCGCGATCCACCAAGGTCGGAACAGTGTTGTACGGGTTCAGTTCGGCCAGCTCTTCCGGCAGATTATCCATATCAACCTGGCAAATATCGACACTGACGCCCTTTTCGGCCAGCACGATGCGCACCTGATGGCTGAACATATCATTGGCACCGGAAAACAGCGTCATCACAGAACGCTTATTGGCAGCTACAGCCATTGACCCCTCCAGTCATTAAAAAGCAGAAACGGCAATGAAGCGATGGGCTTCATTGCCGTACACAATTTTACCCTTTTCTGGTCGCTTAGTGAACGTCGCGCCAGTATTCCTTCTTCAACAGTACGGTAAGGATGAAGAAGATCACGATGAACCCCAGTACCCAGAAGCCCAGGCGTTCACGCTCAAGCTGGACGGGCTCACCCGAATAGACGAGGAAGTTTACCAGATCGAGCACCGTCTGGTCATATTCTTCCGGACTTAGTTCACCGTTTCCGTCAGAAACTATGCTGTGCGGCACCTTTACCTCCTCACCATTGACCACTTCAGTGGCGTAATGCAGGCGTGGAGTCCCTTGCAGCGGCTCCAGCACATGAGGCATGGCAACGGAAGGAAATAGCAGGTTGTTGACGCCGGTCGGACGCGACGGGTCCACATAGAACGAGTGCAGATAGGTATAAAGCCAGTCGGCACCGCGTACGCGCGCTACCAGAGTCAGATCCGGTGGCGGAGCCCCAAACCACTTGGCAGCTTCCTTGTCAGAGACCGCATTTTTCATCAAGTCGCCCATCTTGGCGCCATTGAAGATGATGTTCTCCTTCATCAGATCCTCAGGAATGCCGAGATCCTCGGCCACCCGGTTATAGCGTTGATACTGGGTGCTGTGGCAGCCAAAACAGTAGTTCATGAAGGTGGTCAGCCCGCGCTGCAGCGATGCTTTATCCGTCAGATCGTAGGCCGCCTTGTCAAGTTTAACTGCGTCACCGGACGCCATGACCAGGGAGGGCAACAGGGCGAGCATGGCAATGATCATTTTTTTCATTTTGATGTCACCCTCTCCGGCAGCGGCTTGGTTCGCTCATTTTTGCTGTAGAAAAACAGCAGGACGAAGAAACCGAAGTAACCCAAGGTACAGATTTGGGCAATGATGGTCAGGGTCGGCGTAGATGGCAGTACCCCCAAAACCCCGAGCACCACAAAGCAGACCACGAATTGGGCAATGTTGAGCCGATGTAGCAAGCTGCGGTAGCGAACAGAGCGAACTTTGCAGCGATCCAACCAGGGCAGCAGGAACAGGATCACGATCGACAAGCCCATCATGATGACGCCCAGTAACTTGTCCGGCACTGCCCGCAAGATGGCGTAGAAGGGGGTGAAGTACCACACCGGCGCGATGTGTGGTGGCGTTTTCAGGCCATTGGCAACTTCGAAGTTCGGTTTTTCGAGGAAGTAACCGAACATGTCGGGTTTAAAGAAGATGACCAGACTGAACAGGAACAGGAAACCGGCAACCCCAACCATGTCCTTCACGGTGAAATAAGGATGGAATGCCACCGCATCCAGCGGCCAGCCGTTTTCATCCTTGTGCTGCTTGATATCAATGCCGTCCGGGTTGTTCGAGCCAACCTCATGCAGCGCCAAAATGTGCATCGCGACCAGCAGCACGAGTACCAGCGGCAGGGCTATCACATGCAGGGCAAAGAAGCGGTTAAGGGTGGCCCCCGAGATGACGTAGTCACCGCGGATCCACAGAGTCAGGTCGTCACCAATGACCGGAATGGCACCAAACAGCGAGATGATGACCTGCGCCCCCCAGAACGACATCTGGCCCCACGGCAGCAGATAGCCCATAAAGGCTTCGGCCATCAGCACCAGGAAGATCAGCATCCCGAAGATCCACAACAGCTCACGCGGCTTTTGGTACGAACCGTAGATCATGCCGCGAAACATATGCAGATAGACCACGATAAAGAACGCCGAGGCGCCGGTCGAGTGCATATAGCGCAGCAACCAGCCGTAATCGACGTCTCGCATGATGTACTCCACCGAAGCAAATGCGCCCTCGGCGGAGGGGTTGTAGTTCATGGTCAGCCAGATACCGGTAATGATCTGGTTGACCAGCACCAACATCGCCAGTGAGCCAAAAAAATACCAGAAGTTAAGGTTTTTCGGCGCCGGATACTTGGCCATGTGATCGTTGTACATGGCGGTGAGCGGAAAGCGGTCATCAATCCAGCCCATCAGTTTGGTCAACATGATCAGGCCTCCTTGCCGTCGTCACCCACCAATAGGGTGGTGTCGTTAATAAACTGGTAGGGGGGAATAACCAGATTGAGCGGTGCCGGCACCCCTTGGAATACCCGCCCGGCCATGTCGAATTTGGAGCCGTGGCAAGGGCAGAAGAAACCGGACGTAACTCCTTCCACCTGTTCGCCAAAGTTGTCCGGCAGGAAGGTGGGCGAACAGCCCAAATGAGTGCAAATACCAACCGCCACAAAGATTTCCGGCTTGATAGAGCGGTGCACATTCTGGGCATAGTCCGGCTGCTGCGGCTCTTCCGAGTGGGGATCGCGCAGAACAGTGTCATGAGTGGCCAGTCCGTCCAGCATGGCCTTGGTGCGATTGACCACCCACACTGGCTTGCCACGCCACTCAACCCGGATCAGCTGTCCGGGTTCGAGTTTGCTGATATCCACTTCGACCGGAGCGCCAGCCGCCTTGGCCTTGGCACTCGGATTCCATGATTTGATAAAGGGTACAGCGGTAAATGCAGCTCCAATCCCGCCAACGGCCACCGTTGACCAAGTCAGAAATCTGCGACGACTGCTATCAGCTGGCGCATTGCTCATCCAGAGGCTCTCCCATGTTCATCCCGCGCATTATTCTGCTTCCATACCACCGTATCCATGTGGCAATCATGGCGGTCTCACGGTGTATAATTGTCACACAAAAATCGCGGAATTATTAAGAAAAAGATAAAAGCGGAGGTGTTTTTGGGATCTTGCGCCAAAAAGCTGAAATCGTACCGTTGAACCTTACAGTTCAAGTAGATCAGAGAGATAAAAATGAAAAAGCCCGGCCGAAGCCAGGCTTTTTGAAACCCGCGAAGGGTTCGCAACCAAAGCGAATTAACGCTTGGAGTATTGCGGACGCTTACGAGCTTTGTGCAGACCGACTTTCTTACGCTCAACCTTACGGGCGTCGCGAGTAACAAAGCCAGCTTTACGCAGTTCAGAGCGCAGAGTCTCGTCATACTGCATCAGAGCACGGGTGATACCGTGACGGATCGCACCAGCTTGGCCGGAGATGCCACCACCGTTAACGGTGATGTACAGATCCAGCTTATCGGTCATTTCAACCAGTTCCAGCGGCTGACGAACGACCATGCGAGCGGTCGGACGGCCGAAGTACTGCTCCAGAGAGCGTTGGTTGATGACGATGTTACCGCTGCCTGCCTTGATGAAAACGCGTGCAGTGGAGCTCTTGCGACGGCCGGTACCGTAGTATTGATTTTCTGCCATGTTGCCAGTTCCCGATTAGATATCCAGTACTTGAGGTTGCTGAGCAGCGTGGTTGTGCTCGGCGCCAGCGTAAACTTTCAGCTTACGGAACATGGCACGGCCCAGCGGACCCTTCGGCAGCATGCCCTTGACGGCAGCTTCGATAACCATTTCCGGCTTACGCTGAATCAGCTTTTCAAAGCTGATGGACTTGATACCGCCCGGGAAACCGGAGTGGGCATGGTACATCTTGTCGGTAGTCTTCTTACCGGTTACATGAACCTTCTCAGCGTTGATAACGATGATGTAATCACCGGTGTCAACGTGCGGAGTGTACTCGGCTTTGTGCTTACCGCGCAGACGGGCAGCGATCTCAGTGGCGATACGACCCAGAGTCTTGCCTTCTGCGTCAACAACATACCAGTCACGCTTTACGGTTTCTGGCTTGGCAACGAAAGTTTTCATTAAGTTAAACCCAATTACCTGTTACAGACCCAATTGCTTGTGGGGGCTCACCCACAAACAACAAACGATAGCCTACCTGTACCCCTTCGAATACAAGTAAGACCTTAAAGAGTGCTGCCTAATTGACAGCTTGTAACGTGGGCCGGGCGATTATAAGTGAAGTTGCCTCAAATATCACCCCTCAATTTCACTGCCCA
Source organism: Aeromonas sp. RU39B (assembly GCF_900156095.1). Classification (GTDB taxonomy): domain Bacteria; phylum Pseudomonadota; class Gammaproteobacteria; order Enterobacterales; family Aeromonadaceae; genus Aeromonas. The sequence continues at coordinate 348,870 of NZ_FTMJ01000003.1, forward strand.
TGAAATCTTGGAATCTCGCCCGGCCCTACCTGCCGCAGATGCCCATCCGACTGGCAGGCGCGATATTGTGACTAAGGAAGGTGCTCTCTGGCAAGGTATTCGTGCGATTGCATCTCCTGCAGTCGTGACAGACAGCGTGCAAACTCGAAATTGAGCAGCCCTTGGCTATACAAGGCTCCCATCGGGACCGCCGCAGAAATGATGAGTTTGACGTGCCGCTCGTAAAACTCGTCCACCATGGCGATAAAGCGGCGGGCCGCGTCATCGCTCCCCGCCCCCATAGGCTGAACATTGGCAAGCAGCACGGTGTGGTAGCAGTGAGATAACTCGACGTAGTCGCTCTGGGAGCGTGGCGTGCAGCAGAGCGCGGCAAAGTCGGCATACAGAACTCCGTCCTGCTGCCCCAGCACGGCGATCTGCCGCCCTTGCACCGTTAGCTCGCTGCTTTGCGGCTGGCTGCCACTCAAACTGGTAAAATAGTGACGCAGATTCTGCTCGGCCTTTTCATCCAGCGGGCAGTGATAAATTTCAGCCTGCTGCAAGGTGCGCAGACGATAGTCCACACCGCTGTCGACATTGATCACCCGGCAGTGACGCTCAATCTGCTCGATGGCTGGCAGAAAACGGGCGCGCTGCAAGCCGTTTCGATAAAGCTCGGCGGGCGGCACGTTCGAGGTGGCGACCAGCACCACCCCATTAGCAAACAGCGCCTGAAAGAGCGTCCCGAGCAGCATGGCATCGGTGATGTCCGAAACGAAAAATTCGTCAAAACAGATGATGTCGGTTTCACCGGACAACTGCTTGGCCAGGACGTTGAGTGGATCGGGTGTACCTGCCAGCGCCTTGAGCTCTGCATGGACCCGCAGCATGAAACGGTGAAAATGCATGCGCACTTTGCGTGACCCAGGCAGCGACTCGAAAAAAAGATCCATCAGCCAGGTTTTGCCACGGCCAACCCCACCCCACATATAGATTCCGGCGGGAGCACTCTTTGGCGTTTTGGGCGCCAGTGACCACCAGCGTCGTCTGGTCGGAGTCGGACGACTTAACAATTCCTGATAGAGTCGTTCCAGCTCGGTCACGGCCGCAGCCTGCGCCGGATCACTGGTGTAGCCGGTTCGGGCCAGCTCCTGCTGATAGCGCTGTTGAGGTGTCATCCTGATGGTGCATCCAAGTCCCTGAATATGGGACAAAATGGTACCACGCCCCCCACGGGCAAGGTATAGTTTCACTAAGAGCAGAACGACCGGTTTTGCTTGCTTGAATGGTTGTACAAGGAGCTTCTATGAGTCTTATGAGTGCAGTTGGACTGGCCATCATTGCCCTGATTCTGGGCTTTATCGTCGGTCGTCTCAGTGTCAGGAGCCGTGATGCCGGTCGCCTGGAGCAGGATCTGAAGAAGGCCAATCAGGAGCTGGCTCAATACCAGAATCAGATCTCCAGCCACTTTGCAGACAGTGCAGCCCTGATGGAACAAATGGCTGAGCAGTATCAGGAGCTCTATCGCCACATGGCAGATCAGAGCAAGTTCCTGGCTAAAAACAGTGAACTGTTCAAGAGCATTCCCCAAGCCGACGCTCCGGCCCCGGTCAAAGAACCCGATTTTCCGCCGCGTGACTATGCCGGCTCTTCCGGTCTGCTCAAAACAGCCAACCAGGACTGATTGAACTTCTTGCCTGTCGCCGTGGTCTCACCATGGCGTACAGCGTTGTTTTTTCTTCGGGAGCAGTCTTTATTATGCGTAAATCGTCCTCTTTGCTCAGCGTAGTTGCCTTAAGCGTCGGAATGGCTCTTTTTGCTGCCCCCTCCTACGCCTCGTTGCCTTCCTTGTTTGGTAGCAGTGACAACAGTCAGATGCCGAGCCTTGCTCCGATGATTGAGCAGGTCACTCCGGCGGTCGTTAACATTTCCGTCTCTGGCAAGAAGATCACTCGCCAGCGTCTGCCCGAGCCGTTCCGTTACTTCTTTGGCCCCGATATGCCAGAAGAGCAGGTGCAGGAACAACCGTTCCAGGCTCTGGGCTCCGGGGTCATCGTGGATGCCAAGAAAGGCTATGTCATCACCAATGCCCACGTGGTGCATGAGGCGGATGAGATCAAAGTAAGCCTGAAAGATGGCCGCGAATTCAAAGCCAAGAAGATTGGCGAGGACAAACAATCCGATATCGCGCTGCTGCAAATCAAGGCAGACAACCTGGTGCAGATTGCTATTGCCGACTCTGACCAACTGCGCGTCGGTGATTACGCGGTCGCTATCGGCAACCCGTTTGGTTTGGGTCAGACTGTCACCTCGGGTATCGTCTCTGCGCTCGGTCGCAGCGGCCTGAATATCGAGAATTTCGAAAACTTCATCCAGACTGATGCAGCCATCAACTCGGGGAACTCGGGCGGAGCGCTGATTAACCTCAAGGGCGAGCTGATCGGTATCAACACCGCGATTCTTGGCCCCAACGGCGGCAATATCGGTATCGGTTTTGCGATTCCCTCCAACATGGTGCGCGACCTGACCGACCAGATTGTCAAATTTGGCGAAGTACGTCGTGGCCAACTGGGTATCCAGGGCACTGAGCTTACCTCCGACATCGCCAAGACCTTCGGCTATGACAAGCAGTACGGTGCGTTCGTCAACCAGGTTATGCCGGGGTCGGCCGCCGAGAAGGCGGGCATCAAGGCTGGCGACATTATCGTTAGCATCGACGGCAAGGAGATCCGCTCCTTTGGTGAGTTGCGAGCCAAGATCGCCACCATGGGCGCCGGCAAGCAAGTCAAGCTGGGTCTGATCCGCGATAGCAAGCCAATGGATGTTGCCGTCACACTCAAACGTGCCGACGACACCGATGTGCGCGCCAGCGTGCTCAATCCGGCGCTGGAAGGGGCCAAGCTCAGCACTGTCACCGACCCGGTCAGCGGCGTTGCAATCAGTGAGATCAAGGATAACTCCCCGGCTGCGGCAACCGGCCTGCAGAAGGGTGACATTATTATCGGGGTGAACCGGGTGCGGGTGAATAATCTGGAAGAGCTGACCAAGGTGCTCAAGACCAAGTCAGACGTGCTGGCACTCAATATCCAGCGTGGCGACGCCTCGCTCTATCTGGTTATCCGCTAATCCGTCCTGTTTTAGCCCATCGATAAGCCGCAGCCTGTCTGCGGCTTATTTTTGCGCAGTATCAGGGGATAGTGCTATGCTCTCGCTGCGCAAAATTCGGACCGACATAATATGAAAATATCGCCTTTTCTCAGCTACTTGGGTAAAGCCATCGGCTTTGGGCTGACACTTGCCCTGTTTCTGCTGCTGCTTTTTCCCAGTCTAAGGGGGGGCGCGCCGCTGACCAATACGTCCGGGCGCGATCTGAGCTTTGCCTACGCTGCCAACCGGGCCGGACCGGCGGTCGTGAATATCTATACCCGCAGTTTCAGCCGCTCTGATAACAACCAGACCGAATTACGGCCGCAAGGGCTGGGCTCTGGCGTCATCATGAGCGAGCGCGGACATATCCTGACTAACTACCATGTGATTGCCGAAGCGGACCAGATCATCGTGGCCCTACAGGATGGGCGCATCTTTACCGCCGAGCTGGTGGGCACTGACAAGCTGACCGATCTGGCAGTGCTTTCCATTGAGGCCGATGCTCTGCCGGTTATTCCACAAAATACCGATAACCAGCCAGAAGTCGGTGATGTGGTGCTTGCTATCGGCAACCCCTACAACGTGGGCCAGACCATCACCCAAGGCATTATCAGCGCTACCGGGCGTATTGGGCTCTCTAGCATGGGGCCGGAAAGTAATGGCCGCCAGGACCTGCTGCAGACCGATGCCGCTATCAATGCCGGCAACTCGGGCGGCGCCTTGGTCAACACCCGGGGCGATCTGGTGGGCATCAATACTGCGGCGTATCACATTGATGGCAATCAGGAGAGCTACGGCATCAGCTTTGCCATCCCTTACAAGCTGGCCAAGCGCATCATGGACGAGCTGATCCGAAACGGCCGGGTGATTCGCGGCTATCTCGGTATCTCCAGCATCGAGATCAATCCGCTGGTTGCCCGCATGATGAAGCTGGGCGATTTGCAGGGTCTGGTGGTGGAAAGCCTTGACCCGTCGGGGCCCGCCAGCAAAGCCGGCATGCAGCGCGGCGATGTGCTGCTGAAAATCAACGGCGCGGCCATCAAAAGTATCCGTAGTGCCATGGATCAGATCGTCGAAACCCGGCCGGGAAGCAAGCTGACATTTACCCTGGTCAGAGACGGTAAAACCATAGATCTGCCGGTGACCATCGAAGAGGATATGCGCTATCCGCAGCGCTAATCCCGGGCAAACGCACTAAACGAAAACGGCTGGCACACGCCAGCCGTTTTTCGTTTCATAAATCGTTACTCTTCGTCAAAACCGTTGGCAAAGAGTTCAACCACTGCCTGCAGTGCCTGGGTTTCCTGTGGCCCATCAACGATGACATCCACGTGGCCACCTTGCGCCGACTCGAGCATTAACATAGCGATAATGCTGTTGGCCTCAGCTTCATCACCGGCTTCGTTGCGCAGCAGCACCTGGGCGTCGAATTTTTGCACCAGCTCATAGAGCATCATGGCGGGACGAGCATGCATACCCAACTTGTTTTTGACCTCAACCGATGCGTGCAGCGTCATGACAACTCCTTTAATGAGCGCTCTTTTCCAGCGTGCGATGGCGTAGCTGGACATTTTTACCTAAAGCACGGAATGCTGCTGCGAGCCGCTCCGCAATAAACACAGAACGGTGCTGTCCGCCGGTACAGCCAATGGCGACCGTCAGATAACTGCGGTTATTGCGCTCAAGATGAGGCAACCAAGTGGTGAGCATGGTCTCAATCTGCTGGATAAACAGCATCACGTCCTGCTGGCTGGCCAGATAGTCCATCACTGGCTGATCGAGGCCGGTCAGGGGTTTTAGCTCGGCGATCCAGTGCGGATTGGGCAAAAAACGGGCGTCAAACACGAAATCAGCATCCTTCGAGATGCCATATTTAAACCCGAACGATTCCATAACCACCACCAACTCGCTCTCTTTTTTACCGAGTACACGGGTTTTGATGAGCTCACTGAGATCATGAATGCTCAGCGTGGTGGTATCGATATGCAGATCGGCGGTTGAAGAGAGTGGAGCCAGCAGATTAGTCTCTTCACGAATCGCCTCATCCAGTGTCAGCTGTTTGCGTGACAGGGGATGTAAGCGCCGGCTTTCACCATAGCGCTTGAGCAGCGTGCTGTTGTCGGCGTCGAAAAAGAAGCTGGTGAACTGTACCCGCCCTTCGTTACGCACTTGATGAAGCAGCGCTTCGAGTCGCTCCGGATCGTCAGGGAGGTTGCGCACATCAATGCTGACCGCCAGCCGATCATACTGCCCTTCCACCGCCACTATTAGCTGGGGCAGCAGATTGACCGGCAGATTGTCGACGCAGTAATAGCCAAGGTCCTCAAGGACCCGCAGTGCCACGGTTTTACCTGAGCCGGAGCGTCCGCTGACGATGATAAGTTGCATGATGCCTCCCGAAGTGACCACAAGCGACGTCAGGCAGAAGTCATGATCTGGTAGAGCTCTTCGTCGCTGGTTGCCTGACGCAACTGACGGCACACCGCTTTATCAGCCAGCCGCGACGCCATCAACGAGAGGGTTTTAAGGTGCTGTTTGCATTCACTTTCCGGAACCAACAGGGCAAATAGCAGATCGACAGGTTGATTATCAACCGCATCAAAGGAGATGGGCTCGGCAAACGTCAGCAGGACGGCGGTTGGAGGGAACTGATCATTGATACGGCCATGGGGAATGGCGATGCCACCACCGATACCGGTGCTGCCCATTTTTTCCCGTGCCAGCAGACACTCAAACAGTGTCTGGCGTGAGGTGCCAAGGTGGTCGGCGGCTAGCTCGCTAATCAGCTCCAGCGCCCGTTTTTTGCTACTACAAGGGACTGCACTGCGCGTGCAGTCCCTGCTCAGAATGAGTTCCAGTTGCATGTTATTTCTGCTGCAGCTTGTCTTTGTGCTTGATGATCTGACGATCTAGCTTGTCGATCAGGGTATCGATGGCGGCATACATGTCAGCATGCTCGGAGTTGGCAAACACTTCTCCACCATTGATGTGAAGTTTGGCTTCGGCGATCTGGTTGAGCTTCTCGACGTTCAGGACCACATGCACGTTATTAATATGGTCGAAATGACGCTCTAGCTTGGCAAACTTGCTTGTGACGTAATCACGCAGTGCTTCGGTGATTTCTACATGGTGTCCAGTCAGATTGATTTGCATAACGTCTTCCTTATGTTTTGCCTAAACCAGGCGTTTGCGCTGATTGGATGGTGGGATCAACAGGGACTCGCGATACTTGGCGATGGTCCGGCGAGCCACCATGATACCCTGTTCAGCCAAAAGGTCAGTGATCTTGCTGTCACTGAGCGGCTTGGCTGGGTTTTCGGCCGTCACCAGTTTCTTGATCAAGGCGCGGATGGCGGTCGATGAGCACTCTCCCCCTCCCTCTGTATTGACGTGGCTCGAGAAGAAATATTTCAGCTCGAAGATCCCACGCGGCGTATGCATGTACTTCTGGGTTGTCACCCGAGAGATGGTCGACTCGTGCATCTCGACCGCCTCGGCGATGTCATTGAGCACCATGGGCTTCATCGCCTCTTCACCATATTCGAAGAAGGCTTGCTGCTGTTCCACGATGCAGTTGGCCACCTTGAGCAGGGTATCATTGCGGCTCTCCAGGCTCTTGATGAACCAGCGCGCCTCCTGCAGGTGAGACCGGATAAACTGGGTATCCGAGCTATTGCGAGCCTGGCGCGCCATGGCGGCGTAGGTCTCGTTGACACGGATGCGGGGGGCTGAGTCAGGATTGAGCTCGACAACCCAGCGATGACCCTTTTTGACCACCGACACATCGGGGATCACGTATTGGGATTCGGAGTGAACGACACTGTTCCCGGGGCGTGGCTCGAGTTGCTGGATCAGATCCAGCACCTCTTTGAGGTCACTTTCGCGCAGTTTGGTCTTGCGCGCCAGGGTGCGGTAGTCGCGTGCCCCCAGCAAGTCCATGTGCTCGGTCACGACTTCAACCGCCTCTTTTAGCCAGGGCACCGAGGGGTCAAACTGTCCAAGCTGGATCAGCAAACACTCTTGTACCGAGCGAGCGGCGACACCGATGGGATCGAAATGCTGAACGCGCTTGAGCACGGCTTCGACTTCATCCATCTCAACCGGTGACTCTTCGGAGTTGACCGCAGTCAGAATATCCTCGAGCGAAACGGTCAAATAGCCGGACTCGTCCACCGCATCGATGATGGCAAGCGCAATGGCGGCATCGAGATCAGAAAAAGGGGTCAGACGCATCTGCCACAGCAGATAGTCTTGCAGTGTTTCGGTGGTTTCCCCCTGATACACCGCATCCTCACCATCAAAACTCGGCGCCGCCAACTGGGCCGTTCCGGCCGAGTAAACTTCGTCCCAGGTGGTATCGACCGGCAAATCATCCGGCATCTGCTCCTGCGACATGGCCTCGGAGCTGTCCATTTGGCTCACATCCGGGATCTGGTCGAGCGACGCATCGTCCGATTCGCTCTCCTCTTGCTCCAGCAGCGGGTTGCTCTCGAGCACCTGCTGGATTTCTTGCTGAAGTTCCAGAGAAGAGAGCTGGAGTAGACGGATAGCTTGTTGTAGTTGTGGCGTCATGGTCAGTGATTGACCCAGACGCAACTGAAGAGTCGGCTTCATCTACGTTGGAATGTCCTTATATGCAGCACTCAGGCCCAGGGCTTCACCCTTACTATAGACTGAATTGATCGCCCAGATAGACGCGCTTGACCTGCTCATCGACAAGAATTTCTTCCGGAGTTCCCTCCGCGATCATCTTGCCGTGGCTGACGATATAGGCCTTTTCGCACACATCCAGAGTCTCTCTGACATTGTGGTCGGTGATCAAGACACCCAGCCCACGATCCTTGAGATGCTGGATTATCTTCTTGATGTCAATCACGGAGATGGGGTCCACCCCGGCAAACGGCTCATCCAGCAGGATAAAGCGCGGATCGGCCGCCAAAGCGCGGGCAATCTCTACCCGACGCCGCTCACCACCGGAGAGGCTCTGCCCCAGACTGTCACGAATATGGGTAATATTGAACTCCTCAAGCAGTTGCTCGACCTGTTCATGACGTTCACTGCGGCTGAGTTTGCGCGTCTCCATCACCCCCATCAGATTTTCATAGACGGTCAGACGGCGGAAAATAGATGCTTCCTGAGGCAGATAACCGATGCCGTTGCGGGCACGCTCATGCATCGGTAGGGCACTGATGTCACGCTCATCGATGGTGATGGTCCCGGCATCACGCTGCACCAGACCGACAATCATGTAAAACGAGGTGGTCTTGCCCGCCCCGTTGGGGCCGAGCAAGCCAACGATCTGGCCGGTGCCCACTTCCAGGCTGACATCACTGACTACCTGGCGCGCCTTGTAACTTTTCTGCAAGCCGGTCGCTTTCAATACTGCCATGGGGTTATTCCTTCTTGCCGGTGGAGCCTTGCTCACCGGCCGGCTTGTCAAAGCTTTGCACCTGATCGGGCAGGAAGACACTCTTAACGCGGGAGTTCTGCTGATTACCCTCGGCAACCATCTTCTGCTTGACGATGTCGTAGCGGATCACGTCGCCATTGATCTGGCTATCATCCTGCTTGAGCTCGGCATTACCGGTAATGGTGACCAGCTTTTTCTTAAGCTCATAGCGGATGGTATCACCGTGAGCATTCACCGGCTTGCCATTGTCGAGGATCTGGAAGAAGGTGGCCGGCTTGCCATAAGCGGTCATCACGTCGCTTCCCTTTTCACCAGAACGAATCACCACCACCTTCTCTGCCTTGATGCGGATAGTACCCTGATTGATGGTCACATCTTTATTAAAGGTCAGGCGGTTATCCTGCAACTCTGCAGTCTGGGTCACGGCATCCACGTAGACCGGCTCGGAGAAGTCGGACTGCTTGGCCTGCACCGTAGCGCAGAAAAGAATGCCCAACAGGGCCAGATTAGCGTTTTTGATTGAAATAGATCGCATGACTCTGTTCCAGTAATTCAAAATAGCGTTTGTCGAGATTGCCCTTCAGCCCGACCCCTTCGGTCTGCACCAGATCACCTTTCGCGATGACCTTGCTGTTGCTGCGCACATCCTTGCTGTTGAGATCGAGCTCCAGATAACTGGTATCGATGGTGCGCACCATGGCATCAGGCAACAACCCATCCACATGAATATCGTTACGCAGTACCGCGTTGTCACCGACGTTCCAGACCCCCTCTTTGGCACTGATTTTCCACTCGGGAATGCCTTGCTGGTTGTAAAGAGTTAGTCGGGGCTCCTGTAACTGGGCCATGTCGATAGAACGAAAATACTCGGTAAAACGGCTCTCAAGGTGACGGGTCAGACGGCCATTGCTGTCAAACTCACGGGTCACCACATTTTGCGCCACAAAATCGGGCTGAAAGTGCTCTTTCTTGGCGTTATCCGGTGCTTGGGGCTTTTCGTCAAGCACTTGCCAGCACGCCAGCGCAGCCAGAAACAGCAGGCCAAACATCAGGGTCTGACGGTTCATACCGATGCCTCCCCTTCTGACGGCAGTAATCCACGCGCTTGCAGCAGCAGATCACACACTTCGCGAACCGCGCCAAAGCCGCCACCAATGCGGGTGACATAATCCGCCTCACGCACCACCAGCGGATGCGCATCCGCCACCGCGATGCCCAGACCACAGGCCCGCATCACGGGCAGATCGATGGTGTCATCACCAATGTAAGCCGCCTGCTCAGCGCTGAGTCCCAGTTTGGCCAGCAGCTGCTCAAAGTGCGGCAGCTTGTCATCGGCCCCTTGCACCAGATGACGCACGCCCAGATTTTGCATCCGGTCACTGACAATCCGGGAATTGCGGCCGGTGATGACCCCTATATCGACACCCGCCTTCATCACCGCCTTCATGCCCGCGCCATCACGAGTACAGAAGGTCTTGAACTCTTCACCGTTATTGCCAAGGTAAATAAGGCCGTTGGAGAGCACGCCATCCACGTCGCAAATCAGCAGCCGAATGGCGGCAGCTCGTTGCAGTACGGTCGCCGGCACGGCGCCATACAGCGTCATCACAGAGGACATCAAATCACTCTCGCTCTGAGCAGATCATGCATATTGAACGCACCCAGTGGTCGACGTGCAGCATCCACCACCAGTAACCCGTTAATCTTGCGGGTTTCCATCAGTTTGACGGCTTCTGCTGCCATCATCTCCGGCCCTACGGTAACACAGTTGGCCGTCATGACCTGACTGATCGGTGTGTGGTGGATATCCACCTGCTGATCCAGGATCCGGCGCAGGTCGCCATCGGTGAACAAGCCGGCCAGCGCGCCATCAGCCGTTACGATGGCGGTCATGCCAAGCCCCTTGCGGCTCACCTCCAGCAAGGCTTCGCTGATGGTGGCATCGATTGCCACCAGGGGCAACTGCTCACCAGCGTGCATAATATCGCTCACCCGCAGCAGCAAGCGCTTACCAAGGGAGCCACCCGGATGGGAAAGCGCAAAATCATCAGCCGTGAAGCCGCGCGCCTCAAGCAGCGCAACGGCAAGAGCATCTCCCATCACCAACGTTGCCGTGGTGCTGGAGGTCGGCGCCAAGCCCAGCGGACAGGCTTCACGTTCGACACGAATGCACAGATGCACGTTGGCTTCCCGCGCCATGGTCGAGGCCGGATTGCCGGTCATGCAGATAAGCGGAATGCCACGGCGTTTGAGCACCGGCAACAGGGCCAGAATTTCGTCACTCTCGCCAGAGTTGGAGATCGCGATGATGAGATCCCCTTCCGAGATCATGCCAAGGTCGCCATGACTGGCTTCGCCCGGATGCAGGAAAAAGGCCGGCGTACCGGTGCTGGCCAGGGTAGCGGCAATCTTGCTGCCGATATGACCGGACTTGCCCATGCCGGTGACCACTATCTTGCCACCGCAATGCAGAATCATTTCACAGGCGCGGTCAAACGCCTCGTCAAGGTATGCGAACAAGCCAGCAATCGCCTGCTGTTCAACTTCCAGCACCTGACGGGCACTCTGACAAAAACGGGACATCACAGGCACCTTGTGGCTCACTTCAGACATGGTTCATCGGGCTCCGTAGAGGATTAAGCTGCGGGATTATAAAAAACTCTGCCCCTGTTGGCGAATTGCAACGGTGTTAGGGTGTCGAAAAGCACTTTTCACGACAGGAAATTGTCGTAATAATGAGCGGCTCTCCTGCCGGACAGTTGTTCCTGGTCGTTGCTTCGCTCTAGACTAGCCCCTAAAATTTGCCCCTCATCACAATTGGATGGATGCGCATTGAGTCCCGACCTGATTACCATCAAGGATCTGACCTTCAGTCATGGCGATCGCCTGCTCTATGACGGCATCAGCATGAACCTGCCTCGTGGCAAGGTGACCGCTATCATGGGCCCGAGCGGCATCGGCAAGACCACGCTGCTGCGGCTTATCGGTGGCCAGCTTAAGCCAACTTCCGGCCAGGTTCTGTTTGATGGGGAAGATGTTCCCACCTTGTCGCGCAGCCGGCTGTATGAAGTGCGCAAGCGCATGAGCATGCTGTTTCAAAGCGGCGCGCTGTTTACCGGCATGACCGTATTTGACAACGTGGCGTTTCCGCTGCGCGAGCACTCCGGCCTGCCGGAAGCGCTCATCCACACCATTGTGATGATGAAACTCGAAGCTGTCGGGCTACGCGGCGCTGCCAACCTGATGCCCTCCCAGCTTTCGGGCGGGATGGCCCGCCGGGCAGCACTGGCGCGCGCTATTGCCCTCGACCCAGATCTCATCATGTATGACGAACCGTTTGTCGGCCAGGACCCCATCACCATGGGAGTACTGGTAAAGCTCATCAGGGAGCTGAACGATGCGCTGGGCATCACCTCGGTCATCGTGACTCACGATGTGACCGAAGTAATGACCATCGCCGACTATGCCTACATCATTGCCAACCGCAAGGTGGTAGCCCACGGCACGCCTGATCAACTTAGGCGCGAAGAGAATCCCGAGGTGGCACAGTTTCTCAATGGTCTGCCGGACGGCCCGGTGCCTTTCCATTTCCCGGCCGGCCCCCTGTTACAGGATCTCTGATGTTGATTGATTTGATTGGCCTGCTGGGCCAGCGCGGGGTGCGCTTTATCACTGCCATCGGGCGAGCCGGCATCATGCTGTTTCATGCCCTGTGTGGCCGGCCAGAGCCGCGCAAACACTTTCCACTGCTGGTGCAGCAGCTGTATGTCATCGGTGTGCAGTCGGTCGCCATCATGCTGGTTTCCGGTCTGTTTATCGGCATGGTGCTCTCACTGCAGGGCTTTAATGTACTGAAAGATTTCGGCGCGGTGCAGAGTCTGGGACCACTGGTCTCCTTGTCGCTGCTGCGCGAATTGGGGCCAGTGGTCACGGCGCTGCTGTTTGCCGGCCGAGCTGGCTCGGCCCTGACCGCCGAGATCGGTCTGATGAAGGCCACCGAGCAGCTGTCCAGCCTGGAGATGATGGCAGTCGATCCTCTGCGCCGGGTCGTTGCACCTCGATTCTGGGCCGGTGTCATCAGTATGCCGCTGCTGGCGTGCATGTTCAGTCTGATCGGCATCATCGGCGGCAAGCTGGTGGGCGTTGACTGGCTCGGCGTTGACGAAGGCGGTTTCTGGTCAGCCATGCAGGCGGCTGTAGACTGGCAGGAAGACATCATGCAAGGCGCCACCAAAAGCCTGATTTTTGCCATTGTAGTGACCTGGATTGCGCTTTTTAACGGCTATAATGCCCGCCCCACCTCGGCCGGGATCAGCCAAGCGACCACTCGCACCGTGGTCCACTCATCCCTGGCCGTGCTTGGCCTGGATTTCGTACTCACCGTACTCATGTTTGGATAAGGTAAACGATGAAGTTCAGCAAAACAGAGTTTATGGTAGGCAGTTTTATGCTGGCCGGCATCGGTGCCATCCTGGCGCTGGCTCTGCAGGTGGCAGGAATCAACTTCAAGAGCGAAGGGGAAACCTATACCATCTACGCCCATTTCGATAATATCGGCGGCCTGAAAGTGCGCTCACCGGTCAAAGTAGGTGGCGTGGTCGTCGGTCGAGTCACCCAGATTGGCCTGGATGCCAAGAGCCAGGTACCGCTGGTGACCATGGAGATGCAGAAGTCGGCCGGAGAATTCTCTGAAACCAGCACCCTTTCGATCCTCACCTCTGGCCTGCTCGGCGAGCAGTATGTTGGCCTGACCCCGGGGTTTAGCGACGAAGAGATGGGGACCAAAGAGCTCAAAAATGGCGACACCGTGGGTGATACCAAGTCGGCCATTGTACTGGAGGACCTGATTGGCAAGTTCCTCTACAGCAAGTCTGAAGGCAGTAAGGAGTAAAGAGATGTTGAAAAAAATGCTGCTGGCCCTCGGCGTTGTCGCTGGCCTGATTTTCTCACTGGTGGCCCGGGCTGACGATTATCCGGCGGACCCCTTCTCGCTGGTGCAAACCGCGGCGAACAAGACCTTTGCCCGCCTCAAGTCGGATCAGAGTGAGATCAAGAAGAATCCGGACCATCTGCGTACCATCATCCGTGAAGAGCTGCTGCCCTACATCGACACCCGCTTCGCGGCCTTCAAGGTGATTGGTAACCAGATCAAGCAGACCACTGCGGAGCAGCGCGATGACTTCGTGCAGGCGTTTACCGAGTACATGATCAGCTCCTATGCCAACGCACTGGCTCATTACGACAAGCAGACCGTGCAGGTCGAGCCGACCCGCGCCATCTCCGGTGATATCACCTCGGTCAATCTGACTGTCAAGGAAGCCGGCAAGCCGGACATCATGCTGGAGTTCAAACTGCGTAAAAATAGCAAGACCGGCCAGTGGAAAGCCTTCGACATGGTGGCCGAACGCATCAGCCTGCTCTCTGCCAAGCAGAGCGAGCTGGGCGGCCTTATTCGTCAAAATGGCATCGATGCAGTCATCAAACAGCTGCAAGAGCACAACGCCAAGCCGCTGGTGCTGGACAAATGAAACTGAGCGGCGACTTGCAGAGCCAACAGGTCCGCGAGCTGTGGCAACAGCGTGATAGCTGGTTGCAGGATGACAGTATGGATCTTGCTGCTGTCACCAGCCTCGACTCGGCTGGCGTCGCGCTAATGGTCAAATGGGCACTGGCAGCAGGTGAGCGCGGAGCACCCGCTCGCCTCACGTCAGTTCCCGCCGACTTTACCCAGTTGGCCACCCTCTATGGCGTGGCCGACCTCTTTTCTATCGAATCGTAAGGATGACTATGCACGTCTCTGAAATCGAAGCTCTGCTGCGAGACGCTCTGGCGTTGACCGAAGTGCATGTCAAAGGTGATGGCAGCCACTATCAGGTGATTGCAGTCAGTGACATGTTCGATGGTATGAGCCGAGTCAAGAAACAACAGGCGATTTATGCCCCGCTGATGGATAAAATCGCCGCCAATGAAATCCACGCCCTCTCCATCAAGGCTTTTACCGAAGCCGAGTGGAAGCGTGAACGTAAATTTTTGCTGCCCTCCTGATTGGTAACCTGAGAAATGGACAAATTTAAAATCGATGGTCGTTGTTCCCTCAATGGTGAGGTGACCATCTCCGGCGCCAAGAACGCCGCCCTGCCGATCCTGTTTGCGACCCTGCTGTGTGATGAAGAGGTGATCCTCTCCAACGTACCGCGTCTCAAAGACGTGGCGACCACCATCAAACTGCTGGAACTGCTCGGCGCGTCCACTAAGGTCAATGGCAATGTCACCGTACTGACCGGTGCCGTTAACAACCACGTCGCCCCTTACGAGCTGGTCAAGACCATGCGCGCCTCCATTCTGGCGCTCGGTCCGCTGGCTGCCCGTTTTGGCGCGGCTGACGTCTCACTGCCGGGTGGTTGCGCCATCGGTGCCCGTCCGGTCAACCTGCACGTGCACGGTCTCGAATTGATGGGTGCCAAGATCACCATCGAAGAGGGCTATATCAAGGCGCGCGTGGATGGCCGCCTCAAGGGCGCCCACATTCTGATGGACATGGTCTCCGTGACCGGTACCGAAAACCTGATGATGGCCGCCACGCTGGCTGATGGCCGCACCGTGATTGAAAACGCCGCCCGTGAGCCGGAAGTGGTCGATCTTGCCAACTTCCTCAACACTCTCGGCGCCAAGATCCAGGGCATCGGCACTGACACCCTGATCATCGACGGGGTCGAGCGTCTGCACGGCGGTAGCTACACCGTACAACCGGACCGTATCGAAACCGGAACGTTCCTGGTGGGCGCAGCAGTGACCGGCGGCAAGATTGTCTGCCGCAACACCGATCCGACGCTGCTGGAAGCGGTGCTGGTGAAACTCGAAGAGGCCGGCGCCCTGATTGAGAAGGGTCAGGACTGGATCAGCCTGGACATGACCGGCCGTACTCTCAAGCCGGTCACCATCAAGACTGCACCATATCCGGCGTTCCCCACCGACATGCAGGCCCAGTTCACCGTGCTCAATGCGGTGGCCAAGGGCACCGGCATGATCACCGAGACCATCTTCGAAAACCGCTTTATGCACGTTCCCGAGCTGGTGCGCATGGGTGCGGACATCGAACTGCAGGGCAACGTGGCCATCTGCCGTGATGCCGAGCAGCTCAAAGGTGCCCAGGTAATGGCCACTGATCTTCGCGCCTCCGCCAGTCTGGTACTGGCCGGCTTTGTGGCCGAGGGGATCACCATCGTCGATCGCATCTACCACATCGACCGTGGCTACGAGAACATCGAGCAGAAGCTGCAAGGCCTGGGTGGCCGCATCGAGCGGATCAAGGAGTAATCCTTGTACTCATAAAAAACGGCGCCTTATGGCGCCGTTTTTATTGCCCGCAGACTCAGTGGCCGGCCAGCTTCATATTTTCAATCAGCACCGAGCCGGTACGCAGACTGGAGCGATCGTCGATATCGCTGCCGATAGCGACGATCTGGCGGAACATCTCGGGCAGGCTTCCGGCGATGGTGATCTCTTCGACCGGATAGGCAATCTCGCCATTTTCGACCCAAAATCCCGAGGCGCCGCGCGAGTAGTCACCATTGACGATATTGACCCCCTGCCCCATCAATTCGGTCACCAACAGGCCGGTGCCCATCTGCTTGAGCAGCGCCGGGAAGTCCTGGCCACTGTGGGAAACCTCCCAATTGTGGATGCCGCCCGCGTGACCTGTGGTGGTCAGCCCCAGCTTGCGCGCCGAGTAAGAGGTGAGCAGCCAGGTCATCAGACGGCCATCACGGATGATGTCAAGCTCGCGGGTACGTACCCCTTCTCCATCGAACGGCGCGCTCGCCAGCCCGCCTTGGAGGTGCGGATGCTCGGTAATGGTAAGCCATTCGGGCAAAATGATCTGGCCGAGCTGGTCAAGCAGGAAGCTCGACTTGCGATAGAGGTTACCGCCGCTGATGGCCATCACCAAATGCCCCCACAGACCGGATGCGGTATCGGGATGGAACAGCACCGGAACCTGGCAGGTGCCAATCTTGCGGCCACCCAGACGAGAGAGGGTGCGCTCGACCGCTTCGTCAGCGATACGCTGCGGACTCCAGAGATCGTCGCGGCGACGGCTGCAGCTCCAGCCATAGTCGCGCTGCATCTCGCCATCCTGCTCACCAATCAAGACGCAGCTCAGTGAATGGCGTGACGCAGCATACCCCTTCACAAAGCCGTGACTGTTGCCATAGACCTTGACCCCAAGATGGCTGGTATAGCCTGCGCCATCGGAGTGCTTGATGCGCGGATCACGCCCCATGGCCAGTCGCTCGCACTCCAGTGCCAGTTCGGTGCCCGCGGCCGGGTCGAGATCAACCGGATGACAGAGCGCCAGATCCGGCGCATCCCAAGCCAGCAGTTCGGGGTCAGCCAGTCCGGCGGCCTCATCACGTGAGGTATGGCGGGCTATCTCGATGGCGGCCTCGACGCAGGCGCGAATCGCCTCACGACCCAGATCCGTGGTAGAGGACGAGCCCTTGCAACCATCGCGATAGACGGCAATCCCGAGCGCACCGTCCTTGTTGAACTCGATGCTCTCCAGCTCGCCCCCGCGGGTGTTGACGGAGAGGCCGGTCTGCTTGCTGATGGAGACTTCGGCCAGAGAGGCGCCCAACGACTTGGCAATCTCAAGAGCGTCGGCCACTGCCGACTCAAGTTGGGTCTGTTCCTGGCGGATTTGCGCTTGCTGATCCATACATCCAGTCTGATAGGTGAAAAGTCACTAGCATAACAGAGCCCAGCAAAGGGCGGGAGAAGCTGGTAACATATCGGCCAACCCGTGCGAAGAACATCACAGGACCAAGAATCAATGAGCCATTTTAACGACGACCAGCATGACGAGTGGGAAGACTGGGGCCCCAGCAAGAGCCAGCTCAAGCGTGATGCCGAGGCGTTGCAGGCGATGGGGGAAGAGATTGTCGACCTCAAGCCCAGCGAACTCGAAAAGGTGCCGCTCGACGAAGAGCTGGCCGACGCCGTGGCCATGGCCCACAAGCTCAAGCCAAAGAAGAACGAAGCGTATCGCCGCCACCTGCAGTTTATCGGCCGCTTGATGCGCAGCCGCGATGTGGAGCCGATTGCCGAAGCACTCTCCATCATCAAAAACCGCCACGCGACCGCCAATGCCCGCCAGCACCGGCTGGAGCAGTGGCGTGAGCGTCTGATCAGCGAAGGCGATGAAGCGCTCAATGAGCTGCTCGGTCAGTTCCACGACCTCGACAGACAAAAACTGCGCCAACTGCTGCGCTCGGTACAAAAAGAGCGTGAGCAGAACAAGCCGCCCGCGGCCTATCGCGAGCTGTTCCAGTATCTGCGCAGCGAGCTGGAAGACGTGCTGTAAGCAGCCACCACACTAAAGAGGGATGCCATTGGCATCCCTCTTTTCATTTGCGGCGCATCAGTATTGCGAGTCGACCAGCACCTCTTCGCCAAGCGCACCGGCCTGCGGCAGCGGTTTGTAGGTGGAGTTGGCGGCCCGCAGCAGACGAACACCACGAGCGCCCACTTCACGGGCGGCCTTGATATCGCCGTCGGAGTCACCGTAGTAGAGGGTGATGCCCTTGTCTTTGAGCCACTGCACCTTGGTATTCTGGCCCGGTTTATCACCGGCAAAGATAACCGGATTGAGTGCAGCCTTCGGAATAGCGAAGTCCTTTTGCAAGGTGGCCGTCACGGTCTCGGTTTTGGTCTGGCTACGGCCGGTGATGAAATAGATCTTGTCACCACGTTTTAAGTGCAGATCAATCAGGGCGCGGGCCGCCTCTTTGGGAATGCTGAAATCATCCCAACCGTTGTTCATCTTCTCCCAGAACGCCGGATTCTTCAGATAGCTTTCATCCTTGGGAGAGAACTCCTGTTTGCCCCGATAAAAACCCGGGCTCGAGAACAGCAAGGTGTCATCGATATCAAACCCCACCGCTGTCGGCTTGGTGGCCGCGAGGCTGGCTGCGACCTGCTCGACCGACACCCAATGGATGGGGGCTTGATGGGCCAGCACGGCCACCGTGGTGCCTTGGGCAGCGGTATCGGCCAACGCCGGTTGCAGCGCAGCACCGGCCAGCAGGGAGCAGAGCAACAGGGCAGAACGGGAAAGACGCATAAGAGACTCCTGATGATGGCAAAAGGAGGCATGGTGCAGCATCACCACCCACCAATATGTGACCTTATTCACAGCTTCATAAGCGACCCCTGGCTGCAACCGACCAGATGGGGCAACGGAGAGTTCAAAAAATCGCAAGACTGTGTTGCAGATTGCGCGATTTACAAGCTGGTAACCCAAACATTAAGGTCAGAGGAGGCACTCCTTGCCTGGCAAGGGAGCACGCACTAGAACGATAAAAGGGAATATCGATGACAGCACAGACCCAACCCCGTCCACTCAACCGACAGGATTACAAAACACTCGGCTTGGCCGCTCTCGGCGGCGCCCTCGAATTTTACGATTTCATCATCTTCGTGTTTTTTGCAGTGGTAATTGGCGGACTGTTTTTCCCAGCCGACATCCCGGAATGGCTGCGCCAGTTCCAGACGTTCGGCATCTTTGCCGCCGGTTATCTGGCCCGCCCGCTCGGCGGCATCATCATGGCCCACTTCGGCGATCTGGTCGGCCGCAAGCGCATGTTTACCTTGAGCATCATCATGATGGCGCTGCCGACGCTGCTGATTGGTCTGCTGCCCACCTATGACACGCTCGGCATCTTGGCGCCGGTGCTGCTGCTGGCGCTGCGCATTCTGCAAGGTGCCGCCATCGGTGGTGAAGTTCCGGGTGCCTGGGTATTTGTGGCTGAGCACGTACCGGCCAAACGGGTTGGCGTAGCTTGCGGCGTACTGACTGGCGGCCTCACCGCCGGCATCCTGCTCGGCTCGCTGGTGGCGACCGCCATCAACAAGGGGTTAACCCCGGCAGAAGTGACCGAATGGGGCTGGCGACTGGCGTTTGTACTGGGTGGTGTGTTTGGTATCGTAGCCATGTATCTGCGCCGCTGGTTGCACGAAACCCCGGTTTTTGCCGAGCTGCAGGCGAACAAGGCGCTGGCCGCCGAGCTGCCGCTGCGCACCGTGCTGCGCGAACACAAGGGCAGCGTACTCATCTCCATGCTGCTGACCTGGCTGCTGTCGGCCGCCATCGTGGTAGTGATCCTGATGACCCCGACCTATTTGCAGAAAGCCTATGCGGTGACGCCGGCTGACTCGCTGCAAGCCAACTCATTGGCCATCATTGCACTGACTATCGGCTGCGTGGTATTTGGCCGCTTGTGTGATGCCATTGGTAGTGCACGCACCTTCCTGCTCGGCAGTGCAGCGCTGGCGATTACCGTGACGCTGTTCTACCACGGTCTGCAATCAGGCACCGAGAGCATGGTGCTGAACTATGTGCTGGCCGGATTCTGTGTCGGCATCGTTGGCGCCGTTCCCTACGTGATGGTCAACGCATTTCCGGCAGCGGTTCGCTTTACCGGGCTCTCGTTCTCCTACAACGTGGCTTACGCCATCTTCGGTGGCCTCACCCCCATGCTGGTGACTCTGTGGATGAAGGAGGACGTATTGGCCCCCTCCCACTATGTCACCGCCGTGTGCGCCGTCGGTTTCGTGGTTGGTCTGGCTCTGCTGATGCTCAATCGCCGCAGTGCCCAAACCGCCGCCTCACCGGCATAACTGAGAGCCCTGCGGGGCCCTTCGCTTTTCTTGGACAGACCAGTTAAGTGTTTCGCCACGCAGGGAGCTGGCGTAAGCTCACTAGCCGACATCCGCTCATAAACCCAAGGGAAACGGCATGATCCGCAAAAACCCCTCCGGCCACCTGCCGGTCATTCATGAATCCGCCTATATCGACAAAACGGCGATTATCTGCGGCAAGGTGATCGTGAAGGAGAATGTCTTCGTTGGCCCCTATGCGGTGATCCGCGCCGACGAGGTGGATGAACACGGGGAGATGGAGCCGATTGTGATTGGCGCCAACTCTAATATTCAGGATGGCGTGGTGATCCACTCCAAGTCAGGCGCCGCCGTCACCATCGGTGAATACACCTCGATCGCCCACCGCTCCATCGTGCATGGACCTTGTGCAGTGGGTAACCGGGTCTTCATCGGCTTTAACAGTGTACTGTTTAACTGCCAGATTGGTGATGGTTGCGTGGTGCGCCACAACTCGGTGGTCGATGGCTGCGATTTGCCGCCAGAGTTCTATGTGCCTTCCACCACTCGCATCAATCACCACAGCGATCTGGCCAGCATTCCCAAGGTCACCGTGGATGCGACCGAGTTTTCCGAAGACGTGGCCCACACCAATATCGATCTGGTCAAAGGCTACAAGGCGCTCTCCAACGAGTTCTAAACCCAGCAGGCAGGGCTTTTTGCCCTGCCTTTGCAGCGGTTACCACCAGCTTTCGCTGGCATTTACCAATAGTGCTCTGCGGTGATTTGACCCGGCTTGCGACGCAGGTTTTTGGCCAGCCCGCGCGCGAGCAAGATAGCCTGGGTATCGCGCACCATCTCGGGATTACCGCAGATCATCACCTGACTGTTCTCTGCCGAGATGTTTAGCCCCACCTTCTGCTCCAGCGCCCCCTTCTCAATGGCTGAGGGGATACGGCCGCCCAGTGCGATTCCCCAGGTTTCGCGGGTGACCATGGGCACATAGTGAAAGCGATCCCCCCACTGCTCGGCAAAAGAGCGAATCAGCGGCTGATAAGTCAGCTCGGCCCCAAAACGCACCCCATGCACCAGCACCAGGTTGTCAAAGCGGGTCGCCACATCCCCTTGCGCCAGAATCGAGAGAAAAGGACCGATGGCCGTACCGGTCGAGAGCATCCACAGATCACGTCCGGCCGGTATTTCGTCGAGGGTGAGAAAACCGGCAGGATTGGCCGCAATCAGCAGTTTGTCGCCCACCTCAAGGTCGCCCAGACGCGGAGTCAGTGCGCCTTCAGGGATTTCGACGATATAGAATTCGTGCCAGGGGGCGCCGGGGGGATTGACGAAGGAGTAGGCGCGCTGAATGCGCTGCTCACCGGCCTGCAGTGCCAGCTTGGTAAATTGCCCCGCCTGATAGGGTGGCAAATCAGCGCTGACGCGCAGGGAAAAGTGGGTCCGGGTCCAGTTGATTCGCTCATGCACTGTCCCTTCAATCCAGTCGCTCATCACACGCTCCTCACAGGCCAACTTCCACCACTCTAGCCTGTGAAGCGAGAATAAAAAACCCGCGACAAGCGCGGGTTTTTCGACCAGAAGGTTGTCGATTACTCGGCAACAACCTGGATTTGTACGGTTGCCTTGACGTCAGCGTGCAGCTGAACAACAACTTCGTACTCACCGGTGGAACGCAGAACGTTGCCCATGCGAACTTCGCTCTTGGACACGGCTACGCCAGCAGCAGTGATAGCCTCAGCCACGTCGCGGGTACCGATGGAGCCGAACAGCTTGCCTTCGTCACCGGCCTTGGAGGCGATAACAACAGCAGCCAGTTCGCCCAGCTTGGCAGCGCGCTCTTGAGCGGCAGACAGGTTGGAGGCCAGCTTGGCTTCCAGCTCAGCACGACGTGCGTCGAAAGAGGCGATGTTGGCCTTGGTAGCCATCACAGCCTTGCCTTGCGGGATCAGGAAGTTACGGGCAAAACCAGGCTTAACATTAACTTGGTCACCCAGACCGCCCAGCTTGGCGATCTTATCGAGCAGGATAACTTGCATTACCTTTCCTCTATAAATTTCGTTGAGTTAGGCTTAAGTGCCGGACTGATTACTTGTTGTGCAGATCAGTGTACGGCAGCAGAGCCAGGTAACGGGCGCGCTTGATGGCGCGAGCCAGCTGACGCTGATACTTGGCACGGGTACCGGTGATACGGCTCGGTACGATCTTGCCAGATTCAGTGATGTAGTTCTTCAGGGTAACGATATCTTTGTAGTCGATCTCGGTTACGTTCTCAGCGGTGAAGCGGCAGAACTTGCGACGACGGAAATAACGTGCCATTGCCTTTATCCTCTAGTCAGTGATCCGGAATTACTCTTCTGCAGAAGCTTCAACAGCTTCAGCAGCGTCTTCGCCACGTACGTCGTCACGACGGAAAGAAGAACGCTCTTCTCTGGCCTTGGCCATCGGAGAAACTTCAGTCACGGCGTGCTTGGTACGCATGATCATGTTACGGATAACGGCATCGTTGAAGCGGAAGTTAGTTTCCAGTTCGTCGATGACAGCCTGCTCGGCTTCAACGTTCAGCAGAACGTAGTGAGCCTTGTGCAGCTTCTCGATCGGGTAGGCCAGTTGACGACGGCCCCAGTCTTCCAGGCGATGGATCTTGCCACCAGAGGTGGTGATGGCGCCAGTGTAGCGCTCGATCATGCCAGGAACTTGCTCGCTCTGGTCCGGATGAACCATGAAGACGATTTCGTAATGACGCATTATCAGCTCCTTACGGGTTAATCAGCCTCCGCCCGGGTGCAGCCAAACCTCGGAGGCAAGGAACGTGTTTGTGAAAGTCGCTGCTTTATTAGGGCGGCGTATTGTACGAAATGCATGCCATGACTGCAATCGGTAAATCTTTAGTCCCTATCAATCCTATCCACAGAAACAATTGATAATAATTCTCAGTTGCATGTATTCTGATTCCATAGAACGTGGAGGTGTACCATGCAACCAGCTTCTCTGGCGTTGCCGCAATCACGCAAACTGCGGCTGAGCCTGCTTGGCCCGGCCTTTATCGCGGCAATCGGCTATATCGATCCAGGCAATTTCGCGACCAATATTCAGGCAGGCTCTGCATTTGGCTATCAATTGCTGTGGGTCGTGGTCTGGGCCAATCTGATGGCCATGCTGGTGCAAACCCTCTCGGCCAAACTCGGGATCGTCACTGGCCGCAACCTGGCCGAGCATATTCGCGACCGGCTGCCCAAACCGGCAGTATGGCTGTACTGGATCCAGGCCGAGATCATTGCCATGGCGACCGATCTGGCTGAATTTATCGGCGCGGCCGTCGGCTTTAAGCTACTGCTTGGCATTAGCCTGCTCGAAGGGGCGACCTTAACCGCCGTGGTCACCTGGGGGATTCTGGCGCTGCAAAACCGTGGCCAAAAGCCGCTGGAGTGGGTCATCGGTGGGTTGCTGCTGTTTGTAGCCCTGGCCTATGTGATGGAGCTGCTGCTCTCGCGCCCCCATCTGCCAAGCCTGCTGCAAGGCGCCCTGGTGCCGGGATTGCCCAACTCCGATGCACTCTATCTGGTCGCCGGGGTACTGGGTGCCACCGTGATGCCGCATGTCATCTATCTGCATTCAGCGCTGACTCAAGATCGCAGCGACGCCAGCATCGATCAGCGGCTGCATAACACCCGGGTGGACGTGGCGATTGCCATGACCATCGCCGGCTTCGTCAATCTGGCAATGATGGCCATGGCCGCGGCGGCGTTTCACTACCATGGCCACACTCAAGTGGCTGAACTGGAGAGCGCCTACGCCACCCTCACCCCTCTGCTCGGCCAAGCGGCGGCGACCTTGTTTGGCCTCTCTCTGGTGGCATCGGGCATCAGCTCCACCGTGGTTGGCACGCTGGCCGGTCAGGTGGTGATGCAAAGCTTCGTGCGCTTCTCTATTCCGCTCTGGTTGCGCCGCCTTATTACCATGGCTCCCGCCTTTGTGGTCATCGCCATGGGGAGCAACACCACCGAGGTGCTGGTGATGAGTCAGGTTGTGCTGAGCTTTGGTATTGCACTGGCTCTGATCCCGCTGTTGATGCTGACCGGTGATCGCCAGTTGATGGGTGAGCATCGCAACCATCCGCTCACCCAGGCGCTGGGACGGCTGATTGTGGCGCTGGTGGTGGGTCTGAACGCCTATCTGCTGGTTGCCATGCTGTAAGCTTTGACGGGCGGCCTGTGTCGCCCGTCACTTTTTGGGTATCCTCACCGCCATCAACCGTGGAGGATTACATGTCCCATACCCGAGTCAGCTTTGTGTTGGGTCAGCTGCAGGAGACAACCTGCGTGCGGCTCTGCCAACCAATGGCAGGCCAGACCCTGCTGGTCACCGACCTCTCCCCTTGTCATCCGCAAAGCCATCTGTGGCCTGATCAACCCGGCGATATCGGCATCGCCCGCTGGGAAGGTGGCGAGGCTAACATCGCGCCGTGCCAGATGGGGGCGATCAGCCCACAAGGTGAACTCTTTGTCGATAGCGCCATCCCAGTTAAACGCGGCACAGAGGGGTGGGATTTTGTGGTTGTGCATCCGCTCGGTGGCGAGCATGCCCTGCCTCATGGCATGAGTATCACGCTGATCGCAGATAAAGAGCGTCGCCATCTCTTCTCGCTGGGTCACAGTGGTTGCCATCTGGCGGCCTTGGCGCTTAACCGGGTGCTGCAACCTTACTGGAAGAAAGAGGTCGACGAGCGCGATGCGCTGGGTCAGCCCGACTTTGACCGGCTGGCTATCACCCAATCGCGCGTCGAACCGCGTGGTTCAAAGGAGCAATATCGGATTGGCAAGAGCCTGCGCAAAAAAGGGGTGATGGGCCCCGAGTTGCTGGCCGCGCTGCCCGAGATTGAAGGCGCCATCAATCAGCAGCTGGCACAGTGGGTGGCACAAGGCAGCGCTATTACCCGCAGCCGCAGCGGTGAGGCAATCATCGATTCCCGTTGGTGGCACTGCACGCTGGACGATAAGCCGGTGACCATCCCCTGCGGCGGCACCCATGTCGAGAGCGTGCAACACCTTGGCGCCGTGAGCGTATCACTTGCCCCGAGTGATGAGGGCTTTACCCTGCACACCCGGGTCAGCGGCATTTAACGTAGCAAAAACAGCAAGCCCGCCAATCACGGCGGGCTTTTTTTACAGCAGAACAAACAGATAGGTTCTGCGTAACTTACTTGTCCAGACGGGACATCAGACGGTTACCACGGCGCAGGAAGTCCTTGGCGACGTCATCCACTGTGGTCTTGCCGTAGTCCAGCTGTTGCAGGCCTTCGGTGAACAGCTCGATCAACTGGGCGTTGTCGGTGTAAGCAGTGGCCACGATGGTCTGCGGCAGGGTTTGTGCCTGCTCATAGCCGTCGAATGCCAGGTTACCCTGCTTGAGGGAACCATCGGCCTTGATCACCTCCATCCCCTTCTTGCTAAGCGGAATGCCACGGGTCAGACCCAGTGCCTTGACGCCTTCAGCATCGTTGAGCAGGAAGTTGATCAGCTTGGCAGCCGCTTCCGGATTTTTGGTGTTACGACCCATGGAGAACATCATCGACGGCTTGATCAGCACGCCAGAGTCGGTCGCGCCCGCCAGCATGGGGTACGGCGCCAGCTCCAGACCGAGGGGCGGCTTGAGGTATTCAGCGTACTTGTCGATCGCGGTATCCCACATGAACAGGCCACCGAACTCACCGTTGATCCACGGGCGCATTTCAAACAGGTTAGACACGCCGTACGAAGCAAAATCCTTCTGGGACGGGATCACGTGGTTGCTGACCAGATCCACATACAGCTGGAAGAACTCCTTCATTTCGACTTCGTTGAAGGCGATCTTCGGGCTTTCGTGGCTGATGACGTCCTTGTTGTGCTTCTGGATCATGTAAGAGCGGGCCAGCGCAAAGGTATCACGCGGCTCGAGCACAACCGGGAAATAGGAGGCGCCCAGTTTTTCCTTGAATACCGGACCGGCCTTGAGCAGCTCGTCCCAGCTCTTCGGATAAGAGAGACCTGCCTGGCTCCAGGTGTGTTTGTTCAGATAGAACACCTTGGAGGTCATGCTCACCGGAATACCGTTCAGCTTGCCGGCATTGGTAGCCATGCCCAGAGCCTTCTCGGCAAACTCACCGAGTTGCAGGGTTTGCGCCTGCTGGCTCATGTCATAGAACCCCTTGCCGTCACGGGAGAAGATCGGCATCCAGTTCCAGTTGGTCTGCATCACATCCGGCTCAGTGTTACCGGCGATCTGGGTGGTCAGACGGGTCAGGTGGCCGTCCCAGCCGGTGTACTCGCTCTTGACCTTGATATCAGGGTACTTTTGCTGGAACTTCTCGATGGCACCCAGAGTCGCCTGGTGACGCTCGTTACCGCCCCACCAGGACATACGCAGTTCAACACTGGCAAAGGCACTGCTGGACATGGCAGCCAGCGTCAGGGCAGCAACGGTCGACAGGAGATACTTTTTCATCAGATTTCCTCACTGATTGTTGATTGTTATATCAAAGGGAGATGTTCTGTTCGCTGGCGGCATCAAAGACGTGTGACTTGCCCATGTGCACTGCGAATTTCACGTTTTGTCTGAGCTCGAGATTGAGACGGATCTTCACCTGATCCACCGGAACCCGGGCGGTGAAGTCCTGGCTGCCGACACGGAAATAGACGTAAACCTCGTGACCCATGTTCTCCATGCGGATGACGTCTCCACACAGAATGTTCTGATCCTGCTCGTCGCCGTCGGCCAGAGTGATGTCATCGGGACGGATACCGAACACCACGCCAGCAGGGTTGTGACGCTTGACGTTGGTCGCCTTTGGCTCCGGCAGGCGCAGCAGTTGCCCTTCCACATCCACAAACAGGGCGTCCTGTTCAGCCACCAGCTTGGCCGGGCGCAGGTTCATCTCCGGCGCGCCGATAAAGCCGGCAACAAACATATTCTTCGGGTTGTTGTAGAGCTCTTCCGGGGTATCAACCTGCATGATGTGGCCGAGCTTCATGACGCAGATGCGATCGCCCATGGTCATGGCTTCGGTCTGATCGTGGGTCACATACACAGCCGTGGCCGGGTGCTTCTCTTTTTTCAGCAGACGATGGATATCGGAGATACGCACCCGCATCGAGGCACGCAGCTTGGCATCCAGGTTGGAGAGCGGTTCGTCAAACAGGAACACGTCCGGCTTCTTGACGATGGCACGGCCCACCGCTACACGCTGAGCTTGGCCACCAGAGAGCTGACGCGGCAGGCGCTCGAGCAGTTCTTCAATTTCGAGGATGGCCGCCGCGTCGTTCACACGGCGCTCGATCTCCTCTTTCGGCAACTTCTGCAGCTTGAGGCCAAATGCCAGGTTCTCGCGCACGGTCATGTGCGGATAGAGCGCGTAGTTTTGGAACACCATGGCGATACCACGGTCTTTCGGCGGCAGGTTGTTGACGACTCGGTCGCCAATCTGGATTTCACCGCCACTGATGTTTTCCAGCCCTGCCAGCATCCGCAGGGTGGTCGACTTGGCGCAGCCAGAGGGGCCGACAATCACCAGGAACTCGCCGTCGCGGATAGTGAGATCGATGCCGTGCACTGCCTTGAAGCCGTTGGAGTACACCTTTTCCAGTTTCTTGAATCGTACTTCAGCCATGATAGATAACTCCTGAAATTAACCTTTGATGCCGCTGCTGGAGACGCCTTCAACGAAGTACTTCTGCGACATGAAAAACACCACGATGGACGGAATGATGGCGATCGACGCCATGGCCAGGATCTCGTTCCAGCGCGCCCCTTCCTGGACGTCGATGGACATTTTCAGAGCCAGGGCAATCGGGAACTTCTCGACGCTCGAGACATAGATGAGCGGGCCGAGGAAGTCGTTAACCGACCACATGAACTGGAACAGGGCCACCGAGATGATGGCGGGCTTGATGACCGGCACGACCACATGCCAGAGCACCTGGAAGGAGTTGCAACCATCGATCATGGCCGCCTCTTCCATATCGGTCGGCACACCGCGCAGGAACTGCACCAGCATGAAGACGAAGAAACCCTGGGTGGCAAACGCCAGCGGCAGATAGAGCGGCAGGTAGGTATCGAGCAGCCCCATCTCGCGGAACATCAGGTATTGCGGGATCAGCAGTACCGACTGCGGCAGCAGCACGGTGGCGATCAGGGTCGCAAACCAGAACTTCTTGAATGGAATGTCAAAACGGGCAAAGCCGTAGGCCACGATGGTGGACGACACCACAGTGAAGAATACTTTCGGCAGCACATACATAAAGGTATTGATAATGTAGTGACCAAAGGTGTATTCGGTACCGGTTTTCCAGCCATTAATGAAACCGTCGAGACTGAATTCATGCGGGATCAGGCTCATCGACGTGAATATTTCATGGTTCGGCTTGAGTGCAGCAGAAAACATCCACAGCAGCGGATAGAGCATCATGCCACCCACCACAATCAACACGAAGTAGCGAATGAATGCTGCAATCTTCTCGCGCCGGATGGTTCTGTTATTTTCTGTGTGAGATGCACCAGCCTGACTCAATCCAGCTGGGGTCTCGAGAGAATGTACCTTACTCATGATTATTTCCCACCTTTATCACCGGAGTAAAACACCCAGTATTTCGAAGAGCGGAAGGTCAGCGCAGTAAACAGCGCAATTACCAGGAACAGGGACCAAGCCAGCGCACTGCCGTAACCCATGTCGAAGAATTTGAATGCCGTCTCGTAGATATACAGGGAAATAAGATATGTCGATTTCATCGGGCCACCGCCAGTGACCACATACGGAGCGGTAAATTCCTGGAAGGCCTGCGTGGTTTGCATGATGAAGTTAAAGAAGATAACCGGAGTAATCAGCGGCACGGTGACCTTGGTAAACATCTGCCACCTGCTGGCGCCGTCAATCATGGCCGCTTCATATTGGGACTGCGGCACGTTTTGCAGAGCTGCTAGGAAGATCACCATGGCCGAGCCAAACTGCCAGGCACGCAGCAGCGTCACCGAAAGCAGCGCCAGTGAGGGCTCACCGAGCCAGTTGATCGGGTCCATGCCCACCAGTGCCAGCAGACCGTTCAGCACGCCATCAATGGCAAACAGCGCGCGCCACAAAACGGCAATCGCGATGCTGCTGCCGAGAATGGACGGGATATAATAGGCAGTCCGGAAAAAGCCGATACCTTTGAGCTTGAAGTTGAGGATAAATGCGATAAACAGGGCAAAACCGAGTTTGATGGGAATGGTGATAAACACATAGGCCATGGTCACGCCCATCGACTTCCAGAACAGGTCGTCTTCGAAGAGCATGTAGCGATAGTTTTCCACCCCGACATAGGTGGGCGGACTCATCAAATCATATTCGGTAAAGCTCATCAAAAATGACGAGATAAACGGGAAGGCCGTAAACACAAACAACCCTATGATATAGGGCGAAAGATAGGCCAACCCTAACTTCCTGTTTTCATACATTTGACCACCTCATGTAGACCAAAGGGTGACTTCCTGCTTTGGTTAACCGTCCAGAAAATGAGATTTAACTCACGTTCTCTCTGATATTTACCTCAGCTGAAACACCCTTAAATAAATAAAACAGCATGATGGTTTCATTTAGTGGCAACAGCGTTTTATTTTCAAGAAAACGATAGCGCAAATGTGATCAAGGTGACTGTTTTGAACTAACAACAACCAATTTGTGAAGCTGAATCACACTTCAGTTTGTTCACTGACATCCGGACGTCTGGACTTGGGAAATAGAGCTTTCCGTCAGTGATAGAGCGGGAAAAACGCAGGGATAAATAGCGGAAATATCGCCCATGCACGCACCGATAACGCGCGAGAAAAGGCCACAACAGGGGCAAAAAATGAAGGAAAAAAACACCAGAGAAGAAACTCAATGACGGGCCGCCCAGACGGGCGGCAGCGCCCAGCCTTAGCGGGCGGCGCGTCTCATGCCGATATGGGGGATCTCATCTTCAACATATCCCTCGCCTTCGGGCACAAAACCATGGCGACCATAAAACCCCTGCAGATGTGCTTGAGCGCCAAGCCAAATGGAGTGCTGCGGCCAATGGGTCTCGCATGCACTGACCGCTTCGCTTAGCAACTGATGGCCCAATCCACCCCCCCGGCAACTCGGCGATGTGACCACCCGACCAATAGCGACACCCTGCTCATCACTGATCCCCGGCGCCATGACCCGGGCATAGGCCGCCAGCTTGCCATCCTGCCACCCCATCAGATGCAGTGTGCCATCGACGCGATCAATCCCGTCAATATCCTGAAACGGGCAGGTCTGCTCAACCACAAAGACTTCGGAGCGCAAGGCCAGTACTTCGTACAACTCGTCCAGGGTCAGCTCACCCCAGGCTTTCAGACTCCAGTTCATCGACAACTCCTCATGGGCTAGGAAGAATCAGACTATACCGGCAAAAGAAGCGCTTCATTAACTCTGGTTAAGCGTTTTCAAACGACGACGAATACGGCTCAAGCTGATGGGGGTAATACCGAGATAGGCGGCAATCTGATTATCCTTGAGACGAATATCCAGCTGCGGGTAGTGCTCCAGAAAGTGGCAATAGCGCGTTTGCGGGTCAGCGGTCAGCAGGAGCCACTCTTTCTCCTCCTTCACGCGCAATTGCCGCTCGAGCAAGGCCTGATACCAGCGCGGCCATAGCGGGTCTTGCAACAAACGGCTGAGCGGAAAGAGGCGCAGCAGACAGGGCTCAATGGCCTCAACGTCGTAGCGGGCCGGGGTCCCCGTCAGCAGGTGATGAAAGTCGAGAAACTCGTCCCGCTCCCAGTAGAACTCCTTGATGTACTCACGTCCCTCATCGGTGCTGATGCGAGCGCGTAGCAGGCCCGAACAGACCTGCACCAGCCAGGCGGGATGGTCGCCGGCATGCCACAAGCTCTGACGGGCTGCCAGCGTCTGCTGACGGGAGCACAAGAGAAGGCGTTCGGCCTCCTCCTCGTTCACCTCAATCGATAGACGCAGGCTGGCAGCAAGATCAGGCACGGCGCTGGCGCACGGCCTCAAACAGACAGACACCGGTTGCGACCGAGACGTTGAGACTCGATACCGCACCAGCCATCGGAATGCTGACCAGCTCGTCACAATGTTCACGAGTCAGGCGGCGCATCCCCTTACCTTCGGCACCCATCACCAGCGCCATCGGACCGGTCAAACGAGCCTGATAGAGATCGTGATCGGCTTCGCCGGCGGTGCCGACGATCCAGATATTGCGCTCTTGCAGCTCGCGCAAGGTACGCGCCAGGTTGGTCACCTGAATAAGCGGTACTATTTCGGCGGCGCCGCAAGCCACCTTGCGCACGGTTGGGGTCAGGCCGGTCGCCTTATCTTTCGGTACGATGACCGCATGCACCCCAGCGGCATCACCGCTACGCAGGCAGGCGCCCAGATTGTGCGGATCGGTTACGCCATCGAGCACCAGCAAGAACGGGGCAACCTGCTTGTCATCGAGGCCATCGAGCAGTGCGTCAAGGTCGTGCTCGGAGAGACGCGGCGCCTCTTTAATGCGCGCCAAGATACCCTGGTGATTGTGCCCTTCGCTCTTCTCGTCGAGGGTTTTGCGCGTCACCTGTTGCACCCGGATCCCCAGCGCATCGAGTTGCTGCACCAGCGGCAGCAGGCGATCATCTTCCCGCCCCTTGAGCGCCCACACCTCGATAAAACGCTCGGGAGCCTGCTCCAGCAAGCCGGCAACGGCGTGGAGACCATAAATCAGTTCACTGCTCATCGTTTGCAAATCCTGTTTGCCCGTGGGGCACTGGAAAAAACAGACGCCGTCGAGGGACGGCGCTGCCTGTTGACTGGGTGGGCAAGCTTGCCCGGATGCTCCCATTATACCGGAACTTGGTTGGGTTTGATCGGCGCGATTGCGCCGCCCCCTCTGCCCGCGAGCAACAGGCAGACAAAAAATGCGAGCAGGCTCACTTCACTGCAACATACCCACCCGATTAAAATGAAGAATAAGCAATATAATTCAACAACTTAATCCTACTCCCCAGCCAACTTACCAACCTTGACCTTAGAGATACTCTAATCCCTACCATGGGCAGCCATCCCTACTTTCATGAGGTTTGTCTGATGAAACTGACGCTGCTTTCCGTGCTGTTGACCGGCCTTTGTGCCAGCCCGCTGCTGCTGGCCGCTGCCCCCGATGTTCCCATGCCTGCCGACTGGCATGGCCGCAAGATTGAGGGCCCGCCGCCCGGCGCCAACGGCTGCGGACAAGCACCGGACGTGACCCGCATCCAGCATAAATATCTGGATTTGCCTTATGCCAATCTCTCCAAGGCGCAGAAGATGGATATCTATCTGCCAGATCAGTGGCAGTCGAGCTATCCGGTCATTATCAACGTGCATGGCGGCGCCTTCTTTGGCTGCGACAAGATGGATAACCAGCTGGTGCCGGCGCTCTATGGCCTGCAAAAAGGGTATGCGGTCGCCAACATCAACTATCGCCTGAGTCCGGAAGCCCCCTGGCCGGCCCAGATCAATGACCTGAAAGCGGCCATCAAGTTTGTCCGGGTGCATGCCAAGCAATACAGCTTCGATCCGGATCGGATTGTGCTGATGGGCGGCTCGGCGGGCGGGAATCTGGTGGCGCTGGCCGGGGTCAGTGCTGATGTGAAGGAGCTGGAAGATCCGCGTCTGGGCAACGCCGATGTATCAACCCGGGTGCAAGCCGTTATCGCTTGGTATCCGCCCATCAACTTCTTGACCATGGACGCGCAGTGGCAACAGATCGGTATCGATGGCCAGAAGCACACGACGGCCGACTCTTTCGAGTCATTCCTGATGCGTGAACAGATTGGCAAGGTGCCGGCTGCGCGAATGGCCACCACCAACCCCGAGACCTACATCACCTCGGATGATCCCCCCTTCCTGATCCAGCACGGCTATCTGGATGACACCATCCCGCGCCTGCAAAGTCAGGAATTTGCCACCAAGCTGGCCAAGGCTATCGGTGGTGATAACGTGGAGTACAACTTGCTGATGCAGGCCCATCACGCCGAGGATCGCTATTTCCACAGCCGTAACAACCTGGAGCGCAACTACGAGTTTCTGGCCCGTCACCTGAAATAAGTGGCTAGTCGGCAGCGGTTAACTGCCGGCCAGCGGAATATCGATACGGATAATGAAGTCGCGCTTGTGGCGCTCAATCACCGGCCCGCTCACATTGCTGATGCGAATCGTGCCGGCAGGGCGATAACCACAGGCGCGCACTTCTCCCAGCAGATGATGCACCGCAGCGTTGTTCTCCAGGCTGCCACGGCAATACATACCCATCACCTCACCAGCCGGCAGTGGGTGGGGAGATTGGGCCACATGGCGCGGAACCCGGGTAAACATGCGCCGCAGCGGATAGCCATCGGCCTTCACCTCATCGCGCTCCAGAATGAAGCCGTAATCGTGCAGCAGATACCAGGCTGGATCGGCGGCCAGACGAGTAATTTCTGCAAAAAAATCGAGGATCTGCGGCGTATCGAGCGCCAAAATCCCCACCTCGCTGGCAGCCACTCGTTCCACAAATGGACGATCCAGCTGCTGCATGCCCCGCTCTGACTGCGCCAGCATGGTTAACTGGTGGCCAATCATGGCATGAGCCTGCTCCAGCGCGGCGATCTCTTGCGAGAGCGCCTGACGACACTGAGCCAGTTGGCGGGCACCATCGGCGCGCAGTTGTCCGGCCAGCAACTCCCGAATCCGCGAGTTGGGCAACTTGGCCCGCTGCAGTAGCAAGATCATCTGGGCCTGCGCCACCTGAGCCGAGCTATAACTGCGATACCCATTGCCGCTACGCACCGGCGAAAGCAGACCGATACGGTCAAAGAAGCGCAGCGAATGGGCGCTGATCCCGGTCAGCTCGGAAAACTCGCCGATACTCAGACACTCCACACCCATCGCCATTCGCTCCTAGAAATAGACCCCAATCCGTTTCTCTCCGACCGCCGTCACTTGCACCGGAATATCGAAGATATCCTGCAAACAGTCGCCCTGCATGATGCGCGCCGGGGTGTCATCAAACACCACCCGGCCATCCTTCATGGCGATGATCCGATCAGAGTAAACCGAGGCAAAATTGATGTCGTGCAATACCACCACCACCGTTTTCCCCAACTCATCGGCCATGCCACGCACCCGCTTCATGGTGAGCACGGCATTTTTCATGTCGAGATTGTTGAGTGGCTCGTCGAGCAGCACATACGGGGTGTCCTGGCAGAGCGTCATGGCAATACAGACCCGCTGGCGCTGGCCACCGGAAAGCTCGTCCAGATAGCGGCTGGCAAACGGCTGCAGGTCGAGAAACGCAAGCGCGTGGTCGATCTTCTCCTGATCCTCGGCGCTCAAACGGCCGCGGCTGTAGGGAAAACGGCCAAAACTGACCAGCTCGCGCACCGTCAGGCGCGAGACAAAGTGATGCTCCTGACGCTGCATCGCAATGCGGCGGGCCAGAACGCTGCTGTCGCACTCATGCAGATTGAGCTCATCAATATGAACAGCGCCTTGATCTGGCTTGACCAACCGGGCCAGCACCGAGAGCAAGGTCGATTTACCGGCGCCGTTCGGTCCAATCAGGGAGATCACGCCACCGGGCGCAATGGTGAGATTGACATCTTCCAGCACCGGCACCTGCCGATAGTGTTTGCTGATGCCCTCGATACGAATCATGAGGTTTTCCTTGCCAGAAGGGTAAACAGAAACAGTGAGCCACCAATCAGCTCCATCACCACCGACAGCGAGCCGCTCATTCCCAGCAGGTATTGCAAAATCAGCTGCCCGCTACAGAGGATGGCAAAGCCGATTAACACCGCTGCCGGCATCATCACCTGGTGATAACGGCTGGGCAGGCACTGGTAGCAAAGCGTCACGGCCAAAAAGCCGAAGAATGACAAGGGGCCGATCAACGCCGTGGCCATCGCCACCAGCAGCGATATCACCGCCAGCAGCCGGTAGACCTCACGTGACCAGTCCACCCCGAGTAGCAGGGCGGTGGCACGGCCTAACGCCAGCACATCGAGCAGATGACGACGCCGCCACAACCAGACGCTGGTGAGCAGCGTGATCAGGGCCGACACCATCAACAAATCGGGATCGGCCAGCGAGAAGCGGGCAAACAGCCGTCCCTGCAAAATGGCAAAATCCTCCGGTGAAAGCAGTCGTTGCAGCAGCATGGCGCCGCCACCGAACAGGGCACCACAGACGATCCCGGTCAAGACCAACAGATAGAGATCCTGCGCCGCTCGGCCAAACAGGATCTTGCGATAGAGCAGCGTGGTCAGCGTCATCATCAGCGCCACTTGCAAAAAGAACAGCAAGAGAGGCGGCAGCGCAGCCACGTGCACCAACGGCAAAAAGAACATCAGTGAGGTCTGGATCAGTACGAACAGCGATTCAAATCCCATCATGGAGGGCGACAGGATACGGTTGTTAGTCAGCGTCTGAAACACCAGGGTTGCCAGCGCGCTCGCCACCGCCACCACCGCCATGGTGGAGACCATCACCAGACGGTGACGCAGGATATAGTCATTAAGCCGCGATGGTTGTGGTCCCACCACCAACAGAGCCGCCGCCGCACATGCGAGCAGCAGCAGGAGCCATAGCCGTCTGCGGCTGGACACGATAGATGGAAACATCACACTCCCCTAGCGATGGCGCGACAGCAGATAGAGAAACAACAACGCCCCCACGACGCTAAGCAGCGCCCCGGCCGGGATCTCATAGGGAAACACCAGCAGGCGCCCAAGCACATCGCAGAGCAGCGCGAGCAAGCTGCCGCCCAGGAAGGTCCAAGGCAGGGCACGGCGGGTATTGTCCCCCACCACCACCCGTACCAGATTGGGAATGACCAGACCGATAAAAGGTAGCGCCCCGATCAGCGCCGCCGTCATACCGCTGAGCAGCGCCACCGCCACCACACCCAGCAGCATCAAGGCACGATAATCGAGCCCAAGCGTGGTCGCCTGCGCCTGACCCAGAGCCAGTACGGTGAAACTGTCCGCCAGCCACCAGAGCAGGGCTATCAGCGGCACCGCCAGCCAAATCAGTTCATAACGCCCGGCGAGAACCGAGGAGAAATCCCCCGACTGCCAGCTGATAAGCGACTGTAGCAGGTCATAGTGAAGCGCCAGAAAGGTGGTAAACGCTGCCAGCACCGCGCAGTACATCAGGCCGATAACCGGCACCAGCAGGGCCGAGTTCTCTTGCTGCACCGGGCGCAGCAGCAACAGGAACAGCATTGTCGTGATCAATGCGCCGCCGCTGGCGAGCAGAATGCGCACCATGATGGAGGTATCCGGCCAGAAAATAGCGGCCAGCAGAATGCCGAGCGCCGCGCCCTGCATCGAACCGGTGGTGCCGGGTTCAACGTAGCGGTTGCGGGTCATCATCTGCATGATAAGGCCGGCAACACTGACGCTGCCGCCACATAAAAACAGCGCCACTGTGCGTGGCAGGCGGCTGGTGAAAATCAGCAGCGGGTCGATCTGCAACTGCCAGCGCACATGGTCATCCCACATGCTCGGACCGATTAGCAGACTTAAGGTAGCCACTAAAGGTAGCAGCAGGACCAAGCCTGCTGCCGACCAGGTTACTTTTCCAATCATCAGCGAGTCAGCGCCTGATCCACGTCATCCAGAGCATGCAGGAAGGTGGTGATCCCGCCAGCAACATAGAGCTCAGCGGAGTTCAGATAGACAATGTGCTTATTCTTGGCGGCGCTGGTTTGGTTAACCAGTGCATTGTCGAGCACCTTGGCTGCCGGCTGGGCATCGGCACGGCCAATCGCAGCATCACGATCGATAACAAAAATCCAGTCCGGGTTGGCCTTGTGCAGCAGCTCGGCGCTCAGTCCCTTGCCATGCTGGAACTTGACAGAGCCGGCTTGCGGGCCCTTCTGACCATCCGGCTTTTGACCTTCTGGCGGACGCTTGCCGCCTTCACCCGGCTTGCGTGCACCACCACCGGCCGCTGCGAACTGCTCCGGCGTCAGCGCCGGTTTAAAGCCCAGTGCATCATAGACAAAGCCCATGCGGGTGCCCGGACCAAAGGCCGACATCTTGCCGCCGGTCACCATCACCACCACAGCCGTCCCGGCTTTTTCAACCTTGGGCTTCATGCTGGAGAGCTTGGCATCAAACTTGGCCACCAGCGCCTTGGCCTGCTCACTCTTGCCAAACACCTCACCCAGTTTGAGGGTCTGCTGGCGCAGGGAATCAGGGAAGTGGCGATCATCGCGATCAAAATTCAGGGTCGGCGCCAGCTTGGCCAGTTCAGTGCCGGCGTTGGTGGTCCGTCCGCCCGCAATAATCAGATCGGGTTGATATTGGCTCAATGCCTCGAAGTCAGGCTCGAACATGGAGCCCGCGTTGAGCGCACTGTTGGTTTGATACTTCTTGAGAAACTCGGGCAGCGCCGTTTCGACTTTGGGAACCGCCGCAACCGAAACGCCAAGGGCATCAAGGGTATCGAGAATAGTGGGGTTGAACACGACCAGCCGCTGCGCCTCGGTCGGGATCTGCTTCTCCCCTTGGTTATCACTGATGGTGCGAGTGGCAGCCAGTGCCGGCTGCGCAAGTGAGGTCAGGGAGAGCAGGGTCGCCAGCGCCAGTGGCCAGCGAACAAAACGGTTACGGGACATGAAGAGATCCATCGCCTATGTAAATGAGAAACATTACCATGCTTTCATGTTTTGCCCTGTAGCGACAAGGGGCGAGATCACAAGACATAGTAAAGACATGTCTTTATTTTGTGACAAAGTGTGTCAACTGAATCATCAATACGTCATGTCTGGCACATGTCAGCAGCACGTCAAGGTTTCAGAAAGAACCTAAAAAACATATCTAAATCATATTGATAAGCCGCGTTCACGTCGCATTAGCTTTACCAATCCCCTACTAATTACATGTGATTAGCTGGCAAATATGGTCACATTTGAGCACAAGCTGTCACGTTGCTGCTGACGTGGGGATATGGTATTTCTAACGCCGAAAATGATAACAGTTATCATTTGTAACTTAATTATTAAATAGTCATCCTCTACCAAGGAGCGAGACGTGCACAGCAGTGGCCCTTTCCAACTTCGTCCTCTGACTGTGCTGATCGGCACTTTGCTGGCCTTCCAGGCTGGCGCCGCCGACAGCACAACTAGCAGCCAGACCTCTCAAGAAGAAGAGGCGACCTCACAAAGCACCGTTCTGGTGACCGCCAAAGCCGAGGAGCTGCTCAAGCAGCAGCCCGGCGTATCGGTGATTACCGCCAAGGATCTAAGCAAGGATCCCCCCGTCAACGATGCCTCTGACATCATCCGCAAAATGCCCGGCGTTAACCTGACCGGCAACAGCGCCTCCGGGGCGCGCGGCAACAACCGCCAGATTGATATTCGCGGCATGGGTCCGGAAAACACCCTGATCCTGATCGATGGTATTCCCACCACCTCGCGCAATTCGGTGCGCTATGACCGGACCGGTGAACGTGATACCCGTGGCGACAGTAACTGGGTGCCGGTTGAAGAGATCGAGAGCATCGAAGTGCTGCGTGGACCGGCCGCCGCCATGTATGGCTCTGGCGCCCAGGGCGGGGTGGTCAACATCATCACCAAGCAACCCACTGACAAGTGGAAAGGCAGCGCCGATCTTTATACCAATCAACCGGGTCGCAGCGCGGAAGGCGCAACACGCCGCGCCAACTTCAGCGTCAGCGGGCCGCTGATTGATGACACCCTGAGCATGCGGCTCTATGGCAACATCAACAAAACCGAAGCCGACAGCCCGAATATCAATGACTCTGCCGTCAGCAGCGGCACCACAGCCGCTGGCCGGGAAGGGGTGCGTAACAAAGACGCCAACTTGCTGCTCTCGTGGAAGATCGATCCGGCCCAAAAGCTCGACTTCAAGACCGGTTTTAGCCGTCAAGGCAACATCTATGCCGGTGACACCTCGCTCAGTAGCGCCTCGACCACGACCCAAACTCTGGCCAATAGCGGTGCCGAAACCAACCGGATGTACCGTTTTGATACCTCCCTTAACCACACCGGCAACTGGTCCTGGGGCGATACCCAAAACACCCTTTCGTGGACCAACACCCGCAACAACCGGATGGATGAAGGGCTGACCGGCGGTATCAACGGTCAGATCACCAGTGCCGAGAGTTACACCACCAGCACGCTCAACGACTACCGCGCATCGACCAAGGCGGATATTCCCGTCATGTTGGGGGTAGACCAAACTCTGACCACTGGCATGGACTGGACCTACTCCAAGCTCGACGATCCCTTCTCCACCAGCCAGGTATTGAGCTCAAAGACCTATGGCAGCGGCAGTACCAGTTACTCTCTGGGCGACGACCGTGCTTCACAGAGCAGCCAGGGTGATGTCGGCGTCTTTGTCCAAGACAGTATCCAGGCCACCGGTACCACGGTGGTGATTCCGGGTGTGCGGGTCGATCAGAACAGCGACTTTGGTAGCAACCTGACCTGGAGCCTCAACGCCTCCCAGGAGCTGGGTGAGATGTTCACCGCCAAGGCCGGGGTAGCCCGCGTCTTCAAGGCGCCTAACCTCTATCAGGTCAACCCCAACTACCTGCTGCTCTCCAGCGGTAATGGCTGCCCGATCGGTACCTCAGTCGGCTGCTATCTGGTGGGTAACGATGATCTGGAAGCGGAACACAGCATCAACTCTGAGCTGGGTCTGCAGTTCAAGCACAACGGCTGGGTCAGCGGTGTGACCTACTTCCAGAACGACTACGACAACAAGATCGTGGCAGGTGAAAGTCTGCTCGGTACTTACAGTGGCTGGAACGTCTATCGCTGGGAAAACAGTGGTCCGGCGATCATCCGTGGCTTTGAAGGCAACCTGACGGTACCGCTTGCGACCAGCCTGAGCTGGACCACCAACGGCACCTACATGATTGAGAACAAGTCCAAAGAAACCGGCAACCCGCTCTCGGTCATTCCCAAATACACCATCAACACCATGCTCGACTGGCAAGTTACTGACAAGTGGTCACTCAACACCACCTACACCTTCTATGGTCGCCAGAAGCCGCGTACCAGCGCCGAAAACCGCAAGGAGTCGTCCGGTCTGGATACCTCCGAGATCGGCTCTTATGGCTTACTCGGATTTGGCACCCAGTACCAGTTGACCAAGACGGTCCGGGTTGGTACCGGTGTCAGCAACGTGTTTGACAAGGTGATCCTGCGCTCCAGCGAAGGGGCCAACACCTATAACCAACCGGGCGTGGCCTGGAACGCTAACCTGCACGTCGATTTCTAATCACGTGCAGACAAAAAAGCCTTGCCCGATGGGCAAGGCTTTTTCATATCAAGGCGTTATCAAACCTTGGCAGCGCGTGACTTGATCTTGTCACGGGCTTTCTTGCCTGGCCGTTTGTTGGCTGGCTTGGCCGCAGCCGCCTTCTTGTCCTTGCCATCGGCTTTGCGCTTTTCACGGCGCCGCTCGCTCTTGGCCTTCTCTTTTTTGATATCCGCCATCTTGCGGACAGCCTGTTTGGCACCCTTGCCGGTGACCTTAAGCGGCTCTTCCACCATCACAAAGTCAATCTTGCGATCATCCAGGTTCACTCCCATCACCTTGACCCGCACCTTGTCACCGAGGCGATAACGACGGCGGAAGTTCTCACCAATCAACTGCTGGTGAATCGGGTCGAACTGGTAGTAGTCGTTGGTGAGGGTGCTCACGTGCACCAGCCCGTCGATATGCAGCTCATCAAGGCGTACGAAGAAGCCAAAGCCGGTCACACTGGCAATCACCCCGTCAAACTCGTCGCCGACGTGATCTTGCATGTACTCGCACTTGAGCCAGTCGGCCACGTCACGGGTGGCGTCATCGGCACGGCGCTCGGTCATGGAGCAGTGCTCACCCATCGGATCGACTTCTTCCAGGCTGTAGTGATAACCGCCGCTCGGCGTCCACTTGTGGCGCGGGGTACCCTGCTCCTTGGCCAGTTGATACTTGATGGCCCGGTGCAGAATCAAGTCCGGATAACGACGGATCGGCGAGGTGAAGTGGGCATACGACTTGAGCGCCAGCCCGAAGTGACCGATGTTGTCGGCCTGATAGATGGCCTGACGCATGGAGCGCAGCAGCATGGTAGCCAGTAGCTCAGCATCCGGACGCCCCTCAAACTGGGCGGCCAGCTCGGCAAAATCTTTCGGCTCCGGCTCCAGCCCACCTTTGAGCTCCAGACCCAGTTCACCGAGGAACTGGCGGAAACCGGTCAGACGCTCTTCGCCCGGACGGTCATGTACCCGGAACAGGGCAGCGGCTTCGTTCTTTTCCACAAAACGGGCGGCAGCCACGTTTGCCTGGATCATGCACTCTTCGATGATCTTGTGGGCATCGTTACGCACCAGCGGCACGATGCGGTCAATTTTGCGCTCGGCGTTGAAAATAAAGCGGGTCTCTTCGCTTTCGAACTCCACCGCACCACGCTGGTGACGGGCCGTTTTCAGTGCCTTGTAGAGATTGTTGAGCTCTTCGATATGACCCACCAGCGGTTCATATTGCTGGCGCAGCTTGGGGTCCCCTTCCAGAATCGCCGCCACCTTGGAGTAGGTCATCCGAGCGTGGGAGTTCATCACCGCCTCATAGAAGCTAAAGCCGGACATACGGCCACTGGCAGCGATGGTCATCTCACACACCATGCAGAGGCGATCAACCTGCGGGTTGAGCGAGCAGAGTCCGTTGGAGAGCACCTCCGGCAGCATCGGCACCACGAACTCGGGGAAGTAGACCGAATTACCGCGCTGATAGGCTTCGGTGTCGAGTGCCGTTCCCGGTTTGACATAGGCCGACACATCGGCGATCGCCACCCACAGGCGCCAGCCACCACCCTTTTTCTTCTCGCAAAATACCGCATCGTCAAAATCGCGGGCATCTTCACCATCGATGGTGATAAGCGGCAGGGCGCGCAGGTCGATACGACCCGCCTTGGCTTTCTCCGGCACCTCTTCGGTCAGGCTGGCGATCTCTTTGGTCACCGCCTCCGGCCAGGTGTGCGGAATACCGTGGTTGCGCAGAGCAATCTCGATCTCCATGCCCGGCGCCATGTTCTCACCCAGCACTTCAAGCACACTGCCGACGGCATTGAGACGACCGGTCGGACGCTGGGTCAGACGCACCACCACCACCTGGCTCTGGCGCGCCCCCTTGTTCTCGCCGGCCGGGATCAGGATGTCCTGACCAATACGGGTATCGTCCGGCACCACAAAGCCGACGCCGTTTTCGACGAAATAACGGCCGACGATATCCATCTCACGCGCCTTGAGTACCCGTACCAGACGGGCTTCCTGTCGGCCTTTGCGATCCACTTCGGTCGGTTGCACCAACACATAGTCGCCGTGCATCAACCGCTGCATTTCGCGGTTGTTCAAATAGAGATCCTGCCCGCCGCCATCAGGGCGGACAAAACCAAAGCCGTCTTTGTGGCCCAGCACATACCCCTTGATGAGGTTGATCCGCTCCGGCAGCGCGTAACACTGGTTGCGGGTAAACACCAGCTGTCCATCGCGCTCCATGGCACGCAGACGGCGGCGCAGCGCCTCCAGATGATCTTCGTCGGTCAGCTTCAGCTCGCGCGCGATTTCGTCACGGGAGATGGGCCGGACATGGGCCTCGATGATTTGCAGCAGCAGTTCGCGGCTGGCAATCGGATTGTCGTATTTTTCGGCCTCGCGTTGGAGGAAGGGATCTTGTTGGGACATGGCAGGGCCTTAAGAGGGAGAATTCCTAACCATTATATCCACAGCTCGGGACACAATGGCAGCCTGCTGTTTCGCGCAGAGCTCTGTATACTAGAAAGGTTGAGAGCATGATGAGCCCAGGTCTCCATGAGCAAGGATTCGTTCGCCCAGTCGGCCGCCTACTTTAAGCAAGCGCTGCCGCTGATGATCAAATATCAGATTCCCACCAATCCGACCCATTACGCGGTCTGGTACAACTATGTGGCAGCCGCCATTCCGGAGCTGACCAGCGCCATCAATACGGCGCTGCGCCAGCAGGGCACCTGCTCCCAGGTGACCAGCGAACGGCTCTATCACCAGCATCTGGCCAGCCAGCAGGAGAAAGAGCTGGAAGCGGTCAAGCTCAACCTCGCCACCATGACCACCCAGATTGCCCAGACCATGCAGGATGCGCTGGCCGACACCGGCCTGTTTCAGGATGTGCTGGATAAAAGCTTCGGCAAGCTCAACCAGATTGATGAAGAGGGGCTGAGTCTCGAAGACACCATGGGTGTGTTGCGCGAGTTGGTGCGCGAGTCCCGTGACATCCGCATGGCGACCTTGCACTTTCGCAGTCAGATCAGCAATGCAGAAAAAGAGATTAAAGAGCTGCGCCAAGCGCTGGATGAAACCCGCAAGCAGGCCAACGAAGATGCTCTAACCGGTTTGCTCAATCGCCGCGCCTTCGATCTGGAGCTCGATGCACTCTGTCGTAGTGGGCAATCCTTCTCACTGATCTTGGCCGATATTGATCGTTTCAAGTTGTTCAATGACGAGTATGGCCACCTGCTGGGCGATCAGGTGCTACGGGTCTTCTCACGCCGTCTGCGCGATGCCTGCAAAGAGGGCGCCGAGGTGTTTCGTTTTGGTGGCGAGGAGTTTGCCCTGCTGGTACCGGGCAAGAATCTGCAGTTGGCCCGCCAACTGGCCGAGAGCCTGCGCCGCGCCACCGAAAAGCTGTCGGTGCTCGATCGCAAGAGCGGACGGCGGGTTGATAACATCACCGCCTCGTTTGGCGTCAGCGAGTTCAATGGCCGCGAGCACGGCGACGATCTGGTTGAGCGCACCGATCAGCTGCTCTACAAAGCCAAGGAGCTGGGCCGCAATCGCGTCATGCCAATGGCGATGTAGCACCCCAATCGACGCCATATCTCAAATAGCAGAGGGCCGGTCATCTGACCGGCCCTCTTGTATCATACTCGCCGCTCCCGACTCAGAGGGCGCGCAGTTTCTCTTCCGGCAGATCCAGCTCGGCATTGTGGTTGACGCCGATACCACGGGCAATCACGTTGCGGGCAATACCGTGCGCTTCGTCGAGCGAGTGCAGGGTGTAAGTGCCGCACTGATACTCGTTCAGCTCGGGGATCTTGCCCTGATCCTGCACGGTCAGCACATCCTGCATGGCGGCTTGCCAGGCAGCGGCGACACGCTCTTCACTCGGGGTACCGATGAGACTCATGTAGAAGCCGGTGCGGCAGCCCATCGGGGAGATGTCGATGATCTCGACATCATCAGC
The DNA here is from genome assembly GCF_900156095.1 of Aeromonas sp. RU39B. Classification (GTDB taxonomy): domain Bacteria; phylum Pseudomonadota; class Gammaproteobacteria; order Enterobacterales; family Aeromonadaceae; genus Aeromonas. The sequence goes on from NZ_FTMJ01000003.1 coordinate 393,352, forward strand.
GTTGAGGTGATCACGCATAAAGCCGGCAAACAGGTGCTCCAGAGTGTGGATACCACGCTCGGAGAGGATCTCCTTGTTCGGCACGCAAAAACGCAGGTCAAACACTGTGATGGTGTCTTTGTGCGGGGTTTGCATGGTCTTGGCCACACGCACAGCCGGGGCAGCCATACGGGTGTGGTCAACTTTAAAACTGTCCAAAAGCGGCATGTTCACTCCTGAAATGGATTATGAGAACCAGCCTCCGCTGGGGAGCCGATTCTTGCATTGTCGATATTGGGCGCCATAGCGCTGGGCACGGGCTTCCACCCGTCTTGCCACACTCATCAGCCAGGCTTTGCTGCGATAGGTGCCGCGCCGATAGCCGCCCCACCCTTCGTGATAATTGAGATACTGGCGATAGGCATCCCACTTGGAGACACCGTTCACACGCTGGGCTTTGGCGGTGTACCAGCCCATAAAGTCGATGGCATCTTCGAACTCATCGCGATCGCTCCAGCCATTGCCGGTCTCTTCCTGATACTGGGCCCAGGTCTCGTCTTTCACCTGCGCATAACCATACGCCGAGCTTGCTCGACCGATCGGGATAAAGAGAAAGTACTCCATAGGCGGCTTGGCGTCATGCACAAAGGAAGATTCCTGATACATCATCGCCATCACCACCTGAACAGGCGTGCCCCAACGCTCGGTCATTTTCAATGCCGCCTTGTGCCAATCGGGCTTCTCCCGAAAGATATCACACAAGTTGTCAGGCTCGGCCGGCGGGGATGTACTGCAGGCACTGAGGCCGGACAACAGCAGTCCGGCCAGTGCGACTCGCGACCACTTCATCAGATGGCGTCTTCGTTCTCTTCACCGGTACGGATGCGGATAACACGCTCCACTTCGCAGACGAAGATCTTGCCATCACCAATCTTGCCGGTCCGGGCCGTGTTCTGAATCGCCTCGATGCAGGCATCGAGATCTTCATCCTGCACCACCAGCTCGACCTTCACCTTGGGCAGAAAGTCGACCATGTATTCGGCGCCGCGATAGAGCTCGGTATGACCCTTCTGACGGCCAAAGCCCTTCACTTCCGAGACGGTCATCCCATTGATGCCAATCTCGGCCAGCGCTTCACGCACGTCGTCCAGCTTGAACGGTTTGATAATGGCTTCGATCTTCTTCATGGCTCTACTCCTTACCAGTTCTGTCGGCCAAACCCGGAGGTGATGGGGTAACGGCGGTCCTTACCAAAGTTACGTGCCGAGATACGCGGACCCACCGCGGCCTGGCGACGCTTGTATTCGTTGAGATCGACCAGACGGATCACCTTGCGCACCACCGCCTCGTCAAATCCCTCGGCCACCATATCGGCCACCGAGGCATCCTGCTCCACATAGCGCAGCAAAATGGCATCCAGTACATCGTAGGGTGGCAGGCTGTCCTGATCCACTTGGTCCGGCGCCAATTCTGCCGAAGGCGGACGGTCGATGACCCGCTGCGGGATCACATATTCCACCGAATTACGGTACTCACAGAGCTGGAACACCAGTGTTTTGGGCACATCCTTGAGCACATCAAAGCCGCCGGCCATGTCGCCATAGAGGGTGGCATAGCCCACCGCCATCTCGCTCTTGTTACCGGTGGTGAGCACGATGCGGCGACGCTTGTTGGAGAGCGCCATCAACAGCACACCGCGGCAGCGGGCCTGCAGGTTCTCTTCGGTGGTGTCGCGGCTGGTGCCTTCAAACAGCGGAGTTAACTGCCCCATGAACGCTTCGTACATCGGCTCAATCGAGACAATATTGAACTCGACCCCCATGCGCTCGGCTTGCTCCTTGGCATCCTCTACGCTCATCTGGGCGGTATAGCGGAACGGCATCATGACCGCCTGCACCCGCTCTTTGCCAAGGGCATCGGCGGCAATGGCCAGTGTCAGGGCCGAGTCGATACCACCGGAGAGGCCCAGCACCGCGCCCTGGAAACCGTTCTTGTTGACGTAGTCACGCACCGCCAGCACCAGCGCCTGATAGACCTCACCCAGCGGCGGCAGACTCTTCTCGACGCGGCCAGAGGGCACCGGCTCGCCGTCAGCAAAGCGCACCAGCGCCTCTTCTTCAGCAAAGGCGCACAGACGTTGAGTCAGCTCACCACGGCTGTTGAATACCTTGGAGCAGCCATCAAACACCAGCTCATCCTGACCACAGACCTGGTTGAGATAGACCAGCGGCAGATGGGTTTCACGGCTGCGCTCGGTAAAGATCTCCTGACGCAGCCAGGGCTTGTGCATGTCATAGGGGGAGGCATTGATGGTCAGCAGGATCTCGGCGCCAGCTTCACGGGTGGCATGCGCCGGGCCCGGTTGCCACAGATCTTCGCAGATCAACAGGCCAAGGGTGTGGCCACGAAACGCCACCACGCAGGTCTCTTCGCCAGCAGCGAAGTAGCGCTTTTCGTCGAACACGCCGTAGTTGGGCAGATCCCGCTTGAAATAACGCGCCAGCAACTGGCCGTTTTCGTAGAGGGACGCGGCGTTATAGAGCTTCTCGCCCTCGCGCCAGGGGTGACCGACCAGAATGGCGGCGCTCCCTGCACGGGCGGCCAGCTTTGCCAGCGCCGCTTCAACCCGAACCATCAGGTCGCTGCGCAGCAGCAGATCCTCGGGAGGATAGCCGGTCAGCGCGAGTTCCGAGCAGACCAGCAGATCAGCGCCCTGCTCGTCGGCACGAGCGGCCGCAGCCAGAATCTTGTCACAGTTTTCTTCAATGGCGCCTACCGTCAGATTCAACTGGGCAAGCAGCAGAGAGAGGGCTCTAGCCATGGTGATGCATCTTCAAATCCGAAATGATAGGGAATGATAAAGAAAAGGGGCGTCTGGTGCCAGCCAACGACGCCCTTCACGTCCCGGATCAGCGCTCGACCCGCGCCACTTTGGGTAACGACAGCGAGGCGGCCAGCCCGCCCAGCTCGGAGCGGCCCATGATCAGACTGCCGCGATAGGCTCCGGCCAGCTCGGAAACAATATTTAGCCCAAGCCCCGAGCCCGGCACCTGTTCATCGAGCCGAACCCCGCGCTCAATGGCTTTGGCCATCTGCTCTTCGCTCATACCGGGGCCATCATCTTCAATGCGCAGGCTGATCCAGTCGCCCAGCTCAGCGGTGGAGACCCGCAGCTGGCGCGTCGACCATTTGTAGGCATTTTCCAGCAAGTTCCCCACCATTTCGTCAAAATCCTGCTCTTCGACCCCGACCGCCAGATTGATCGGAATGTCGATGACCAGCTCTTTGCCGGGATAGAGACGGGAAAAGGCACGGCCGATGTATTCGATACGTGCTTTCAGCGGCGTCGACACCCCGAGCACCTTGGCCGCACCGGTTACCCGCGCCTTACCGAGGTGATAATCGATATGGCGCTGGATCTGATCAAGCTGTTCAGTCACCGGCGGCTGCTCACTCTCGGGCAGCTGTGGCAACTGGTTGCGCAAAATAGAAAGCGGCGTTTTCAGGGCATGGGCCAGGTTGCCGGTATGGGCGCGGGCCCGCGACAGCAGTTCGCCGTAGTGGTGCAACAGGCGGTTGATGTCCTCCACCAGCGGCTGGATCTCAAGGGGATAGCGGTGTTCAAACTTCTCCTGATGGCCCTGGTGAATGCGCACCAGCTCGCGACGCAGCAGCAGCAGTGGCCGCAAGCCGTAGAGGATCTGGAACAGGAAACCGAGGATCAGGCCGCCGGCGGCAAAGCCCAAGCCAAAAAACAGACTGATACGGGTCTTTTGTAAGGTTTGGGTCAGCACACTGCTGTCTTTGGCCATCACCAGCCGAAACACCTGATCCGAGCCCGGTAATAACACGGAGCGGGTCATCAGCAGCAGCGGTTCATCACCCGGTCCCTTGCCCAAAAACAGGTCGCGGTCGCCAAACGCAGGTTTGAGCTTGTGACTGATAAGCTCGCGATCCCACAAAGAGCGCGACTTGATCACCACCCGTGGACCGGCTTCCAACTGCCAGTAAAAACCCGAGTAGGGCTGGCGAAAACGGGGGTCCGACATGGATTCGGTCAACACCGGCACCCCATCGTCATTCACTTCCAGCCGTGACAACAGATCAAATAGCTGGAGGCGCAGACCATCCGCCTCCGCCTCCTGCCAGTAGTTGGTGAGCATCCGCTGCAGGCTAAACCCCGTTGCGGAGAGAAACAGGCCGCACCAGATAAGCGCGATCACCAGCAGGCGACCACGCAGGGTCCGGATCCCCCTCATTCGTTGATCCGGTAGCCCAGACCGCGCACCGTCTCGATAAGATCCGAGTTGGTCTTTTTACGGATCCGCCCGATAAACACCTCAACCGTGTTGGAGTCACGGTCAAAATCCTGGGCATAGATGTGATCAATCAACTCACTGCGCGACACCACCTTGCCACGGTGCTGCATCAGATAGGCGAGCACGCGAAACTCGTGGGCCGTTAGCTTGATGGGAGTGCCCTCATACCAGACCTGAGAGGCCGCCAAATCGAGGCGCACGCCGCCAATTTCCAGCACCGAACTGGCGTTACCGGCGGCGCGGCGTACCAGAGCATGCACCCGAGCCACCAGCTCGGCCATCTGGAACGGCTTGGTCAGATAGTCGTCGGCACCGGCGTTGAGGCCTTCAATCTTTTCGTGCAGCTGGTTGCGGGCGGTGAGGATCAACACCGGGCAAGCCATTCCCTGACCACGCCACTCCTTAAGCACGCTCAGCCCATCGCGACCGGGCAAACCAAGGTCAAGCACGATAGCGTCATAGGGTTCAGTGGCGCCGAGAAAGGCGGCCTCGACACCATCGTGGCTCAAATCGGCCACAAAGCCGGCTTGGCGCAGCTGCTCTGCCAGCTGGTTGGCCAGGGTTTTCTCATCTTCAACTATCAGGATTCGCATAATCGGCTACCAACTGATTAGGGGGTCCCTGCCGCAACGGGAGGGTGGAAAAGATGTTCCAGATGATGCCCTTTTAGATAGATCATGCGCAAGTTGTCAGCCCGATAACCGACCTTGATGACGTTTTGGGTACGATCGAGCAGCTTGAGCTCGTAAATCCAGCGCCCCTTCTCTTCCAGCAGATCTACCTTGAGCAATTCACCTGGCAGGCTCTTGGCCTCTTGCATCACCTCATTGAACGGACGCGCCTTGCCTTCGCTGAGCGCACGCTGCAATGCCTGTTCGCTGGGGGCCTGCGCCTGCAAGGCACAGGGCAGCAGACAAGCCAGCAGTGGATACGCCCTGTTCATGGGTGATTAATCTCCTGGTTCATAACATAATGGCGGTTATAGTGTGCCAGCCCTGAATCCGTCATGAATATGATCACACGCACTGTTGTGCTGCTTTTTGGCCTCGCGCCCGTGCTGGCCACCGCTGATGACCAGGTTCTCGAGATCGAGGCCATCATTAACCTGCTGCTGCGGCAGGGGTATCATGATATCCGCGAAATCGAGCTGGAAAACCGCTGTTATGAGGTCCAAGCCCTCAATACCAAGGGCGAGAAGGTGACCATTTATCTCGACTCCGACAGCGGTCAACTTCTCGAGGGGAGCCCCGTCAAAAAGGGCGGCGCCGCCAAGCCAGCAGACTCACACTGATCAGCAGATAGATCGCCGGCTCTTGCCAGCCGCTTTTGAGCGACCACCAATAATGCACCGGCACCAGCAGGGCTGCCAGATAAATACTGCGGTGCAGCGTTTGCCAGCGTCGCCCCATTTTGCGTACCAGCCGTGGCCATGAGGTCACCCCCAGCACCAGCAGAATCAGCCAGGCAGCCATTCCCAGCACGATGTAGTTACGCTTGACCAATTCACTGCCGATCTGACCCCACGCCAGTTGCAAGTCCAGCAACATCCAGCTCACCACATGCAAGGTCGCATAGGCCAGCGCCCACAAGCCGAGCGGGCGGCGCAGCCGCATCAGCCCCCCTTGGCGAAACCCCTTGGCGAGCGGCGATACCAGCAGGCAGAGCAGCAACAGATTAAGCGCCCCCTTGCCCAGCCAGTGAATAATGCCGGGCACCGGATCGCCTCCGAGCAGCCCCGCATTGGCGGCCAACACCAACCATCCCAGCGCCAACAGAGGCAGCAGATGAACCAGCAGATGCAGGGTCAGCAATACCCAGCGGGGCAGTCTTAGTACCATTGGCGCAGATCCATTCCCTGATAAAGATTGGCGACCTGATCGGCGTAGCCGTTAAACGGGAGCGTCGCCTGACGCTTGGCATCAAACACGCCACCTTCACCGATAAAACGCTCGCTGGCCTGACTCCAGCGCGGATGGTCCACCGCCGGATTGACGTTGGCAAAAAAACCGTACTCCTGTGGTGCCAACAGATTCCAGGTGGTCGGCGGCATGGTCTCAAGCAGACGAATGCGCACTATGCTCTTGATACTTTTGAATCCGTACTTCCACGGCAGCACCAGCCGGATTGGCGCGCCGTTTTGCGCCGGCAATGTCTTGCCATAGAGCCCCACGGCCAGCAGTGCCAGTGGATGCATCGCCTCGTCGATACGCAGCCCTTCCACATAGGGCAGTGCAATCCCGCTGGCACCGGCATCAGGCATCTGTTCCGGATCATAGAGGCTCTCGAAGGCCACATACTTGGCGCGGCTGGTGGGCATGGCGGCATTGAGCAAGGTGCCGAGCCCAATGCCGATCCAGGGGATCACCATAGACCAGGCTTCAACACAGCGGAAACGATAGATGCGCTCCTCCAGCGCGGCGCTGTGAATCAGCTGCCAGACATCGATGGTCTGCGGCTTTTCCACCTCCCCTTCGATAGCCAGCGTCCAGGGCTCCAGCTTAAGCGTGTGGGCATTGGCCGCCGGGTCGCTCTTGTCGGTGCCAAATTCGTAATAGTTGTTGTAGCTGATTACCTTGCCTTCCGGTGTCAGTTGCAGGTCAGCAGGCAGCGTCGCCTTGCTGGCATTGAGCGGCTTTCCGTGGTTCTCGGGGGCTTTGGGCGAGAGTAGGTCCAGCACACCGGCATGAGCCGGCAGCGCCAGTGCGGCGGCGCCAAATCCGAGCCCTTTGAGCAGGCGGCGACGGTCGCGATAAACGGATTCGGGCGTGACCGATTGTTCGGTCAAGAGGGCGTGGTGAGCGTTCTTTATCAACATGGCTGGGCTACCTGGGTCAGTCGTGATACCCATTAGACCGACTCAGGTAGCCAAATATTACACCGGAGCACTAATTAATTACTGCGCCGGCCATATTGGCCGTGAGATAGAGCAATGCCAGCACCAGTAGGGGCGGCAGGATCATTCCTTTGAGCATCACACACCTCCACCTTGAACGGGGAACTTTTACTATGCCTCCCCTCGCTGCCGCTTGCCATGAAAGTTTTTTCGCGATGGCAAACGTATTCCCAATTGGTGGTGTGTGATCTAGATCACGCTAAATTGGCCACAAGATTGCAAGCGTCATGGCCGCGAGTAGGCTTGCGCACTTTTCCAAAACAGATAAAAAAACGACCATGTCACCGCTTGTTGCTATCGCACTCACCACCGGTCTGCTCTCCGCCCTTTGGGGTTGGCTGGCCACGACACTCGGGCTGATCGCCTGGGTCGGTTTTCTAGGCTGTACCAGCTACTTTGCCTCGGATGGCAGTCGGCGCGCACTGCCGATGACCTTGCTCTGCAACACCAGCGGCATGCTGTGGGCGCTACTGCTGATTGACGGCAGTCAGTGGTGGGGCATGGGGACGCTCAGCTACGTCATGACCGGCGTGGTCGCCACATTAATGTGCGTACAGGGGCGCAACCGCTGGCTCTCCTACATACCGGGCACCTTTGCCGGTTGCTGCGCCACCTTCGGTGCCGCGGGCGAGTGGCGTTTGATTCTCCCTTCGCTGCTGATCGGCGCCCTGTTTGGCTGGGCCATGAAGAGCTCGGGGTTGTGGCTGCATCGGCGCACTCAGCCGGCCAGCACGCTGCCAGCGAACAGCGCACTCGAAAGTTGACCCAAACATGAGGGGTGGCCATGGCCACCCCTCTGCTTATCCCCCCTTCAGCTTGAAGTGGGACGCTTCGATATTGTGCCGACTGAGCAGTTTGTAAAAGTCGGTGCGGTTGCGACCTGCCATATTGGCTGCCAGCGTCACGTTGCCCTCGGTAATGCGCAGCAGACGGATCAGGTACTCTTTTTCAAACTCGGCGCGCGCCTCGTTAAATGAAGGCACTGCCACCCCTGCGCCGGCCAGGGCCGTCTCCACCATGATCGGGCCGATCATCGGGCCGCTTGAGAGCGCCGCCAGCCGCTCGACCAGGTTGAACAACTGGCGAATATTACCCGGCCAGGAGGCTTTGGCCAGCAAGGTCAGCGCCTCGGGGGCAAAACCGACCGCCGGACAGGCATGGCGCACTTTCACCTCATCGAGCGCCTGCCGCGCCAGCATCGGAATATCCTCGCTGCGCTCGGAGAGGGCCGGTAACGTGAGGTTGGCCACGTTGAGGCGATAGTAGAGATCTTCGCGAAAGCGCCCCTCTTCCATCGCCTGCACCAGATCCTGATGGGTGGTGCTGAGCACCCGCACTTCCCCTACCTCCTGACCCGGCGCCAGCTCCTCCATCACCTTGAGCAGCTTGGCCTGCAGCGGCGCCGACAGTTCGCCAATTTCATCGAGCAGCAAGGTGCCGCCGCGAGCCTGCTCAAACAGACCCGCATCACTGCCCTCACCAAACAGCTGTCGCCCCAGCTCGTCATCAGGCAGGGCGCCGCACTGCACGGCATAGAAAGGCTTGTCGGCACGGGGGCTGCTCTGATGCAGCACCCGCGCCATGCGACTCTTGCCACTACCGGAAGGGCCACGGATCAGAACGTTGACCTCCATGGCCGCCACCGAGCGGGCCTGCAGTAATGTCTGCTGCATAGGCGGACTGTGGGTGGGAAACTGCGCCTCCAGCTCATCCACCTGCGCCGGCCGGGAGAGCGCCAGTGCCTGTTCGAGGGTTTGGCGTAGCGCCTCTTTGTCGATCGGTTTGGTCAGAAAACTGAACACCCCGGAGCGGGTTGCCGCGATGGCATCGGGGATGGTGCCATGGGCCGTCATGATGATGACCGGCATTCCCAGCCACTCGGCCTGGATGCGTTCAAACAGATTGAGACCGTCCATGCCATCCATGCGCAGGTCGGTCAGCACCATATCAGGCCGCTGCTGACGCAATCGCGCCAGCGCCTGTTCCCCGCTCTCTGCCGTATCGACCTCATAGCCTTCACTGCGCAGGCGCAGGGTCATCAATTTCAGCAGACTCTGATCATCATCGACCAGCAGGATGCGACCTTTCACAGGAAATTCCTCATGTTCCGGGCTGGCTCGGTCCCGACTGACTGCGCTGATTGATCTGATCATCAATCACCGTCAACTTGGCGATCTTGGCCTCAAGATCGCGAATGCGCGCCTGCAGTCGGCGCACTTCGGCCGTGGCCGGGCTCGCTTCAAGTTGCGCATGGGACAAGCTCAGCCAGCTGCGCAGATAGGCCTGCTCGTCGAGGCTGGCCTCGGGCAGCAGGTCTTCAATGGTATCCAGCGCCGCTTTACGCCGCGCCACCGGCTCATCAGGATGGCTGTTGACCATCGCCAGATTGAGGCGATTGTCGAGATCACTCTGCCCACGCAGACGCTGACGCTCCTGATCGCGCTGCTGCGGCCGGCTGCCCAGCAGCCAGTTACCGTATTGCATGCGCAAAAGCAGGGCCTGCAACGAATCCGACTGACGGGCCGCCAACATAGCCGGCGTCGGCTCGGTATTAACTCCCCCCAGCAGACTGCATCCTCCCAGCAGGAGACTGGTACATAACAAAGCAGCTCTTCTCAACTCAGCAGGCTTCCAGCTTTAAACGAAAACAGACATCAGCTTGGGAGTCATCCACCAGCTTGAGCTGGCCTCCCAGGCTGTGCGCCGACTCCAGCGCAACCGACAGGCCAATCCCTGACCCCTTGAGCAGTCCCTGACGACGGGTTGAGCCCTGCTCAAACGGCTCAAAAATACGGTGGCGATCCGCCGGCGGGATGGGTGTGCCCTCATTGGCCACCTCCACCACGATCTGGCGCCCTTCACGGCGGCAGCGCAACCAGATGGTACCGCCTTGCGCGCCATAACTCACTGCGTTGGAGAAGAGATTATCGAGGATCAGCCCCAGGCGATAAGGCTCCCCTTTCACCGAGAAATCCTCTTCAGGCATCACCACCTGCATCTGCTTGGCATCCAGATGCAGACGATAGGTATCGATCAGCCCGGCCAGCACAGGTCCGAGGGGCACCGGCACTCGCTCGAACGCCTCCTGCTGACTGAGCCGGTTAAAGTCGAGCAGACGCTCAATCAGACTCTGCAGTCGGCGGCTATTCTCGGTGAGCATGCCGCAGATATCCTGCTGATCCGCCGTCAGCGGACCGGCGATCTGCTCGCTTAGCAGATCGGCCCCCTCCCTCAGACACGCCAGCGGGGTCTTGAGTTCATGAGATACGTGGCGCAAGAAGCGATATTTTTGCTGCTCCAGCTCTTGCAGCCGGTCATGCAGCCAGCTTAGACGCTCGCCAAGCACCTGAAGCTCAACCGGCCCTTCCACTCTGCTGCGATCCGGTTCACCGCCGGCGCCCAGGCTCAGGATACGGTTTTCAAGCTGACGCACCGGATGAATGATGAGGTAGGTAAACAGCAGAGAGAGCAGCAGGGTCAACCCCGCCACCATGGCCGACATCCAGGTCAGCTCCCGCTGCAAAATACCGATACGGCTCTTCACCTCCACCACCAGATCATCAACCCAAGCGGTGGTCGCCGCCTCGAGATCCTGGCTGTGGCGGTGGATCTCGATAAAACGCGGGCTATCGGCGTTCTGCTTGGCACTTTTCAGATTGGCCAGCCCTTCGAGCCAGGCGAGATCCTCCTCCAGCGCCCGGTATTCGGCATCGGCCGGCAGCGCCTCACGATGCTCCTCGAGCAGCTTGCGATACCAGTCGAGCTGATGCTGATAGCGATCCAGCAAATTGGGCTGCTCCAGCACCGCATAGCGGCGCAGAGTGCGTTCAATTTCGGCACTGAGGCTGGTCAGCTCAATGGCGCGCCGAGTGTCCTGCAGCACCCGCAGCGATCCATCCTCTACCATGACGCTGAAACGGCTCAGGGTTTTGTAGTCGTGCCAGATCATCATCAGCAGCGGCAACAGCACCAGAATGTAGCCGGTCAGAACCAGTGTCAGCAGGGAACGGGGGTGAAATTGGCGGCCCAGTTTTCTCATCAGCGCGCTTCCTTGAAGAGAGGCGCCCAGCATAGCCACAACGGCTGCAAAAGCAACAACCCGCACCGCAGGGGATCTGCTGTCACAGCATTGCAACAAAGGAGCTGCGAACGCGGGATGATTACCCTACTCTGGAGACCATGTCCGACCAGAGTAAGGAGAAGAGATGTACTATCTGTGCAGCATCGGTTCCAACCTCAAACCGCGCCAGCATGTGCGCCAGGTCATCGGCGAGCTGCTCCAGCAGTTTGGCCAACTCTCGCTTAGCTCCATCATCCGCACCGAGCCGGTCGGCATGAGCTCGCACAACGATTTTCTCAACTGCCTGTTTGTGCTGCAAAGCGATCTCGATGCCGCCACCCTCAAGCGGCACTTTGTCGAGCTGGAAGGCGCCCACGGCCGGGATCGCTCTGATCCGCAATGCAAGGTGCGCGACCGGCCCCTCGATATCGATATTCTGGCTGGCCGCGAGCGGGCCGATTTTACCGATGTGGAGGTCGACAGCTACCTCTCTGGGCTCTTGGCCGAGCTGTACGGCACACCGCTCCCCGCAGAGCGCAAAGTCGGGCTGCGGCCGCTCGGCCGGGTGGTCGGGCGCAAGCCCTGTCAGCTCTCACTGCACTAAGCTACAGCGTCGCCAGCGACCTGCCACCATCCACCCGCAGTGACGCCCCGGTCATAAACGGGTTGTCGATCAACATGGCGACCGCTTGCCAGATCGGCTGCAAGCCCCCCTCGCAGGCCAGCGGCGTGCGCGCAAGCACCTGCTCACGCCAGGCGGTATCGTGCTCATCTAAAAACAGGATGGGGCCGGGCTCGATGGTATTGACCCGCACCCGCGGTGCCAGCTCACGCGCCGCACTCATGGCCAGTGCATGCAATCCGGCCTTGCTGGCCACATAGGCAGCCATGGCCGCAGGCGGCGCGTGGATATAGATGTCGGTGATAACAATGATGCTGCCACGTCCGCTGTGTGCCAGACGCTCGGCAAGCAATCGATTAAGCGCCAGCGGCGCGGCCATATGCACCTGATAGCAGCGTTCGAACTGACTGAGCTGGGCGTTTAAGTCGGCGGCTTCGGGCTCAAACAACGAGGCATTGTGGATCAGCAGATCGAGCGGCCCTTGTGCCACCGCCTGCCCCAGCGCCTGCACCTCTTCCTGGTGGGTAAAATCAGCCTGAATCAGCTCCCCCCCCAGTGCGCGCAGGGCATCGAGCCCGGCATGCTCGCGCCGATATTGCCCCACCACCTGCCAGCCGGCAGCCACCAATTGCTGGCAGAGATAAAATCCCAGCCGCCGTCCACACCCGGTTACCAGAGCCCGCATCTCATCCCTCCCACGCAACCTGCTTTGCACTGTGCCTGTCAATTTTCAACAGCATGGCGAGTTCCGTTGCAAAATGCAGTGATTTAAGAAGAGATAAACATTAAGTAATTGAAATTAAAGGAATAAAAAGAGTGGCAAGGGGTTTGCAACACAGAGGAGGTACTCACAGAAATTATCCAGAACCAGAGGTGCATCATGAGCGATATCAGCCTGCAAGAACACATCGACGACCTGCGTAACGGCATTGAAAAGATGCAACAGCCTCTGCAAAGAGCCATGACCCCGTTAGCCAACATGCCCGAGGTCACTGCCAATCAGCTCTCACTGGGCTGGTGGCTGCTGCCGGGGGTATCGAGTCTGATTATCGCGGCCGCGATCATCCAATGCATCTGGCAATTTACCCACTGATTGATGGAATCTGCATACGACTTTAGGCATACATCACAGATAGTTAGGTCAGAAATGAATTACCATTTACACAGTCTGTGATCTGTTCAACTGCCACAAGGAGTGATGCATGAGTGTTGAAATGAAATGGGCCACCTTGACGGTCGGTGGTGCGGTCGTACTGATCGTCAGCATGTGCGCACTGCTGTTTGCCTGAATCATCCGCAGTCCTGCAAGCCCGCCCTCTGGCGGGCTTGGCTTTTTATTTCTCCAGCCGCTCCAGCGTCTCTTCAATACAGGTCTGCTCGGCATCGTCGTCACGGTGCTGAGTCTCGAGCCATGCCCGGTTATCTTCATCGGCAAAGCGCGCTTCAATTTGTTGCTGCTCATCAGCCAGTTTCTGCGGGTCAACGCTGGACGCCTCCCCTTCGCGGGCCATGGTGGCCGGCAGTTTCTGCTGCAGACAGATCTCGACCAGACGGTTCAGATCCGCCTCGCGGTCGGTGGTAGGTGAACAGCCTGCCAGCAAGGCCAACCCCAATAACATGCCGATACGCATCGCTTCTCTCCTCCACTGCGCTGACATCGGCAGCCAGCCTAGCACGGCCACGGCGCAAGATCAGCGCCCTTGTGCAGCCAGATGCGCCACGCTTCTTCGCAGCCGACCAGACGGCAGGTATCCGCTGAATCCCGTCGTGCTATAGTCGCAACGCATTACCCTCCCATCAGGAGTGTCCAATGAAAAAAGCGATATTGATCTTAAGCGGCATGGTGATAGCCCTGATCCTGGCCGCCGCCACCCTGGTCATGACCATCGATCCCAACCAGTTCAAACCCATGCTGACCGAGCAGGTGCAACGCAACCTCGGGCGTCAGCTGGTTATCAATGGCCCTATCAGCTGGACCCTTTGGCCACGTCTGGGCCTGAGCGTCGGCGAAGCGGCGCTGCGCAATCCCGATGGCTTTGCCGAGCCGGATTTAATTCGCCTCGAGCAGGCTACCGCCTCGGTGGCGGTGTTGCCTCTGCTCTCGCACCGCCTCGAAATAGGCACCATCAACCTCAAAGGAGCGCATCTGCTGCTCCATACCCGCAAAGATGGCAGCAGCAACCTCGACGGACTGACCGCAACGAGCAACACGCCAAGCGCTGCGGCTGACACCCGCGCGGCACCTGCACCCAGTGCGGCGGCGCAAAGTGAAGCCGCACAAGGCGCCGGCAGCAAGCAGCCGTGGCAGATCCGCCTCGATAGCATCGAGCTGGCGCAGGCCAGCGCCCTGCTGATCGATGAGCGCAGCAACCGCCGCCTGCAATTGGCCAAACTCGACCTGTCGATTGGCTCTCTTGAACCGGAAAGCTGGACCCCAATCACCCTCGCGCTGGAGGGGAGCGACGAGCAGGGCCGTTTTAGCCTGAGCGGTCAAGCCGAGCTGAAGCTGGCGCCAGAGCCGCTGCAAAGCCAACTGCGCGCGGTGTCTCTCTCTGGCGCGCTGGAGCGCGGCGCCACTCACCTTGAGGCCGTCACCCTCAACGCAGAGCAACTCTCTCTCACTCAGCCCTCCACTCTGCAACTGAGTGCCCGTGGCCAGGCCGCCGAAAAGACCTTTGACCTGCAGCTGGCCACCACACTGCAGGCCACGCCGGCACTGGGTACCATGACGCTAACAGGCAGTGACCTGCAGGGCACGCTGAGCGGTCAGGGGTTGCCACCATCGCCGCTCAAGCTGGGCGTCAAAGGGGACATCACGCTCGATCGCACCCAGCAGCAACTGGTCGCCAGCAAGCTCTCACTCACCGCCAATGAGATAGCACTCCACGGTGATGCCTCGCTGCGCTGGAGTGAGCGGCCCACCGCCCGCTTTACCCTGCAGGGCGAGAAGCTCGATCTCGACCCTTGGCTGGCCAGCCAGCCGACTAAAAAAGAGAGTGGCAAGGCCCCCGCAGCATCCGCCACTCCAACAGCTCAGCCAGCCGCTCCGGCTTCCGCTGAGCCGGATCTGTCGGCCCTGCGCGCAGTGGATCTTTCCGGCAACCTGTCATTGGCCCAGCTGACAGTGAAAGGCATCACGCTCACCCAACCCAAACTGCTATTTACGCTGGAAAATGGCCTGCTCAACTTGCAGCAGTGGCAAGCCGGCTATGACGGCGGTCAACTGACCGCGCACGGCCAGCTCGACAGCCGCCAACAACCGGCCCGCTATCAGTTGGTCGCCAGCGCCAAAGGGCTGGCCATGGAGCCCCTGCTCAAGCAGTTTGCCGACACCGGCATCCTCTCCGGGCAAGGTGAACTCACTCTGGATGCCAGCGGCAGTGGCCTCTCTGCCCCCGCATTGCGACGCAATATTCAAGGCAAGCTGGGGCTGCGGGTCAGCGACGGTGCCATCAACGGGGTCAACCTGCCCGAGATGATCCGCGAGGCGCGCGCCACCCTCAAAGGCCAGCGCGCCGAGTATGTCAAAGAGACCCGCAAGACTGACTTTAGCGATCTCACCGCCAACTTCGTGCTTGGCGGTGGCAAGGCGCGCAGTCAGGATATTCAGCTGTTTGCCCCGGCCCTGCGCGTGCATGGCGAAGGGGAGACCAATCTGGTCAGTGAGCAGCTCGATTTTCTGTTCAACACCTCGGTGGTCGGCACCAGCAAGGGCCAGGGCGGCCGCGATATCGATGAGCTCAAGAATGTCACCATTCCGGTACGCATCAGTGGCAGCTGGAGCCAGCCGAGCTACCAGCTCGATCTCAAGGCGCTGCTGCAAAACAACACCCTGCTCAAGGAGAAGGCGCGCAAAGAGGCCGAGCGCGGTCTGAACAAGCTGCTTGGCAACAAGGGCGATAACGACGCCGTCAAAGGCGCCGCTGATGCCCTGCTCAAGGGGCTGTTCCACTGACCGGACAAGCCACTATCGCCAGGCAGGATGCTGCTTTTGGCGATAGTGGCTGGGCGCCAGCCCATAGTGGCGTTTAAAGGCAGTGGAGAAGTGGTATTCGTTACCAAAGCCGCAGTGTGCGGCGATGACTTTGTGCGGCTGACAGGTGGTGGCCAGTAGTAGCGCCGCCTCACGCAGTCGCAACCGACTGAGCAATCCCATCGGGGTGGTAGCCCCCTGACTCTGACACAGCCGGTGCAGTTGACGCTCGGACAGATGCAGCAGCCCGGCCATTCGCGCCACATCCCACGGCTCGGCGAGTGCAGCGCGCAGCGCACTTTCCAGCACCAACCACTGCTGCTCGCTGTGACGGGCCGCCTGCCCCTTGTCGAGCAGACGGTGCAAATAGAGCGAGAGCTGCTGCACCAGCAAGGAGGAGAGCGCCGGATCAGCAAAGCGCTGCTGCTCGGCAAACAGGTTCTCAACGGTGTGCAGCAGTTGTGGATGTTGGGAGGTACAGCCGCAGCGCCCACCGAGCGCGACCTGATCCCAGGGCGTTCCGGCATGAAACAGCACCCACAGCAGTTGCCATTGGGGTTGGTCGGCCGGCAGGCGGTAATAAAGCGGTTGGCAGGCAGGGACAAGCGCCCACTGCCCGGCGTAAAGACGCTGCCAGCCATCCGCACCCCACACTTCCCCTGCGCCAGCCTGCGTCAGCAAAAAGGTGTGCACCCGCTCAAAGCGTCGTTCGATGCGGTATACCCCTTGCAGATCCGAGAGACCGGCGAGCCAGATCCCCCCGTCACTCAAGGCCGGTAACAGGGCATCACAGCAGATCCGCTCGCGGCAGAGCGGACCGACGTCGATGAGCTCATGGATGGCAGTTTCAGACATTAGGTTGGCGGCGGCAGCCATGGGGTTATTGGTTGGCCGAGCATAGCATGAAGCCATACCGGATAAAGGAGAACCCTCATGCATATCACTCACGTCGCCCTTTGGGCCCGCGATCTGGAAACCCTCACCCGTTTTTACTGTGGCGTGTTCGACGGTGAACTGGGCGAGCCCTATCACAACCCGCGCAAGCAGTTCAGCTCGCGCTTCGTGCGCTTTGGCAGCGGCGCCAGCCTTGAGCTGATGCACCGACCCGACATTGTCGAACCTGCCGATATGCCGTTCTTTGGCTTGGCACATCTGGCGTTTTCACTCGGGTCGGAGGCGGCTGTCGATGCCATGACGATTCACTTGCAGCAGACCGGCTTGCGCCACCTCGACGGGCCACGCCACACCGGCGATGGCTATTACGAGAGTGTTTTTCTCGACCCGGAAGGCAATCAGATTGAATTGACCGTCTAATAACAGGCCGCGTCTTGCGCGGCCTGAACACGCTATCTTCGACCCTATCAGGCCGGGAGTTGGTCTTGGAAGGCAAACCCCTGGCTTTCGAGGGTGCTGGCAATCTTGGGGAAGTAGATACGGCGATAGGTGCCGGCCGTCGAGGCCACGTAAGAGGGCATCTGGGTCAGACCCTGCGCATCCCACCAGGCGCGCAGCTCGGCGTCGTAGCTGGCCACGCCGGCCTGCACGGCAGCCAGATCGTAACGCTCGGTCAGGGCAAAGCTCGCCAACGGCACCCGCGGCTTTAGCTGCGGCATCTTGCTGGTATCGGCCACGCCAAGCGTGGTGCCCACCACCGGAAAGGTCTTCGGCGGCAGACCGAGCAGGTCGATCATTGCCTGCGGATTGGCACGGATGCCGCCGATCGCGGTCGAGCCATAGCCAAGCGCCGCAGCGGCGGTTTGCAGGGCATTGAGCATGATGCCGGCATCCAGCGCCCCCACCAAAATCCCCTCGGCACTCTGCTCAACCACCTGGGTTTCACCGGCCAGACGAGCCGCTTCGGCGCTGCGCTGATAGTCGATGACGATGGTGATAAACAGATCGGCACCGGCCACCTGCGGCTGACCACCGGCGATCTCGGCAATCTTGGCGATGGTGGCCTTGTCGCGGGTCACCACCAGGGAGATCTGCTGGCCGTTGATGGAGTTGGGTGCCTGCTGGGCCGTTGCGAGAATGGTCTTAAGATCGGCATCACTGACGTGGGCACCGGTAAACTGGCGTACCGAGCGGCGCTGGCGCAGCAGGGAAATCATGGCATCACTCATGGATGACTCCTGATAGGAAGGGGCAGAAAACTGCCCCATCTTACTGCGCTTTACTGCTCTTGGAAGCGGTGGCGCCCACCATTAATTCAACTTTGGCAGGGGCAGCATCAGCACCACTTCCAGCCCGCCTTCGGGCCGGTTGCTGGCGCAGATATTACCGCCTTGACAGAGCATCGCTTTGCGGGCAATGGCGAGCCCGAGCCCATAGCCCTTGCCCTGCATCGGCGAACCGATCCGCACAAAGGGATCGAAGATCGCCGAGAGCTTCTCCTCCTCCACACCAGGCCCCTGATCGCGGATCCGGACGCACGCCCGCTCACCCTCCTGACCCAGTTGTAGCACCACGCTCTGGCCGAGTTTCGAGAAACGCAACGCATTGCGCACTACATTTTCGATGGCGCGGCGCACCAGTTCGGCGTTACCGCACAGGGTCACCGGAAGCTCGCCAAAGAGCTCGACGGCCACACCGGCACGCTCCCCTTCAAAACGGGCATCGGCCACCACGGTTTCAACCAACTCTTGCAGATCGTAATAGGTTTGCTCGGTGCCCTGCCCCTGCTCGACGCGGGCCAAGGTCAGCAGCTCGCCGATCAGCTTATCCATGCGGCCGGTCTCTTGCTGGATACGCTGCAAGGATCCGGGCACCTTGTCCGGGTTCTGCTCGGCCAGACCAATCGCCAGCTGAATGCGCGCCAACGGCGAGCGTAGCTCATGAGATACATCGTGCAGCAGCTGTTCACGCCCCACCACCAGCTGGTGCAGGCGCTCGACCATGCTGTCAAAATCGCGCCCCACATCGGTCAACTCGTCGCGGCGCCGGCGCAGCCCGGGCAGCAGACGCACCCCGAGATCGCCAGCCGCCACGCGGGAGAATCCCTCGCGCAGGGCGTTCATCGGCCGGGTCAGGTGCCAGGCAAACAGGGCGCTAAAGATGAGGCCACCGAGACCGCCAATC
The DNA here is from genome assembly GCF_900156095.1 of Aeromonas sp. RU39B. Lineage (GTDB taxonomy): Bacteria > Pseudomonadota > Gammaproteobacteria > Enterobacterales > Aeromonadaceae > Aeromonas. The sequence continues at coordinate 412,276 of NZ_FTMJ01000003.1, forward strand.
CACAGCATCGGCGGCGGCATCTTCAGCCAGTGCCAAGTAGAGTTAGTCGGCGGGGTGAGCAAGCGGCGCAGACCGTCGAGGTCATAGCGCAGCTGATAGCGTTTGCCATCGAGGCTCAGCACAGTGCGTACCAGCAGATGTTGCTGGCGCATCTCAAGGGATTGTGGAGAGTCGGGGCCAAACATGTCGTGAGGCCCTATTGGCATCATCATCTGCTCATCGGGCGGCGGATGGCCCTCTCCCCCTTCTGGCTTGGGCGGAGGTGGCATCATGCTGATGTCACTCTTGGTGCTTGCGCTGGTCTCTGTCACCGGCAGCGGCGTATCGCCGGGCAACACTTGCACCAGTCGACTCTCCTGCTCGGGCCAGGCGCTGAGCAGTGCTTGCAGGGCAAACTGACCGCCATCGGCCAGCACAGCGGCCGCCGCCGCCAGCTGCTGATTGGCCAGCCGCTGCGCCAACCGCTCTTCCGGCGGAACGTGGTCGCGGTTGCTAAAGGCGATCCAGAGCACCTGACTGACCAGCACTATGGTCAGCCAGAAGCCCAGTAGGATTTTCCAAAACAGTCGACTTTTTAGCAGCATACCAGCTTGTAACCGATACTGCGGATGGTCTCGATGGCGAGCGTCTCGCCGGCGCTTTGGTGCAGCTTCTGGCGCAGATTGCAGATGTGCACATCCACGCTGCGGTCATAGGCCTCACGGGGGCGGCCGATCCCCTCGAGCGACAGGGTGTCTTTGGTCACCACCTGCTCGGGACTGCGCAACAGCAGTTCAAGCATGTTGAATTCGGTCGCGGTCAGCTCCAGTTGCGAGCCGCGCCAGGCGCTGATCCGGGTGCCCGGATTGAGGGTCAGTGCTCCGAGCATCAGCACATCGGGACGGGCCTGTGTATGGTGCTCAGTGGTATCGCTCACCCGGCGCAGCACGGCGCGCAAGCGGGCCACCAGCTCACGGGGATAGCAAGGCTTGGGCATATAGTCATCGGCCCCCATCTCAAGCCCCACCACCCGGTCGATATTATCGCCCTTGGCAGTGAGCATGATGATGGGCAGATTGCTTTGCTGGCGTACCTGACGCAACACCTCGGTACCGCTCAGATCGGGCAGCATCACATCCAGTACCAGAGCATCATAGCGGCCACTCAGTGCATGGCTGACACCGGCTTGTCCAGTCAGTACGTGAGTGGCGGAGAATCCTTCACCCCCCAGGTACTCGCTCAGCATGGTCCCCAGCTCCAGATCATCATCAACCAGCAGGATCTTCATTATTTATTACCTCCTCTACGGCTGGCGCCATTTTCTCCACTCAGGCCAAGGCAAGCAGCCGCCTTTACGTAATTCTTACATAGCGTTGGGAGAGACTTAACCGCCCTCTGCGCTAGAGTGCCTGCGAATTGTCAAAAGGATGTTCATTCCCCATGTCCAAGCTGCTCACCCACCGCCGCTGGTTGCTACCGGCTGTGGCGGTTTTCCTGATCTTGCTCATCGGGGCTGCCCTGTTTGGCCGCGCGCCTGCCAACCAGAATAGCAGTGTCATCACCGCCGTGGTGGAACGACGCGACCTGGAGCAGTCGGTGCTGGCCGACGGCACCCTAGAGGCCAAAAAACAGGTCAGCGTCGGCGCTCAGGTTTCCGGCCAGATAAAGGCCATTCACGTCGCACTGGGGCAACAGGTAAAGCAGGGGGATCTGCTGGTTGAGATCGACGATCTGACCCAGCAAAACTCGCTAAAAGATGCCGAGGCCCAGCAGCGCAATATTCAGGCCCAGCTCGAATCCAAGCAGGCCACATTGCGAAACGCCCAGCTCACCTTCGAGCGCCAGCAGCGCATTCTCGACAAGGGGCTCGGATCCCGCTCTGATTTTGACAGTGCCAAAGCCACCCTGGACGAAACCCGCGCCACGATTCGCGCCCTCGATGCCCAGCTGGTGCAGGCCAAGGTCGCCGCCGACACCGCCCGTGTCAATCTCGGTTATACCCGTATCACGGCGCCCCTGTCTGGCACCGTAGTAGCCATTCCGGTCGAAGAGGGGCAGACGGTCAACGCCGCCCAGAGCACCCCGACTCTGCTCAAAATTGCCCAGCTCGAGACCATGACTATCAAGGCGCAGATCTCCGAGGCTGACGTGGTCAAGACCCGCGCCGGCATGCCGGTCTATTTCACCATTCTCGGCGCGCCGCAAAGCCGCTTTGATGCCCAGCTGCGCGCCATCGAGCCGGCACCAGACTCCATCAATGATGATGACTCAAGCTCCAGCTCGAGTAGCTCCAGCAGTTCGAGCAGCTCCAGCAGCTCGAGTACCGCGATTTACTACAATGGTCTGTTTGACGTCCCCAACCCCGATGCCACCCTGCGCATCAGCATGACGGCACAGGTCTATATCGTGCTGGCCAAGGCCGAGAAGACGCTGGTGATCCCCGCCACCGCCCTGATGGGCGATCAGGTGCAGGTGATGGACCAAAAGGGGCAGTTAAGCCTGCGCCGGGTTAAGGTTGGGCTAAATAACAAGGTGGATGCCCAGGTCCTTGATGGCCTGCAGGAAGGAGAGCGGGTCGTCATCAGCACGGCATCGGCGGCCGGCAGCAAAAGCAGCGACGGCGGCATGCGCCCTCCCCCCATGGGTCTGTAACCGATGAGCGCGCTGCTACATCTTGAGGGCGTCAGCCGCACCTTTGCCAGCGGTGAGCAGTCGGTCACCGTGCTGCGCGATATTGACCTATCCATCGCCCGTGGTGAGATGGTGGCAATTGTCGGCGCCTCCGGCTCTGGCAAATCGACCCTGATGAACCTGCTTGGCTGTCTCGACCAGCCGAGTACAGGACGTTATGACGTGGCCGGGCGTAACATCGCCGACCTCGATCCGGATCAGCTGGCGGCCCTGCGCCGTGAACACTTCGGCTTTATTTTCCAGCGTTATCATCTGCTGGGTGATCTCACTGCCCGTGGCAACGTGGAAATACCGGCGCTCTATGCCGGCGTCAAGGCACAAGAGCGGCGCGAGCGCGCCGACACCATTCTCAACCGGCTGGGGCTTGGCGATCGCCTCGAGCACAAGCCGAACCAGCTCTCCGGCGGCCAGCAGCAGCGGGTCAGTATTGCCCGAGCGCTGATCAATGGCGGTCAGGTGATCCTTGCCGACGAGCCAACCGGCGCCCTCGACAGCCACAGCGGCGCCGAGGTGCTGGCCATTCTCAAAGAGCTGCACAGCCAGGGCCATACCGTCATTATCGTCACCCACGATATGGACATTGCCCGCCATGCCGAGCGCATCATCGAGCTCAAAGATGGCCGCATCGTGGCAGACAGGCAGCAAGGGGCGAAAAATACTCCGCCACCCGACGAACCCACTAGCAGCGCCAGCGGTCATGCCCGCCCCCTGTCGGGGCTGGGTGATGCGCTTAAAATGGCGCTGCTGGCCATGTCATCGCAGCGGCTGCGCACCTTTCTTACCATGCTCGGCATCATCATCGGCATCGCCTCGGTGGTGACCGTGGTGGCGCTCGGCCAAGGCTCGCGGCAGAAGGTGCTCGACAACATCAACGCCATGGGCACCAGCACGCTTGAGGTGTTCCCCGGGCGCGGTTTTGGCGATATGCGCTCGGGCGCCATCCAGACCCTGCGCAGCAGCGATGCCGATGCACTGGCCCAGCTCAGCTATATCCACAGTGTCACGCCCACACTCTCCACCTCGACCTCGCTACGGGTGGGCAATATTGCCGTCAGCGGCACGGTCAACGGCGTCGGCGAGCAGTATTTTCTGGTCCGCGGCTACAGCCTGACCGAAGGGATGGGCTTTGATCGCCAGAGCGTGACTGAGCTGGCGCAAGAGGTGGTGATTGATCAAAACAGCCGCGACAAGCTGTTTGCCAACGGTGAAAACCCACTTGGTCAGGTGATCCTGCTCGGCAATCTGCCCTGCCGGGTCATTGGTGTTGCCACCAAGAACCAGAGCGGCTTTGGCAGTGATGAAAACCTCAACGTCTGGATCCCCTACACCACCGCCATGAAACGGATGCTGGGGCAGACCTATCTGCGCAGTATCAGCGTGCGGGTGGTCGATGAGGTATCGCTCGATGCCGCGCAGCAAGGCATTACCCAGTTATTGACGTTGCGCCACGGCAGCGAAGATTTTTTTGTGCTCAACACCGACAGCATTCGCCAGACCATCACCGAGACCAACGCCACCCTGACCCTGCTGATTGCCATGATTGCGTTTATCTCGCTGCTGGTGGGCGGTATCGGGGTGATGAACATCATGCTGGTGTCGGTCACCGAGCGCACCCGCGAGATCGGGGTGCGCATGGCGGTCGGCGCCCGCACTCGCGACATTCTGCAGCAATTTCTGATCGAAGCCGTGCTGGTCTGCCTGCTTGGCGGCATTCTGGGCATCGCCCTGTCGCTGCTGATTGGCGTGCTGTTTGACCATTTCAGTTCCAGTTTCCAGATGATCTACTCGCTGCCGGCCATGCTCGGCGCTTGCCTGTGCGCCACCCTGATCGGGGTGCTGTTCGGCTTTGCGCCAGCGCGCCGCGCCGCCCGCATGGACCCGATCCATGCGCTGGAGCGCGAGTAGTATCGAGGAAGGGCAGCGCAATCTGCCCCTACCGAGTCTGCGCCGGTCACTCTGTACCGGTGGGGACATGCTGTCGGGTCCGCAACCGACAGCCGCCTGAACTCCCGTCCATAAGGGACGTGTCGCAAGGCACCAACCTGACATTCGGGGCTTTGGCCGGGCCCAGTGCCCGGCCACTTTTTCCCCGCGATGACAGCTTCTGACGCCGCTTGGGAAGCGGTCTGTAAAGGCGATGAAAAGAGGTCGTAAATCCCTTTGAATGCACATTCCGGGTGGCGTTTCATGACGCTGTACCGTTCCTTCTGGAGAAAGCCATCATGCGTACCCTTCCCGTTTTGCTGACCTTGCTGTTTGCCGCCCAAAGCCAGGCTATGGAGCCGCAGCACGGGCGCGACTTCATGCCGATGCCGCCCCCTATGGCTGTCTATCAGGCCAGCCAGCTGACCAGCAACCCGCAGGCTACCGCCGAGTCACTGACCAAGCTGGTGCCGGCTGCCGAACAGGGCAAGCGCTATGAAGTGCTGGTGAGCGTGCGTGAACTGCCGGTGATGCCACCTCTGGCCCCGGAAAAAGAGACCACCAAGGAGAAGAAATAAGATGATCCGTTCCCTGACCTGGTTACTGCTGGCCGCCACCCTGGCCCTGCCGACGCAGGCTCGCCCCGGGCCAGGCGGACCATTCGATGGTCCGGGATTCGACTTTCCCGGCCCGCATCCTCACCCTGGCCGCTCGTTTGATGCGTTGCCCGTTGGAGTGGCCACCGTATTGATCGCCGGTCTGACCTACTACATGCTCGATGGCATCTACTACCGTCCCGAAGGGGATCACTATGTGGTCGTCGAAAAACCGGCTACCACGACGGTGGTGACCAGCAGCGGACTTACCACCGTTGATGTGGATGGCCGCCGTTACTATGTGCGGGATGGGCGTTACTATCAGCGGGATATCAACGGCCAATATATCGAAGTACCGCCGCCTGCCGGGCTTCGCTAAGGTCTGTCACACACTGCTACAAAACCTTCCCGCTGTGGCACACTTTGCTCACAGTCGCATGGTGAAATGGTCACGAATGAAGATGACTCGGAGACCTTCACCATGCGCCCCTCACCTTTGCGCTGGGCTTTGCCCCTCGCACTGACACTGATCTGGTTGGTCAGTATCAACACCTGGCCTGACACTATTTGGTCCTGGCGAAACCAACTGCTGATACTAACCGGCACACTGGGTCTGGCGGCAATGATCGCCAGCGTGCTGCTGGCCCTGCGTCTGCCGCGCTTTGAGCGCCTCTGTGGCGGGCTCGACCGTATGCTGCGCCTGCACCGCAGCACAGCCCTGTGGGCCACCGGTTTGCTGGTGCTGCACTGGCTGATTGTCGAGTCGCCCAAGTGGGCCGTCTCTGCCGGCTGGCTGACCCGTCCGCAGCGCCGTGGTGCGCCGGCAGGGGCCGGCCCGAGTGAATTCAACGCCTTGCTGCACAGCGTCGGCAATACCCTCGGGGAGTGGAGCTTCTACCTGCTGATTGTGTTAGTCATCGTCAGTCTGCTCGCCGCCATTCGCTATGAGAAGTTTCGTGCCATCCACAAGCTGGCACCAGTCATCTATCTGGGCGGTTATATCCACGCGTTGTGCATGCTGCCGCGCATCGGTCTGCTCTCCCCGCTCGGCATCACGCTGATCGTCGGTGGCACGCTGGGCGCCATCGGCGCGCTCTACTCCCTGTTTGGCCGGGTCGGCAAGCGCGATCAGCTTCGCGGCCAGGTTAGCACCTTGAATCGTCTCGATAGCCGCACCCTTGAGATCACGATGCAGTTGGCTGCGCCGCTTGGCAACTATCAGAGCGGTCAGTTTGCCTTCTTCCGCTTTGCCGGTAGCCGCGAGGATCACCCCTTCACCTTGCTGCACTGCTCGCCAGATGGCCGCACTATCAAGATTGCGGTGCGCGATCTGGGCGATCATACCCACTGGCTGCAGCAGGCATTGAAAGTGGGCGATGCGGTGCAAGTGACCGGCCCTTATGGCGCCTTTACCCTGCCAAGCCAGCCCAACGGCCTGTGGCTGGCGGCCGGGATTGGGATTGCGCCCTTTATCGCCTGGCTGGAGCAACTGGCTGCGCGCGGCGAACAGCGCCACGGCACCACCTTGCTGCAGTGCGCCCCCGATGAACAAGAGGTGCCCTATCGTCAGCGGCTCACCGAGCTGTGCCGCCAGACTGGAGTGGCCTACCGCCTGCACCTCGATTGCCAGAGCGGCATGATGGATCTCGATGCCTTGGCCGCCACCCAGCATGCACCGGTCTGGTTCTGCGGCCCCGAGAAGATGGCTGACCTGCTGCAAGCGCGTTTGCAGGTGCCGTTCCGGCGCGAGCTGTTTCTCTTTCGCTAAGCCCTTGAGGCATGTCCCACAACGGGGCATGCCTTATCGCTCGCCATCATTACGATGAGCCTGCGACCAAGCCCACACTTCTGCTACCATCTGCCCCCATAATTTGATGATTAGGTGGCGCTGCCGCCGTGCGCAGGATGGTTTATGTCATTTGCCCAACTCCCTCTTTCACCGCGCTTACAACAAACCTTGAGTGAGCTCGGCTATGCCACACCCACTCCAATCCAGGCGCGGGCCATTCCGCTGATCCTGGCCGGGCGCGATCTGCTGGCTGGCGCCCAGACCGGCACTGGCAAGACCGCCGCCTTTGTGCTGCCGCTGCTGGAAACCTTGCTGCAAAGTAAGGTCGATGCCGCAGTGCGCCCGATCCGCGCACTGGTGCTGGTGCCCACTCGCGAGCTGGCGGTGCAGGTCTATGAGAGTGTCGAGCGCTACGGCAAAGGGACCGGCCTCTCCTGCACGCTGGTCTATGGCGGGGTAAGCATCGCAGCGCAGGTTGAGGCGCTGCAACAAGGGGTGGATATCCTGATCGCCACCCCCGGCCGTCTGCTCGACCATCTGCGTCAGGGGGCACTGACACTTTCTGCGCTGCGCCATCTGGTGTTTGACGAGGCGGATCGCATGCTCGATATGGGCTTTATGGACGAGATCAAGGCGCTGCTCAAACAGATCCCGAGCGAGCGGCAAACCCTGCTGTTTTCAGCCACCTGCGATGACAATCTGTTTGCGTTAAGCAAGGTGCTGCTGCAAAGCCCCGAACTGATTGAGGTAGCGCCGCGCAATACCACGGCGTCCGAGGTGGAGCAGCGGGTCTATGCGGTGGACAGCGAGCGCAAAGTCGCGCTGGTCCAGCACCTGCTCAGTATCAAAGGCTGGGCGCCGGCACTTGTCTTTAGCCGCACCCGTCAGGGGGCCGACAAGCTGGCCGAGCAACTGAGCAAGAGCGGAATCAATGCCCTAGCCTTTCACGGCGACTTGTCACAAGGCGCACGGGAAAAAGTGCTGCAGGAGTTTCGTGCCGGCACCCTGCAGGCGCTGGTTGCCACCGACGTGGCCGCCCGTGGCCTCGATATCAGCGAGCTGAACTACGTGATTAACCTGGAGTTCCCGCATCAGCCTGAGGATTACGTACACCGCATTGGTCGCACCGGCCGCGCCGGTAACAAGGGGCTCGCCATCACTTTGTTCAGCCCGGAAGATGCGCCGCTGCTGGCAAAGGTGGAAGCCGTGCTCGACACCCGTCTGCCGCAGCAGTGGTTCCCCGGCTTTGAGCCGGACCTGACCCGCAGCGAACCCACCTCGCGGCGCAACAGCAAAGGCGCCCAAAAGCAGCGCGCCCGCCGTCAGGCACTGGGCAATCAAAGCGGCAAAGCCAAGCGCTAAGCCGCCATTGTCAGTGGCTTTTTAATTGGGACATCCACCTTTTGGGAGAAGGCGCAGCACCATCCAGATAGCCTGACGGTCACTCCCGAGAAACATGTATCACCAGTCGTAACGGGCAGGAAAAGTTAGGTTTTCGGCAAATCGACGGTTTTACACACAGCCGAACTCGCTGCCGATGATACCGGCAGGGCCCAGACGACAATCAATGAAAGCGGGTCAGTGCTTAGGATGACGACATCGCTGCTGACCGCAGTGGTTGGCGAGCGTATAATTGGGACATCCACCTCTTGGGAGAAGGCGCAGCACCATCCAGATAACCTGACGGTCACTCCCGAGAAACATGTATCACCAGTCGTAACGGGC
>NZ_FTMJ01000014.1 GCF_900156095.1 Aeromonas sp. RU39B
CCGCCGGTCAGCGCCACGCCGTTGATGGACTGGATAGCTAGCCCGCCATCCGGTGCCTTGTCGTTGGCCAGCAGGGTCAGGGTCACCGAGCCATCCTCGTTGACCTCGTAGCTGTCGTTCACCGCATCGACCGGATCGTCCTGGGCCGCCACCTGGATGCTGACCGTGGCGCTGTCGGTATCACCGTCAGCGTCCTTAGCCACGTAGTCAAAGCTGATCTCGCCGTTGAAGTTGGCCGCAGGCACAAAGCTGATGCTGCCGTCGGCCGCAATCTCCACCGTGCCGTTGGTCACCGCAATGCTCTGCGCAGCCCCGGTCAGCGCCACCCCATTGATGGACTGGATAGCCAGCCCGCCATCCGGTGCCTTGTCGTTGGCCAGCAGGGTCAGGGTCACCGAGCCATCCTCGTTGACCTCGTAGCGGTCGTCAGTGGCAATGACAAGTGCATTACTAGTCTCAGGTATCTGAACAACATCCACACTAGCGGAAGCAATTTCCTCTTGAGCTGCAGCTTGCTCGTGAGTGGTGTCGTAGCCGGCGATAGCAATGGTTTGATCGAGCGCCATATCAACCACAACATAACCGTCATTACTGCTGGCGCCAGCAACGCCACCGCCGGCAGCCGCCGCACCGGCGGCAGTGGCGTCAAAGGCTTTGGTCGGGTCGACGCCATCGGCAATCGCCTGTTGCAAGGCTGCGACATCATCAGGGGTTGCCCCTGGCTGGCCAGCTTGCTGTGCCAGGTCATCGGCCTCGATGGCAACGGCGGTGTTAACCGAGCCGCCATCTTCAACAAAAATGGCGGTTCCCTTGGGGAGCACATCACCCACTTTGAGTTCAATCTGATGGCCATCTGGACCCATTACGTAAACTTTGCCAACAAAGCTAGTGATAACAACTTTCTGCTCAGTGGTGATGATGTTCATAAAAGATTCCAAAATGGCCGAAGGCGGATTACCGAGCGTTAACTGTAGCTAAAGAATGACGCAACAAACCATCGCAAAATATCGAACGAAGCGTGCTCGTATCTTTCAAAAAAATCGAATTTCATCAATGAGTTGAGAAAAAAGTCGCCAAATGGCGACTTTTTAAATATACGAACGAAGGGACTCAGGCTCCGGCCCAGAGCAATAGGGCCAGTAGCTGTGGTGAGATAATGCGAAGGAACATGACCAAGGGATACACGGTCGCATAGGAGAGGGCACTAGCGCCGCTACTCGGATGCATCGCATTGGCAAATGCCAGTGCCGGAGGATCTGTCATGGAGCCGGCCAGCATACCGCACAATGTCAGGTAGTTGAGCTTGCCGTAGAAACGAGCCAGGCAGCCCACGGTCAACAGCGGAACGATGGTAATGATAGCGCCATACATCATCCATGAGAGCCCATCGCCCTTGAGCAGGGTATCGAAGAACCCATCTCCGGACTTGAAACCGACCACGGCCAGAAACATGACGATGCCAATTTCACGCAGCGCTAAGTTGGCACTCGGCGGCATAAACCAGTAAAGACGACCAATGCTACCGATCCGGGCCAGGATCAGCGCCACCACCAATGGCCCCCCCGCCAAGCCCAACTTGAGCGCCGCAGGGAAACCGGGCAGATAAAATGGCACTGACCCCAGCAACACACCCAAGCCAATGCCGATAAACACCGGCAACATCTGCACTTGCTGCAACTTCTGCTGCACGTTACCGACCACATTGGTCACGGCTTCGATGGCATCCAGCCGCCCCACCAGATTGAGGATATCGCCAAACTGCAGACTGGTCTGGCTGGTCGGCACCAGCTCGACGCCGGCACGGTTGAGGCGCGAGATAACCACATCGTATTTCTGCTTGATGTCGAGGTCGCGGATCTTCTTGCCCAGCACCTGCTCGTTGGTGACGACGACCCGCTCGACCCGCAGTTCAGTACCACGGGTGGAGAGCGAGGTTTCCACCTCTTCCCCCATCACCAACAGGGCCTGATGCAGGGCATGCTTCTCACCCACCAGGTGCAGCAGGTCACCAAGTTGCACCCGCGACTCGCCCTTGGGCACCATCAACTCATCGCCACGTTTGAGACGCGAGCAGATGATATCCGCCCCGTTCATGCAGGGGATTTCGTTGATCATCAGGCCGTTGAGGTTGGGGTTGCGCACAGCAATGTTGATAGTGTGCAGGCTCTCTTTGGTTTTGCCGGCCTGCAGCTCGAACTGTGCGGCCTCGTCCTCTACCTTGACCCGAAAGAACACCCGCACCAGCCACATGCTGAGCAAAATCCCGCAGATACCAAATGGATAGGCCACCGCATAGCCCATCCCCATCAGGCCGGTCAGGCCGGGTTGAGCCCCCAGCTCGGAGAGGATCTGCTGACCGGCACCCAGTGACGGGGTGTTGGTCACCGCACCTGAGAAGATCCCGAGGATCACCGGCAGCGGCACATCAAACAGACGGTGCAATAGCACCACCATGACACCGCCGAGCAATACCAACAGCGATGCAAAGGCATTCAGCTTAAGGCCGGAGCTGCGCAACGAGGCAAAAAAGCCCGGCCCGACCTGAATACCTATGGTGTAAACGAACAGGATAAGGCCAAATTCCTGAATAAAATGCAGGGTACCGGCATTAAGCTCCAGCTGATACATACCGGCAAAGTGACCTACTATGATGCCACCAAACAGCACTCCCCCAATCCCGAGGCCCACTCCGTAGACTCGTAAATTACCGAGCCATAGCCCCAATACAGCGACCAGAGACAGGATGCTGATGGCGAGTGCGATATCGCTCATCTGTTTGTATCTCCGAAAGAAAACTGAGACTAGCTTGGCAGTTAGCAGAAAAATGGACTGTGGCTGAGTGCACGTTTTAACAATTCGCCGCGAAAAAACTACCAATAAATGGTTACTTTTCATGCTCTATCTTGAGCAATGTCCACTGCTATTGCAGCGACACCTTACTGTCACACCTGCACATTTGCGGTATGCTCTGCGCCCAATCTGACGCACAGTCACGGAGTTGGTGCCGACATGAAGCTAGATGAGTTGTTCCTCTCTCCCCATCAGGACCTGGATGGCCACATCAGCCATCTGATCCGGGATTTTCACGAGCAGGACGACAGCCAGCAACCCTACGACCGTTCACGCTTTACCGAATGGCTCTCCTTGGCCACCATGCCGGGCGGCGAGATGAGCCTGCCCGACTATGTCTCCCGCCTATCCAGATTGCTGCCGGGCGCATCGCACCTGGCCTCGCCGCGCTATATGGGCCATATGACGGCGCCGCTGCCGGCCTTTACCGGTGAGCTCTCCCGTCTGCTGGTGATGCTCAACCAGAATCCGATGAAGATGGAGTCCTCCCGCCTGCTTACCTTCCTCGAGCGGGAGGTGATGGCCAAGTTGCATCATCTGGTGTTTGAGCGCAGTGACGACTTTTACCAGCAGCATATGCACGGCAAAGACGCTGCACTGGGCGTAATGACCAGTGGTGGCACCATCGCCAACGTCACCGCCCTGTGGCTGGCACGCAATCGGGCCTGCGGAGACAATCTGTTCCGACTGTTTGAGCAGCGCTGGCGTGGCATGGCCGTGATCGGCTCGCGGCTGATGCACTACTCCTTCGACAAGGGGATGGATTTGCTCGGTGGCGGCGCCCATCAGGTGATCCGGCTGCCGGTGGACGAACATAACCGGTTGCGGTTAGCGGCGCTGGAAGCTGAACTGGCGCGCTGCAAGGCCGAACGCATCAAGGTTATCGCGCTGATTGGCGTCGCGGGCACCACCGATTTTGGCTCCATCGATCCGCTGCCCGAGATGGCCGCTATTGCCGCCCGTGAAGGCGTGCATTTTCACGTCGATGCCGCCTGGGGTGGCCCAACCCGTTTCTCGCTGCGCTACCGCTCGCTGCTGGCAGGCATGGATCAAGCGGATACCGTCACGCTGGATGGTCACAAACAACTGCTGATCCCGCTTGGCACCGGCATGCTGCTTTGCCGCGAGCCGGATCTGATGATGGCCGTCAAACGGGAAGCGCCTTACGCTATTCGCGCAACCTCGTATGATCAGGGCCGCTTTACGCTGGAAGGCACCCGCCCGGCCAATGCCATTTATTTGGATGCCGCATTTCACCTGATTGGGCAGCAAGGCTATGCCCGGCTGATTGAAGAGAACTACGATCGGGCGCGCCTGATGGCCGAACTGATCGCCGCCGATCCTGCCTTTGAGCTGATGGCGGTGCCGGTCATGAACCTGCTGGCCTATCGCTGCATTCCGCCGCATCTGCAGGGCAAAGTGCTCGATGAGTCAGACAATATTCAGGTCAATGCATTCACCATGGCCGTGCAAAAACGCCAGCGCGCTGCGGGGCACAGCTTTGTGTCGCGCACCCAGCGTTCGGTTGCCCGCTATGGCGAGCAGCCATTGACTCTGCTGCGTGCCGTGTTGCTCAATCCGCGGATAAGCTCGGCAGACATCGCGGCATTGCTGGCCGAGCAGAAAGAGCTGGGCAAGCATGTTGCAACCGAGCTGTTCCGTTGATGACTTGCCGGCCGGCACGACTCGGTTAAACTGGACCCGTTCTCACCCATGGATCTGTTATGAAGCAGTTTATTGAATTTCTCCCGCTGATCGTCTTTTTCGCGGTTTACAAGCTGGTCGATATCTATGCCGCCACCGGCGCTCTGGTGGCCGTTACCGGCGCCCAACTGCTGTATGGTTGGCTGCGTTATCGCAAAGTCGAGAAGATGCAGCTCATTACCTTCATCATGGTGGCCTTCTTCGGCTCGCTGACCCTGATCTTCCACAGCGATGTCTTCATCAAGTGGAAAGTCACCGTCATCAACGCCCTGTTTGCACTGGCCCTGCTGGTTAGCCGCTATGGCTTTGGCAAGAATCTGATCCGTCAGATGCTGGGCAAGGAGTTAAGCGCCCCCGATAGCGTATGGGATCGCCTTAATCTGGGCTGGGTAGGCTTTTTCTTCACCTGTGGTCTGCTCAATCTTTATGTGGCCTTCCATCTTTCACAGGAGACCTGGGTCAACTTCAAGGTCTTCGGCCTGCTGGGCATGACCGTCGTGTTTACCCTGATAAGCGGGGTTTACCTCTACCGCCACCAGCCGGCGGATCAGAAAAAATAACGCCAACAAGGAGTGTCACATGTGGTATCTCATCTACGCCGAAGATGTTCCCAACAGCCTGCCCAAACGCAAGGAAGCGCGTCCGGCCCATCTTGCCCGCCTGCAACAGCTGCAAGATGAGGGGCGCTTGCTGGTTGCCGGCCCCAATCCGGCCATTGATGCTGAAGATCCCGGTGAAGCCGGCTTCACCGGCTCGACCGTGATCGCCGAGTTTGCCTCTTATGCTGACGCCCGCGCCTGGGCCGATGCCGATCCCTATGTGGCTGCTGGTATCTACGCAAGCGTGACCATCAAGCCATTTAAACGGGCACTCTGATAGCACAACGCCGGGGTTTCCCGGCGTTTTCTTAATTAGGCGCTCACCACAAACCAGGGGTTGAGAATGTCCGGCTTGTTATAACGAAGCCGCTCCCCCTGCAAGGTGTTCACCGAGCCGCCCGCCCCTTCAACCACCGCCTGTGCAGCTGCCGTGTCCCATTCGCACGTGGGAGCCAATCGCGGATAGAGATGCGCCTTACCTTCCGCCACCAGGCAGAGCTTGAGCGAACTGCCCATCGACACCAGATTGAGATTCTCCCCAAGCGGAGCCAGGAACTCGAGGGTTTCTGGCGACAGATGATGACGGCTGCCCACCACCTGCCAGGTCTCGCCATCGCGATGCGGCTGGCTGTGAATCAACACGCTATCCCCGGCCGCCTCACGCCGAGACCCCATTCCCACACCGCCTTCCCACAGCACATCCAACACGGGCGCATAAACGACACCCCAGACCGGAAAACCATGCTCAATCAGGGCAATATTGACGGTGAATTCGCCGTTGCGGGAGACAAACTCCTTGGTGCCATCAAGTGGATCCACCAGCCAATAGCGTCCCCACGCACGGCTTTGCGCCAGCACCGCATCACCCGACTCTTCAGAGAGCACCGGCCACTGCGGCGTCAGTGCACTGAGGCCAGCCACTATGGTCCGATGGGCACGCTGATCGGCTTCAGTCAGCGGGGAAGCATCAGCCTTGTGCTCGACGCTGAAATCACTCTGATAGACGGCCAGAATTTGCTCCCCGGCTTGTCGGGCCAGTGAGCACACCTCGGCGCGAATCTCATCATTCCACTGCATCTCTTTAATCTCGTGTTTTTTCATATGGTTGCATATTAGCCCAGCCACTATGTCAGCGCTTATAGCTGTTTGTGCCGAGTTATCATACTGACAAAAGAAACAGAAAGGTGCTGAGGGGAGTGCTCTAAACCTAACTCCACTATCCACCGTCCCCCAAGGAGGACACCATGAAGACAAGGACGTTACTGATCTCCACGCTACTCGCCAGCTTGTCACTGTTGGGCGCGCCCTTACAGGCGGCGGAAAAGAGCACGGCGGCCAAACCCGCAGTCACCACCGAAGTAGCCGAAGCGGGCAAGATCAACCTCAATACCGCCACGCTGGAGCAGCTGACCCAGCTCAAGGGGATTGGCGACAAGAAAGCCCAGGCCATCATCGACTACCGCACCAAACAGGGTAAATTCAGCTCGGTCGATCAACTGGCCGAAGTGAGCGGCATCGGCCCCGCCACACTCAATGCCAATCGGGAGATGCTGGTAGCAAAATAACCCTAAGGCGGCCAGTGGCCGCCTTGTTATTGTTGGGGTAACATGCAGGCAATTTGTGTCACGGGATCATCTCAATGAAAAAGAACCCAACGATTGTTCGCAAAGCCGTCCTGCCAGTGGCTGGTCTGGGTACCCGCATGTTGCCAGCCACCAAGGCCATTCCGAAGGAGATGCTGCCAGTCGTCGACAAGCCGCTGATCCAGTATGTGGTCAAAGAGGCTATCGCTGCCGGGATCAAGGAAATCATTCTGGTTACTCACTCCAGTAAGAACTCGATCGAAAACCACTTCGACAAGAGCTTCGAACTGGAGGCCACTCTCGAGAAGCGGGTAAAACGTCAGCTTCTGGCCGAAGTGCAAAACATCTGCCCCAAAGATGTCACCATCATGCATGTGCGTCAGGGTGAGGCCAAAGGCTTGGGTCACGCCATTTTGTGCGCCCGTCCGTTGATCGGTGACAACCCCTTTGCCGTGCTGCTGCCAGACGTGCTGATTGACGACGTGGCCAGTGACCCGAAGAAGGATAACCTGGCCGAGATGGTCCACCTCTATGAAGAGGAAAACGTCAGCCAGATCATGGTTGAAGAAGTTCCTCACAGCGAAGTCGACAAGTACGGTATTGCTGACATCAAGGGCGAAACCCTGACTGCCGGTATGTCTCTGCCGATGCAGGCCATTGTCGAAAAACCGGCCAAAGATGAATCTCCGTCCAATCTGGCCGTGGTGGGCCGTTATGTCCTCTCTGCCAACATCTGGCCGCTGCTGGAAAAAACGCCTCCCGGAGCCGGTGATGAGATTCAGCTGACCGATGCCATCGCCATGCTGATGGAGCAGGAGCAGGTCAACGCCTACTTCATGAAGGGTCGTAGCCACGACTGCGGTAGCAAGATGGGCTACATGAAGGCCAATGTGGAGTACGCTGTGCGCCACCGTGAGCTCAATGGCGAGTTTGTTGAATGGCTCAAGAATTTCGCTAAAAACCTGTAATTTCAGAATTTTGTTTTGAATTACCAGATCACAGCCGGGCGTCATGCGATGCCCGGCTGTTTTTTTGATCCAGAAAAAATCAATCAAAGAAAGACAATCGCCTGCCAAACCCTGTTCTTGTAATTAAATCTCTCTTGCTCTATAAGGTTGGGCGGCTGTTTTCAGTCCTTGCAAAAACACTAATACAACGTCCAAAAAAAACAGGTGGAAGTTCCATGAATAACCCGTCGAAAGGGACCTTTTTAGGTCACCCCAAGGGGCTCTTTTTGCTCTTTGGGACCGAACTCTGGGAGCGGTTCTCCTACTACGGCATGCGTGCCGTACTGGTACTCTATCTCACTGCCCAAACTACTCAGGGCGGTCTGGGCTGGAACCAGGCAGATGCTCTCAAGCTCTACGGTATCTACACCGGTCTGGTCTACATCACTCCGCTGATCGGTGGCTGGCTGGCTGATACCTTCCTGGGTCAGCGTCGCGCCATTATCATTGGTGCCATTCTGATGGCTGCCGGTCAGTTCACTCTGGCCCTTCCGCACAGCATGTTCCCGGACAGCGTCAACACCATGTTCTATCTGGGCCTGGCGGGTCTGATCATCGGTAACGGCCTGTTCAAGCCGAACATCTCCACCATGGTGGGTGACCTCTATGAAGAGGGCGATCACCGCCGTGATGGTGCCTTCACCATTTTCTACATGGGTATCAACCTGGGCGCCCTCATCGCCGGTTTCGTTGCCGGTGCCGCTGCCAACGCCTACGGCTGGCAAGCTGCCTTCGTTGCTGCCGGTCTGGGCATGCTGCTCTCTCTGGTGCTGCAGACCACCATGGCACCGAGCTTCCTTGGCAACATCGGTAAAGAGCCGGCGGCCAAGCGCGCTGCAGCAGCAGGCAATCAGAAGAAAGCCCCGCTGACCAAGCAGGAAGTGGACCGCATCAAGGTCATCCTGACCCTGGGTCTGTTCACCATCATTTTCTGGGCCGGTTTTGAACAAGCGGGCGGCTTGATGAGCCTCTATACCGAGCAGTATACCAACCGCATGATCGGTAGCTTCGAAGTCCCGACCGCTTGGTTCCAGTCGCTCAACCCCTTCTTCATCATCACCCTGGCTCCGGTTATCGCCGCTATTTGGGTCAAGATGGGCAAGCGTGAGCCGAGCTCACCGGTGAAGTTCGCCATGGGTCTGCTGTTCCTGGCGCTGGGCTTCCTGTTCATGATCGGTGCCGTTCTGGAACAAGGTGGCGATAACGCCGTTAAGACGTCCATGTTCTGGCTGATCGGTGCCTACCTGTTCCACACCCTGGGCGAGCTATGCCTCTCCCCGATCGGTCTCTCCATGGTGACCAAGCTGGCTCCGCTGCGTCTCGCCTCCCTGATGATGGGTGCCTGGTTCGGTTTTGTGGCCCTCGCCAACTACGCTGCCGGTTTCATCGGCTCTTTCGTGGGCGAATCCGGTGCCATGGCCATCTTCGGTGGCATTGCTATCGCTGCAACCATCAGTGCAGCCATTCTGCTGCTGATGTCCAACCGTCTTATCTACTGGATGCACGGCGCCGAAGGCAAAGCCGTTGCAGAGGAAGAGAAGGGCAAGCTGGAAACCAGCGCTGTCTGATGATGCTTCATAACAAGAAGGGCGCCGATGGCGCCCTTTTTTGTTTTTAAATACATCGAAAACTCAGTGGTGATGAACCCGAACATTGAGCGACTGACCACTGTCGCTGTTCACATCGAGCATAAAGGGATCATGCCAGCTACGGCGATGCACCGGGTAGGTGATGTCACGCATCAAGCCAAGCGACAACCCGCCATGACGAGCCAGCCAGTGTGGTGAGCTTAACCCCGCATTGGCAAACAGCAGGTTGTCATCTTGGTCGAACAACAGCGCTGCCACGCTCATGGGTTGACGAATGCCAGACTCCACAAGATGCCAGTTGAGGTAAGCAAGCAATTTGCCAGGATGCTCAATAAGCCGATTTTCACCACGCTGATATTGCCGAAATGGCGTGTTCATCAGCATGCGCACCAGTGCCGAACAGAACGCACCATCCCGCCCACCAACGGGCAACTCCATGATGAGCACTAGCAGCCGCTCACCCACTTTGAAGCTTTCTGGTATAAACAGATTACCGCGCCCCTGACTGGTCACTTCCCACGGCCCCCACTCTTGCAAAGAGGGCTTGGTCATCTGATTAGCGATGCGGGTGGCCAGCCGGTCATCTGAGCGCAAAGCATCGAGGTGTTCCAGCAACTCGAATTGCTGCACGGCACTGGGTTGCTCAGCCAAACACTGACTGATGCTATAGCTCACCAATTCCCAGTCCCGAATCGGTTTAATCAGGTAATCGCGGGCACCAGCACGTAACACCCTAGCGACCACATCCATCCGGCTTTGAGCAGAGATGACGATCACCGGCAGGTCGGGGTAGCGTGCTGACAGACAGGCCAGCACTTCGTGTCCATCCATGGCAGGCATGTTGAGATCGCAAAGCACCACATCCGGATGAGACAGCGCAGCCGCGGCCATGCCTTCAATGCCATCTTCGGCTTGAAATACGGCAGCGCCACAACGCTCAAGATAGCCAGCCAATTGATGGCGAAACACAGTTTCATCCTCAATGACCAGAACTCGGACTCCGGCTAGTAACATGGAACAGCTCAACATCAACAACGTGGATAGATAAGGTAAGACTAGCCTAACCGATGTGGTTTGCCTCCCTACCATATGAGTACAAAATTTTGTGCGGCTCACGTTTGGCAGTAGCACGCCAGAGCATTGACAACCCAATCACTGCGTCAAAAATTGGCCGAAACAGCGCCAGTACTAGCCTCAGCGCGAATATTGCAGTGAATAATTCATCGCAATTAAACGGGTGGTGGGAAATATCCAGCAGAATAGAAAACTAACTTTACCATTTCTTAACAGTGATTCTCACTTGCGTCCCACCGCAAGCATTTACACGGTCATCCTCCATTTGTGATGGGCATGACCGCTGCGATAACCCTGAGGCAGGTACACCATAGTTTGTACCCACCCTCACCATCGGTGATAATGGCGCCGAACCTCCGATACAGGCCAGCCATGACCCCAGCCGAATACAGCGCCCTCTCCCATCCGCGTCTGAGCCACCCGGCGCGAACGCTCTATTGCCTGCACCTGCGCCGGTTGGTACTGGAAAATCAGCCAGCTCAGCTCAACTATCCGGTGCTGGGCAGAGCATTGGCCGTCGTGGATCCGGAAGATGCGTCCGGTTTTAGCTATCAGGTCAATGCCCGGCAGCTCACCCAATTGCTCGAAGAGCTAGTCATGGCAGGACTGCTTGAATGCGAACCTTGTGGTGACCATTTCCACCAGCAATCCTTTATCTTGCCTTTATTGGGCAGGGCTCCTGATTCACCGCTACCGACTCGCCCTTTCCCGATGCACCTGCAGTGGCGGCCGGATGCTGGATTACCGGCACTGGCCAAACTCTGTGGCGTGCTTGATTGCAGCTATAGCGAAGAAGAGCTGGGCGAGTTTATCGCCTACTGGCTGGGGCGACCCGAAGTGTATGACAATCAGCACCAGTGGATGCTCAAGTTTATCCGCGCCCTGAAAACGCGCCGCTATGTGCGCCGAACGCCCAAAGAAGAGCTGGGTTATCAACAAGTAGCGCCAGCACCCACTGATAGCAGGCCCAGCAAGCGGGCCCTTGAGATGATTGAAGAAGCTAAACGCGTGGCCGAGCAGAAGGAGCAAGAACATGGCTCATGACAAAGATCAGATGGCTCAGGATCTGGCTGATATCGAAGCCCGCCGTCAGCAAATCAACCGCGACAAGCCCGGGCGAGCCCCTTCAGATCCGGAGCTTCGCCAGCACGTAGGTACCCTGCTGGAGCGCATTCAGCGCCTGCAAGCCCAAACTGGCGGGCAGCAATATGACTATGAAACCCTGCGCAAAGAGTATGAAGCCAAGGCCAACGCCGAGGTGCGTGAGCTGCAAAAGCAGGCTCAGCAGTCCCGCATCCAACGCCTGATCGCCCAGGCCGACCTGAATCCGGAGTGGATATTCGAGCGCATGGATCATCAGGATCCGGCCTTGCAATATGCCATCGAGACCGCCCGTTATTTTATCAGTGGCTTTGAGCATTGGGAAAAGAGCGGTGGCGGTTGCATGCTCATTTATGGCGACTACGGCACGGGTAAATCGACGCTGGCCGGCGCAGTTGCCCATGAGCTTATCGAGCGCCATCAGAAGTCGGTGATCTTCCAGCAATGGGCATCCATCGTCGATCGGCTGTTTTTCAACGTGATTGAGGATCAGGAAGAGCGCAACCAGTATCGCCGGGCACTGGAAGAGGTGGATCTACTGATTATTGATGAGGTGGCTGCCAACCGGGCCAAACTGGCCGAAAGCCAGTCCAGTTTTTTAGGTCACCTGCTGCGTCGGCGCCGCAACCTCTCCAAGAGCGTCATTCTGATTACCAACCATGCACCTGACAGCCTGCACCGGGCTATCGGTGACTTCAGCTTTGAAGCCATCAAGGCGTTCAATCCGGTCGATATCCACCTGGCCGGCCCCAGTCGCCGTCCCCACATCGGCAGCTATACCGGCTGACCATAAAAACGAGGCCCACTATCGTGCGATAACGGGCCTTGAAAAAGTGCTACGGAATTGCGATTGGATCGCAAGAAACAATATAGAAGGAGAATCCTTCTAACTGGCGTGGCAATCCTAGATGCGCGCAAACGTTTTACATAGCCTGATATATCGGGTTTGCGAGCCATCTCGCACTCTTGAAAAAAGTTTCTCGTCCTCGCTTAACTCCCTTGCATGGCAAGCGCCTCACGCTACCATGACCGGTTGGCATGTGAACTGCTCAACATCGAGATAATCTAAGTGAGCCATACGATAGAGGCGGCCATGAAGGCGCAGCGGCACACCAAGCGGCGGTGAACTTCCCTCAGGCAACAGTGCAACCAAGCTGCGCGAACCATCATCAAACAGCCAACTTGCGCCCTCCAACTGCTTGAGCAGGACCCCCTCCACCGCCAGCAAGCAACTCTCATCCTTGGCGGATAGCCTCTCTGCCTCCCTGCAAGCGACAAAGTCGTCGTCAATACCAAAACTCGACAGTCCCCACAGGATGGCAAGTCCGACCCGATGACTCATAGGTCTTCTCCTTCTCGCCCCCTTATCTACACTGATAGTGATGGTGAATCGCGGAAAACGAAACATGCCAGTAACAAATTGGTGACATGGAACACAATATTATGAATCCAGCATCTGGCAGAGAAATGATGTGGATATTGACTCAATGGAAGCCTAAATCACTACCATCGGAGTTGAGGAAGGTCTGGCTGGCAAGAGGCGACTTAAGGCGCAAGAGAGGCAGCCGATACATAGAACTGAGCGGTTTCAGAAGTCACAAAATGGCTGGCAGATATTGCTCATCTCATGATTAATCTATTGTTTTATATGTGGATATAAACCATGCTTTCTTGCAACATACCGTCTCGTTTTACCATGGCTGTCCAGCCGAATATGACATCGCACCAGCCAACTCTGCGCAAGGATAAACACGCATGAGCCTTATCGGTTTAATCATCGCCGTTGCTTTCATACTCGGGGGGAACATCATCGAGGGGGGCCATCCCAGCGCCCTGGGCGACTTGCCTGCCTTTATGATCGTGATCGGCGGTACCATTGGTGCAGCCCTGACCCAATTCCCGTTCTCCGTCGTTGGCGCTTCACTCAAGCGTTTCAAATGGCTGCTTAGCCCGCTGAAAACCGATATGGGCGGCCAATCTGAATTGCTGCAAGAGCTGGCAGGTAATGCTCGCCGTAACGGTATGCTGGCTCTGGAAAGTATGACCGAGCAGATTCAGGACCCTTTCCTTAAAAAGGGGATCCAGATGATGGTCGACGGCTATGAGAAAGATAAGATCTACGAAGTGCTGGAAAAAGAGATCGAGTTCGAACAGGAAGACATCGAACAGACGGTCAAATTCTATGAAGCCATGGGTGGTTATTGCCCCACCATGGGTATCGTAGGCGCGGTATTCGGCCTTATCCACGCCATGGGCCTGCTCAACGCACCTGATAAATTGGGTGGCGCCATCGCAGTAGCTTTTATCGCAACCATCTATGGTGTATCGGCAGCAAACCTTATCTTCCTGCCGTTTGGTAACCGCTATAAGGCATTTGCCCACCAGCTCCGGCACTACAAAGAGATGACCCTCACCGGCATCATGTGCATCATGGACGGTGAGTCGCAGCAGCGTCTCCAGGTCAGCCTCAGCCCCTACTTAGGACATGAAGCCAATGAAAAAGAAAAAGGCTGAAGCCCCCGAGAACCACGAACGTTGGCTGGTCTCCTATGCCGACTTCATGACCCTGCTGTTTGCCCTATTCGTGGTGCTCTACTCCTTTGCGATGGCCAAGCAGTCCGAAGTGCGAGTCATCATCCAGGGCTTTATCCAGTCGCTGGGTAAGATTGGTCTTATTTCACCGCCAGCAGGCTCGCCTATCATGCAGGGTGGAACCGGGATCCTGGAGCCTGAGTCACGCAGCACTGTAAGCTCTGAAAACAAACCGAGCGTGATGGAGAGTGACCATGCACCAGCCTCCAATCCGATGAACGAGACCATTGGGCAATCAGCCAAACCGGACGATACCAACTCATGGCCTCACCCCAGCCCGGAGAGTAATGGCTGGGTGCAGGAGACCAAGAAGCAGCTGCAGGAGCAGCTCAAGGCGCAGATAGAAACCAGTCAGCTGGAAGTAGAGCAGTTGGGTAACCACCTCATTATCCGTATCGGAGAAAAAGCGCTCTTTCCCGCCGACTCGGCCTTCTTACAGCCCCAGTTTATTCCTCTGGTGCAAAAAATTGGCACTGTGCTGGCCACCATTCCAGGACAGATACAGGTGACAGGGCATACCGATCAAACCCCACCCCCCAAGGAGCTTTACCAGAGTAACTGGGAACTCTCGGTGCTGCGTGCTGCCGCCATCGTGCATGTGCTTATCACCAACCGCGATCTCGATGCCACCCGTATCGTGGCAGAGGGCAAAGCCGATACTCAGCCGCGTTTTGCTAATGATACGGATGAACACCGGCAGGGAAATCGCCGGGTAGAGATCACATTAAGCCAAGGCAATCCCTCTGAAGAGAAGATGACGATTCTCAAATAATTCCTTACACTCAGCGCGTGTTTTTTTCATTATTGCAAATGATATAAGATTTCATTTACATTAATGAAAAACACGCACCCCACCACTACAACGATTAATTAAAAACAGTCACATTTTTATCACGTTTGGCTATCAGAAATGGCCGATGCGTGACATCATTACCTTGCCGTAACACTTTTCGGTAGGGAACACCATATATGTTTTCCGGAGTGATTGCCGAACACTGGGCCTTTAGTGTCTATGTTCTAGCTGCGTTTGCCATCTGCTTTACCATGATCGGTCTTGCCTCCCTACTCGGGGGACGTGCCAAGGGAAGATCAAAAAACAAACCTTTTGAATCCGGTGTGGACTCCGTAGGAAACGCAAGATTGCGTTTCTCGGCCAAGTTCTATCTGGTCGCCATGTTCTTCGTCATCTTCGATGTCGAAGCACTCTATCTGTTTGCCTGGTCTGTCTCGGTGCGTGAGAGCGGCTGGGTGGGCTTTATCGAAGCCACCATTTTTATCGTGCTGCTGTTAGTTGGCCTACTCTATCTATGGCGGATTGGTTCGCTTGACTGGTCGCCCAAGAAGAAACCGCTCAACCAATCGCAGGACTAGTTCCGTTTTGCCCGAGGCTCGCCCATGAAGTACACCCTGACCCGGATCGATCCAGACGCGCCCATTGAGCGCTATCCCCAGGAACAACGACAAACCGTTGACGACCCGTTGGCCCAGACCGCCGAGCGAGGCATTTTGCTTGGCCGTGTAGAAGAAGTTCTGCACGACACGGTCAACTGGGGCCGTAAGAACTCCCTTTGGCCCTACAACTTTGGTATCTCCTGCTGCTATGTGGAGATGTGTACCGCCTTCACATCGCCGCACGATGTGGCGCGTTTTGGTGCCGAAGTTATCCGTGCTTCACCGCGTCAGGCAGACTTCATGGTGATTGCCGGTACCCCTTTCATCAAGATGGCTCCCGTCATCCAACGTCTGTACGAACAGCTGCTTGAACCTAAGTGGGTGATTTCGATGGGCTCGTGTGCCAACTCGGGCGGCATGTATGACATCTACTCGGTGGTGCAAGGCGTCGACAAGTTTCTGCCGGTCGATGTCTACATTCCGGGTTGCCCTCCCCGTCCGGAGGCTTTTTTGGAAGCCCTGATGCTGCTGCAGGACTCCATCGGTAAAGAGCGCCGCCCACTATCTTGGGTGGTCGGTGATCAGGGCATCTATCGGCCCCAAATGCAGTCCCAGAAAGAGCTCAAACGCGGCGAACGAATCGCCGTCAAGAACCTGCGGACCCCGGACGAGAGCTGATTCATGCGCCTGACCAACCAATTTCCAAACAATGCAGAGATGGCTCGCTGGCAACCGAGCGATCATCAGGATGCACCTATCATCGGGGAACTGTTTGCCCGCTTTGGTGCAGAACGTTTCACAGTGCAGACCACCCGCACCGGGGTGCCGGTTCTGTGGCTGGCGCGTGAGCTGCTTATCGATGTCATGCGCTTTGTCAAAAGCCAGCCCAAGCCCTATGTGATGCTCTACGACCTGCATGGCGTCGACGAGCGCATGCGTACCCATCGCGAAGGGCTGCCCGCTGCCGATTTCACTGTGTTCTATCACCTCATCTCTATCGACCGTAACAGCGATCTGATGCTCAAGGTGCCGCTGTTTGAAGGTGACCTGCATCTGCCCACTGTGACCGGTGAATTTCCCAACGCTAACTGGTACGAGCGTGAAGTATGGGATCTACTGGGTATTACCTTTGATGGGCATCCGCACCTGACTCGCATCATGATGCCGAAAAGCTGGCAGGGTCACCCGCTGCGTAAGGACTATCCGGCGCGCGCCACCGAGTTCGATCCCTTCATGCTCGATGCCGCTCGTCAGGACATGGAGCAAGAGAACCTGCTGTTTAAACCGGAAGAGTGGGGCTTAAGTCGCGGCAACGAGAACGAAGATTACATGTTCTTGAACCTCGGTCCGAACCACCCGTCGGCACACGGTGCTTTCCGCCTAGTATTGCAACTGGATGGTGAAGAGATCCGCAACTGCGTTCCCGATATCGGTTACCACCATCGTGGCGCCGAGAAGATGGGCGAACGGCAATCTTGGCACAGCTACATTCCTTACACCGACCGGGTTGAATACCTCGGCGGCGTGATGAACAACCTGCCCTATGTGCTGGCCGTTGAAAAACTGGCGGGTATCAAGGTGCCGCAGCGGGTCGACATGATTCGAGTGCTGCTGGCCGAGTTGTTCCGCATCCAAAGTCACCTGCTGTTTATCGGAACCTACATCCAGGACGTGGGGGCCATGACGCCGGTGTTCTTTACCTTTACCGACCGTCAGCGCATCTACAACATCATCGAGGCTATCACCGGCGCGCGGATGCACCCGGCCTGGTTCCGCATCGGTGGCGTGGCTCACGACCTGCCAAAGGGCTGGCGTCAACTGGTCAAGGACAACCTGCTCGACTGGCTGCCATCCCGCCTCATGGATTACGAAAAAGCGGCCATGCGTAACAGCATCCTCAAGGGCCGTACCATTGGTGTTGCAGCCTATACCACCGAGCAAGCACTGGCCTGGGGTACCACCGGCGGTGGGCTGCGTGCAACCGGCCTTAACTTCGATATCCGTAAGTGGCGTCCCTACTCCGGCTACGATCAGTTCGAATTTGAAGTGCCGGTGGGTGCCAACGGTGATGCCTATGACCGCGCCATGGTGCGTCTCGAAGAGATGCGCCAGAGCCTGAAGATCATCGCTCAATGCGTTGAACACATGCCGGAAGGTCCGTTCAAGGCCGATCACCCGCTGACCACGCCACCGCCCAAAGAGCGCACCCTGCAGCACATCGAGACCCTTATCAACCACTTCCTGCAAGTGTCGTGGGGGCCTGTCATGCCGGCTGCCGAGTCGTTCCAGATGATCGAGGCAACCAAGGGCGTCAACAGTTACTACCTGACCAGTGACGGCTCCACCATGAGCTACCGCACCCGGGTGCGGACCCCGAGCTTTGCCCACCTGCAGCAGATCCCGTCAGTGATCCGCAGCCAGATGGTGTCTGACCTCATCGTCTATCTGGGCAGTATCGATTTCGTTATGTCCGATGTGGATCGCTAAACATGAGCCAATGTCAGTGCCAGAAAGGCGCATTACAACAAGACGCACACGGATGTCAGGGAAAGGGTGGCTTCACCCTTTCTGACGCCGAACGTGACGCCATTACCCATGAGAAACATCACTACGAGGATCCCAGAGCCGCCAGCATCGAGGCACTCAAAATCGTGCAGAAAGCGCGCGGCTGGGTACCCGATGGCGCCATCCCTGTGATTGCCGCCGAACTCGGCATACCTGCCAGTGATGTGGAAGGGGTGGCAACGTTTTATAGCCAGATCTTCCGTCAACCGGTGGGTCGTCACATCATCCGGGTTTGCGACAGCATGGTCTGCTACATCAACGGCCATGAAAACGTGCTCTCCACCATCAAGAGCGAGCTTGGTATCGCCCCGGGACAGACCACTTCCGATGGCCGCTTTACCCTGCTTCCGGTCTGCTGTCTGGGTAATTGCGACAAGGGCCCAGCCATGATGATCGATGACGATACTTATGGCGGTCTGGATACGGCAGCACTCAAGCAGACGCTGGAGGGTTACCAATGAAGCTGGCATCGCTAGGTACTGCCAACCTGATGGCTCGCGCCGCCGAGACCCACCCGCTGACCTGGCGTCTGCGCGATGACGGGCAGCCAGTATGGCTCGACGAGTATCAGAGCAAGCAAGGCTATGACGCTGCCCGCAAAGCATTGAGCCAGATGAGCCCGGATGAGATCGTCAGCACCGTCAAGGATGCTGGTCTCAAGGGGCGTGGTGGTGCAGGTTTCTCCACCGGCGTGAAGTGGGGGCTGATGCCCAAAGACGAAAGTCTCAACATCCGCTATCTGCTGTGCAATGCCGACGAAATGGAGCCGAACACCTATAAGGACCGGCTCTTGATGGAGCAGCTGCCACACCTGTTGATCGAAGGCATGATCATCAGCGCTCGAGCGCTCAAGGCCTATCGTGGCTACATCTTCCTGCGCGGTGAATACGTCGATGCGGCAGCCAATCTGCGCCGCGCCGTCGAAGAGGCCAAAGCCGCCGGCCTGCTGGGTAAAAACATTCTTGGCTCCGGCTTTGATTTCGAGCTGTTTGTTCACACCGGCGCCGGTCGTTACATCTGCGGCGAAGAAACTGCGCTCATTAACTCACTGGAAGGGCGCCGCGCCAACCCGCGTGCCAAACCGCCTTTCCCGGCCGTCTCGGGTGTGTGGGGCAAACCAACCTGTGTTAACAACGTCGAAACCCTGTGCAACGTACCGGCCATCATCGGCAACGGCGTCAGCTGGTATCAGAGCTTGGCGTTGCCCGGCTCGGAAGATCACGGCACCAAGCTGATGGGTTTCTCCGGCCGAGTCAACAACCCCGGTCTGTGGGAGCTGCCGTTCGGTATTACTGCCCGCACCCTGTTTGAAGAGTATGCCGGCGGCATGCGCGACGGTTACACCCTCAAAGCCTGGCAACCGGGCGGTGCGGGCACCGGTTTCCTGCTGCCAGAACACCTTGATGCCCAGATGTATAGCGGCGGCATCGGCAAAGTTGGCACCCGGATGGGTACCGGTCTCGCCATGGCGGTGGATGACAGCATCAATATGGTCAGCCTGCTGCGTAACATGGAAGAGTTCTTTGCGCGCGAGTCGTGCGGCTGGTGCACACCCTGCCGTGATGGCTTGCCCTGGACGCTCAAGTTGCTGCGTGCCATCGAGCACGGTGAAGGCCAAACCGGTGATCTGGAAACGCTGGAGCGCCTCTGTCGCCAGCTTGGTCCGGGTAAAACTTTCTGTGCCCATGCCCCCGGTGCGGTTGAACCGCTTGGCAGTGCTATCAAGTATTTCCGCCCTGAATTTGAGGCCGGAATCAAAGGCGCTGGCGATAACCGCATGGCAATCAAGGGCGTGCAACCCAATCTTCTGGATCAGCGCTGGTAGTCTGTCGCGAAGGAATCATGCTGTATGGCAACCATTCATGTTGATGGCAAAGAGTACGAAGTAGACGGCGCAGACAACCTGCTGCAAGCCTGTCTCTCCCTTGGCCTGGATATTCCCTATTTTTGCTGGCACCCGGCGCTTGGCAGCGTCGGCGCCTGCCGCCAATGTGCGGTAAAACAGTTTCAAAACGCCGATGACAAGCGCGGCCGTCTGGTCATGTCCTGCATGACCCCCGCGACCGATGGCTCCTATATCGCCATCGAAGATGAAGAGGCGATCGAGTTTCGCAAAAGCGTGGTGGAGTGGCTGATGACCAACCATCCGCATGACTGCCCGGTGTGTGAAGAAGGTGGCGCCTGCCACCTGCAGGATATGACGGTGATGACCGGCCACAACAGCCGTAATTACCGCTTTACCAAACGCACCCACCAGAATCAGGATCTCGGCCCGTTTGTCGCCCATGAGATGAACCGCTGCATCGCCTGCTACCGCTGCGTCCGCTACTACAAGGACTATGCTGGCGGCGAAGATCTCGGCGTCTATGGTGCACACGACAACGTCTACTTTGGCCGGGTCAAAAGCGGTACTCTCGAGAGTGAATTTTCGGGCAACCTGGTTGAAGTCTGCCCCACCGGCGTGTTCACCGACAAAACCCACTCTGAGCGCTTTAACCGCAAATGGGACATGCAGTTCGCTCCGAGCGTCTGTCAACAGTGTTCAGTGGGCTGCAACATCAGCCCGGGCGAGCGTTATGGTGAATTGCGCCGCATTGAAAACCGCTTCCACGGCGCCATCAACCACTACTTCCTGTGCGACCGTGGCCGCTTTGGCTACGGCTGGGTCAACCTGCCCGAGCGCCCGCGTCAGCCGCTGCTGCGTGACGGCAGCACAGTCCGTTCTATCACCCGCGAAGGCGCGCTGGGTTATGCCACGACCGCACTGCGCAATGCCTCCGGCGTCATCGGTATCGGTTCGCCGCGTGCCAGCCTGGAGAGCAACGTCGCCCTGCGCGAGCTGGTCGGTGCCAGCAACTTCTCCTCTGGGATTGAACGCAGCGAATGGGAATGTCTGCAACTGATGCTCAAGGTCCTGACCGAGAGCGGCGTGCGCACTCCGAGCCTGCGTGACATGGAAGAGGCCGATGCCATTGTGGTGCTCGGTGAAGATGTGACCCAAACCGCAGCGCGTATTGCGCTGGCCCTGCGTCAAGCCGTCAAGGGCAAGGCCAAAGCCAAAGCCAAGGCGATGAAGGTTGATGAATGGCAAGTTGCTGCGGTTGCCACGTTGGGGCAACACGATCGCTGGCCGTTGCTTATCACCGGCACCCATCAGAGCCGGCTCGATGATGTCGCCGAAGCCACTTGGCACGGCGCGCCGGTCGATCAGGCCCGCCTCGGTTTTGCCATCGCCCACCAGCTGCATAGCGATGCCCCGGCCGTTGCTGGCCTAGATACTACAACTACCGAACTGGCAACCGAATGGGCCGACCTACTTGGCAAGGCACAAAAACCGCTGATTATCGCCGGTAGCCACGCCCGCACTCCGGCACTGATTGAAGCGGCAGCAAACCTTGCTCGTGCACTTAAGGCGCGCGGTCAGGAGAGCTCGCTGGCACTGGTTGGCGCTGAAGCCAACTCGCTGGGTCTGGCCATGCTCGGCGGCATGCCGCTTGAGCAAGCGTTCGAACAACTGGCCGAGAAACCGCAACAAGCGCTGGTTGTGCTGGAAAATGATCTCTATCGCCGCGCTGCTCACGATAGCGTGGATCGTGCCATCTCCCTGGCCCAGCATCTGATTGTGGTCGACCATCAGGAAACGGCCACGACCGCCAAGGCACATCTGGTACTGCCGGCAGCCACATTCGCCGAAGGTGATGGCACCCTGGTCAATATGGAAGGGCGCGCCCAGCGTTTCTTCCAGGTGTTTGATCCCAAGTGGTACCAGCAAGATCTGCTGGTGCAGGAGAGCTGGCGCTGGCTCGACGCCCTGCAAGGCGAACAACCGCGTTGGCCGCAGTGGCAACAGATCAGCGAGCTGTGCGCAACAGTCCATCCGTTGCTGGCTCGTATGAACGAAGCCGATCCCAACGCCAACCTGCGCATTCGCGGCATGAAGCTGGCGCGTGAACCGCACCGCTACAGTGGCCGCACCTCGATGCTGGCTGACAAGGATGTTCACGAGCCAAGAGTGGCGCAAGATCAGGACTCGCCGTTTGTCTTCTCAATGGAAGGCTATGCGGGCTCTCGTCAAGCCGTCTCTCAAGTGCCTTTCGCTTGGGCGCCGGGCTGGAACTCTCCGTCGGCCTGGAACAAGTTCCAGGATGAAGTGGGTGGCCACCTGCGTGCCGGTGATCCGGGTCGCCGCCTGATTGAGCCGGGTAATCAGCAACTGAGCTGGTTTGCCGCTCCCGCTGCCTATAGTGCGGTGCAAGAAGGCGTTCAAGTTGCCAGTCTGGCCCAGCTGTTTGGCAGCGAAGAGCTGTCGGCCAAGAGTCCGGTATTCCAAAAACGCATGGGCATCCCGCAAGGGGTCATGAACCCGGCTGATGCCGCCAGATTACAGCTGGCCGTGGGCGACAAGATCGCCTTTGGCTGGGGCGGCCGTCACTGGCAATTTACCCTGCAACTGGATGAACACTTCCCCCATGGCCTACTGGGGCTGCCGCTCGGCATGGACGGCTTGCCGACTGCCCTGCAGCACTGCGTGCTGACCAATCTCAAGGAGGCGATTGCATGAGTGATGACGTGCTCAACATGCTAATTGAGGTGGGCAAGGCACTGGTGATCCTGGTCGCCGTGATCGGTGCGGGCGCGTTCATGAGCTTTATCGAACGCCGTCTGCTCGGTCTGTGGCAGGATCGCCACGGCCCCAACCGGGTTGGTCCATTCGGTCTGCTGCAGCTGGCCGCCGACATGGTCAAAATGTTCTTCAAAGAGGACTGGATCCCACCCTTCGCCGATCGCCGTCTGTTTATTCTGGCGCCGATCATCGCGTTCACCGCCTTTATCCTGGCCTTTGCCGTGGTGCCGGTGACCCCGACTTGGGGTGTGTCCAACCTCAACGTTGGCCTGCTCTACATCCTGGCCATTGCCGGTATGGCGGTTTATGCGGTGCTGTTCGCCGGCTGGTCGAGCAACAACAAATACTCGCTGCTCGGTAGCCTGCGCGCCTCGGCCCAAACCCTCTCCTATGAGGTGTTCCTGGGTCTGTCGCTGATGGGGGTCGTCATCCAGGCCGGTAGCTTTAACCTGCGTGATATCGTCGAGTCGCAACGGGAGCTTTGGAATGTGGTTCCCCAGTTCCTTGGCTTTATGACCTTCCTGTTTGCCGGGGTGGCGGTCACTCACCGCCACCCCTTCGATCAGCCGGAAGCAGAACAAGAGCTGGCCGACGGTTACCACATCGAATACGCCGGTATGAAGTGGGGTCTGTTTTTCGTGGGCGAATATATCGGCATCGTGCTGGTCTCCTCGCTCATCGTGACCCTCTTCTTTGGTGGCTGGCATGGCCCCTGGCTGCCGCCCATCATCTGGTTTGCCCTGAAAACCGCCTGTTTCATCGTCTTCTTCATCCTGCTGCGGGCCTCGCTGCCGCGTCCGCGTTTTGACCAGGTGATGTCGTTTGGTTGGAAGGTCTGCTTGCCTGTGACGCTGCTTAACATGCTGGTCACCGGGGCAGTGGTATTGGTCAATGCGTGAGGCGAAATGAGATGAAAATCTTCAGCATTATCGAGGGAGTTGGCTCCCAGCTGCGCAGCCTGGCCATGGTGTTTTCCCACGCCTGGCGGCCGCGTCAAACCCTGAATTACCCGGAGCAACAGGTCCCGCTGCCGCCACGCTATCGTGGTCGTATTGTGCTGACCCGCGACCCGGACGGCGACGAACGTTGCGTTGCTTGCAACCTCTGCGCCGTAGCTTGCCCGGTGGGCTGCATCTCGCTGCAAAAATCGGAGCGGGAAGATGGACGCTGGTACCCGGAGTTTTTCCGCATCAACTTCTCGCGTTGCATCTTCTGCGGCCTGTGTGAAGAGGCCTGCCCGACCACAGCCATTCAGCTGACCCCCGATTTCGAGATGGGCGAGTATCGCCGTCAGGATCTGGTGTACGAGAAAGAGGATCTGCTGATCAGCGGCCCCGGCAAATACCCGGATTACAACTTCTACCGCATGAGCGGGATGGCAATCGACGGCAAGCCCAAGGGCAGTGCCGAAAACGAAGCCAAGCCCATCGATGTGAAGAGCCTGTTGCCCTGAGGAGCGAGCATGGAACTGCTTTTTTACGTGGCGGCCCTGGTCGCCATCTACTCCACCTTCCGGGTCATCAGTACCAGCAACCCGATGCACGCGCTGCTGAACCTGATTGTCTCTCTGATCTCGGTCGCGGTGATCTTCTTTGTGCTCGGTGCGGCATTTGCCGGTGCCATGCAGGTGGTGGTTTATGCCGGCGCCATCATGGTGCTGTTCGTGTTTGTGGTGATGATGCTCAACCTGGGCTCGGCCAATGATCAGGAAAAACGCTGGTTGTCGCCTTCTACCTGGGTGGGACCGGCGCTGCTCTCAGCCGTGCTGCTGGGCTGTCTGGTTCATGGCATTACCGGTGTCACCGGTGGTCAACTGGGTGTTGATGAAGTCACTGCCAAGCAGGTCGGTATTGCCCTGTTTGGCCCTTATGTCATCGCCGTCGAGCTGGCCTCCATCCTGCTGCTGGCCGGTCTGGTCACAGCCTGGCATCTGGGCCGTGAAGAGAAACCCGGTGAAGTCATCTCGGTACCGAAACCAAAAGGACAATCAGGAGGCGAGGCATGATCAATATCCCCATGGAGCATGGTCTGCTGCTGGCAGCCATCCTCTTCTGTATCGGCCTGTGCGGTCTGCTTATTCGGCGCAACCTGCTGTTCATCCTGATGAGCCTAGAAGTGATGATGAACGCCTCTGCTCTGGCATTTGTCGTGGCCGGAAGTCGCTGGCTGCAGCCTGATGGCCAGATCATGTACATCCTGGTGATTTCCCTGGCAGCCGCCGAAGCCAGTATCGGTCTGGCGATGGTGCTGCTGCTCTATCGTCGTTACCACACCCTGAATGTGGATACAGTGAGCGAGATGCGCGGATGAGCCTGCTAACCCTGACTTTCGTATACCCGCTGCTTGGCTGGCTGCTGCTGGCCTTCTCCCAAGGACGCTGGAGCGAGCAACGTGCGGCGCTTGTTGGCGTGGGCAGCATTGGTCTGTCGGCACTCACCACCTTGTGGGTGGGCATCGACTTTCTCGGCAACACACCCGAAAGTGGCGTGTTTACCCAAACCCTGTGGCAGTGGATCGCCATCGGCAATCTCACCCCCGCATTTACTCTGTCGCTGGATGGGCTCTCGCTCACCATGATGGGAGTAGTGACCGGGGTGGGCTTCTTCATCCACCTGTTTGCCTCTTGGTATATGCGTGGTGAAGAGGGCTATTCACGCTTCTTTGCCTACACCAACCTCTTTATCGCCAGCATGATCTTCCTGGTGCTGGCCGATAACCTGCTGTTTGTCTATCTGGGTTGGGAAGGTGTCGGTCTGTGCAGCTACCTGCTGATTGGCTTCTACTACAAGGACAGAAACAACGGCGCAGCTGCCCTCAAGGCGTTCGTGGTCACCCGGGTTGGCGACGTATTCCTCGCCATCGGCCTGTTTATTCTGTATCGCGAACTGGGCACCCTCAACGTGCATGAACTGCTGGTGCGGGCGCCGACCATGCTCGAGCAGGGCTCCCCGGCGCTGTCGCTGGCTTGCCTGATGTTGCTCGGTGGTGCGGTCGGTAAATCTGCCCAGCTGCCACTGCAAACCTGGCTGGCTGACGCGATGGCGGGTCCGACTCCGGTTTCGGCACTGATCCACGCCGCTACCATGGTGACCGCAGGTGTTTATCTCATCGCCCGCACCCACGGTCTGTTTGTAATGGTGCCGGATGTGCTGCATCTGGTTGGCGTGGTCGGGGCAATTACCCTGTTGCTGGCCGGTTTTGCGGCACTGGTACAAACCGACATCAAACGGATTCTGGCTTACTCCACCATGAGCCAGATCGGCTACATGTTCCTGGCGCTTGGCGTCGGAGCCTGGCAAGGCGCCATCTTCCACCTGATGACTCACGCCTTTTTCAAGGCGCTGCTGTTCCTCTCGTCCGGTTCGGTGATCCTCGCCTGCCACCATGAGCAGAACATCTTCAAGATGGGCGGCCTGCGTAAAAGCCTGCCGCTTGTTTACCTCTGCTTCCTGGTCGGTGGTGCTGCGCTCTCTGCCCTGCCGCTGGTGACCTCGGGCTTCTACAGTAAAGACGCCATCCTGTGGCAAGTGCAGGCGGCGGGTCAGTCACCCCTGCTCTGGGCTGGTTTGGTGGGTGCGTTCCTGACCTCGGTCTACACCTTCCGTCTCATCTTTATCGCCTTCCACGGCGAAGAGAAGATCCATGCCCACGCCGGCCACGGTCTGGCTCACCATCTGCCACTGCTGGTTCTGCTGGTGCTCTCGACCGGTATCGGCGCCCTGATTGTGCCGCCGCTAGCAGGAGTATTGCCGGCAGGCCCCGGGGATCATGTGGAAGAGGGACGCCATAGCCTCGAGATCCTCTCTGGTATCGTGGCCATCGCCGGTATAGCCGTCTCCGCCCTGCTATTTCTCGGTCAACGCCGTTTTACTACAGCACTGGGACAGAGTGCGCTGGGCCGCCCGATTGGCACCCTCTGGCTGCATGCATGGGGCTTTGACTGGCTCTATGACCGCCTGTTTGTCCGTCCGTTCCTGTTGCTAGCCCGCCTCAGCGGCCCGGACCCGGTGGACAAGGTGATGGAATGGAGCGGCGCCTTGGCCCTGCTCGGTAACCGTGTGGTGGCGCTCAGCGTCACCGGCAAACTGCGCTGGTACGCCGCCTCGATCGGCGCGGGCGCTGTGCTGGTGCTGGCCGTGCTGTTGTTGGTGTGACGGCTTGGCCGTCACCAAAATAAGAGAGCTGATATCGTGACTTTACTCTGGATCCTGCTCATCCCCTTCATCGGCGGCCTGCTGTGCTGGCAGGGCGAGCGCTTCGGCGCCCGCTTTGTTCGCATCGTAGCCCTGCTCTCGATGACTCTGGTGCTGCTCATCAGCGGATCGCTCTGGCTCGGCGGCAACTATGCCCTGCCCCAGGACGGTCTGGTGCAATGGAGCAGCGAATTGCGTCTTGCCTGGGTGCCGCGCTTTGGTATCGACCTGCACCTGGCTGTAGATGGTCTCTCCATCCTGATGGTGGTGCTTACCGCCTTTATCGGCGTGTTGGCTATCCTCTGCTCCTGGAAGGAGATTGTTGAGCGGATTGGTTTCTTCCACCTCAACCTGTTGTGGATTCTGGGCGGCGTGCTCGGGGTCTTTATGGCGGTGGACCTGTTCCTATTCTTCTTCTTCTGGGAAATGATGCTGGTTCCCATGTACTTCCTGATCGCCCTGTGGGGCCACTCGGTCAGTGATGGGCGCTCTCGCATCAATGCCGCCACCAAGTTCTTTATCTATACCCAGGCTAGCGGCCTTATCATGCTGGTTGCAATTATCGGTCTAGTGCTGACTCACTACCATGCGACCGGTGTGTTCACCTTCAACTATCAGGATCTGCTGCATACCGAGATGAGCAGTGGTGTGCAATGGGTACTGATGCTCGGCTTCTTCATCGCCTTTGCGGTCAAGATGCCACTGGTACCCTTGCATGGTTGGCTGCCCGATGCGCACAGTCAGGCACCGACCGCGGGCTCGGTTGACCTGGCCGGGATCCTGCTGAAAACGGCGGCTTACGGTTTGCTGCGCTTTGCGCTGCCGCTCTTCCCCGAAGCATCGGCTGCCTTCGCGCCCTATGCCATGGTGCTCGGTGCCATCGGTATCTTCTACGGTGCGCTGGCTGCGTTTGCGCAGACCGATATCAAGCGTCTAGTGGCCTACACCAGCATCTCCCACATGGGCTTTGTGATGATCGCCATCTATTCGGGTACCGAGTTGGCTATCCAGGGCGCCATCGTGCAGATGATTGCTCACGGCCTCTCTGCTGCCGGTCTGTTTATCATGTGCGGTCAGGTATACGAGCGATTGCATACCCGTGACCTGCGTGAAATGGGTGGACTCTGGAGCCGCCTGCGCTATCTGCCAGGTCTGATGATGTTCTTCTCGGTCGCCTCGCTCGGTCTGCCTGGCACCGGTAACTTCGTCGGCGAGTTCCTGATCCTGCTCGGCAGCTTCCCGGTAGCACCGCTGATGACCACGTTGGCCACCTTTGGTCTGGTGTTGGCTTCGGTTTATTCGCTCATCATGCTGCACCGCGCCAGTTTTGGTCCGGCCCGTGATGCCAGCCCGCTGCAAGCGCTGGATGGCCGCGAAATCACCATGATGCTGGTAATCGCAGGCCTTCTGGTGCTGCTGGGCCTCTATCCCCAGCCGATTATCGACACCGCCAGTGCCAGTGTGGCCCAGGTGCTGCACTGGTATATGACCCCCACTGCCGGAGTGCTGCAATGACGTTTACTGCATCTCAACTGCTGGCCTTGCTGCCTCTGCTGCTCACCAGCACCACCCTGGTGGTGCTGATGCTGGCCATCGCCTGGCGCCGTCATCATGAGCTCGCCTTTGCCGTGACGGTCGTTGGCCTTAACCTGGCTCTGATCTCGATTCCGTTCCTGCTCGAGAGCTTGCCGCAAGCGGTCACTCCGCTGCTGCATGTCGATCGTTATGCCATGTTCTACTCGGCGCTGGTACTGGTTGGGGCACTGGCGACCTGTACCTTTGCCCGCAGCTGGCTCAAGACGCTGCCGGATAACCACGAAGAGTTTTACCTGCTGCTGCTGATCGCCACTGCCGGTGGTCTGGTGCTGGCCTGCTCTCGTCATCTGGCATCGCTCTTTATTGGCATCGAAATGCTGACCCTGCCGATGTTCGGCCTGGTTGGTTACGCCCGTGCCGAGCGCCACAGCCTGGAAGCCGGCATTAAGTACATGGTGCTGTCAGCGGCCTCCACCGGCTTCTTGTTGTTTGGTATGGCACTGCTCTATGCACAGGCTGGCAGCCTCGGCTTTGCCGACATTGGCAAGACGCTGGCCACCAGCCCGGCCCACCAACCGCTGCTGCTCGGTGGTATCGGTCTGATGCTGGTCGGTTTTGGTTTCAAGCTGTCGCTGGCGCCGTTCCACCTGTGGACTCCCGACGTTTACGAAGGGGCGCCGGCTCCGGTTGCCACCTTCCTGGCCACGGTCAGCAAGGTGGCGGTGTTCTGCGTGCTGCTGCGCTTCTATCTGGCGGTTCCGGCTACGGCTGAACCGGCCGTGCACTGGCTGCTGGCGGCAATGGCGGTGGTATCGATCGTGCTCGGTAACCTGCTGGCGCTGCTGCAAGGCAATATCAAGCGGATGCTGGGTTACTCCTCAATCTCCCACTTCGGCTACCTGCTGACCGTGGTTGTGGCCAGCCGTCTTGGCCAGATCCCGGAAGAAGCGGCGGGGGTTTATCTGCTGATGTACCTGCTGACCAGTCTCGGCTCGTTTGGCGTCGTCAGCATGATGTCCAGCCCCTATCAGGGCAAGGATGCCGACAGCCTGCATCACTATCGTGGCCTGTTCTGGAAGCGCCCCTACCTGACCGCTGTGTTGACCGTCATGCTGCTCTCGCTGGCCGGTATTCCGCTGACACTTGGCTTTATCGGTAAGTTCTACCTGATTGGCGTCAGCGTGGAGGCGCAACTCTGGTGGCTGGCCGGTGCCATCGTGCTCGGCAGTGCCCTCGGTCTGTTCTACTACCTGCGGGTCATGATCACGCTGTTCCTGCGTGAACCCGGTATGGTGCGCCGCGATGCAGAGCCGGGCTGGCACCTCTCATCTGGCGGTGTGGTGGTCTGGCTCTCCGCTCTGGCTGTGGTGCTGTTTGGTATCATGCCGCAGCCCGTCATCACGCTGGTGCGCAGCATGCTCTCCCTGCAATTCTGACCTCTCTTGCCCCCGGCCCAGTCCGGGGGCACGTTTTAAGGGTGTGCGCTACGCCACATTTTGACGTAACAACACTCCGAGTCCGCTCCTCTCATCTGCTATAACGGCGCGCTAAAGAGAGGAGAAGTGCATGAATATTGAGCAACTGGAGCTGGTCACCTCGCTGTTCCAGCAGCTGTGCGTCTATCTGGTCATCGCCTGGCTACTCTCGAAGACCCCCCTGTTTATGCCATTGACCCAAGTGACGCTAACCCTGCGCCACAAGTTGGTCTGCTACCTCATCTTCTCGACCTTCTGCGTGATGGGCACCTATTTTGGACTGCGCATCAACAACTCGATCGCCAACACCCGCGCTATCGGTGCCGTACTGGGTGGCATCGTCGGCGGCCCCGTGGTCGGCCTGTTGGTGGGACTGACCGGCGGCTTGCATCGCTACTCTCTCGGTGGCTTCACCGCGCTAGCTTGCACTTTTTCGACTGTGGCAGAAGGCGTGCTGGGCGGCCTGGTGCATCGCCATTTCGTCAGCCGTCATCGCTTTGAACTGCTGTTTAATCCCTGGGTTGTGGGTTCAGTGGCCCTGGTCGCCGAGTTAATGCAAATGGGCATCATCATCCTGGTCGCCCGCCCTCATGAAGAGGCGCTGGCGCTGGTACACACCATCATGTTGCCGATGCTGATCGCCAACACAGTGGGGGCCGCTATGTTTATGCGCATGATCCTCGACCGGCGCGCCATGCTGGAAAAGTACTCGGTGGCCTTTTCGGCCAAGGCACTCAAGATTGCCGAACGCACTCTGGGCGTGCTCGACAAGGGTTTCACGCCGCAGCACTGCAACCAGATGGCCCGCATCCTGTTTGAAGAGACCGGCGTGGGCGCCGTCGCCATCACCGATCGGGAGCGGTTATTGGCCTTTATCGGAATTGGCGAAGACCATCACCTGCCCGGCACCCGAATTACCTCACCGCACACCTTGCGGGCCATTGATCACAATGAGGTGGTCTATGCCGACGGCAACCTCATCCCCTACAACTGCACCCTGCATCCCAACTGCAAGCTGGGCTCTTCGCTGGTGATTCCGCTACGCGGTGAAGAAGATCAGGTGGTGGGGACCATCAAGCTCTACGAGCCCAAGCGCAAACTGTTCTCTTCAATGAACCGGACCCTTGGCGAGGGGATCGCCCGGCTGCTTTCCGGCCAGA
The DNA here is from genome assembly GCF_900156095.1 of Aeromonas sp. RU39B. GTDB lineage: Bacteria > Pseudomonadota > Gammaproteobacteria > Enterobacterales > Aeromonadaceae > Aeromonas. The sequence continues at coordinate 31,045 of NZ_FTMJ01000014.1, forward strand.
TCCTCTCGGGCAAGTACAACGAACAGAAGCGCCTACTGGCGCAATCGGAGATCAAGCTGCTGCAAGCCCAGATCAATCCACACTTTTTGTTTAACGCCCTTAACACCCTGTCGGCGGTGATCCGCCGCGACCCGCAGGAAGCAAGGAATCTGGTGCAACACCTGTCGACATTCTTTCGCAAGAACCTCAAACGCCAGGAAGATGAGGTGTCACTGCGAGAAGAGATGGAGCATGTGGAAGCTTATCTGCAGATAGAGCGGGCCCGCTTTCGCGATCGGCTGACGGTCAACCTTGCCATCCCCGACGAGTTGCAGGAGCTGCGGCTACCGGCCTTCTCACTGCAACCTGTGGTGGAGAACGCCATCAAACACGGTCTGTCGCAAATCCTTGGACAAGGGGAGCTCTCTCTAACGGCGCAGCGGCGCGGCCAGCTCCTGCAACTGGAGGTATGCGATAACGCAGGACTCTACCGCCCCAGTGGCAGTACCTGCGGTCTGGGCATGAACATCGTCGATCGCCGGATCAAAGCCCGCTATGGCAGCCAGTACGGTTTGCAAGTCAGCTGTATCGCCGATGAAGAGACCCGGGTCACCATCATTTTGCCTGCCGAGGAGAGCGCATGCTGAGCGTCATGATCGTGGACGACGAGCCACTGGCCCGCGAAGAGCTGCGGCTGATGCTGGAAGAGTACGACGATGTGGACATCGTGGCCGAGGCCGCCAACGCGGTCGAGGCGCTGCCGGCGGTTCATCGTCTGCGCCCTGACGTGCTGTTTCTCGATATCGAGATGCCGCGTATCAGCGGTCTCGAGCTAGTCAGCATGCTCGACCCCGAGAAGATGCCGCAGATTGTCTTTATCACCGCCTTCGATGAGTTTGCCCTGCGCGCCTTTGAAGAGCGGGCACTCGACTATCTGCTCAAACCGGTCAGTGCCGAGCGCCTTGAGCGCACGGTGCAGCGGCTACGCCAAGGGCAATCCACTACCCAGCAAACCGTCGGCGTCGGTATGCCGCTACGCAGCATTCCCTGCATCGGCCATAACCGGATTTTGCTGATGCCGCTGGCCGATGTGGAGTTCGTCCACAGCGAACTGGCTGGCAACAAGGTGGTGACGGGGTCGGGTCAGGGCATCACCGAGTTGACCCTGCGGACCCTGGAAGAGAAGACCGGCTTTTTACGCTGCCATCGCCAGGTGTTGATCAATCCGGATCAGATCGCCGAATTGCTGCTGCTCGACGGCGGCGTGGCGGAGGCGGTGACCCGCTCGGGACATAAGGTTCAAGTGAGCCGCCGTTATCTCAAGCCACTCAAGGAACAACTCAGTATCGACTGATCCACTCAGGTACCGATTTCGACCACTCATCGGCGCCAGTAACCGCTCACTGAATGATGACTCCCTTTCCCTTTTTGGCTGAGTAGAGTAGCCGATGTCCCGCTATAGGCGGAGAGGAGAAAGGGAGAGTCATCGTGCAACATGCCATTACATTCGTCATCGCCGCACTGTGCATCCTTGCCATTGCATACCGTCTCTACGGTGTGTTCTTTGTGCGCAAGGTGCTGCAGGCCGACGATCAACACATTACGCCGTCCCATGAGCTGGAAGACGGCAAAAACTATGTTCCGACCAACCGCTGGGTGAACTTCGGCCAGCATTTTGCGGCTATCGCCGCCGCCGGCCCGCTGGTTGGCCCGGTTCTGGCTGCCCAGTTCGGCTACCTGCCGAGCTTTCTGTGGCTGCTGATTGGCTGCGTGATCGGTGGCGCCGTCCACGATACCGTGGTGCTGTTTGCCTCCATGAAGCATCAGGGCAAATCTCTGTCGGAAGTCGCCAAATCTGAACTCGGCCCGATCGCCGGCTGGTGTACCGGTCTGGCCATGCTGTTCATCATCACCATTACCATGGCCGGTCTTTCCATGGTGGTGGTGCATGCGCTGGAGCGTAACGCCTGGGGCGTTTTTGCCGTCTTTATGACCATTCCCATCTCGATGGTGGTCGGTCTGTGGCACAAAGCTACCGGTAACCTCAAGGCTGCCTCCTGGGTGGGTTTCGCCGCCGTGCTGGCCTGCGTCTTTATCGGTCCGTATGTGCAGCAAAGCGCCTTTGGCGAGTGGCTGACCCTGCGCGCCGAAACCATCAGTCTGGCCCTACCAATTTATGCTTTCTTCGCAACCGCACTGCCGGTGTGGATCCTGCTCACCCCGCGCGGCTACATCTCCAGCTTCATGAAGATAGGGGTGTTTGGTGCGCTGGTTGTCGGCGTTATCTTCATCAACCCGACGATTCAATTCCCGGCGCTGACCCAGTTCATTCATGGCGGTGGTCCGGTGCTGGGCGGCCCGGTCTGGCCCTTTATCTCCATCACCATCGCCTGTGGCGCTATCTCCGGCTTCCACGCCTTTATCGGCTCGGGCACCACTCCCAAGCTGGTAGACAAGTGGAGCGACATCCTGCCAGTTGCCTTTGGTGCCATGCTGGCCGAATGTGTGGTCGGCGTCATGGCGCTGATTGCGGCCACTGCGCTGCATCCGGCTGACTATTTCGCTATCAACGCTTCACCCGAGGTGTTTGCCAAGCTGGGTATGCAGGTGGTCGATCTGCCCTATCTCTCACAAGAGATCGGCATGGACCTGAACGGTCGTACCGGTGGTGCCGTGACCCTGGCGGTCGGCATGTCCTACATCTTCACCAAGGTGCCCTGGTTTAGTAACCTCGCCTCCTACTTCTTCCAGTTCGTGGTCATGTTTGAGGCGGTCTTCATCCTGACTGCCGTAGACTCGGGTACCCGCGTCTCGCGCTACCTGATCCAGGACTTCTTCGGCGAGTTCTACTCCCCGCTCAAGCGCATCGACTGGATGCCGGGTGCCATCGGTGCCAGCGTGGTGGCCTGTGTCATGTGGGGCTATCTGCTCATGTCCGGTGATATCGGCTCGGTGTGGGCGCTGTTCGGGGTATCTAACCAGTTGATGGCTTCGATTGGTCTTATCATCGGTGCCACCATCATCCTGCGCCTGGCCAAGCGTCGCAGCTATGCGCTGACTTGCCTGATCCCGCTGGCCTATCTGTTTGTTACCGTGAACTATGCCGGTTACTGGATGATGAGCCACGTTTACTTCAATCCCGCAGCCAAAGGCTATAACCCGACCAACGGTGTTATCTCCCTCATCATGCTGGTGCTGGGGATCGTGATCATGATTTCCGCCCTGCGCAAATGGCGTGAACTGTGGAATCGCCATCCACGTACCCGCATGGTTGCCGAGCCTGAGCTGGCCGCCAGCATGAAATAATCTGAACCTTGGTTATGTCACGCCCCTGCCTTGTGCGGGGGCGTTTTTTTCATATCGGCGCCCAATCCTTACAAAAATCAGCGTGGGGGTTGGCTCATTTTCCCCATAACCCTGTGATACTATGAGAACTCGTATGGGAATCAATGTTGTCGAGTGATGAATCAGGAACAGCTAATCAGCCGTGCCCAGCATTTGTGCGAACAGCGCGGTCTGCGCTTTACAGCCATTCGGCAGCAGGTGTTTCGCTTGCTGGCCCAGCACGGCAATGCCATCAGCGCCTATGAACTGCTCGATCAGTTGCGTCTCACCGAGCCCGGAGCCAAACCGCCGACCATTTATCGAGCCCTCGATTTTCTGCTCGAACAGGGTTTTGCCCACAAGGTCGAGTCACTAAACGCCTATATTTTCTGCTGTCATTTCGATCACGCCCACCCGATGCAACTGCTCATTTGCGACGGTTGCGGAAATGTGGTCGAACTTCATGATTCCGCGATTGATCGGGCGTTTCTCGAGCAAGCCCGCTTGCACGGCTTTACTATTACCAATAAGACAATCGAGGCTCACGGCCAGTGTGCCCAGTGTGCGCCCACCCAGGGGAATCACAATGAAGGCTGATTTCATTAATCCTTTTCTCTTATCGCTGCTCAACGTCATGACCACCATGGCCCAGATTGAGCTAAAACCCGGCAAGCCCAAACGCAAGACCGATGAACTGGCGCGCGGTGACGTGTCCGGTCTGATCGGCATGGTTGGCCCGCAGACCCGCGGCTCACTCTCCATCACCTTCGATAAACCGCTGGCGTTGGAAATCATGCGTCGGATGCTGGGCGAAGCGCCAACGGGCATCAACGACGAAGTGACCGACATGGTGGGTGAAATCACCAACATGGTGACCGGCGGCGCCAAGCGGATGCTGGGCGAAAAGGGTTATGAGTTTGATATGGCCACCCCGATTGTGGTGGCAGGCCCGAGCCACACCATCACCCACCGTGCAGACGGCATGAAGATCATGATGCCCTTTGAATGCGATTTTGGCCGCGCCACCATCGAAATCTGTTTCGAATAAGTCACGACATCCAAGTCTCTTGGCAAAAAGCAGCGCGTTTAAGTGCTGCTTTTTTGTATCTCATTGATAGCAAAAAGGCCTGCACGCTGGCAGGCCCTTTTTACGTTCTGATGCTATCAGGCCGCTTCGCCGACCACCTCACCACTGCGACGTGGCAACAGCATAAAGAAGACACAGGCGGCGCAGGTGGGCAGCAACCAGGCCAGTCCTTTATCAAACAGGGGCAGGAAGGAGAACGCACTCATCTTCATCCCGGCAGCACCCAGCCCATCCAGACAGCCAAACATGAAGGCGATAGTCAGCACCACGCGAACGCTCAGCGTCGGGCGAGCAAACTGCTGCTTGAGGAAAGTCACCAGCACCAGCGCCACGGCCACCGGGTAGATGGCCACCAGCACCGGGATCGAGATGCTGATGAGCTGGCTCAATCCCACGTTAGCTACCAGCGCGCAGATGACCCCCATGATCAGCACCAGCGTGCGATAGGAGACGCCGGTCAGATGATGGAAATAGTCAGAGCAGGCCGAGATAAGGCCCACGGCAGTGGTAAAACAGGCCAGTGTGATAATGGCTGCCAGAATAAACTGGCCCGGCATACCAAACAGGCTCAGTACATAGGCACTGACAATCACGCCACCATTGCTGGCAGCAGAAACCACGCCCATGGCGGTGTTACCCAACTGGAACAAAGAGACATACACCACGCTAAGACCCAGCGCCGAAATAGAACCGGCAATAGCCAGGTACTTGAATTGGCTACGATAATCGTGGATATCCTTCTTGCGCAGCAGATCGACAATCAAGGCGCCAAACATCAGGGACGCCAGGGTATCCATGGTGTTGTAGCCTTCCAGCATCCCTTTAATAAGAGGGTGATTCACATATTCGCCAGATGCAGGCGGCATAGCGCCTTGCGGATTCAGCAAGACACCGCCAGCCAGCACCAGCAGCAGTACAATCAATACCGGCGTCAGATACTTACCGATGGCATCCATCAGCTTGCCCTGATTGAGGGAGACCAGCATCGCCAGCACAAAAAACACGATGCTGTAACCAATCAACCCTGCCTGACCTGCATCACCAAGGAAAGGTTTCAAACCCATCTCATAAGCCACCAAGCCGGTGCGAGGTGCGGCAAACGCCGGACCAATCACGATATAGATGGCGGTTGCCATCACGGTCGCAACACCAGTCGGCAGCAAACGAGTCATCCCGGCCCAGCCATTACCGGCTTTGGCAACGGCGAGAATGGTCACCAGTGGCAAACCCACCGCCGTAATCAGGAAACCAAACATGGCCGGCAGCAGATTCTCCCCCGCCATAAAACCGGCCAGAGGCGGGAAAATGATATTGCCCGCCCCCAGATAAAAAGCAAATGTCATAAAACCCAGTCCGAGAACATCGGAGAGCGTCAGTGATTTCGTCAAGATTAAACCTCGTCTGTCGCGTGTGACTGCCATGCTCAGACTGCGCGATACAGCTTGCGCACACTCAGGCCACAGAAAAAAGTACCGCCGTGAAGTGCATCAGCAACAGGATATTTTGCTGAGCGACGGCGGTTGATTAATTTAACAAAAGGATAAAGGAGTGAAAGGCAACTTAAAAGCGGGATTTACATCTTGAGATAGAAGGCGGACGTTAGCTGGATATATCTTTCAGAATACGAGCCAATCGCAGAGTGAATGCAGATTTCATTGCATTCAACACCAACACATTCTCTGGAAAATAACATTAAAAGACGATTTACCTCTTTTGATGGTGTGCTTCTCACTCTATCTATCTGCAGGCAATGTAGGCCATATTGTGCTGCCAGTGCACAACACCGCTCGCCCTCCTCTTTCGGCATCACTAATGCCAACCGCCCTGCAGGAGCGAGCAGCCGCGCTGCGCTTTGCAGTAATTCGTGTTGGCTTAATGCGCCATCATGGCGGGCCGTGGCCCGGGCAGGGTCTGAAAACGACTGGCCAGCGCCGAAATAGGGTGGATTGGAGACAATCAGATCGTAAGGTTCGCTCTGATAAGCCTGCAGCGAGACATGATGAACCAGCACCTTATCGGGCCACGGGGAGGCGAGAATATTTTCACTGGCCTGAAGGGAAGCATTGGCATCAATCTCGATAGCATCAATGTGTGTATCGGGGTGGCTGCGCTGGGCCAGCATCAGGGCAATCACACCGGAGCCGGTGCCGATATCCAGGATCCGGCGCGCCGAATCGACCGGGGTCCAGGCCCCCAGCAACACAGCATCAGTTCCCACCTTCATGCCACAACGATCATGGGCCACATGAAACTGTTTGAACGTAAAACCGGGACTGGCCATCACTACACTCCTCCAACATTGGCGCGGATTATAGCGATTGTCACCGCATCGCCATAGGAGTCACGGCCATGATCCCCTATAATACGGTGTTTCCCTGTTACCGAGTATCGCCATGAGTATGTCCTTCGACGACTTCGACCTGCATCCCTCCCTCAATCAGGCCTTGGCCGAGATGGGCTTCTCCCGCCCCACCACTATTCAGCAAATGGTGCTGGAGCCCGCTCTGGATGGGCGCGATATTCTGGCTTCTGCCCCAACCGGCACCGGGAAGACGGCCGCCTTTCTGCTACCAGCCATTCAACACCTGCTCGATTTTCCCCGTCGCAAACCTGGCCCCTGCCGAGTGCTGGTGCTGACCCCAACCCGTGAGCTGGCCATGCAGGTGACAGCGCACGCCAAGGCGCTGGCAGTTCATACTCCGCTCTCTGTTGAGACCATCATCGGGGGTGTCAACCATGAAGAGCAGCGCCCGGCCCTGACTCGTACCACCGATATCGTGGTCGCCACCCCAGGGCGCCTGCTGGAATACATCGATAACGGCGAGTTTGAAAGTGACGACATTGAAGTGTTGGTGCTGGATGAAGCCGACCGCATGCTCGATATGGGGTTTATCGACGATGTCACCCGCATTACCAACGAAGCGCGTTATCGCCAACATACTCTGCTGTTCTCCGCCACACTGGAAGGCGCTGGACTGACTCGTTTTGCCAACGAAATTCTCAAAGACCCGGTCGAGTTGCACGCCGAGCCGCCACGCAGCGAACGGCGCAAGATAACCCAATGGCTCCACTTGGCTGACAGCGCAGAGCACAAGTTGGCGCTACTGACCCACTTGCTCAAGCAGGAAGAGATCAGCAAGGCCATTATCTTCGTCAAAACCCGCGAGCGTCTGAGCGAACTCTCTGGCCAGCTACAAACTGCTGGCATCGTCTGCTCGTGGATCCGCGGTGAGATGGAGCAGGAGAAACGGGTCGAAGCAATTCGCAAGTTCCGTGAAGGGGATGTGCCCTTCCTGATTGCCACCGATGTTGCGGCGCGTGGTATCGATCTGCCCAACGTCAGCCACGTCATCAACTACGACATGCCTTACAGCGCTGATGTGTATGTGCACCGGATCGGTCGTACCGGTCGGGCGGGTAACCGCGGCTGCGCCATCAGTCTGGTTGAGGCGCACGATATGGCCGTGGTTGGCAAAATCGAGCGTTATACCGAGGAGCGCCTCAAGCGCCGGGTAATCGACGAGCTGCGCCCCAAGCACAAAGAAGCGCGCGTGCCGACCAAGAAGAAGAAAGCCAAGGACGACAAGAAGGGCGCCAAGGCCAAAAAGAAGAAGAAATAAAAAACCCGGCACTGTGCCGGGTTAATCAGAAACCCGACTCAAGTCGGGTTTTTTAATGCCTTACTGCACGGCATCCTTGAGCGCCTTGCCAGCAACAAAAGCCGGAACATTGGCTGCTGCGATCTGGATTTCGGCACCAGTCTGCGGGTTGCGACCGGTACGACCGGCGCGATGGCTTACCTTGAAGGTGCCAAAACCAACCAGCTGAACGGCATCGCCTTCTTTCAGGCTCTGGGTAACAGCAGCCAACATCTCTTCCAAGGCAGCCTTAGCTTGGGCCTTGCTCAGATCCGCTTTGGCGGCGATTGCATCGACGAGTTGCGCTTTGTTCATAAGTTTTCCTTTATCAACTGGCAATTAGCACTGCCTCACTCTATGCAAAAAGCAGCACTCAGGCAAAGCCTTTATCCCTTTCCAGCCCTTGAGTGACGCGGTTTTCATCAAGATCTGCGGAAACAATCACATAACCATCACGGCAGGTACAACAAGTGGTCATTTTCTAACGCACAGGGGCCTTTCGGCCCCTGTGATATTTCATCTTGTTTGCATAGTTATCACGGCGTACGGAACAGCGCCTCGATACTCAATCCTTGTGACATCAGGATCTCGCGCAATCTGCGCAGCGCCTCAACCTGGATTTGACGAACCCGCTCACGAGTCAGACCAATTTCGTGGCCGACATCTTCCAAGGTGGCCGCTTCATAACCGAGCAAACCAAAGCGACGAGCCAATACTTCACGCTGTTTGGGATTAAGCTCACCGAGCCAGTGGACGATGCTGCTGCGCATGTCATCTTCCTGGGTCTCCAGCTCGGGGCCCACACCACGCTCGTCAGACAAGACATCCAGCAGCGCTTTTTCCTTGTCACCACCGATAGGAGTATCAACCGAGGTGATCTTCTCATTGAGCTTGAGCATGCGGTTGACGTCTTCGACCGGCTTGTCAAGGGCCAGTGCAATATCTTCTGCAGTCGGTTCGTGATCCAGGCGATGTGCCAGCTCACGGGCGGTACGCAGATAGACGTTGAGCTCCTTGACCACATGGATCGGCAGACGAATGGTGCGAGTCTGGTTCATGATGGCCCGCTCAATGGTTTGGCGGATCCACCAAGTGGCATATGTTGAGAAACGGAAGCCCCGTTCAGGGTCGAATTTTTCAACGGCACGGATCAGGCCGAGATTCCCCTCTTCGATCAAATCGAGCAGAGCGAGACCACGGTTGTTATAGCGGCGGGCAATTTTGACGACGAGGCGCAGATTCGATTCGATCATGCGCTTGCGAGCGGCCTTGTCCCCACGCAAGGCGCGGCGGGCAAAATAGACCTCTTCCTCGGCGGTGAGGAGTGGCGAGAATCCTATCTCGCCAAGATAGAGCTGGGTCGCATCCATGACCTTGTTGAGCTCGGGAGTAAACACCTCTTCAGCTTCGGCAGCGATCTCGTCAGCGGCCTCGGCGAGGGTCTCCTCCTCGTCTTCAACTTGCTCCATCTCCTCATCAAACTCGAACTCGGCTTCCTGCAGGTCCAGCTTTTCTTCTTGGCTCATGGTATTCCTCCCTGACCAGAACCAGAGTCAACATCTGCTCTGGGTTAACGCGTGGGCAGATAGCTCATCGGGTTGACCGACTTGCCTTTATACCGGATCTCGAAGTGCAACCTCACATCCGGCGCGTCCGTGCTTCCCATATCGGCAATGACTGTCCCTTTCTTGACTGTCTGACCCTCCTGTACCCGCAATTGGTCATTGTGGGCATAGGCAGAGAGGTAATCTTCGTCATGTTTGAGAATAATCAGCTTGCCATACCCTCTGAGCGCGCTACCGGCATAAACAACCTTGCCGTCACTTGCTGCATACACAGGTTGCCCCTTAGATCCGGCGATATCGATCCCCTTATTGCCTTGTTCGGCCGTAGAGAACCCTTCCACCACCTTCCCTTCGGTAGGCCATCGCCAATCTGGCGAACCTGTCGTTGCCGGAGTGTTATTATTTTGTTGTTCTTTAACTGCAGGGTATTCTTTTGCGACCGGAGGAGCAATCGTTTTCTTTTCGACCCACTGATTGGTCTGACCAGCAGGTTTGACAGCGGGTGTAGACATCACCACCGCCGAACCAGCTGCCTTGCGCTGGTAGCCCGGTGCCTGCGATTCAAACACGTGCAGGCGCAGCGTCTGACCGGGGAAAATGTTATAGGGAGGAGAAATGTTGTTAAGGCCAGCCAATGCTGACACGTTGGTTCCGGCGTTAAAGGCGATGGAGTAGAGGGTGTCCCCCTTCTGTACCGTGTAGCTGTTGCCGGTCATGGAACGTTTGGCACCGGCAAAGCGCCCACCCATGCTGGGTGATCCATCGCCACCGACGCTATCGACGGGTGCAGGTGCCTGGCTATTGACGCAGGCAAACAGCAGACCGGACAACAGCAGCACCCCGCTCTTTTGCCACAGGTACAGACTCATAATCTTTCCTTACTTCCTCAACCAGAAATAGGCCACGACGGCCAATACAATACAGAGCCAGCCAAGCACATCGATATAGTGCATCAGCTTGCGCTCCATCTTTTCACCACCCCAGCGCATCAGCCCTGCCACCAGGAAGAAACGCAGCCCCCGACCCACCAGTGAGGTCAGCAGAAACGGCAGCAATGCCATGTGCATCAGGCCGGCGGTGACGGTAAATACCTTGTAAGGGATGGGGGTAAAACTGGCAATGAAGATCACACCGATCCCCCACTGCTGGAACCACTGTTCAGCAACGCCGATTTTATCCTGATAGCCCACCGCCTCCACCAAGGGTTGCACCACAGGATCCCACAGTGCATAGCCCAGTGCATAGCCAAACAGAGCCCCCAGCACCGAAAACAGGGTTGCCAGCATGGCATAGCGCCACGCCTTGTCGGGTTTGCCGAGCGCCATGGGCGCCAACATCACATCGACCGGGATGGGCCAGAAAATGGATTCAATAAATGCAGTACCAGACAGATAGTAAGAGGCATGACGGTGGCGCGACCACTGCATCACGCCCTGATAGAGGCGCGAAAAAAGTTTCACTCCAGCTCTCCGTTGACAAGAGGGACGAAGCGAACGGGCTCCAGCGCCCGTGAAAGCAGTTGGGAACCGGCCCGCTCGATGAGCATCAGGGCCTGCTGGTTCTCCCCGACCGGGATCACCAGACGTCCACCGTCGGCCAACTGAGCGGTCAGGGCCTCAGGGATCTCGCTGGCAGCCGCCGTAACCAGAATCGCATCAAACGGACCTTTCGACGGCCATCCCTCCCAACCATTGCCGTGCTTGGTCGAGATGTTGTGCAAATCCAGGTTACGCAATCGCCTACGCGCCTGATATTGAAGTGATTTTATTCTCTCAACTGTGTACACATGTTGAACGAGGCGCGCCAATATCGCGGTCTGGTAACCAGAGCCGGTACCAATCTCGAGCACCCGACCTGGGCTGTTCTCCATCACCAGCTCGGTCATACGGGCGACCATATAGGGCTGGGAGATGGTTTGACCATGACCAATAGGCAGCGCGGTGTTATCCCACGCCTGATGGGCCATGGCTTCATCCACAAAAAGCTCGCGGGGGATCTCGGCTATCGCAGCCAACACGCGATAATCCGAAATCCCCTTCGCAATCAACTGATTCAAAAGGCGCTGCTCAATCACACCTTCATCCTTGTTGTGCCAACCAGGCCTCCAGGTTGCTCATGCTGCGATATGCCGTGATATCGATGGTGAGCGGAGTGATTGAGACATACCCCTGCTCAATCGCAGCAAAATCAGTCCCCTCGCCTGCATCCTGACGCGGACCGGGGGGGCCAATCCAGTAAATATTCTGGCCACGGGGATCTTGCTCACGGATCGCCGCTTCGGCACGGTGCCGGTTGCCCAGTCGAGTCACCTTCATGCCACGGATCTGGTCAATCGGTAGATCCGGTACATTCACATTGAGGATCTGATCCGACGGCAATGGATGGCGTATCAACGCCCTGACCAGCTTGGCAGCAAAATGGGCGGCCGTCTCGAAATGGGTCTCGCCCACCAGCGAAATCGCCAGTGAAGGGAAACCAAGATGACGCCCCTCGGTCGCCGCGGCCACGGTACCGGAATAGATCACATCATCGCCCAGGTTAGCGCCGTGATTGATACCGGCCACCACCATGTCCGGCTCCGGTTTGAGCAGCTCGGTCACCGCCAGATGCACGCTATCGGTGGGTGTGCCCTTCACCGCATAAAAACCGGTCTCTTCAATACGACTGACCCGCAGCGGCACTTCCAGTGTCAGCGAGTGGCTCGCACCACTGCGGTTGCGATCCGGCGCCACCACCGTCACATCGCCGCACTCACTGAGTGCCTGGCTCAGCACCCTGATCCCGCGGGCATGCACGCCATCGTCATTACTCACCAGAATGCGCATCGCGGCTCTCCGGGGCTTGATGGTCAGCTTCGCGGGCATCGAGCAGTTCACGCACCACGCTGGTGGCAAATGCACCGGCCGGCAGGAAGAAAGAGAGCGTGAGCGCCTCAGCCGTGAGCGACCAGCTCATCGCTTCGGGGCGCAGCAGCAGAGGACGACGCTCCTGCTCCAGACCGGCTTTTTCCAGCCCGTCACGCCACTCGGCCAGCGCCTCGAGTGCTGTTTCTTCAAATACAGCGGCATCGCCTTGGCTAGCCAGTCGGCCACGACCCCACAGCGGAGCGGTCAGCTGCACGTCACCACTGGCAAGACGCGCTGCCAGCTCAGGCGTAGCCTCAGCCTCGCTGAAAATGGAGTGCGACCCCTTGAGCATCAGGCAGTCACCGGCGAGCAGCGTGTGAGCCAAACCCTGCTCGATGCGGGCCGTCACCACGGTATTGAACAGCATGCTGCGTGCCGCAGAGAGGTAGAGCGAGCGCTTGTTACGATCCTTGATCCGCTTACCGGCAAACATGGCCTTGGCGGCCTCGAGGTTATTACCGCCGCGACCAAAACGCTGCTCGCCAAAGTAGTTAGGCACACCGGCGGCAGCAACGGCCTGCAGGCGCGCGTCCAAGCCATCGGTCTGCTCTAGCGCAGTCAGGCGCAGGGTGAAGTGATTACCTTTGAGATAACCGGTACGCAGCTTGCGGTTGTGGCGTTTGATCTCGAGGATCTGAATGCTGTCACTCTCGATGACCCGCAGATCCGGCTCGGCCTTGCCCGGCAGATGAATGCCGAACCACTGCTCGGTCACGGCATGGCGATCCTTTAAACCCGCCCAGGTGACGGCGTGACGCTCAACGCCTGCCGCATCGGCCAGCAGTCCTGCTACCCACGCCGTGTTTTCACCGGTTTTGCGCACCCGCACGAAGATGTGTTCCCCTTCGCCACACGGCTCAAAACCCAGATCTTCGAGCACAATAAAATCAGCGGGCTCAGCCTTGAGTACGCCACGGGCGGCCGGTTGACCATGCAGATAGGTAAGTTGTTCCAGCATTATTGTTTCACCAGCAGCACCACAGCTTCGGTGGCGATGCCCTCTTTGCGGCCGGTAAAGCCGAGTTGTTCGGTCGTGGTCGCCTTGACGTTGACCCGGTTCAGTTCGCACTCCAAGTCGCTCGCCAGCACGGCGCACATGGCGTCGATATGCGGAGCCATCTTGGGGGCCTGGGCGATGATGGTGACATCCAGATTGCCGATACGATAACCGGCCGCCTTGACCCGGGCGAACACGTCGCGCAGCAGGATCCGGCTGTCGATACCCTTGAATTCGGCACTGGTATCGGGGAAGTGGCGACCGATGTCACCGGCAGCAATCGCGCCGAGCAGGGCATCGCTGACGGCGTGCAGAACCACGTCACCGTCGGAGTGGGCGACCAGACCCTGCACGTAGGGAACGGCCACGCCGCCCAGCATGCAGGGGCCTTCGCCACCGAACTTGTGCACGTCAAAACCATGTCCAATCCGGATCACGCTAACACCTCCAAGACGCGGGGCTGACCCCGCCAGATAGAAAATTCAGTGCGCGTCTTGCTGACGCAGATAGAGTGCGGCCAGAGCCAGGTCTTCGGGACGGGTGACCTTGATGTTATCCGCTCGCCCTTCCACCATGCGCGGATAGCCGCCGTCCAGCTCGATGGCCGACGCCTCGTCGGTAATCAGGGCGCCCTGCTCAAGACCACGCTGCAGTGCATTGCGTAGCCGCACCGTCGGGAACATCTGCGGAGTCAGGGCATGCCACAACTGGTCACGATCCACGGTTGCGATGATGGCACCCTCGGCATCGCTGCGCTTCATGGTGTCACGCACCCGGCTGCCGAGAATGGCGCCATCCAGATGACTGCGCTGAGCCAGCAACCGATCCAGATCTGCATGGGTAATACAGGGACGGGCGGCATCGTGAACCAGCACCCAGGATTCGGTCACGACCTGCAGGGCATTGAGGACCGAACTGGCGCGCTCGGCGCCACCTACCACCCGCTCGATACGGGGATCGCAGGCCAGCGGTAAACGGGAAAACCAGTTGTCATCCGGCGCCAGCGCCACAATCACCCGGCTGATAGCCGGATGCGACAGAAGTCGTGACAGGGTATGTTCGATGATGGTCTGACCGGCCAGTGCCAGGTACTGTTTGGGCACGTCGGCGCCCATTCGGCTACCCACACCCGCCGCAGGCACGACCACAGCCAGCTGAACTGACTCAGTCATCGGCCAGCTCCTCGCTCTTCTTGTCGTCGTGTTTGGGAATGATGCGATAGAAGGTTTCGCCCTGACGGATGTAGCCCAGATCGTTGCGCGAGAGCTCCTCAATTGCTTCGAGGCCGCTGGTCAGATCGGCAATTTCACGGTAAATCAGGCCATTACGCTCTTTGAGCGCCTGATTGTCCTGCTGTTGGCGCGCCACGGTGTCGGACATTTTGTAGTAGTCCTGCAATCCATTTTTGCCAAGCCAGAGGTGATATTGCAGCCCGCCGAGCAGGGCCAGCAGAATCAGGGTAAATAGCCGCATGCCATGTGTCTCCTTCAAGCGGCCTAGTTTCCCATATTCGCGGGAAAGACAAAAGCAAGCGTAGCGGCAAACTGCGGGGGAAAGTGGCGACAGAACAACCGGATAGCCGCCAGAGCCGGCGGCTGGAGAGGAAAGTGCCGGCGCAAGGGCCGGCACGGTTCAATCAGGCATCGCTGCCTTGACGCTCAAGTGAGCCTGCCGCAGACGCGTTACCGGAGGCATTCAGCTCGGCATGCAACTGCTGGCTATCGAGCTGACCACACCAACGGGCCACGACCACGGTGGCGACGCCGTTACCCACTAAGTTGGTCAGGGCGCGCGCTTCTGACATGAAACGGTCAATCCCCAAGATCAGCGCCAGACCGGCCACAGGCAGGTGACCCACCGCCGAAATGGTCGCCGCCAGCACGATGAAACCACTGCCGGTGACACCGGCGGCCCCCTTGGAGGAGATGAGCAGCACCAGCAGCAGGGTGATCTGATGGAACAGATCCAGCGGCGTATCGGTGGCTTGGGCAATGAATATGGCCGCCATGGTCAGGTAGATAGAGGTGCCATCCAAGTTGAACGAGTAGCCGGTCGGGATCACCAGACCCACCACCGATTTCTTGCAGCCCAGTTGCTCCATCTTGGTCAGCATGCGCGGCAGCACCGATTCGGAAGAAGAGGTACCCAGCACGATCAGCAACTCTTCACGGATGTAGCGGATAAAGCGCACGATGCTAAAACCACAGGCACGCGCAATCGAACCCAGCACCAGAAACACAAACAACAGGCAGGTGATGTAGAAACAAATGATCAGCTGGCCCAGTTGCACCAGCGAGCCAACGCCGTATTTGCCGATGGTAAAGGCCATGGCACCGAAGGCGCCAATAGGAGCCAGACGCATGATCATGTTGATAATGCCGAAGATGGCTTGGGAGAAGCTCTCAATCACGTTGAACACCAGCTGGCCCTTTTCACCAGCATGATGCAGTGAGAAGCCAAACAGTACGGCAAACAGCAACACCTGCAGAATGTTTCCGCTGGCAAAGGCGCCGATCACGCTGGCTGGGATCACATCCAGCAGGAACGCCACAATGCCTTGCTGTTTTGCCTGCGCCGTATAAGCGGCAATCCCGCTGGTATCGAGCGTCGCAGCATCGACATGCATGCCCGAGCCCGGCTGCAACAGGTTAACCACACACAGCCCGATGATGAGGGCGATGGTGCTGACAACTTCAAAATAGAGCAGCGCAATGGCGCCGGTGCGGCCGATGGCCTTCATGTTTTCCATGCCGGCAATGCCGGTGACCACGGTACAGAAGATGACCGGTGCGATGACCATCTTGATCAGTTTCACGAACCCATCGCCGAGCGGTTTCATGTCGGTGCCAAGATCCGGATATATGTGCCCGAGGATGACCCCGCATGTAATGGCTAACAACACCTGAAAGTAGAGGCTGCTGACTATTTTCTTGCTCATGATGCTTAACGTCCTGTCATTAATAGAATGTGTTGTGTCATGGCAAGAAATACGGATGCAGCATTCGCGGCGATATACCTGCTCTGCCCGAATCATGCCGTTCACTCATCACAACAGGCGCTACTTTTACATGTTAAAAAAAGACATTTTAGCGACATCAATCACGCAACAGATTTAACAACATTAACACCACGGCAACCACCACATGTTTGGTCTTTGATTATTTTTATCTGCCAAGAAAAACACCTCCGAAGAGATATAAAAATGCAAATGCCCCGCAGTGCGGGGCATTGATGCTATGACGATCAGAATCGGCAGATCAGGAAGCGGTATCGAGCGGCTCGAAGTTCTTAACCAGATCATCGACCGCTTTCATCTGACGCAAGAACCCTTCCAACTTCTCCAGCGGCAGGGCGCTCGGGCCATCACAACGGGCCGCCTTGGGATCGGGGTGAGACTCGATAAACAGCCCCGCCAGACCGATAGCCATACCTGCACGGGCCAGTTCGGTCACCTGATCACGGCGACCACCGGAGGCGGCACCCAGCGGATCGCGGCACTGCAGGGAGTGGGTCACGTCGAAAATCACCGGATAGCCGCCAGTACTGCGCTGCATCACACCAAAGCCCAGCATGTCGACCACCAGATTGTCGTAGCCGAAGTTCACACCGCGTTCGCACAGAATGAGGCGCTCGTTGCCGCACTCTTCGAACTTCTCGGTGATGTTCTTCATCTGGCTGGGGCTCAGGAACTGCGGCTTCTTGATGTTAATGACGTTACCGGTGCGGGCCATCGCCTCCACCAGATCGGTCTGGCGCGCCAGGAAAGCCGGCAACTGGATCACGTCCACCACCTCGGCCACCGGTTTGGCTTGCCACGGCTCGTGCAGATCAGAGATCACCGGCATACCGAAGGTCGCTTTGAGCTCCTGGAAAATCTTCATCCCCTCTTCCAGACCCGGCCCCCGATAGGAGTGGATGGAAGAGCGGTTGGCCTTGTCCCAGCTGGCCTTGAACACGAACGGAATACCCAGCTTGGTGGTCACTTCTACATAACGTTCGCACACGGCCATCGCCATATCGCGCGACTCCAGCACGTTCATGCCGCCAAACAGCACGAACGGCTTGTCGTTGGCCACTTCAAGCCCATTGATCTTGACGGTTTTCTGTTCCATCACGGTTCCTTAATGGAGGATTCTGGGACGAAGGTCGAGGGTCTGCAGCTGCAGGCGCAGCATGTCGGCCACCGGATCGTCCGGACACTGTTCAATAAAGTATTCAAAATCGTCTGCCGCAAATTGCGGGCATTCGAGCTGCTCGTAAATAAAACCGCGATCGCGGGTTTCGAGCGGATCACCCGGTTTCATGCGCAGCAGCAGCTCGCTGCAGCGCAGTGCTTCGGTCATACGATTCTCGCGCAGCAACGCAGCCTTACAGACATTAAGCAATCGCTCAATGATCTCCCAATGGCTGGAAGGTTTCAGATAATGGCTGCTGAGGGTGGCAAGATTACCGAGTGCGCCGCGTAGCAGCAACTCTACTTGATGCAGTGACAGCTCTTCTCCATTGAAAGGATCCACATAGACGGGTTGACCGGCCTCGATAAAGCAGACCAGAAAATGGCCGGGAAAGCAGATGCCATGCACCTGCAGGCCCAAATCACGCCCCAGTTGCATCAACACAATGCCTAAGCTAACCGGAATGCCGCGCCGGTTTTGCAACACGGCATCGAGATTACAGTGGCCGGGGGCGAAATAGTCCTGCCAGTCACCACTGAACCCGAGCTCGCGATAGAGCAAACCGAGCAGTTGCCGGCGCCCTTCGCTGGCATCGTTGGCCTGCAGCGTCTTCTCCAGCCGGTGGCTCAGCTCGGTCAGGCGAGCCTGCCCAAACAAGGCGCTGTCATTACCATAAACCTCATCGGCCACCGACAATGCCAGATCGGCAATCGCCTCGGTGTCGAAATCGGTCCATTCGTCTATGTGCACTATTTTCATCATTGCCTCAGCTGCATGCTACAGCTGTTATTGATACCGCCTATCAGGCGGCCTTAGCCTCCATTGCCTCCTTACTCGACGGGACTGCACCTCTGGTTGCGGGCAGCAGTAAGCGGGGAAACAGATGAGCCTCAAAAGGATATATTCGAGGTGAATGGTCAGCCAGTTACAGACAGCGTTATTCACGGCTGCCTCGCAAAATGGGTATCTGAGGTTGACATTGGCAGTAGTGATACTAGCGGCAATCGCGCCCTCAACGTCGGGCAGACCAGCGCCCCAGCGTGACCCGATCATTGTCGCCGTAGTCGCGCACCGTCTCCACCGCCTGATAGCCTGCATCAGCCAACAGCTGGCGCACAGCATCGCCCTGCTGCCAGCCGTGTTCCAGCAGTAACCAGCCGTTTTCAGCAAGATGAAGACGAGCCACATCAATGATATGGCGCAAATCGGCCAGCCCTTCGTCAGCGGCGACCAGCGCGCTGAGCGGCTCAAAGCGTACATCTCCCTGGCCCAAATGGGGGTCGCTCGCATCTATATAGGGGGGGTTGGAGACAATCAAATCAAAGGGGCCGGCATCACCCAGCGGCGCAAACCAGGAGCCGTGACGCAGGGTAAGCGGCAGCTGCAACTGTGCGCTGTTTTGCCGTGCCAGAGCGACGGCATCTGCCGACGCATCAACCGCCCACACCTCGTCGTGTGGCCGCTCCGACTTGATAGCCAGCGCAATGGCACCGGTGCCGGTGCCCAAATCCAGCACCCGGGCCGCCGTTGCCGGCAGACGCGCCAGCGCTTGTTCGACCAGCACTTCGGTGTCCGGACGCGGAATCAAAGTCGCGGGGGTGACATTCAGCGGCAAAGACCAGAACTCGCGCACGCCAATGATATGAGCCACTGGCTCACCGGCTTGGCGGCGCGCCAGCCACTGCACCAGCGTCTGATGCTGCAAAGGGGTCAGCTCGCGCTCGGGCCAGGTCATCAGATAGCCGCGGTCGCAACCAAGCAGATGGCACAGCAGCACATCGGCATCGGCACGGGGCGATTCGCCACCCGCCAGCTCGGCCAGCAACCAGGCGCGCGCCTGCCCAATCTGCATCAGTTGTTTTCCGCCAGCGCGGCCAGCTGATCGGCCTGATACTCCTGTACCAGCGGCACGATCACGCAGTCGAGATCCCCTTCCAGAATCTCGGTCAGGCGGTAGAGGGTCAGGTTGATGCGGTGCTCCGACAAACGTCCTTGCGGGTAGTTGTAGGTGCGAATGCGCTCAGAGCGATCCCCCGAGCCGACCAGATTGCGACGGGTGCTCTGCTCGGCGGCGCGGTGGCGTTCATCCTCGGCGGCCTGCAGACGGGCAGAGAGCACCGCCATCGCCTTGGCGCGGTTCTTGTGCTGGGAGCGCTCGTCCTGGCACTCCACCACCAACCCGGACGGGAGGTGGGTAATCCGGATGGCCGAATCGGTCTTGTTGATGTGCTGGCCGCCAGCCCCGGAGGCACGGAAAGTGTCAACCTTCAAATCCGCCGGATTGATCTCGATCTGCTCGGCTTCCGGCACTTCGGGCAACACCGCCACGGTGCAGGCCGAGGTATGGATCCGCCCTTGCGACTCGGTTTCGGGGACTCGTTGCACCCGGTGGCCGCCGGATTCAAACTTGAGGCGACCGTACACATGCTCGCCATCGACCTTGGCAATCACCTCTTTGTAGCCGCCGTGCTCGCCATCGTTGCAGCTGACGATGCTGATACGCCAGCCTTGGCGCTCGGCATAACGGGAATACATGCGATAGAGGTCGCCAGCAAAGATCGCGGCTTCATCGCCACCGGCGCCGGCGCGGATTTCCAGATAGCAGTTGTTGTCATCTTTGGGATCCTTGGGCAGCAGCAGGATCTGCAGCTCCTGCTCCAGCGTTTCCAGATTGGCCTTCGCCTCTGGCAGCTCCTCTTGCGCCATCTGACGCAGTTCGGGATCATCCTCTTCCAGCATCAGCTTGGTGGTTTCGAGGTCCTCTTCGGCCTGACGGTAGCGGCGCACGCCGGTCACGATCTCCTCAAGTTGGGAGTATTCGCGGGTCAGACCGCGATAGCGATCCTGATCGTTGATGACATCGGGCTCGCCGAGCAGGGCCTGAACTTCTTCGTGGCGCTCGATGAGCCCCTCCAGTTTGCGGATCACTGACGGATGCATGGTTCTCTCGAAAAAATTAGATATGGCCAAGAATGGCCGCAAGGTCACTCCTGCTGCAGGCCGAGGGCACTTCGCAGCAGGGCCAAGCGCTCCTGATCCCCTTGCTGGCCGGCATCGCGCAGCGCCTGGGTCGGAGCATGAATCAGTTTGTTGGTCAGCCGGTGAGCCAGCTGACGCAGGGCAGCCTCAGGCGATTCGCCCTGTTGCAGCCCTTGCAAGGCACGCACCAGCTCGTCATCGGCATGCCGTTGCGCCTGCTGGCGGTAATCCCGGATAAGGTCAACCGCATGCAGCGAGCGGAACCAACCCATGAACTCGTCGCGCTCCTCGAGCACGATACGCTCTGCCTGCTGGGCAGCGCGGCGGCGCGCTTCGAGGTTTTGCTCGATGATCCCCTGCAGGTCATCGACCGTGTAGAGGTATGCATCGGAGAGCTCGTTAACTTCGGCCTCGATATCACGCGGCACTGCGATGTCCACCAGGAACATAGGCCGGTGGCGACGCTGCTTGAGCGCCCGCTCGACCATCCCCTTGCCGATAATCGGCAGCGGGCTCGCCGTCGAGCTGATCACAATATCCGCTTCGTGCAGGTGCTCAGGAATCGCATCCAGCGTCATCACCTGGGCACCAAACGCCTGCGCCAACCCTTGGGCACGCTGCAGGGTTCGATTTGCCACCATCATCCGGGTCACGTTCTGCTCATACAGATGACGGGCCACCAGCTCGATGGTCTCGCCGGCACCCACCAGCAGTACCCGGGTTTGCGACAAGTCGGGGAAAATCTGGCGCGCCAGCGTCACGGCAGCAAATGCCACCGACACCGCACTGGCACCGATTTCGGTGTCAGTTCGCACCCGTTTGGCCACCGAAAACGCCTTCTGGAACAACCGCTCCAGAATCGCCTTGAGGCCGCCTTCCTGCTGCGACGTGTTGTAAGACTGCTTGATCTGGCCGAGGATCTGCGGCTCTCCCAACACCAGGGAGTCCAGCCCGCAAGAGACGCGCATCAGGTGCCGCACCGCCTCTTCGTCATGATGGGTATAAATCGCATTGGCCAGCTCGCCTGCCTCGAGGGCATGGAACTGCTGCAGCCACTGCAATACCTGCTCACCCTGGCCCGACTCGAGGTTGCAATAGAGTTCGGTACGGTTACAGGTCGAGACGATCACCGCCTCGTTGACCCCAGGCTGTTGCACCAGCTCGTGCACCGCCTGCTTGATGCTGTCAGGCCCGAATGCTACCCGCTCACGCAGGGAGACACTGGCCGTCTTGTGGTTAATTCCTAGCGCAAGCAGACTCATGGGACAGTCGGATAATCCTTGAAACAGGACA
The DNA here is from genome assembly GCF_900156095.1 of Aeromonas sp. RU39B. Lineage (GTDB taxonomy): Bacteria > Pseudomonadota > Gammaproteobacteria > Enterobacterales > Aeromonadaceae > Aeromonas. Next base: position 52,988 of record NZ_FTMJ01000014.1, read on the forward strand.
ATATCAGGGTCATCAATTCTACGGGAAAGGGCGCCCCTTTAAAAGCAACTGAGCTGCCACTTATACTGTGGCAAATTCCCATCCGGAGCAGATTAGCGTGCGTTTTCGTTTTCTTCTGCTGGTTGCCGCCTTGTTGGCCACCGGCTGTGTTACCACACCTCAACCCCAGCGCTCACAAGTCAACTGGACTCAGGAGCGCACTCGTCTTGAGCAACTGAACCATTGGCAGCTCTCGGGCAAACTGGCCATCATCACCGCTAAGGAGAAGGGCAGCGCCCGCCTCAACTGGCAGCAGGATGGGGATGACTACCGCCTCAATCTGACCAGCCTGATTGGGACCCACATCCTCGAGCTGACTCGCCAGCATGGCCAGCTCACCTTGGTGGATCGGGAAGGCAAGGTGCATCAGAGCGACAATGCCAGTGAACTGGTTTATGAGCTGACCGGCTGGGATCTCCCCATCGACGGCCTGCCGCTCTGGATTAAAGGGCTACCCGGCTCGGCCGATTTCACCCTCAATCCAGACCAGAGCCTGGCTAGCGTGAAAGATGGCGACTGGCAAATTGATTATCAGAGTTATCAGGATCAGGATGGCTATCGCCTGCCGCAACAGCTGTCACTGCAAGGTGAGGGCACCCGCATCAAGCTGCAAGTCAACGAGTGGAGCCTGAAATGAGTGCCACTGCCTGGCCGGCACCCGCCAAGCTGAACCTGTTTTTGCACGTCAATGGCCGCCGTCCTGACGGCTACCACGAGCTGCAAACCCTGTTCATCTTCCTCGAGCATGGCGACACCCTGCACGTTGAGGTGCTGGACGGATCGTTAGAGCTGACCCTCTCTCCGGCCCTGCCGGGTGTGCCGGATGAAGAGAATCTGATTATCCGCGCCGCCCGCATGTTGCAGGCAAGGCTCCCAAGCCCCAAAGGCGCGCGGATCACGCTGACCAAGCGGCTGCCGATGGGGGGCGGAATTGGTGGCGGCTCATCGGACGCGGCGACGACACTGGTCGCACTCAATGAGCTCTGGCACGCGGGCCTCGATACCGAAGCGCTGGCTGCAATGGGTGTCGCGCTGGGTGCCGACGTGCCGGTATTTGTTCGGGGTGTAGCGGCCTTTGCCGAAGGCGTGGGGGAAAAATTACAGCCTGTCACCTTGCCCGAACGCTGGTATCTGGTGGTGAAACCCGATTGCCATGTAGCCACCGCCGCCATTTTCAAGGATCCGGATCTGCCGAGAAATACCCCCAAAATGGGATTGCAGGATTTGTTGGCAGGAGAGTGGAAAAACGATTGCGAAGGGCTTGTCAAAAAGCGCCACCCCGAGGTTGCCAATGCGCTCGGCTGGTTGCTAGAATACGCGCCGTCAAGAATGACGGGCACTGGAGCCTGCGTCTTCGCAGCATTCGAAGACGAGAGCCTGGCTCGGGAAGTGTTGGCAAAACTGCCGGACGGGTTGGCGGGGTTTGTCGCCAAGGGCGTGAACATATCACCTCTGGCCAACACCTTGCAACAGGTTCGTGAAGGCGTCGCGGCGGGGCTCACAATCGGTTAAACTGTGAGCGGTCCATTTCCCAGGCCAGGCTGTTGGTTCGTCAGCTTGATGAATCGTTTGCCCCGAATGATTGGACCACAAGTCCACCCCCACTACTGGATGCAACCCTGAGGTTTCAAACCGTGCCTGACATGAAGCTCTTTGCCGGTAACGCTACACCGGAGCTGGCTCAGAAGATCGCAGACCGCCTCTTTATCAAGCTCGGCAATGCTGCCGTAGGTCGCTTTAGCGACGGCGAGATCAGCGTACAAATCAACGAGAATGTACGCGGTGGCGATATCTTCATCATTCAATCCACCTGTGCCCCGACCAACGACAACCTGATGGAGTTGATCGTGATGGTGGATGCGCTGCGTCGTGCTTCTGCCGGCCGGATCACCGCCGTGATTCCCTACTTCGGCTATGCCCGTCAGGACCGCCGCGTGCGTTCTGCCCGGGTGCCCATCACTGCCAAGGTAGTCGCTGACTTCCTCTCCAGTGTCGGGGTTGACCGCGTACTGACCGTGGATCTGCACGCTGAACAGATCCAGGGATTCTTTGATGTGCCGGTGGACAACGTGTTTGGCAGCCCGGTGCTGCTCGAAGACATGCTGGTCAAAAACCTGGAGTCACCGGTGGTGGTCTCTCCGGACATCGGCGGCGTGGTTCGTGCCCGTGCTATCGCCAAGCTGCTGGATGACACCGACATCGCCATCATCGACAAGCGCCGTCCGCGCGCCAACGTCTCCCAGGTCATGCACCTGATCGGCGACGTGGCGGATCGCGACTGCATCATCGTTGATGACATGATCGATACCGGCGGTACCCTGTGCAAGGCTGCCGAAGCGCTGAAAGAGCGCGGAGCCAAGCGCGTGTTTGCCTATGCCACTCACCCGATCTTCTCCGGTAATGCACTGGAAAATATCAAGGACTCCGTGATTGACGAAGTAATTATCACTGACTCGATCCCGCTGACCGAAGAGATGAAGGCTATCGGCAAGGTTAAGCAACTGAGCCTGGCCTCCATGCTGGCTGAAGCCATTCGCCGCATCAGTAATGAAGAATCTATCTCTGCCATGTTTGAGCATTGATAAAAAGATTCTAACGAAAACCGCCTGAGGGCGGTTTTCGCTTTTCTGATGCGTTATTATCGACCTCCCTTTTCCCCGTTAATTGTTAAGGCCGTGAGGAAGTACGCCATGTTTCCATCCCGCCCCCTGCTTGTCGCAACCCTGTGCAGCTTGCTGTTTGCCTGCCAGCAGGGCAAAGAAGAGCACAGCTTTGTGCTCAATATTGCCCACATGAATGACACCCATTCCCAGTTCGATCCGGTCAACGCCACCATCAGTAACCCGGCGCTGAATGTCGACGGGAACAAGCAGGGAGACACGCTCTACACGCGTTTTGGCGGATACCCCCGGCTGTTGACCATGACCAAGGCCATGCAAGCCGATGCCCAGCGCCAAAATCAGGCTCTGCTGACCCTGCACGGCGGGGATGCCTGGCAAGGCAGTGGTTATTTCAAGCTCAATGAAGGAATGGCCAATGCCGACCTGCTGAGCCAATTTGGCCTTGACGCCATGGCGCTCGGTAACCACGAGTTCGATCTGACCAACCAGAAACTGGCCCGCTTTATCAAGGCGGTGAACTTCCCGGTGCTGGCGGCCAACGTCGATACCAGCCAGGATCCGGATTTGAAGGCGGCGACCAATCTCAAGCCCTATGTGCTGTTTGCCTTTGATGGTAATCAGAAAACCCCGGTCGCCAACCTTGAGAACCTGCCGGCCGGCAAACAGATTGTGGCCGTGGTAGGTCTGGTGCTGGAGGATATGCCAGACATCGCACCCAATACCGGCAAACTGCACTTTGCCAAGGAAGTGGCCACCGCACAGGCCACCATCGACAACTTGAAGGCCCACGGCGTCAACAAGGTGGTACTGCTGACCCACATCGGCAATCAGCGTGACCTCGACCTCGCCGCCAAGGTAAACGGCATCGACGTGATCGTTGGTGGCCACTCCCACAGTCTGCTCGGTGACTTCAGCAACCTCGGCATGGGCAAGAGTGCCACCCAGTATGCCCAGATGGTGACCAATCCGGACGGAGTCGGAGAAACCTGCGTGGTTCAGGCCGGCGCCTATGCCGAAGCCATGGGTGAAGTGAAGGTGACCTTTAACGGCCAAGGTGCCGTGACCGAATGCGATGGCAACAATACCTTGCTCGCCAGCAACGATTTTTATAGCGATGCCGCTCATCAACACCCGCTGGGCGACGATCAGCACAACAAGGTCACCAGCTTTATCGATCAGCAACACAACATCGAGCGAGTGGACGAAGATGCCCGTCTGCGCGGCGTCATTGATAGCAACTACAAGCCGGCGCTGGAGAAGGCGTTTGGCAAGGTCATTGCCAGCGTACCGACAGACTTGGCCAACCCGCGTCGTCCCGGTGATGACAAGAGTGACGAGCATGGCTCTGACGTAGCTCCTCTGGTCGCCGAGTCCCAATACTGGTGGAGTAACAGCGCCCCGGTACAAGCCGTGATTGGCAAGCCGGTGGATATCGCCATCACCGCCGTGGGCGGTGTGCGGGCCAGCATCGCCGCAGGCGAGTGGCGTGAAGGCGACGCTGCCCTCACCCTGCTGCCGTTTAAAAACCAGATGTCGGTACTGAGCCTGAAGGGCTCTGACCTGCGCGCCCTCATCAGCGAAACCGTCACCGCCACCCTGCCCTCAGGCTCCCATGCGGGTAAATTCCCCTATGCCAGCCACCTGCGCTACACCTTCCAGGAAACCGACGCCGGCAAAGCGGGCAAGCTGACCCAGCTGGAGTGGCTCAATCACAATGGCCAGTGGCAGGCACTGGAAGATGACGTGCGCTATCGCGTGGCCATGAACGCCTACTGCGCCAACGGCAACGACGGGTGGGATGCCGTCTATCGTGCCCAGCAGCAGCCGGGAGCCGAGCGGGTTGATCTGGCACTGGTCAATGGCACGCTGACCGCGTTCCCGGTCACCGCCCTGCAACGGGAAGGTGACAAGGCCATCGCCAGCTATCAGGGCCAAGCGCTCGACTGCAAGGCTGACGGCGTAGGCTGCGGCACTGACGCTGCCGCCTTCACCGACTATGTGCGCAGTGCACGTAGCCAGCTGACTGCATTGCCAGACGAGACTGTTACCCTGCTGCGTCACCCCTGATCACAGCCGCATGGGCGGTGGTTGGTTGAGAGATCACCGCCCCGCGGCTAGAATACGCCTCTTGCCTTCGGGCACTCCCCTGCATGCCTTCGTGCAATCCAATGTGAAAGTAAAGAGTGAACGCGTGACCAGCCAGATCAAACTGATTGTGGGCCTCGGTAATCCCGGCCCGGAATATGCCAAAACGCGCCACAATGCCGGCGCTTGGTACGTCGAGCAGTTGGCGCGCTGGCACAATGTCAGCCTGCGTGAAGAGCCCAAGTTCTTCGGCATGACCGCTCGCTTGCAGGTGGATGGACAGGACGTACGACTGCTGGTCCCAGACACGTTTATGAATTTGTCGGGCAAGGCGGTGGCCGCACTGGCACGCTTCTACCAGATTGAGCCAGAAGCGATCCTGGTCGCCCATGATGAGCTTGACCTGCCGCCCGGCATTGCCAAATTCAAGCAGGGTGGTGGTCACGGGGGCCATAATGGACTGAAAGACATCATTGCCAAGCTGGGCAATAACAACAATTTCTATCGGCTGCGTCTGGGGATAGGCCATCCCGGCAGCAAGGAGCTGGTGGCCGGCTTTGTGCTGACCAAGGCTCCCGCCAAAGAGCAGGAACTGATCGATGCTGCGCTGGATGAATCCCTGCGCGCCACCGACATCCTGTTCAAACAGGACATGACCAAGGCCATGAACCGGCTGCACAGCTTCAAAGCCGGCTGAGCCGATTAACCGAATCAATCAAGTAAGGTAAACGACCATGGGTTTTAAATGCGGTATCGTGGGTCTGCCCAACGTGGGCAAGTCCACCCTGTTCAATGCGCTGACCAAGGCCGGTATCGAAGCCGCCAACTTCCCGTTCTGCACCATCGAGCCGAACACCGGCGTCGTTCCGGTACCGGATCTGCGGATGGATCAACTGGCCGAGATCGTCAAACCCCAGCGCTGCGTGCCGACTACCATGGAGTTCGTCGATATCGCCGGCCTGGTGGCAGGCGCCTCCAAGGGTGAAGGTCTGGGTAACCAGTTCTTGGCCAACATTCGTGAAACCGACGCCATCGGTCACGTAGTGCGCTGCTTCGAAGATGAGAACATCATCCACGTTGCCGGCAAGGTATCCCCGGCCGACGACATCGAAGTGATCAACACCGAACTGGCCCTGTCTGACCTGGAAGCCTGTGAGCGCGCCATTTTGCGCCAAGCCAAGCGCGCCAAGGGTGGTGACAAGGATGCCAAGTTTGAAGTCGAAGTGCTCGAGAAGGTCAAGGTTGGCCTGGAAGAGGGCAAGATGATCCGTGGTCTGGGTCTCTCCAAGGAAGAGCTGGCGGCCATTGCCTACTTCAACTTCCTGACCCTCAAGCCCACCATGTATATCGCCAACGTGGCCGAAGACGGTTTTGAAAACAACCCCTACCTTGATCGCGTTCGTGACATCGCTGCGGCCGAAGGCGCGGTGGTGGTGCCGGTTTGCTGCGCCATCGAATCTGACATCGCTGAGCTGGACGATGCCGACCGTGCCGATTTCATGGCCGAACTCGGTATCGAAGAGCCGGGTCTGAACCGTGTCATTCGTTCCGGTTACACCCTGCTCAACCTGCAAACCTACTTCACCGCTGGCGTGAAGGAAGTGCGTGCTTGGACCATCCCGGTTGGCGCCACCGCACCGCAAGCAGCTGGCAAGATCCACACCGACTTCGAAAAGGGCTTTATCCGTGCCCAGACCATCGCCTTTGAAGATTTCATCCAGTACAAGGGTGAACAAGGCGCCAAGGAAGCCGGCAAGATGCGCGCAGAAGGCAAGGATTACATCGTCAAAGATGGCGACGTGATGAACTTCCTGTTCAACGTCTAATCCCTCTGGGGCCGGTACTGCCGGCCCTTTTTCTATCTGTTGTCTGCCCCTCTTCAGTACTCGCAAAAGTGTGAATTGTCGGGGTTTTGTGCAACACAGGACAAGAACTGGCCAAACACACTGCTTTTCGGCTTTTCTGGGAAAAAAGGGTTGACGCCCCAAGGCGTGATCCGCATAATCTCGCCGCACAGTGACGAGCTATCTCGTTCTGTCGCAGTGATGGCTATGTAGCTCAGTTGGTTAGAGCATCGCACTCATAATGCGGGGGTCACAGGTTCGAATCCCGTCATAGCCACCATCTCTGCTGGGGTATCGCCAAGCGGTAAGGCAGCGGGTTTTGATCCCGCCATTCCTAGGTTCGAATCCTAGTACCCCAGCCATTTTTCAAAGCGCTTCGGTGTATACCGTGGTTGCTGTTGGGGTATCGCCAAGCGGTAAGGCAGCGGGTTTTGATCCCGCCATCCCTAGGTTCGAATCCTAGTACCCCAGCCATCTTCCGGCTATGTAGCTCAGTTGGTTAGAGCATCGCACTCATAATGCGGGGGTCACAGGTTCGAATCCCGTCATAGCCACCATTTTCTGCTGGGGTATCGCCAAGCGGTAAGGCAGCGGGTTTTGATCCCGCCATCCCTAGGTTCGAATCCTAGTACCCCAGCCATTTTCCAAGCACTTCGGTTTCGGCCGCAGTCGCTGTTGGGGTATCGCCAAGCGGTAAGGCAGCGGGTTTTGATCCCGCCATCCCTAGGTTCGAATCCTAGTACCCCAGCCATATTTCTGTTTGTCTGCCAAGGCAAGCAACTCATCCTGCTTTCGGCACCTGCCGCTAGCACATGGCTATGTAGCTCAGTTGGTTAGAGCATCGCACTCATAATGCGGGGGTCACAGGTTCGAATCCCGTCATAGCCACCATCTTTCCTGCGGAAGTGGCGAAATTGGTAGACGCACCAGATTTAGGTTCTGGCGCCTAGGCGTGAGAGTTCGAGTCTCTCCTTCCGCACCATCCTTTTGAATCAGTTATCTCCTCACAATCTTGTGCTGCGGCTCCGCCATAGGCGGACAAATGTCATGCCCCTCTCCTTGCGCGCCTCCCTACAATGGGTCCGACATTACCTCACGTCGCAAGGAGCATCCCATGTCCTGGTTTGATATCAGCAATACCCTGGTCACCATTCCGCTGGGCGAAGGCGGCTACGCCATGTCCTGGATTGAGGCCGTCGGCACCCTGTTCGGTCTGCTGTGCATCTGGTTTGCCAGCCTCGAGAAGACCATCAACTATCCGTTTGGTCTTATCAACGTCACCCTGTTTGCCATCATCTTCTTCCAGATCCAGCTCTACGGGCTGCTTCTGCTGCAACTGTTCTTCTTTTGCGCCAACGTCTATGGCTGGTATGCCTGGACCCACCCCGCTAACGAGCAGGGTGATGCCCTCGCCATCCGCTGGCTGCCGCGCAACAAGCTGGTGACCACCAGCATCGCCTCGGTCATCGCCATCGCCTTGCTGGCCCTCTTTATTGATCCGGTATTTGCCGCGCTGGCACGCACCTCGGTGGGCTTGCTCAATCTGTTTGGCGCCGGACTCACCCCACCCTCTCCACAGCCGGATGCCTTCCCCTTCTGGGATGCCGCCATCACCGTGCTCTCTGTCGTGGCCCAGATCCTGATGACCCGCAAATATGTGGAAAACTGGATCCTGTGGGTGGTCATCAACATCATCAGTGTCGGTGTCTATGCCGCTCAGGGGGTTTACGCCATGTCCCTGGAATACCTGATCCTGCTCTTTATCGCCGCCAACGGCACCCGGATGTGGATTGCTTCCACCCGCCGTCCTGCCGAGGAGGCCTGCGCATGAGCCTGCTAGCCCATCTGCAATGCCAGCCCGAGCAGATCGCCGAGCGGGTGATCGTGTGTGGTGACCCGGCCCGGGTTGACCGTATCGGAACACTGCTGGATAACCCGACCCTGATAGGTCATAACCGTGAGTTTCGGCTGCTTGGCGGCCACTATCAGGGTCAGCCCATCACCGTCTGCAGCACCGGGATCGGCGCCCCTTCCGCCATCATCGCGCTTGAAGAGCTGGCCCAAAGCGGCGCCAAGCAGCTGGTGCGAGTCGGCTCTGCCGGCAGTTTGCAGCCACACATAGCACTGGGCGATCTGGTGGTGGTCGAGGGGGCTGTGCGCCATGACGGCGCCTCACTGGCCTATCTGCCGGCTGAGTACCCGGCCTGCGCAGACCTTGCGCTGCAGCAGCGTCTGCTCGATGCGCTGGCTGAGTGCCCGCACCGGGTCCATCACGGACTCGTGCGCTCTCATGATGGCTTCTATCGCGATGATGAGCAGGCGGTGTGCGAGCAGTGGCACAAACTGGGGACTCTGGCTGCTGACATGGAGAGCGGCGCGCTGATGGTGGTGGGCCGCTACCGTAAGGTGCGGGTTGCCAGCGTGCTGTGTAACGTGGTGGCCTGGCAGCAAGGAGTGCAGGAGGGCGTGGCCGATTATGCCGCCGCCGAGGGGCGGATGATGGCGGGCGAGCACTACGCGATTGCAGCCGCCCTGCGGGCCTTGACCTGCTGACACTAGGCGGCGTCCATACAGCCTGCTAACCTGACGACCGATCCCGTTGCCAGAGTCTTGAGATGCAGCGAACGCCCTACCCTAACCAGCGCTTTGGCGCACAACTGACGCTCCTGCAACCGCGTTTTGACCGGTTGCTGGAGCGCTGCAGTCTCTATCGACGGCGCTTTCTGCCCGGCGAGCGAATGATGCGCCAGGGCGATCCGCTCGAAGAGCTGTTGCTGGTTCCCACTGGCCGGATTGCTCTTTATTCGGGCGTGGCCAGTGGCCGGGTCTTTCAGCTCGGTGAGGTTGAGTGCCACCATCAGCTGTTTGGCGAGATGGAGCTGTTTGGCAGCACACCGATCCAGTGGAGCGTAGAGGCTCGCAGCGAGCTTGATGCTGATGTGATTGATGCCAGCCTGCTTAGCCAGCAGCTGCAGCAAGAGCCCGAGCTGCTGCTGTTTTTCAGCTGCGCGCTGGCCAGCGATTATCTGGATTCCCTCGATATTGCCACCAGCCGCCTGCTACACCCCATCGCCTATAACATTGCCTTTGAACTGTGGCGCGAGCATCAGCGCACACCCATGCTGGGGTCGCGGCTGTGTGCCCACGAGGCCGCGCGGTTCGGAACCACAGAGCGGGTCTATCGCCGCGCCGTTAACGATCTTGTCGAGCAAGGGCTGATTGAAAAACGCGATGGCCAGCTGCGGGTCAAAGACGCCGCCGCACTCAAGGCCTACCTCGAACTGTAACCCAAGGAACGCTGCCCCATGTCTTATCCCGTGTTTACCTTTTACAGCCGCTTCGTGGCCGATATCCAGTCCGGGCGCAAAACCATCACCATCCGTGACGAAAGCGAAGCAAACTGGCAGCCAGGCCAACGGCTGGCGCTGTTCACCAACCCCGAGCAGCAACCGTTCGGCACGATCGAAGTGCTGTCCGTTACGCCCATCGCCTTCGATCAGCTCAACGACGAGCATGCCCGCCAGGAGAACATGACGCTGGACGAGCTTAAAGCAGTGATCCGCAGCATCTACCCTCAGCTGCCGCCCCTGTATGTCATCTGCTTCAAATTGATTGAACGCGCATAAAAAAACCGGCCCGCAGGCCGGTTTTTCGTTTATCAGCACACTTAGACCGCTTGCTGCAAGATCACCGCGTCAGCTTTCTGGGTGTAGAAAGCAATCTCGTTGAAGTTCAGGTAGCGATAGGTGTCGGCGGCAGTGGCGTCGAGCTCCTTGGCGTAATGCAGGTACTCTTCCGGGGTCGGTATCTTGCCCAGAATGGCAGCCACAGCGGCAAGCTCGGCAGAAGCCAGATAGACGTTGGCGCCCTTGCCCAGACGGTTCGGGAAGTTACGGGTCGAGGTAGAGACCACGGTCGCTTCATCCGCTACCCGCGCCTGGTTACCCATGCACAGAGAGCAGCCCGGGATTTCAATACGGGCACCGACGCGGCCGAAGATGCCATAGTAGCCCTCTTCAGTCAGCTGGTCTTTGTCCATCTTGGTCGGCGGTGCAATCCACATGCGAGTCGGCAGTTGGCCAGTGAACTTGCCAAGCAGCTTACCGGCCGCGCGGAAGTGACCGATGTTGGTCATGCACGAGCCGATGAACACTTCGTCAATCTTGTCACCAGCCACGGTGCTGAGCAGGCGGGCATCGTCCGGATCGTTCGGTGCACACAGGATCGGCTCCTTGATGCTGGCCAGATCGATCTCAATGACGGCCGCGTATTCGGCATCCTTATCCGCTTCCATCAGGGTCGGGTTGGCCAGCCACTCTTCCATTCCCTTGATACGACGGGAGATGGTACGCGGATCGCCATAACCTTCGGCCAGCATCCACTTGAGCATCACGATGTTGGAGTTGAGATACTCAATGATCGGCTCTTTATCGAGTTTGATGGTGCAACCTGCAGCAGAGCGCTCGGCACTGGCGTCGGCCAGCTCGAATGCCTGTTCCACCTTCAGGGTCGGCAAGCCTTCGATTTCGAGAATGCGGCCGGAGAAGATGTTCTTCTTGCCCGCTTTCTCAACGGTGAGCAGCCCCTTTTGGATGGCGGCATAGGGGATGGCATGCACCAGATCACGCAAGGTGATCCCAGGTTGCAGCTCGCCCTTGAAGCGCACCAGCACTGATTCCGGCATATCCAGCGGCATGACGCCGGTGGCGGCAGCAAACGCGACCAGACCAGAGCCAGCCGGGAAGGAGACACCGATCGGGAAGCGGGTGTGAGAGTCACCACCGGTACCCACGGTATCCGGCAGCAGCATACGGTTGAGCCAGGAGTGGATAACGCCATCGCCAGGACGCAGGCTCACACCGCCACGATTCATGATGAAATCAGGCAGGGTGTGGTGAGTCTGCACGTCAACCGGCTTGGGATACGCCGCCGTGTGGCAGAACGACTGCATCACCAGATCGGCCGAGAAGCCGAGGCAGGCGAGGTCTTTGAGCTCGTCACGGGTCATCGGGCCGGTGGTATCTTGCGAACCAACGGTGGTCATCTTGGGTTCGCAGTAGGTGCCGGGACGAATTCCCTTCACGCCACACGCTTTACCGACCATCTTCTGGGCCAGGGTGAAACCCTTGCCGGTGTCAGCCACCGGTTGCGGACGGCGGAACACATCGGAGTGCGGCAGACCGAGTGATTCACGTGCCTTGTCGGTCAGGCCGCGACCGATAATCAGCGGAATACGACCACCAGCGCGCACTTCGTCGATCAGTACATCGGTTTTAAGTTCAAACTGGGCCAGCACCTCGTCACTGCCGTGACGGGTGATCTTGCCGGCAAACGGATAGATATCGATGACATCACCCATTTCCAGCTTGGAAACATCCACTTCGATCGGCAGAGCGCCGGCATCTTCCATGGTGTTAAAGAAGATCGGCGCAATCTTGCCACCGAGGCAGATGCCGCCGGCGCGCTTGTTGGGCACATGGGGAATGTCATCACCCATGAACCAGAGCACCGAGTTGGTGGCCGATTTACGGGAAGAGCCGGTCCCCACCACATCGCCCACATAGGCCAGCGGGAAGCCCTTCTTCTTCAATTCGTCGATGGTCTTGATCGGACCAATGGTGCCGTCCTTGTCCGGGGTGATACCGGGACGGGCCATCTTCAGCATGGCCAGAGCGTGCAGCGGAATATCCGGACGCGACCAGGCATCGGGTGCCGGTGACAGGTCGTCAGTGTTGGTCTCTCCCGGCACCTTGAACACGGTCACGGTCATCTTCTCGGCCAGAGCCGGACGGGAGAGGAACCACTCGGCGTCAGCCCAGGACTGCATTACCTGCTTGGCAAACACGTTGCCCGCCTTGACCTTCTCTTCCATATCATGGAAAGAGTCGAACATCAGCAGGGTATGGGACAGCGCCTTGGCGGCCAGTGGAGCCAGCGTCGCATCATCGAGCAGATCAATCAGCGGCTGGATGTTGTAACCACCCTGCATGGTGCCGAGCAGAGTCACAGCCTCTTCACGGGACAGGATGGGGGAACTGGTTTCCCCTTTGGCCACGGCGGTGAGGAATCCGGCCTTCACGTAAGCCGCTTCGTCAACACCGGGGGGAATGCGTTCGGACAGCAGTTCTTTCAGAAAGCTCTCTTCACCAGCGGGGGGGGTCTTGAGCAGTTCAACCAGGCCGGCAACTTGCTCTGCATCCAGCGGTTTGGCAACCACTCCCTCGGCGGCACGTTCTGCGACGTGTTTACGGTAGGTTTCAAGCACGACTAATTCCTCTTTGGTCTTATGAGTCGCCGTGGCGGCGATCGTCCTTGCAGGACACCCGTAGGGTGAACCTCACTATATAAGTTTTAACGACTAATTAAAATCCACCCCATACACAGGGGCGGATAAAAAACACTCTTTTATTTAATAAACATATAGTTATAAATAATGATACGGCAGTGAAATTTGTTAAATAAATGTCTATTCCCTTAGTGGAAAGTGCTGCCCAGCTGCAGATAGATCACCTGATGCCCCCCTTGAGCGGCACCGACACCGAGAAACAACGGGCCAAAAAAGGTGTCACTGCCGATATAGAGCGAACCCGCCGTCAGCGAGCTGTCGAAGCTGATATCCGCGCCTTCATCCCACACACCGCCGCGCTCGAGCGAGCCACCGACATAGAGCGGCAGCCGGAACGCACCAAAGTCGTTATCTGCCAGACGATAGATATAACGCAAACCACCGAGCAAGCTATAGCGCCCTGAGAGCTGATGCGGTTGGTAGCCCGACAGATTGAACATGCCGCCTAGGTCCTTGGCAAATACCGGCAGCACTTCGGTGGTCTGGGTGCCGCCGGCGGAGAGCAGCAGATTCAGGCTGTGCCGCTGCCACGACCAGGGCTTGATCAGGCTCACCTCATAGGTAGAGCCCTGTGAATGCAGACTGCCGCCATCGAGCTGATCCTGACCGATATTGAGATAACCGACCTCGCCGCTAAAACGGGTCCCGAAATAGGGGAAATTGCGACTATCGAGTGTGTCGTGCTCCAGCCGTAGCAAGGGGCCCCAGGCGGTGGTCGAAATATCAGAGATACCGAGACTGCTGATATCGATATCGCCCACCATGGCCTGCATCCCCATACTCAATCGCTGCCAGGGGCGCATATTCCAGCCCAGCAGCGCCTCGCTCGACCAGAAACCATACTGGCTGTCAAAGTAGTAATAATCGTTGCTGCTCTTACTGCCACTCAAGGTCGCCTCGTTACGATCGACATAGAGGCTGCGGCTCTCTTTGTCATAGGCCAGATTCCACTGGCCAAAATAGGTCTGGGACGGTTCGAGCGGAGTATAAAGCTCGGTTTTCAGGTGCTTCCAGGTGCCCAGAGATGCCTCATTGTGCCACTCGCCACCCCAGCGATTGATGTTGGTCAGGGTGTAAGAGAGCCCGACGTTGTAGTTGGACTCACTCTCAAAATCGTCATTAAAACCGAGCTGGAAATTGAGATAACCCGGTCCCCAGCTTTTCTGGTGCGCATCGACCACCAGCACATTCTCGCTGCCGCGCTCCTCAATCTGGTAAGTCACCCGATCAAACGACTCGAGTGCATAGATGCGGCGAATACCGGCCTCCAGGCTTTCGCCAGTCTGAACCTTGCGCGGATTGATCTGCATCGCCGAGCGGATGGTTTCATCCGCCAGATTCGACTGGTTACGGATCTCGACCCGATCGATGTAATACGCCGGCAAGCCGCTACGCTCGGCACGGCGACTGAGTTTATGGTCGCGATATGCTTGATAGCGCGCTGGCGACAGGGAAAGTTTGTCGAGTTGCTGACTCAGGCGGCGGGCAGCCACCTCCCCGTCCTGAATGCCTTCCTTCATCCGATCAAAGTCGGCAATGCCCATGTCGCCAAACGCCGGGGTGATCAAAATATCCTTGTCACCCATCAACGCCTTTTGGCGCTCGGTCCCCACCTGGGTCATATAGGTGGTGAGCTGATCCACCATGGCCAACCCCGATTTCAGCTCATCACGGGTGCGCAAGCGGGCGCTGATATCGACGGCAATCACGATGTCAGCTCCCATCGTTTTGGCCACATCAACCGGCATGTTATTGACCGCCCCGCCGTCAGCGAGCAGATGCCCTTCCCACTCCACCGGCTTGAGGATGCCCTGAATCGACATCGATGCCTGCATCGCCTTAGCCAGGCTGCCGTGATCAAGCACGAACGGAGTGACGCTCTCCATGTCGGTGGCGACCGCCCGATAAGGGATCGGCAAGTCATTGAAGCTCTTTTGCACCGGCAGATTGGAAGTCGCCTCACGCAGCAGCGCCGCCATTGCCTGCCCCTGGAAAAAGCCACCGGGGGCTTGCAGCATATTGCCGTTGACACCCAGGTCAGTGCGCAGTTGATAGAGCTCTTCCTGCTGCTTTTGGCGTAGCGACAACTCATTACGGGCGACGCGGTCCTGATACCCCTTATTCCAGTCGATACCCAGAGTCACCTTCTCGACCTCTTCGGCCGACAGCCCCATGGCATAGAGTCCGGCGATATAGGCTCCCATGCTGGTCCCCACCACCATGTCGACCGGGATGTGCTTCTCTTCGAGAACCTTGAGAATGCCGATGTGAGCGGAGCCCTTGGCCCCCCCGCCACTGAGCACCAGTGCAATCCGTGGCCGCTCGGCAGCGTGCAGCACCGTTGAGCAGAGAAGCAGAACAAACAGGAAACAGCGGCGCCACAGCAAACTCATGGGTCATTCATCCGGTCACTCAGGGAGATGACTACTATAAGGAGCACGACTGGCCGCGCAAGCGCCGTGAGACGGCAAACGCTTATCTGTTATTTGCCTCCTTAAAGATTCAAGAAATGACATGTTTGGCCGCTACAATAGAGAACTTGTCTATTGTTTACTCTTTTGGAACCAACCGTGTTTGCCAACCTGACACTCAAACAGAAAATCCTCGCCACCGTCCTGCTGGCAGTGGTTCTCTCCTGCCTGCTGGTCGGCTACTTCAGCCAGCGTTCGGCTCAGCAGCTAATCCGCGAGCGGATGTTCGAGCATGAACTACCTAACCTGACCGAACGGATCGGCAAGACCCTCGAGAGCGAACTCAATCCGCTGGCCAGCGCCGCCCGTCAACTGGCCAGCGACCGGTTTATCCTCGACTGGGTCAATCGCGGCATGCCCAAGGATCAGGAAGGCATCCTGCTAAGCCAACTGAAAGATGTCGCCGCCCAATATGGGTTGGTGACCGCGTCGTTTGCCGATCGCCAGAGCGCGGCCTACTACAACCAGGATGGCTTTCTGCGTAACCTCACCCCGGCGCAAGACAGCTGGTTTTATGATTACACCAAGAGCCAGCAGGACCTGATGGTCAGCATCTTCCGTGAGCAGACCGGCGAGGTGAAGCTGTTCGTCAACTTCCAGCAGCTGGGTGGACGCGGTCTCGCCGGTCTTGCCAAGTCACTCGATAGCATGGTGAGCATGCTAGCCGGCTTTCGGGTGGCACAGACCGGGTTTGTCTTCATGACCGATGGCGAAGGCGTTATCAAGATTCACCCTGATGCCCAGCGTATCGACCGGGATCGCCTGAGCCAGCTGGCTGGCAGCGCTGCCAGTCTGTTGCTCGGCAAACAACAATTCGCCCTGACCGAGGCCAGCGTAGATGGTGAGCCCACCGTGTTGGCGTCGAGCTATATTCCGCTGCTCGGCTGGTATCTTGTCGTGCAGGTGCCGCAGGCCGAAATCTACGCGGGTCTGAGCGAAGCCGGCACTAAGATCCTGCTGATAAGCCTGGCCATTGCTGCCGCCATGGGGCTACTCGGCGTACTGCTGGCTGGCTCGGTCAGCCGCCCGCTGCAGCAGCTTGGCAAACTGTTTCGCGAGCTGGGCAGTGGTGATGGCGATCTCACCCATCGCCTGAACGTCGAAGGTCGTGATGAGCTTTCTGAGGTCGCCAAAGGCTTTAACAATTTTGTGGCCAAGATCCATGCCTCGATTGCCGAAGTGGCCGAGCACTCCCGTCATCTGGCCGTCACGGCCAACGAGGTGGCCAACAAGGCCCACCTGACCCAAAACAACTGCACCTCCCAGCGCGATCGCACCATGCAGGTGGCCACCGCCATCAACGAAATGGGGGCAACCGTGGGTGAAATCGCCGGTAACGCATCGCTGGCCGCCGATGTGGCCCGTCAGGCCAATCAACAAGCGGACAGTGGAGCCAAGGTGGTTGGTACGGCGCGTCAGGGCATCGTTCACCTCTCTGGCGAAATTGACCATGTTGGCCAGGTCATCGAATCGCTGGCGAGCCAGACCGACTCTATCGGCAGCATCCTCGACACCATCCGCAGCATCTCCGAGCAGACCAACTTGCTGGCTCTCAACGCCGCCATTGAGGCAGCGCGAGCCGGCGAGCAGGGCCGCGGCTTTGCCGTGGTGGCCGACGAGGTTCGTAACCTTGCCAGCCGCTCTGCTGCATCGACCGAAGAGATCCAGGCCATGATCAACCGCCTGCAGGAGCAATCGGACAAAGCGGTCAACGCCATGCGTACCGGCCGCGAGAAGAGCCAGCAGGTGGTGTCTCAGGCCGATGAGGCTAATCAGGCGTTGGGGCAAATCACCAGCCACATTGCCCAAATCAACGACATGAACATCCAGGTTGCCACCGCTACCGAGGAGCAATCGAGCGTAGTGGGCGAGATCAACCGCAACGTTGAAGAGATTAACCATCTGACCATGGAGACCGCCGACATCGCCGAGCAGCTCACCGAGTCAAGCCGCAATCTGCAGCAACTCTCATCGCAGCTCGACCAACTGGTCGGCCATTTCCGTCTTTAAACAATAGGGGCGCATAAGCGCCCCTTTTTATAAGTAACCACTGACTATACTAAAACGGCGCCACAATGGCGTGACCGATGCTCGCAAGGAGAATACCCCATGTTAGAGGGAAAACTGACACTCAAAAGCCAGCTGTTATTGGCGGTCGCGGTACCGTGTCTGGCTCTGTTTCTGGTTGGCGCAGCCAGCCTCAAAAGCATGGGCTCAATTCAACAGCAAGCCAGTGCGCTTTACGAAAACACCGCCACTCCGATGCGCGCCATGGCAGAAGTAGTCTCCCGCATTCCGCGTATGCGCGTCGGCATCGACATGATGCTGCTGCAAGATACTTCACTTAAAGATGCCAAGGGCGTGCTGACCCGTGTGAAAGAGGCGCGTGAAGAGGACATCCCAGAGATGCGCCAGGCTATGCAACTGGCAGTCACCGCCCAGGTTGATCCGGCGGCGCGTCAAAGCGCACAAACCCTGTTCAGCCAGTTTGAATCCATGGAGAAAAATGAGCTGCAACCCATGCTGGCGGCCATGGAGCAAGGCGACATGGAAAAAGCTCGCCAGATCTACCGTGATCAATACACCGCCACCTATGGCACCATGCGCAAAGAGGCCAACAAACAGCTCGATGACCTGATGAAACTGGCCCAGCAGCGCCATCAGCTGAGCCAGGAGAGCTTCTCGCAAGGCCAGAACGAGATGATCATCATCATCGCCGGCGCCCTGCTTATCTGCCTGCTGGTCTCGGCCATGATTTTGCTCGGCCTGCGCAAGCGGGTGGACTTCCTGCAACGCCACATCGGTCATGCTGCCGCAAACTTGGCGCTTAACTCCCGCGCCGAGCTAAGTGGCAACGACGAATTTGCCAAGATCACCACCAGCTTTAACCACTTTGTACAGCGTATTCACGCTGCCATGGAGGAGGTTGCCAACACCGCCCGCCAACTGGCTGGCACCGCCAATGAGCTGGCCACCAAAGCCCACGTGACCGAGCAAAACTGCAATGCCCAGCGTGATCGCACCGTTCAGGTGGCGACCGCCATTCACGAGATGGGGGCCACCGTCAGCGAAATTGCCGGTAATGCCTCACAGGCGGCGGGGGTAGCCAATCAGGCTAATGACGAAGCCGAGAAAGGGGCTCACGTGGTGGCACAGGCGCGCCAAGGTATCACTGCACTCTCTGGCGAGCTGGGTGATATCAGCGAGGTCATCGGTTCGCTAGCCGCACAAACCGACTCAATTGGTAGCATTCTCGATACCATCCGCAGCATCTCCGATCAGACCAATCTGCTGGCGCTTAACGCCGCCATCGAAGCGGCCCGCGCTGGCGAGCAGGGCCGAGGCTTTGCAGTGGTTGCCGATGAAGTGCGTAGTTTGGCGAGTCGCTCAGCCTCTTCGACCGAAGAGATCCAGGGCATGATCAACCGCCTGCAGGCGCAATCCGGTAAGGCGGTGGAAGCCATGCAGGAAGGTCGCCAGCAAAGTCTGCAGGTGGTAGAGCAAGCCGATCGGGCCAATGCGGCGCTGGGTCATATCACCAGCCACATCAGCCAGATCAGCGACATGAACATTCAGGTGGCCACTGCCACCGAAGAGCAGTCCACCGTAGTAGCCGACCTGGATCGCAACGTCGAGGAGATTAACCAGCTCACCCTGGAAACCACCGAGATCGCCGAACAGCTGACCGGCTCGAGCCACAATCTGCAGCAACTGGCGCAGCAGCTGGACCGGTTGGTCGGTAACTTCCGTCTGTAACAACCTGACACAGGCAAGTGGTCCGCCGCCACTTGCCTAAGCAGGCGGCCATCGCAGCCAAGCTGCCGCCAGACAACAAAAAAGCCGCTTCAAACGAGCGGCTTTTTTCATATCAAAGAAACTTACTTTTTCTTCTTGGCCTTGGCGTTCGGCAGGTCGGTGATCGAGCCTTCGAACACTTCGGCAGCCAGACCCACGGACTCGTGCAGAGTCGGGTGAGCATGGATGGTCAGGGCGATATCTTCGGCGTCAGCACCCATTTCGATGGCCAGACCGATTTCACCGAGCAGCTCGCCGCCATTGGTGCCGACGATAGCACCACCGATGACACGACCGGTCTCCTTTTCGAAGATCAGCTTGGTCATACCGTCGGAACAATCAGAGGCGATAGCACGACCGGAAGCTGCCCACGGGAAGGTGGCCACTTCGAAAGTAATGCCCTTCTGCTTGGCTTCCTTCTCGGTCAGACCAACCCAAGCCATTTCCGGCTCGGTATAGGCGATGGACGGGATAACCTTCGGATCGAAGTAGTGCTTCTTGCCCGCGATCACTTCAGCCGCCACGTGGCCTTCGTGCACACCCTTGTGAGCCAGCATGGGCTGACCCACGATGTCACCGATGGCATGGATGTGGGCAACATTGGTACGCAGTTGCTTGTCGACTTCGATAAAGCCGCGCTCGCTCACGGCAACACCGGCCTTCTCGGCATCGAGCATCTTGCCGTTCGGCACACGACCCACGGCAACCAGCACGTTGTCGTAACGAACCGGCTCGGCCGGAGCCTGCTTGCCTTCGAAAGAGACGTACAGACCATCTTCGCGCGCTTCAACAGCGGTGACCTTGGTCTCCAGCATGATGTTGAACTTCTTGGCAACGCGCTTGGTATATACCTTGACGATATCTTTGTCGGCAGCCGGAACCAGCTGGTCGGCGAACTCGACCACGTCGATTTCGGAGCCCAGGGCCGAGTAGACGGTACCCATTTCCAGACCGATAATACCGCCACCCAGTACCAGCAGCTTGCCAGGAACTGTGGTCAGCTCGAGTGCATCAGTCGAATCCCATACCCGCGGGTCGTCGTGCGGAATGAAGGGTAGCTTCACCGGACGGGAGCCAGCAGCAATGATGGCGTTGTCGAACGTCAGGGTAGTCTTGCCATCAGCACCGTCCACCTCAATGGTGTTCGGGCCGGTGAACTTGCCGTAACCGTTGACGACTTGCACCTTACGCATCTTGGCCATGCCAGCCAGACCGCCGGTCAGCTGGTTGATAACCTTCTCTTTCCACAGACGAATCTTGGTGATGTCGGTCTTGGGTTCACCAAACACGATGCCGTGCTCGGCCAGCGCCTTGGCTTCTTCGATAACCTTGGCAACGTGCAGCAGCGCCTTGGAAGGAATGCAACCTACGTTCAGGCAGACGCCACCCAGGGTTGAGTAACGCTCGACGATTACGGTATCGAGGCCCAGGTCGGCTGCGCGGAAGGCAGCGGAATAACCGGCAGGGCCAGCACCCAGAACCACGACCTGGGTTTTGATCTCTTTACTCATCATGACCTCTTTGTCGTTCTTGTATCCCCGGACAGCGCAGTATGAAATCCCATATTGATGGGCTGTCAGCGCTTGAAATCCGGGGCAAGTTTACAATCCTGTTACCTGATTGAGAAGCAAAAAGGGCGGGCTCTGGGCCCGCCCTCTCACTTACAGGACCAGTCGACGAATGTCGGACAGCACGCCATTCATGGTGGTGATGAAGCGAGCTCCATCGGCACCATCGATCACCCGGTGATCGTAGCTCAACGCCAGCGGCAGCATCAGACGCGGCACGAACTCCTTGCCGTTCCACTTCGGCTTCATCTCGGACTTGGAAACACCGAGGATAGCCACTTCCGGCGCGTTGACAATCGGGGTAAAGCTGGTACCGCCGATGCCACCCAGGCTGGAGATGGTGAAGCAGCCGCCCTGCATGTCAGCAGCAGTCAGCTTACCGGCACGCGCCTTCTTGGAGATCTCGGCCAGATCGCGAGACAGCTCCATGATGCCCTTCTTGTTCACATCGCGCACGACCGGGACAACCAGACCGTTGGGGGTGTCAACCGCCACACCGATGTGGATGTACTTCTTCATAATCAGCTTGCTGCCATCTTCCGACAGGGAGCTGCAGAAGCGCGGGTGAGCTTCCAGCGCCTTGGCGGCAGCCTTCAGGATGAACACCAGCGGGGTGATCTTGACGTCCTGCTTCTGCTTTTCGAGCATCACGTTCTGCTCTTTGCGGAACGCTTCCAGCTCGGTGGTATCCGCCTCGTCGAACTGGGTAACGTGGGGGATCATCACCCAGTTACGGTGCAGGTTCGGACCGGAGATCTTCTGAATCCGGGTCAGTTCGACCTCTTCGATATCACCGAACTTGCTGAAATCAACCTTCGGCCACGGCAGTACGCCCAGACCGTTGCCAGCGCCAGCCGCACCGGCTGCCGGAGCGGATTCGGCACGCTTGATGGCATCCTTCACGTATGCCTGAACGTCTTCTTTCAGGATACGGCCCTTACGACCGGACGCTTTAACCTTGGCCAGGTTGACACCGAACTCGCGCGCCAGACGGCGAACCGCCGGAGAGGCGTGGACGTAGGCATCGTTGGCTTCGAAATCGCCCTTGTCTTGTGCCTTGGCGGCGACCGGCGCGGCAGCAACCGGAGCCGGCGCGGCGGCCGTCGGGGCCACTGCAGCAGCGGCAACCGGAGCGGCACCTGCCACTTCGAACACCATGATCAGCGAACCGGTGGAAACCTTGTCGCCCGCCTTGACCTTGATCTCCTTGACCACACCGGCAAACGGGGCTGGCACTTCCATGGAGGCCTTGTCGCCTTCCACGGTGATCAGGGACTGGTCGGCTTCAACCTTGTCACCTACGGCAACCATGATCTCGGTCACCGCGACTTCATCGCCACCGATATCCGGCACGTTGACGTCTTTGGCACCGCTGGCAACCAGGGCAGCAGCAGGCGCGGCGGCTTGCGCCGGGGCAGCTACGGCAGCCGGGGCGGCTCCCGCAACTTCAAACACCATGATCAGCGAGCCAGTAGACACCTTGCTACCAGCAGCAACCTTGATTTCTTTGACCACACCGGCAAACGGGGCCGGTACTTCCATGGAGGCCTTGTCGCCTTCCACGGTGATCAGGGACTGGTCGGCTTCAACCTTGTCACCGACAGCCACCATGATCTCGGTCACAGCGACTTCATCGCCACCGATATCCGGCACGAAGACATCCTGCGGGGCCGCAGCGGCAGCCGGTGCCGCGACCGGAGCGGCAGCTTGGGCAGCCGGAGCCGGCGCAGCAACCGCTGCACCCGCTTCTTCGAACACCATGATGGCGCTACCGGTGGTGACCTTGTCACCCACCTTGATCAGGATCTCTTTGACCACACCGGCTTGCGGCGCCGGCACTTCCATGGAGGCCTTGTCGCCTTCCACAGAGATGATGGACTGGTCGAGTTCGACCTTATCGCCCACTGCAACCATGATCTCGGTTACTTCAACTTCGTCAGCACCGATATCCGGCACCATAATCTGTTTGGACATTGTGCGTGATCCTCTTAGGCGTACAGCGGGTTGACCTTGTCGGCATCGATACCGAACTTGCTAATGGCATCGGCAACCACTTGCTTGTCGATGTCGCCACGCTTGGCCAGCTCGCCCAGAGCGGCAACCACGACGTAGTACTCGTTCACTTCGAAGTGACGACGCAGGTTGCTACGGCTGTCAGAGCGACCGAAACCATCGGTACCCAGTACGCGATAGCTGTCAGCCGGGATAAAGGCGCGAACCTGATCGGCGAAGGACTTCATGTAGTCAGTCGCGGCGATAGCCGGCTCGGAGCCCATCACTTGGGCGATATACGGTACACGGGCTTCAGCGGTCGGGTGCAGCATGTTCCAGCGTTCAGCGTCCTGACCGTCACGGGCCAGTTCGTTGAAGGAGGTGACGCTGAACACATCAGAGCCGACGCCGTAATCAGCAGCCAGGATCTGGGCAGCCTTGCGCACATGGTTCAGGATGGAGCCGCAGCCCATCAGCTGTACCTTAGCCTTGGTACCGGCCACGCTTTCCAGCTTGTAGATACCCTTGCGGATACCCTCTTCGGCACCCGCAGGCATGGCAGGCATCGCATAGTTTTCGTTCAGGGTGGTCAGGTAATAGAACACGTTCTCCGGGTTCTCACCGTACATACGGCGCAAACCGTCCTGAATGATCACGGCCACTTCATAGGCGTAGCTCGGATCGTAGGAGATGCAGTTCGGGATGGTGCCGGCCAGGATGTGGCTATGACCATCTTCGTGCTGCAGACCTTCGCCGTTCAGGGTAGTACGACCGGAGGTGGCGCCCAGCAGGAAGCCACGGGCCTGTTGGTCGCCCGCTGCCCACGCCATGTCGCCGATCCGTTGGAAGCCGAACATGGAGTAGTAGATGTAGAACGGGATCATCGGGCAGTCGTTGGTGCTGTAAGAGGTCGCAGCAGCCAGCCAGGAGGACATGGCGCCCAGCTCGTTGATGCCGTCTTGCAGAACCTGACCCTGCTTGTCTTCCTTGTAGTAGGAGACGATGTCGCGGTCTTGCGGAGTGTATTGCTGACCGTGCGGGCTGTAGATACCGATTTGACGGAACAGGCCTTCCATACCGAAGGTACGGGCTTCGTCAGCCAGGATCGGAACGATGCGCTTGCCGATGGACTTGTCTTTGAGCATCACGTTCAGGGAACGCACGAACGCCATGGTGGTGGAGATTTCGCGCGCCTGTTCACCCAGCAGCGAATCAAAGGCATCCAGTGCCGGGATATCCAGCTTGGTGGTGCTTTCGCGCAGACGAGTCGGCAGGTAACCCTTCAGGGCCTGACGACGGGCGTGCAGGTAGGCATGCTCTTCGCTGCCTTCCTTGATTTCCAGGTATGGCAGGTCAGCCAGTTGCTCATCAGAGACCGGCAGGTTGAAGCGGTCACGCAGGTGACGCACGGAGTCGAGCTCCATCTTCTTGACCTGGTGAGCAATGTTCTTGCCTTCGGCAGCCGCGCCCATGCCATAACCCTTGATGGTCTTGGCCAGGATAACGGTCGGTTTGTCCTTGGTCTGGGCAGCCTTGGAGAATGCTGCAAACAGCTTCTGCGGATCGTGACCACCACGGTTGAGGGCGAAGATCTCCTCATCGGTCATGTCTTTGACCAGCGCAGCGGTTTCCGGATAACGGTTGAAGAAGTGCTCACGCACGTAGGCGCCGTCGCGGGACTTCATGGTCTGATAGTCACCGTCCACGGTCTCGTTCATCAGCTGGATCAGCTTGCCAGAGGTGTCTTTCTTGAGCAGCTCATCCCACTTGCGACCCCAGATAACCTTGGTGACGTCCCAGCCGGCGCCGCGGAACAGGCCTTCCAGTTCGTTAACGACCTTGCCGTTACCAACGACCGGACCGTCCAGACGCTGCAGGTTGCAGTTGACCACAAACACCAGGTTGTCGAGCTTTTCACGCACGGCAACGGTCAGGGCGCCCTTGGCTTCCGGCTCGTCCATCTCGCCGTCACCGAGGAAGGCGTAAACGGTCTGCTCGGAGCAATCCTTGATGCCACGGTCAGTCAGGTATTTGAGGAAGCGCGCCTGATAGATAGCAGCGATCGGGCCCAGACCCATGGATACGGTCGGGAATTGCCAGAATTCCGGCATCAGTTTCGGGTGCGGATAGGAAGGAATACCCTTGCCGTCCACTTCCTGACGGAAGTTGTCCAGCTGGGCAGCCGTCAGACGACCTTCAGCAAAGGCACGTGCATAGATACCCGGGGAGATGTGACCCTGGAAGTAGACCAGGTCGCCGCCATCCTTCTCGTTACGAGCACGGAAGAAGTGGTTGAAGCAGACATCATAGATGGTGGCGCTGGAGGCGAAGGAGGACATGTGACCGCCCAGATCCAGATCCTTCTTGGAAGCACGCAGCACGATCATCACCGCGTTCCAGCGGATGATGGCGCGAATGCGGCGCTCAAGGGACTGGTTGCCCGGATAAGCCGGCTCCTGCTCCACCTTGATGGTGTTCAGGTAGTCGCTGACTTGACCTTCGGCGATATCAATACCGCCTTGGCGAGCCTTCTCGGCCAGTTGTTCCAGGATAAACTGGGCACGTTCCGGGCCTTCTTCACGGAGCAGAGATTCAAGAGCGGACAACCACTCACTGGTCTCTACCGGATCCACATCACTCTTCAGGATATCAGACATGGCTGTTTCCTACTTTGTTATTGCACGGCAGTTAAGTCTGCAAAATGGGGTCGGACTCTACGATTCTAGGCGGCGGGAGCGACGCATGGATCGTTCGATCCGGCTATCTTCCCGCTGCATATCAAGCAGGGTCTCTTCGATAAAGGCCAGATGCTCATGGCAAGCAGCCCTGGCCTGCTCCGGCTCACCCGACAGGATGGCCTCGATCAGGGTCACGCGGTGACGCCGGATCTTTGCCACCACACCCGGGCGGCGATTCAAAATCTCGTTATTACACAGGATGTTGTGTTCCAGCATCGGCTGCATGGCGCGCAGCAGATGAAGCAGAACCACATTGTGAGAGGCCTCGGCCACCGCCAAATAAAATGCGGTAACGGCGACTGACTCTTCTGCCAACCCTTGCTTACCGGCCTCTTCGATGGCGCTTTGCGCAGCGCGAATGCGGGCAAAGTCGGCTTCGGTGCCGCGCAAGGCGGCGTAGTAGGCGCAAATACCCTCCAGCGCGTGGCGGAACTCCAGCAGATCAAACTGGGCTTCCGGATGCTTGGAGAGCAGCTCGAACAAGGGATCGGCCAACCCCTTGCTCAGGGCATCCTGCACATAAGTTCCCCCCCCCTGACGCCGGTACAGCAGGCCCTTGGCCTCCAGGCGCTGAATGGCTTCGCGCAAGGAAGGGCGGGAAACCTGAAACTGGATAGCCAACTCGCGCTCGGGGGGCAATTTCTGACCCGGCTGCAAACTGCCTTCCAGAATCATGTTTTCCAGCTCGGCCACGATGGCATCGGCCAATTTGGGCTGTGTGATCTTGCGATAGGGCATGGGGATCATTGTTAAATTGGTATTACCAATTTTATGGTTGCAGCAGAAATTAGCAGAGGGATGCTGCAAAGTCCAACAAAAAGATGATCTGAATCAACGAATCAGGCTACCTAGCCAGAGGTATTTCCTGCACCGCATGACCTGAATCAAAGAAATTGGTATGACCAATAAACACGCCAACGATCACATTAACATGCCGCCAACAACCACATCGCACGCAGGCGATGTGGTTAATATGGGAAAGGTTATTATGTGAAACGCGGTTTTATTTATTTTAGATAGGGCGGAGAAGCTGAAGGAAGTATGACCAGTTGAAACTGGGGCCCGGGTCACTCTTTCGACCGGGTGCAATATCGCTATGACCGGTAATACGCTCGGTGGTGATGGCCGGAAAGCGCTGTTGCAACGCATGGGTGACGCTGGCTAGCACGGCATATTGGGCTGGCGTGTAAGGGAGGGTATCAGTGCCTTCGAGCTCAATCCCGATGGAGAAGTCATTGCATGCCTCACGCCCGGCAAAGGTGGAGACCCCGGCATGCCAGGCGCGTAGCGTAAACGGGACATACTGCACCAGCTCCCCATCACGCCGAATAAGGCAGTGGGCCGACACCCGCAGATGATGGATATCGGCAAAATACGGATGCGCCGCGGGGTCGAGACGCCCGAGAAACAGGTCATCAATCCAGGGGCCACCAAACTCACCGGGTGGCAGACTGATGTTGTGCACCACCAGCAAAGAGATATCGTCAGCCTGCGGACGCTGGTTGTGATGCGGTGAGGGAACCTTGCGAGCTTGCTCGCACCAACCCTCTGAATCGATAGAAAATTGTGTGTTAGTCTGGGTCATTGTCCGATTACCGTGAGCGTTCCGATGCGCGATCTGGTTCCCCGCACAGCCCGCTGGTTCTGGTTGCTGGCCTGGTTGGCACTGCTCGGCCTGTTGACGCTCTATTTCAGTCGCCAGTTTCAGCCTGAGGTCACCGCCCGTGGCGAGCTAAGCCTGCCACGGGATCCGGCCGGTCATTACCGACTCGAGGGTGCCATCAACGGTCAACCGGTGCAACTGATGCTCGATACCGGCGCAACTCGCGTCACCCTGCCCAAGGCAGTGGCACAGCGGCTCGGCATCACCTCTCATGGCCAGCAGCAAGTCAGCACGGCCGGTGGACCTGTAACGGTCGGTATGGGCCGCATCGAGAAACTGGAGATGGGGCCGCTGACCCTGTACGATCTGGCGGTCTTTATCAACCCGGCAGATCCCGGCCAAACCGTGCTGGTCGGCATGAATGCCATTGGGAAACTGGAAATGGTACAGCGTGGGCAGCGTCTGCTGCTGCGCCCCCTGCAGGAATAAAAAGCATGCTACAACAGGATATTAGCCGCGCTGTGCGCGCCGCTCTGCTGGAAGATCTGGGCGGAGCCCTCACCCCGGACGGAGGACCGGATGCCAGCGCAGACATCACCGCCCAATTGATTCCGGGCGATCGCATCGCAACCGCCCGGGTTATCACCCGCGAAGCCGGCGTATTCTGTGGTAAAGCCTGGGTCGAAGAGGTGTTTGCCCAGCTAGGCGGCCAAGTGTCCGTTGAGTGGCAAGTGGCCGATGGTGACGCGCTCGAACCCAATCAGGAGCTGTTTCGCCTGACCGGCCCGGCCCGTATCCTGCTGACCGGCGAGCGTAATGCGCTGAACTTTGTGCAGACCCTCTCTGGCGTCGCCTCGCTGGTGGCCTGCTATGTGGCCAAACTGGCAGGCACCCACTGCCGCCTGCTCGATACCCGCAAGACCCTACCCGGCCTGCGTCTGGCCGAGAAATATGCCGTGACCTGTGGCGGCGGCAAAAACCACCGGATTGGGCTGTATGATGCCTATCTCATCAAGGAAAACCACATTCTGGCCTGCGGCGGTATCGCCGAAGCGGTCAACCAAGCCCGTCTCCTCAACCCTGGTAAACCGGTAGAGGTGGAGGTGGAGAGCCTGACCGAGCTGGAGCAGGCACTGGCAGCCGGCGCCGATATCGTCATGCTCGATAACTTTGAAACCGCCATGATGCGTGAAGCGGTCGCCATCAATCAGGGACGCGCCAAGCTGGAAGTGTCGGGTAATGTGACCCTCGATACTCTGGCCCAATACGCTGCAACCGGCGTCGACTTTATCTCGGTTGGCGCCCTGACCAAGCATGTGCGAGCGCTGGATCTCTCCATGCGTTTTATCTGATCACAACGAATTCGTTTCTAACTTGCAAAAGGCGCCGTTGGCGCCTTTTCTTTTACTGATAGCGGCTTCAGCAAGAGACTGACCGGTTCTGTGGTGAACAAGGTCAGCCTCTGCCACCTAGCACCTTGTTTTCATTGGCGTTCATCATCAATAAATCATTGATGAAAAATGTGACAGGGAAGGTTGTGTCTGCCGGGCGGCTCAGAGACCATAGTGACGATGAGCTCAGTAGTGCATCACCACTTCTCAGTAACCAAGCGCAAGAAGGAACTTAGCCATGAAAAAACAAACGGGATTTACCTTAATCGAACTGATGATTGTGGTCGCGATCGTCGCCATTTTGGCCGCGATTGCACTACCGGCTTATCAGACATACACCAAGAAGGCCAAATTTACTGAGGTAATTACTGCGGCGGGTCCATTTAAGTCCGCAATTGAAATCTGTTTTCAGTCAACAAACGCTATCAGCAGCTGCCAAAATGATGGGGTTAATGGAATCCCTACTGCCGCATCTGCAGCGGGTGGGCTTGTTGATGAAATCAAAGTACAAGCGGGTACAGATAACTCAACACAAGTCCAAATTGAAGTTAAAGGCAGTGCAGCTGTAGATCAATTGACCTACATCATGGAAGGAAGCGTATCTGGTGGGCGATTAATCTGGGTCGGCCCTGCTTCCGGCTCCTCATGTACAGGGGCTGGCGTGTGCTAAGTAAGCAATGACTACCTCCCCCCTAAGCGGCCTGGCGCATAGCTTGGCCGCTGCCTCACTGATTAGCGAGCAGCAGTCATTGCACTGCCTCAATGAGGCGCGCGCCCAGCATAAGCCGCTGGTAGCGTTTTTGGTGGAAAACCAGATTCTGGGCAGCCGCGAGCTGGCCAGTTTCTGCGAGCAGGAGTATGGGATTCCGTTGCTTGATCTCGACTCCTTCTCCCTCGCGGAAATCCCGCAAAAATACCTCAATCGCAAGCTGATTGAGAAACACCATGCCCTGCCCATCTATACCCAGGGGCAGACACTCTATATCGCCATGTCAGACCCGACCAATGTGTCGGCGCTGGAAGATTTCGGTTTTAATTTCAGCCTGCATACCGAGGCGCTGCTGGTCGAAGAAGCCAAGCTCACCCATGCCATGGGCAAGCTGCTGGAAAATGAGCACGAAGCGCTTGGGCTCGATGCGATTGATGAGGCCGAGATCTCCGAGCTTGAGGTCGCCGACGAGCAGAGCCGGCTGGATGAAACCGTCGGCAGCAGTGAAGACGATGCCCCAATTGTCAAATACATCAACAAAATCATGATGGATGCCATCAAGCGCGGCGCATCTGACCTGCACTTCGAGCCTTACGAAACCCGTTACCGCATCCGTTTTCGCATCGATGGCATCTTGCACGAAATTGCCACCCCGCCAGTTAATCTGGCCAATCGCTTTGCCGCGCGCCTCAAAGTCATGGCCCGCCTCGATATTGCCGAGCGGCGCTTGCCGCAAGATGGCCGTATCAAGCTCAAACTGGGGCGTGGCAAGGCGATGGATATGCGGGTCAATACCCTGCCCACCCTGTGGGGCGAAAAGGTGGTTATCCGTCTGCTCGACTCCTCGGCCGCTCATCTGGATATCGAACAACTGGGCTTTGATACCGCGCAAAAAGCCCGCTACCTGCACGCGCTGGAGCGCCCACAGGGCATGATTCTGGTCACCGGCCCCACCGGCTCGGGCAAAACGGTCTCGCTCTATACCGGGCTCAATATCCTCAACCGGATCGAATGTAATATCTCGACCGCCGAAGATCCGGTCGAAATAAACCTGCCTGGCGTCAATCAGGTGCAGATCAATCCCAAGGCCGGGCTGAGCTTTGCCAGCGCCTTGCGCGCCTTTTTACGCCAAGACCCGGACGTGGTGATGGTCGGCGAAATTCGTGACTTGGAAACGGCCGAGATTGCCATCAAGGCAGCCCAGACCGGCCACCTGGTTCTCTCCACCCTGCACACCAACTCAGCGGCCGAGACCCTGACCCGCTTGATGAATATGGGGGTACAGGCTTTTAACATCGCCTCATCGGTCACCCTGATCATCGCCCAGCGGCTGGCTCGTCGCCTTTGCCCCCACTGCCGCGCGGTCGATCCGGTGCCCGAGGCAGAACTGCTCAAGCTCGGTTACAGCGAGGCCCAAGTCAAAAGCGGCATCACCCTCTATCACGCCGTAGGCTGTGATGCTTGCTCGTCGGGTTACAAAGGGCGGGTGGGACTCTACGAGATGCTGCCGATGTCGGAGCAGATCGCCCGGATAATCATGGAAGGCGGTAATGCGCTGTTGATTGCCGAGCAGGCGCAGCGGGAGGGAATGCAAACCTTGCGTCAGTCCGGCCTGGAGAAAGCCCGTCTTGGCATCACCAGTCTGGCCGAAATCCACCGGGTTACCACGCAATAGCCGCCCAAGGAGAGCGCATGCCCGCAGCCAGCAAGCCGACACCCCGCCCTCAGCCCTATCGCTGGCAAGGCCTTAATCGCAAAGGTGAGCGGGTCTCTGGCGAGTTGCAGGCCGAATCGGTGCAGGCACTGAAAACCGAACTGCGCCGGCAAGGAGTGACCACCACCAAGGTCAGCAAAGTCTCCCAGGGACTGTTTAACCGTCAGGCCAAACCCAAGCCGATGGATATTGCGGTCATCACCCGCCAGATCACCACCATGCTGACCGCCGGCGTACCGCTGGTGCAAACCCTGCAAGTGATTGCCCGCAGCCATGAAAAGATGACGGTACGCGAATTGATGGGCGCCATCGCCAACGAGGTTGAGACCGGCACCCCGCTGTCGGATGCGCTGCGGCATCACCCGCGCCATTTTGATCAGCTGTATTGCGATCTGGTCGAGGCCGGTGAACAGTCGGGGGCGCTTGAAACCATCTTCGATCGCATCGCCACTTACCGGGAAAAGAGCGAGGCGCTCAAATCCAAGATCAAAAAAGCGATGTTCTACCCGGCCATGGTGATTCTGGTGGCGATTGTGGTCACCTCGATCTTGCTGCTGTTCGTCATCCCGCAGTTTGAGGAGATCTTCAAAAGCTTCGGGGCGCAGCTCCCCCCCTTTACCCGTTTTGTTATCGCCATCTCGCGCTTTTTACAGCACTGGTGGTATCTCATCTTTGGCTCCGTGTTCCTGGCGCTGTTTCTCTATGTGCGAGCCTGGCGCGCCTCGCAGAAAGTACGCGATGGCACCGACCGCTGGGTTCTGACCCTGCCGATTGTGGGCAATATTCTGCACAAGGCCGCCATGGCACGCTTTGCCCGAACCTTGTCCACCACCTTTGCCGCCGGCATCCCGCTGGTAGATGCCCTCATTTCGGCAGCGGGAGCCTCTGGCAACGTGGTCTATCGCTCTGCCATCCTCTCGATTCGCAACGAAGTGATGGCCGGGATGCAGGTGAATGTGGCGATGCGAACCGTCGCGTTGTTCCCTGACATGGTGATACAGATGGTGATGATCGGCGAGGAATCGGGTGCCATCGATGATATGCTCTCCAAGGTCGCCACCATCTATGAACAAGAGGTGGACGATATGGTCGATGGCCTGACCAGCCTACTTGAGCCCCTCATTATGGTGGTGCTCGGGGTGTTGGTCGGTGGCATGGTCATCGCCATGTATCTGCCCATCTTCAAGTTGGGCGACGTGGTGGGATAATCCCCTTTGACGCTCTGGATCCTATGGCCTTTCTGATTACACTCAGCCAGCAGTTACCCTGGCTCTACCTCACGACCATTGCCCTTTTTTCTTTGGCCGTCGGCAGCTTTCTCAATGTGGTGATCCACCGCCTGCCCATCATGCTCGAGCGGCAATGGCAGGATGAGTACCGTGGCTATTTTCATCCCGAGCAAACGGCCGAGCCGCAGCCCCGTTTCAACTTGATGCTGCCGGCCTCATCCTGTCCAGACTGCGGGCACAAGATCAGTGCAGCCGAAAATATCCCCCTGTTAAGCTGGCTCTGGCTGCGCGGCCGCTGCAGCAGCTGCCATAGCGCCATATCGGTTCGCTATCCCTTGGTGGAGCTTGCCACCGCGCTGCTCTCTTTGCTGGTAGCGTGGCAGCTGCCGGCCGGGCTGCCCATGTTGGGTGCATTGCTGCTGACCTGGACGTTGATCTGCCTGACGCTTATCGATCTGGACAAGATGCTGTTGCCCGACCAGCTCACCCTTCCTCTGCTGTGGGTGGGCCTTTTGCTCAATCTGACGGACGGCTTTGTCTCGCTGCAAAGCGCCGTCATTGGTGCCGTGGCCGGCTATCTGGTGCTGTGGAGCCTCTTCTGGGCCTTTAAGCTCCTGACCGGCAAAGAGGGGATGGGCTATGGTGATTTCAAGCTGCTGGCAGCGCTCGGCGCCTGGCTCGGGTGGCAGGCATTGCCGTTGATTTTGCTGGTCTCAGCCCTGATTGGCGCCATCATCGGCATTACGTTAATTGTCACCAAACGCAACGAACGAAGCACTCCCATCCCTTTTGGCCCCTATCTGGCATTGGGTGGCTGGATCGCCTTGCTGTGGGGCGATAGCATTCTGCACTGGTATCTTGGCATGGTGCTGGGGGGCTGATATGTACATCGTGGCCGTAACCGGCGGGATTGGCAGCGGCAAGACCACCATTGCCAACCGCTTTGCAGCCCTTGGTATCGAGGTTGTCGATGCCGACGTGGTGGCCCGTCAAGTGGTCGAACCCGGCTCTCCGGCCCTGGCGGCCATCGCCGAGCATTTCGGTGCGGCGGTGCTAGAGAGTGACGGCAGTCTTAATCGCCGCCAGCTGCGTGAGCGGGTGTTTGCCCACCCGCAAGAGAAGGCCTGGCTCAATGCCCTGCTGCACCCTCGCATTCGCGAAGAGATGCTGCGCCAATGCGCTGCTGTGCAATCTCCCTACTGCCTGCTGGTGGTGCCATTACTGGTTGAAAACAACCTTACCGGCTTGGCGCAACGGGTGCTGGTGGTGGATGTGGATGAGGCGACCCAGATTGAGCGCACCTGCCGCCGCGACCAGGTGACGCCCGAACAGGCCAGAGCCATCCTGGCCGCCCAGGCGACCCGCAGCGAGCGACTGAGCCACGCCGATGATGTGATTGATAACACAAAGCAGGACGATAGTGCCCTGCAGGCCGAGATTTTAAGGTTGCATGCCGCATATATGCGATTTGCTACTCAACAACCTCTTTCTCAATAGGTACACTAGCGCCGATTCAGTACAGGCCAGGAACAGGCATGATTTACGATTTTCCCCTCAATGAAAAAAGCCGGACATACCTTCGTCTGGAAACTTTGTTTGCCCAGATCCGTGACAACCTCGAGGCCGAGCAGGCTTGGGGGCATATTGCCTGTTTCAAGGCTATTTTCGATCTGCAGGAGCTGCTGGAGCGCGGTGATCTGCGGGCCGATCTTATCAAGGATCTCGAGCGTCTCGGTCAACGGTTGACCCGCTGGGCCGCCCTGCCAGAAGCCGATCTCGAGCAGATCGACCACATGCAGACCGAGATTGTCACCCTGTCACGCCAGTTGCTTAACTCGCCGCGTCCGGGCGCCCGCCTGAAAGAGGACCGTCTGCTCGGCTCTATTCGCCAGCGCTTCTCCATTCCGGGCGGTCTGTGTGCCTTTGATGTGCCGCAACTGCACCACTGGCTGGCCCAACCGCTGTCGCTGCGTCAGCCGCAGATGCAAAACTGGCTGGCCGACATCGGCCTGATGATCGAAGCGATTACCCTGCTGCTGCGCCTGTGGCGTGAATCGGGCAGCTTCGGCGATAAGGTGGCAAGCAACGGTTTCTATCAGGACGTGGCCGATGGCGCCGAACTGATCCGCATCAAGCTCGAGCACAGCCAGGGCTGCTACCCGACCTTGAGCGGCCACAAGAACCGCTTTGCACTGCGCTTCCTGCCAGCAACCGAACAGGCGCTGGGCGATGTCCAGTTCCAGCTGGCTTGCTGCTAAGGTTTGACCATGGTGACCAGAGTTACCTGCCCGACCTGCCAGAAAGAGGTCGAATGGGGACCGCAAAGCCCCTATCGCCCCTTCTGCTGCAAGCGCTGCCAGCTGATTGACCTCGGCGAATGGGCCAGCGAAGAGAAGCGTATTCCGGGTGGAGAGAGCGATACACCACCGGACTTTGACGATGAGTCAGCGTCAATCTAAATAAACAAGGGCCCTGCTGGGCCCTTGTGGTTTCTGACTTAAATGCGGCGATGAATGCTCTGCTGCAAGCGCTGAACAATCGGCGAGTTGGCATCGGGGAATTGGTACTCATGCAGGCGCAGCAGCGGTACCCAGCGGCACTCCTGCCCCTCTTTACCATAGGGCTCCCCTTCAAAGCGGGTTACCTTCCAGATATCGAGCAGAACCGACTTCTCCGGATAGTCGTGGCAAAGCTCCATAAAGGGCGCACAGTCGAGCACCCGGATACCGATCTCTTCCCACAGCTCGCGGTCAAGAGCCATCAACAGGTCCTCACCGCTTTCTACCTTGCCACCGGGAAATTCCCAGCGGTCGCCCTGATGGCGGTCGGCCGAGCGCTTGGCCAACAGGATCTCACCCCGCTCGTTTTCAATGACTCCGACAGCCACCCAAATCCGTTTCTTTTGCTCTTCCATCACGCTTCCTCAAACAATGGGGCGAGCACCTGGCTCGCCCCACATCTACCGCATTGACCTTAGCTCAGTTTGCCGTGGCATTGCTTGAATTTTTTGCCTGAGCCACAGGGGCAGGGATCATTGCGTCCAACCTTCTGCTCTTCGCGCACGAAAGGCTGACCTTCCTGCTCCGGCTCGGCCAGCTGGTTCTCGGCCGCTTCATGGGAGTAGGTACGCGGGGCCGATTCGGCGCGCTGGCGCTGCTGCTCTTCCATGGTCTCCACGTCACGCTCTTGCACCTGAACGCGGCTGAGCACGCTGATCACGTCACGCTTGAGGGTTTCCAGCATCTGGGTGAACAGCTCGAACGATTCGCGCTTGTACTCCTGCTTGGGATTCTTCTGAGCATAACCGCGCAGATGGATACCCTGACGCAGGTGATCCATCGCCGCCAGGTGCTCTTTCCACAGACCGTCGAGAGTCTGCAGCATGACCGCCTTCTCGAAGTTGCGCAGCACGTCGACACCGACCATTTCCTGCTTGTGGGAATAGACACGACCGGCTTCTTCGAGAATGCGCTCGCGCAGCTTCTCTTCATACAGCTTGTCGTCCTGCTCCAGCCAGTGGGTCAGCGGCAGCTCGAGGGAGAATTCGCTCTTGAGGCGCGCTTCGAGGCCGGCCACATCCCACTGCTCTTCCAGAGAGTGTGGCGGAATGTACTCGTCGATCACCGAGTTATAAACGTCATCACGGATAACGTGGATGGTCTCGGAGATATCGGCGGTATCGAGCAGCTCGTTACGCTGTTCATAGACCACCTTACGCTGGTCGTTAGCCACATCGTCAAACTCAAGCAGGCTCTTACGGATATCGAAGTTACGACCTTCCACCTTGCGCTGAGCGTTCTCGATGGCCTTGGTGACCCAAGGGTGCTCGATAGCCTCACCCTCTTCCATGCCGAGCTTCTTCATCATGCCGCTGACACGGTCAGAAGCGAAGATACGCATCAGGGTATCTTCCATAGAGAGGTAGAAGCGGGAAGAACCGGGGTCGCCCTGACGGCCGGAACGGCCACGCAGCTGGTTGTCGATACGACGGGATTCGTGACGCTCGGTACCGATGATGTGCAGACCGCCGGAGGCGATCACCGCATCGTGACGCACTTGCCACTCGGACTTGATGGTGGCGAGCTGTTCGTCGGTCGGGTTCTCAAGCTTGGCGATCTCCGATTGCCAGTTACCGCCCAGCACGATGTCAGTACCACGACCAGCCATGTTGGTGGCGATGGTCACAGCACTCGGCTGACCAGCTTGCGCGACGATCTCCGCTTCCATGGCGTGGAACTTGGCGTTCAACACCTGGTGGGCAATCCCCTCTTTCTTGAGGATGCCGGAGAGCAGCTCTGAGTTTTCAATCGAAACTGTACCTACCAGTACCGGCTGACCGCGCTTCACACACTCGCGGATGTCCTGAACGATGGCGTTGTACTTCTCGTTAGCGGTCAGATACACCAGATCGCCCATGTCCTTGCGAACCATTGGACGGTTGGTCGGGATCACCACGGTGTCGAGACCGTAGATCTGACGGAATTCAAAGGCTTCGGTATCGGCAGTACCGGTCATACCGGCCAGCTTGTCGTAAAGACGGAAGTAGTTCTGGAAGGTGATCGAGGCCAGCGTCTGGTTCTCGTTTTGAATCTTCACCCCTTCCTTGGCTTCCACCGCCTGATGCAGACCATCGGACCAGCGGCGACCCGGCATGGTACGGCCGGTGTGTTCGTCCACGATGACGATCTCGTCGTTTTGCACGATGTAATCGACGTTACGCTCAAACAGGGTATGAGCACGCAGACCGGCATTAACGTGGTGCAGCAGAGTGATGTTGGCGGCAGAGAACAGGGAATCGTCCTGATCCAGCATGCCTTCCTGCTTGAGCAGCTCTTCAACGAAGATCTGGCCGTTTTCGGTCAACAGGGCCTGGCGGTTTTTCTCATCCACCGTGTAGTGGCCGTCGCCGGTGTACTCTTCAGTATCTTCCTTGTCCTGCTTGACCAGTTTCGGGATCAGCTTGTTGACGCGGATATAGAGCTCGGAGCTGTCTTCGGCCGGACCGGAGATGATGAGCGGGGTACGGGCTTCATCGATAAGGACCGAGTCCACTTCGTCCACCAGCGCATAGTTGAGCGGGCGCTGCACGCGCTGCTCGGGCGTGAATGCCATGTTGTCACGCAGGTAGTCGAAGCCAAATTCGTTGTTAGTACCGTACGTGATATCGGCGGCATAGGCTGCGCGCTTCTCGGCCGGATTCATGCCCGGCACGTTGCAATCGACGGTCATGCCGAGGAAGGTAAACAGCGGACGGTTAGCTTCCGCGTCACGGCGAGCCAGGTAGTCGTTCACGGTCACCACGTGCACGCCACGGCCAGAGAGGGCATTGAGGTAAGCCGGAAGCGTTGCCGTAAGAGTCTTACCTTCACCGGTCTTCATTTCGGCAATACGGTTGGAGTCGAGCACCATGCCACCGATCAGCTGCACATCGAAATGGCGCATACCGAATACCCGCTTGGAGGCTTCGCGCACGGTGGCAAAGGCCTCAGGCAGCAACTGCTCAAGGGTTTCACCCTGCTCGAGACGCTGGCGGTATTCGGCGGTCTTGGCTTGCAGCTCCTGATCTGACAGGGACTCGAACTGCGGCTCCATCGCATTGATTTGTTTTACGATTTTGCGCAGCGCCTTGAGTGTTCTGTCATTCCGGCTGCCAATAATCTTGGTAAGCAGTGTGCTGATCATGAGTACCAACTATTTCTGGTGATAAACGCACCCCGAAGGGTCAAAAGAAAACAACCTAACCCTGTCGTACCAGCATGTAGTGCGACGGGTTGACCTGACGACCATTTTTCAAGACTTCATAATGCAGGTGAACACCGGTGGCGCGTCCGGTGCGTCCCATCAGGGCAATTTTCTGCCCTTTTTCAACCAGAGTCCCGACTTGAACCAAGGACTTTGAATTATGGGCGTAGCGCGTCACCAACCCATTGCCATGGCTGATCTCAACCATGATGCCAAATTCGGGGTGACGTCCCGACCAACTGATAACACCGGGGCCGCTGGCTAAAATCGGCGTTCCCACTTTGCCACGAAAATCGATGCCTTTATGCATCTTGGCGCGACCGTTAAAGGGATCAACGCGGCCACCAAAACCGGAGGAGACCCAGGCATTGCGTCCCTTCACGGGGCTGCCGTCGATCAGCTCTCTATCCGCAATATTGTGGTTCAGCATGAAGGATTCAAGGACTGCGAGCTGTTCTTCCTTGTTTGAGAGCTGATAACCAAGATTTTTCATCGAATCTTGCAGCTCATTGAGTCCCACTTCCAGATCCGGATCGTAAGAGGGGCCGCCCATAGGGGGCGGCTCGCTGAAATTGAACTCATCGGGATCGAGATCGGCCTCTTCGGTAAGTCGCTCACCGAGGGCATTGAGGCGGCCCAACTGGGCCTGCATGGTACCCACTTGGGCCGCCAGCGCAGCCATTTGCTGGCGGGATGCGTCATCGGCACTGACTTGTGACTGGACGTGGGCAGCGTCGAGCGCCAGCTCGAGCGTGGCGATTTTGCGTTGCCAGTGGTCGTGAATGCTCCAACCTGCCGCAGCCAACGTCGCGCACAGCACCACCCCGACTCCGAACAGGTGCGAGCGGGAGAGGTGCAGCTTGCGCCGCCGCTTGCCGTTGAAGATTAGGGTAATGCTCATAGAAGATTCACTGTCTGCTCGGTCGTTGTGGAAAACAGCCGGGAGAGGCGGTGTATTCGGGAATAGAGAGTAAAAGGAACAGGACGTCGGTGCGGAGAGGATACCGACGTCCCGTCACTCATCCTATCAAGCCAGTACCAGACCGTGGTCGTAGTAGGCGATAGGAGCCTTGGCTTGCTCACCTTCGAAGGTCACCAGTTCCCAGGCTTCCTGATTGGCGAGCAAAGCACGCAGCAGTTTGTTGTTGAGCGCGTGACCTGTCTTGTAGGCACGGAACTCACCAATGATACTGCGGTTGCACATGTAGAGGTCGCCGATAGCGTCCAGCATCTTGTGCTTAACGAACTCGTCGTCATAACGCAGACCATCTTCGTTCAGTACGCGGTAGTCATCCAGCACCACGGCGTTTTCCAGGCTGCCACCGAGGGCCAGATTCTGGGAACGCAGGTACTCGATATCGCGCATGAAGCCGAAGGTACGAGCACGACTGATCTCTTTGACGAACGACGACCCGGAGAAATCCAGTACGCAACGCTGGTTGCGGCCTTCAAACACCGGATGCTGGAAGTCGATCTCGAGATCCATCTTGAAGCCGTTGCGATAAGGGTGGAATTCCGCCCACTTGTCGCCGTCTTCGACGCGAATGCTCTGCTTGATGCGAACAAACTGCTTGGCTGCGTTTTGCTCACGGATACCCACTTCCTGCAGCAAGTAGATGAACGGATAGGCACTGCCATCCATCACCGGCACTTCCGGTGCATCCACTTCTACATACAGGTTATCGATCCCCATACCCGCCAATGCGGCAGAGAGGTGCTCGATGGTCGATACCCGCACGCCCTGGTCATTGACCAGCGCAGTACAGAGCAGCGTGTCACGAACCTGGTCGGCATTAGCGGCCAGCGCTACCACAGGATTGAGATCGGTACGCAAGTAAACGATCCCCGTGTTAACGGGAGCCGGACGGAATGTCATCGTGACCTTCCGACCAGAATGCAGACCGACACCGGTGGCCTGGACACTCGTTTTCAGGGTTCTTTGTCTAATCATGGTGTATCCGCTCAATAGCAATAAACGTGGCCAACAAGACCTGGCTGGCCATGATAGCACATTCCTTAGACAACAAACAAACCGAGGGGGTTAC
Organism: Aeromonas sp. RU39B; assembly: GCF_900156095.1. GTDB lineage: Bacteria > Pseudomonadota > Gammaproteobacteria > Enterobacterales > Aeromonadaceae > Aeromonas. The sequence goes on from NZ_FTMJ01000014.1 coordinate 92,920, forward strand.
CCCCCTTAGTCAGCCTGTTTGCGCAGGAAGGCCGGGATATCCAGATAGTCCGGTTCACGACGAACTTGCGGCTCGACGGCGTTAGCCACCTTGGCCGGCGCTTCGTCCATGACGCGACCTTGCATCATGTCACCGATCGGTTGGCGAACCGGGCGCTCTTGCACCTGGCTGCTCTTGACCAGCGTGATGTCCGGCTTGCGCTCGGAACCAATACCGGTCGCAACCACGGTCACACGCAGTTCGTCCTGCATTTCCGGATCGATAACAGTACCGACAACCACGGTGGCATTTTCAGAGGCGAAGGCCTTGACTGCGTTACCCACGGTTTCGAACTCTTCGATGGTCATATCAAGACCAGCAGTGATGTTGACCAGGATGCCACGAGCACCCGCCAGATCGACATCTTCCAGCAGCGGGCTGGAGATAGCCTTCTCGGCAGCTTCTTCGGCACGGTCATCACCGGATGCAGAGCCGGTACCCATCATGGCAGTACCCATTTCACGCATCACGGTGCGCACGTCGGCAAAGTCGACGTTGATGAGGCCGGGACGAGTAATCAGCTCGGCGATACCTTGCACGGCACCCAGCAGCACATCGTTGGCCGCCTTGAAGGCGTCCAGCAGGGAGATGCCACGACCCAGCACCTTCAGCAGCTTGTCGTTCGGGATGGTGATCAGGGAGTCGACGTTCTTGGCCAGCTCTTCGATACCTTGCTGAGCAAAGCTCTGACGCTTCTTGCCTTCGAAGGAGAACGGCTTGGTCACCACAGCCACGGTCAGGATATTCATTTCGCGGGCCACTTCGGCCACGATCGGCGCAGCACCGGTACCGGTACCACCACCCATACCGGCAGCGATAAATATCATGTCGGAGCCAGCCAGCACTTCACGCAGGCTCTCGCGATCTTCCATCGCGGCGTCGCGACCCACTTCCGGATTGGCACCAGCACCCAGACCCTTGGTGATGTTGCCACCGATCTGCAGGGTGGTGTTGGCACTGGAGTTACGCAGCGCCTGAGCATCTGTGTTGACGGTGATGAACTCAACGCCTTCGATGTTCTGACGCACCATGTGCTCAACGGCGTTACCACCACCACCACCGACACCGATCACCTTGATGACGGCTTCGTCAGTATGGCTATCCATAAATTCAAACATGTTGTCTCTCCGCTTTATTTGCCTGACTCAGCAAAATTCTTAGAACTCGCCACGCAGCCAGTTGCTGACCCGTTTGACCAGGCCCCCAACGCTCGCCTTGGCGGTGTTATATTCCTTACTCGGGCCGCTATTTTGGTGCATGCGGCCATATTGCAGCAGACCAACCGCCGTCGAATAGACGGGAGCCTGCACATAATCACTCAGACCACGCACGTTGAGCGGTTCGCCCACCCGCACCTGGCACTGGAATACTTGTTCGGCGCACTCGACGACACCCTCAATCTGAGCGGCACCACCGGTGAGCACCACGCCGGCGGCCAGCTGATGCTTGACCCCCTGCTGCTTGAGTTCGTTCTGGACCCTGACCAGCTCGTCATTCACCATCGACAACAGTTCGGCGTAACGGGGCTCGATCACCTCCGCCAGAGTCTGACGCTGCAGGCTCCGAGCGGGACGGCCACCGACACTGGGCACCTCGATGGTGTCTTCCTTGCTGACCAATCGGCCCAAGGCGCAGCCATAACGTACCTTGATGGCTTCCGCATCCAGCGGCGGCGTGCCAAAGGCGTAGGCGATATCGCTGGTCACTGTGCTACCGGCATACGGAATCACCTTGGTGTGACGCAGGGCGCCCCCGGTAAACAGGGACATATCCATGGTGCCACCACCAATATCCACCACGCAGACACCCAGCTCCTTCTCATCCTCGGTCAGGACGGCATAGCTTGACGCAAGTGCGGAGAAAATCAGCTGGTCAACCCGCAGACCCACCTTCTCCACGCACTTCTCGATATTGCGCGCCATGTCGTTATGGCAGGTGACCAGATGAACCTTGGCCGCCATACGCACACCAGAGAGACCGACCGGATTTTTGATCCCTTCCTGATAATCGATGGCAAACTCTTGCGGCAGCACGTGCAACACGCGCAGCTCATCAGACAGACGCACCGACTTGGCGGTGTGGATCACGTTATCCACATCCTCCTGGGTCACCTCCTCGTCGGAGATGGGAACCATGCCGGTCTCGTTGCGGCAGTCGATATGCTTGCCGGAGAGCCCCAGATAGACGGAGCTAATCTGGCAATCTGCCATCATTTCCGCCTCTTCCACCGCACGGCGCAGGGACTTGACCACCGAATCGAGGTCATTCACGCCCCCTTTGTCCATGCCGCGTGAGGCGTGACTGCCCATGCCGATGACATTTAATTCACCGTCCGGCAGAACCTCACCGACCAGAACCGCCACCTTGGTTGTGCCGATATCCAGCCCGACAATCAGATTTCTATCTGCGGCTTTGGTCATTCCCGTTCTCTTCGTTCTTTTTCCACCCAACAGCCAATCCGGTGTCGTATCGCAGATCCACATAAGCAATTAGCTCATGGGGCTGGATGTCCGGAAAGACATCAATAAACCGCTGCAATCTGGAGAGATCATCCGCTCGCCCCAGAAACAGCTGGATACCACCCTCCAGGGTCACTTCCCAGGCATGACGCGCCGTGAGATTGACCTTGGCCACCTTGAACCCCTTGGGGCCCAGCAGAGCATCGTACTGCTGGTAGGCATCCAAAACCCGTTTTGCCTGATCATCCGGCCCCGACAGCTCAACCAGCGGCTGCTTGACCCGATTCGGTGCTGCAAAGACCTCACCTCCCCGGTTCAAAAAGCGGTTGCCATTCCAGCGCGCCGCCACTGACTGCTCGGTGAGAAACACCTTGATCTCGTTTGGCCACTTCTTGCGTACAGAGACCTGGGCCACCCATGGCAGCGCACGCAGGCGATTCTGTACCGCATTCACATCCAATTCGAAGAAGTTGCGCGTTTGGGCACCATCCAGTACCGACTTGCGCACCTCCTCCGGTGTGACATATTCGTGCTGACCCTGCAGCAACAGCTCACTCATGGGCAAGCGATTAACGTCTGTCAGCCAGTCGCTGACATTCAGCGCACCCCGGTAGAGCCCCCACAATACCAGCAGGAAGAACAATACCCCTGCCAGAAAGCCCCCTTTGGTGCGCGTTTGTAGCCTTGCCTCCAACCTGCGCTCCCCGTCCAACGCCTTATTCCAGCGGCATGCAAATCGGACTCGCCATTATATCGACCCCGCCATGACGGTCAAAAACTCCTTGGCTGGCTCAGCCACCTGTTTTCATCAGGTTGATGTCCAGTTTCATCTCGGCCAGACGACGGCTCAGTGCCCCCACATTGCCGGCACCCTGGGTCAGCACCAGATCACCATCGGTCACTATGCCAGCCAGCACCGCCGGCACATCGTCCGGAGTGGCTACGAAAATAGGTTCGAGGGCGCCACGGGAGCGAATCGAACGGCACAGTGCACGCCCATCCGCCCCGGGAATCGGATCTTCACCGGCAGAATACACTTCCAGCATCACCAGCACATCCACCTTCGAGAGCACTTCGGCAAAATCCTCGTAGAGATCACGGGTGCGGGTGTAGCGGTGCGGCTGGAACACCATCACCAGCCGCTTCTCGGGCCAGCCGGCGCGCGCAGCATTGATGGTGACCTTCACTTCGCTTGGGTGGTGGCCATAGTCATCGACCAACATGGCCTTGCCACGACCGGTTTCGAACTCGCCGAACTGCTGGAAGCGGCGGCCAACCCCTTCAAATTTGGCCAGCGCACACACAATCGCGTCGTCCTCAATGCCATCTTCGGTGGCCACGGCGATCGCTGCCGCCGCATTGAGAGCATTGTGGATGCCTGGCAGATTCAGTTTCACCGCCAGCTCACCACCTTCTTTGCGACGAACGCGGAAGGTGCTGTGGTTGGTAGTCTGCACAAAATCGAGCACCTGCACATCGGCATCCGCCGACAGGCCATAAGTCACGGTCGGACGGGCAATCTCGTCGAGCATGCCACGGATCACCGGATCATCGACACAGACCACAGCCAGGCCGTAGAAGGGCAGATTGTGGAGAAATTCGATAAAGGTGGAGCGCAGCTTGGAAAAATCACCGCCATAGGTGTCCATGTGATCCGCTTCAATGTTGGTCACGATGGAGACCATCGGCTGCAAATGCAGGAACGAGGCATCGCTCTCGTCGGCTTCGGCAATCAGATAACGACTGCTGCCGAGACGGGCATTGGTGCCGGCACTGTTAAGCAAGCCACCAATCACAAAGGTCGGATCGCGCTCGGCTTCGGCATAGATACTGGCCACCAGACTGGTAGTCGTGGTCTTGCCGTGGGTACCGGCAATGGCGATACCGTGGCGAAAACGCATCAGCTCAGCCAGCATCTCGGCGCGGCGAACCACCGGGATGCGCAGCTCACGGGCAGCGACCAACTCGGGGTTGTCCTGACGGATAGCGGTAGAGACCACTACCACGCTGGCATCATGGATATTTTCAGCTCGGTGGCCGAGATGGATCTCGGCGCCCAGCGCAGCAAGGCGCTCGGTCACGGCATTGCGCGACAGGTCGGAGCCACTGACCTGATAACCTTCATTGGCCAGGACCTCGGCGATCCCGCCCATACCGGCACCACCGATGCCGATAAAGTGAATGCGACGCACGCGGCGCATTTGGGGGATCACAGTACGCAGTTTTGCCAGTTCAACCTTGGTCATAGCTCTCTCTCACTTGGCCAGACGTTTGCATTCGTCGGCAACCCGCTCTGCCGCATCGACAATCGCGATGCGTCGGGCGGCCTGGGCCATATTCAGTAATGTGTCACGCCGGCCTGCCAGCCACACCAGACGCGCTGCCAGCGAGGCAGGCGTCAGATCAGCCTGGGCCAGAAATTCTGCCGCGCCGCCATCAACCAGCGTCAGGGCGTTACGGGTCTGGTGATCATCCACCGCATGGGGCAGCGGAACGAAGATGGCCGCTAGGCCAGCTGCCGCCACTTCCGATACGGTCAGGGCTCCTGCCCGGCAGACCACCAGATCGGCCCACGCATAGGCGCCGGCCATGTCCTTGATAAAATCGCTGACGTCCGCCGTCAGCCCCAGCTTGCTGTAGGCAGTGCTGACCGCCTCTTGATTACCTTTGCCGGTCTGGTGGCGCACCTCAATGGGAATGCCAGCGGCCGCCACCGCGAGCGGTACCTGCTCGTTGAGCACGCGCGCCCCCAGACTGCCGCCGATAATCAGCAGCCGCAGCGGGCGATCGCCATGTGCCATACGCACGACAGGATCTGGCAGCGCAACCACTTCGGGACGAACCGGATTCCCGACCACGGCGGTGCGGCTGCTCGGGGCGAAGGCGCCGGGGAAGGCCATCAAGACACGGCGAGCAATCTTTGCCAGCAGCTTGTTGGTCAGTCCTGCCGAGGCATTTTGCTCGTGCAGCAGCAGCGGGATCCCTGCCATCCAGGCCGCGACGCCGCCCGGGCCGGAAGCAAACCCACCCATGCCGAGCACCACGTCAGGGCGGATGTCACGTAGCACCTGACGCGCTTGCAGAATCGATTTCACCACGCGATAGGGAGCGGCCAGTAGCCGCTTGATGCCGTTACCGCGTACACCCTGAATATCGATAAAGGAGATGGGGTAGCCATGCGATGGTACCAGCTCGGCCTCCATCCGGTCGGCCGTGCCGAGCCAGTGAATGGTCCACCCTTGATCCTTTAATCGATCGGCCACGGCCAACCCCGGGAACACATGCCCCCCGGTACCACCAGCCATCACCAACAGAGTCTTGCTCACGACGCCTCCCGCACACGCGCCTGGGCACTGGCCTGGCGCAATTCAAAATCGATACGAATCAACATACTTACCGCAATCGACATGATGATGAGACTGGACCCACCATAGCTGACCAGCGGCAGGGTCAGCCCCTTGGTGGGCATCATGCCGCTGGCCGCGCCGACGTTAACGAAGGTCTGGAAGCTAAACCAGATCCCGATACCGATCGACAGATACCCTTCGTACAGACGCTGGGCCTGAACGCAGGCGTGGCCCAAGCGCAATGCCTTGGCCGCCATGAAAAATTGCAGGGCCAGCACCCCCAGCACACCCACATAACCAAGCTCCTCACCGAGGATGGCGAAAACGAAGTCGGTGTGGGCTTCCGGCAGATATTCGAGCTTCTGAATGGAGTTACCGAGCCCCTCGCCCAACCAGCTGCCACGGCCAAACGCCATCAGGGATTGGGTCAACTGATAGCCGCTACCAAACGGGTCGGCCCAGGGATCAAGGAACGAAGTCACCCGCCGCATCCGGTAAGGCTCAGCGATGATCAGGGTCACCACCGCACTCACCCCCACCAGGATGAGGCCGATAAACTGCACCAGCCGGGCACCGGCCAGAAACAGCATGCCGAGGGTGGTCACAAACATCACGATCACTGACCCGAGATCGGGCTGCAGCAGCAGCAGGATGGCCAGCACAAACAAGACCGCCATCGGCTTCATAAAGCCGATAAAACGCTCGCGCACTTCATGCTGGCGGCGCACCAGATAGCCGGCCAGATAGACAAACAGTGCCAGCTTGGCAAACTCGGCCGGCTGCAGGTTGAACGGCCCCAGCGGCAACCAGCGCACCGAGCCGTTTACGCTGCGACCGGCAACCAGCACCAACAGCAGCATCAGAATCGCGAGCACTAGCAATGGCGCGTTATAGGTCTGCCAGCGAGCCATCGGCACCTGCAGCACAAACCAGGCGATACCGAGAGCCATGACCAGGAACATGCCGTGGCGTTTGACGAACATGAACGGATCATCGGCCAGCGAGATCCCTTCCGGAATCGAGGCAGAAGCCACGATGATGAGTCCGACCGACATCAAGGCAAAGGCTAGGGTCACCAGTTGGCGATCATAAAGCGCACCGGGTCGCTGGGGCATCAGGATGCGCCAGAACCAGGAGCCGGTTGATCGCAACAGGGCCATCATAGTGCCAGTACCTGCTCGGTGAAGCGGTCGCCGCGCACTTCAAAGGATTTGAACTGATCCAGACTCGCGCAGGCCGGTGCCAGCAGCACCCAGTCACCCGCTTTGGCCATGGCAAAGGCGCGTTTGACCGCCTCTTCCATGTTCGCGACCAGTTCGGTTTGCTCACCCAGCGCGGCCAGCATGGCGCCATCCTGACCGAAGCAGAGCATGTGATCGATCTGGCTACCGAGCAGTGCCTGCAGTGGACCGAAGTCCTGCCCCTTGCCCTGACCACCGGCCAGCAAAATCAACTTGCCCTGCACCGCCTCACGAACGCCAGCAACTGCGGCCAGCGTGGCACCGACGTTGGTGGCCTTGGAGTCATTAATCCAGCGCACGCCGTTAACCTCGCGCACAAAGCGGGCACGGTGCGGCAGACCTTCAAAGCGGCGCAATACCGCCAGTTGCGGCTCACGCACGATACCCACTGCATCACACAGCGCCATGGCGGCGAGTGCGTTGGCGTGGTTGTGGGCTCCCACTATTTTCATCTCATCGACCGGCAGCAGCGGCTCACCCAGCAGGCTCAGCCAAAGACGCCCGTCAACTTCCACACGGCCATAAGCGGCGCTGTCGAGACCGAAACTGCCCCAGGCTTTGCCCACATCAGGGCGGGTCTGCTGATCGTCACGATTGACCAGAATATGGCTTGAGTGCTGATGCACCACCATCTTGGCGGCGCGGTAGTCGGCCATACCCTCGTAGCGATCCATGTGATCTTCAGAGAGATTGAGCACCACGGATGCTGCGGCGCGCAGACTGTGTGTCGTCTCAAGCTGGAAGCTGGAGAGCTCCAGCACATAGAGATCGGCCGGCGTTTTAAGCAGTTCCAGCGCCGGAATGCCGATGTTGCCACCGACACCGACACGCAGGCCGGCTTCGGCAATCATCTCACCCACCAAAGTGGTAACGGTGCTTTTGCCATTGGAGCCAGTGATGGCGATGATCGGTGCCTGGGCTTCCCGCACAAACAGTTCGATATCACCGACGATCTGCACACCGCGCTCGGCGGCCTCTTTCAGCTCGGGGGTCGCCAGGGCGATACCGGGGCTGGCCACGATCATGTGGGCATGCTTGAGGCGTTCACGATCCAGACCCTGCACCAACTCGACGCCAGCCGGCAGTTGATCGCGACCCGGCGGATTGGCGCGGGTATCCATCACCAGCGGCGTGACGCCCTTGGCGAGGAAGTACTCCACACAGGAGAGGCCGGTTTTGCCAAGTCCAATGATGATGACCATGGCGTTACCTCACCTTCAGGGTCGCCAGACCCAGCAGAACCAGCACCAAGGTGATGATCCAGAAGCGCACGATAACGCGCGGCTCCGGCCATCCTTTCTTCTCATAGTGGTGATGAATGGGCGCCATGCGGAAAATCCGTACGCCGCGCAGCTTGTATGAACCCACCTGCAGGATGACCGACAGGGTTTCCATCACAAACACACCACCCATGATCACCAGCAGGAACTCTTGGCGCACCAGCACGGCGATGGTGCCAAGCGCCCCGCCGAGAGCCAGCGAGCCGACGTCACCCATAAAAACTTGAGCTGGATAGGTGTTGAACCAGAGAAAGCCCAAGCCAGCACCGATAATAGCGGTGCAGACGATCACCAGCTCAGAGGTGTAAGGCACATACGGGATATGCAGGTATGCGGCATAGTTCACGTTACCGGTTGCCCAGGCAATCAGAGCAAAGCCGGCAGCCACCATGACGGTCGGCATGATGGCCAGACCATCGAGACCGTCGGTCAGGTTGACGGCGTTGGAGGTCCCGACAATGACAAAGTAGGTGAGCAGGATAAACAGCAGCCCCAGTTGCGGCATCACCTCCTTGAAGAAGGGAACCACCAACTGGGTCTGACCCGGATGGGTGGCGGTGCTGTAGAGAACAAATGCCACAATCAGCGCCACCAGTGACTGCCAGAAATACTTCCAGCGGGCGATCAACCCATCGGTGTTCTTGCGCACCACCTTGCGATAGTCATCGACAAAGCCAATTGCGCCATAGGCGCCCAGCACGAACAGCACCAGCCACACATAGCTGTTATCGAGGCGGCACCACAGCAGCGTCGACACAAAAATGGAGGCCAGAATCATCAGGCCCCCCATGGTCGGGGTGCCCGCCTTGCTCAGGTGGGACTCTGGCCCTTCCTGACGGATCACCTGACCGAATTTGAGGATCTGCAGACGACGAATCAAACGCGGCCCCATCCAGAGCGCAAAGCCCAGGCCGGTGATGATCGACAAAATGGCGCGAAACGTCAGATAAGAGAAGACGTTAAAGAAGGTGAAGTGAGGAGTCAGTAACTCGGCAAGCCAGACTAGCATTGGGCTTGCTCCTGATGGTGCTTGACCATCTCGACGATATCTTCCATCCGGGAGCCGCGTGCTCCCTTGACCAGTATTGCGATTTCCGCGTGGGTTCCAATCATGTTTGCAAGCACTTCGAACAGCGACGCCTTGTTATCAAAATGTCGTCCACCTGCGGCGTCTGCGGTGTGACGACTCTCCTTACCGACGGTCAGCACGGCATCCAGCGCCTGCTCACGGGCATGACGACCCACCCGGGCATGTTGCTCGGAGGCCTCATCGCCCATCTCCAGCATGTCGCCAAAGACCAGTACCTTGAAGCCCGCCATGTTGGTCAGAGCATCAATGCCAGCCAGCACTGACTCGACGCTGGCGTTATAGGTGTCATCAATCAGGGTCAGGCCGCCCCAGCGCTGCACGCAGAAACGCCCCTTCACCGGAGCCATCTGCTCCAGCCCCGCCTTGATCGAGGCCAGTGATGCGCCGAGCGCCTGACAGCCTGCTGCGGCAGCCAGTGCGTTGGCTATGTTGTGGCGCCCCGGAATGGCCAGCGTCACGCTGATCTCACCGTGCGGGGTCACCATGACAAATTCGGCGCAGCCAGCTGCGTTGATTTTGACCTCGCGCGCGTGGAACGGCTGGGTTTGATCATCGATCGAAAACGCGCAGTCAATGCCACTTGCCTGCCATTTCGGCCAGAACTCGTTATCGGCGTTGACGATGGCGGTACCTTGCTGGCTCAGCCCTTGGAAAATTTCACTCTTGGCGTGATAGATCCCTTCGAGTGAGCCAAAGCCCTCCAAGTGAGCCGCTGCTACGTTGTTGATGATGGCCGCATCAGGCAGGGCCAAGGACGTCGTCCAGGCAATTTCACCGGGGTGATTGGCCCCCAGCTCCATCACGGCAAAGCGGTGATGAGGTTCCAGACGCAGCAGCGTCAGCGGCACACCCACTTCATTGTTGAAGTTACCGGCCGTGGCGAGCACTTCGCCTTCACGGGAGAGAATGGCCGAAGCCATCTCCTTGACCGTGGTCTTGCCACAGCTGCCGGTGATGGCCAGAACCTTCGGATTGATACGCTGGCGCACCAGCTTGCCAAGACGGCCCAATGCACGCAGAGAGTCGCTGACAACCAGCTGGGTGACAGGCAGCGGCAATTCGCGCTCGACCAGCAGTGCGCTGGCTCCGGCGGCGACAGCCTGCTCGCAGAAATCGTGGGCATCAAAACGTTCGCCGCGCAGGGCAACGAACAGAGAGCCGGCAGCCAGTTGACGCGTGTCGGTACTGACTGCGGTGATCGACTTATCCTCCCCGACCATACGGGCATCCAGGGCCGCGCTGATGTCAGAGAGTTGAAGGGTCATCATGCGAATGACTCCGGTAATGTTTGCAGCACTGCGGCAACCGTTTCACGGTCGCTATAGTGGCGCTTTTCCTTGCCAATGATCTGATAATCCTCGTGACCCTTTCCGGCCACCAGGATGATGTCTTGCTGAGCGGCCTGTGCAACGGCCAAACCAATCGCCTTGATACGGTCGTGCTCAATTTGCACGCTTCCGGGCTCACGCAAGCCCGCCACCATGTCGCTCATGATCTGCAGCGGATCTTCGGTACGCGGATTGTCATCGGTCAGAATGACGCGATCGGCAAACTGCTCGGCAATCGCCGCCATCATGGGGCGCTTACCGCGATCCCGATCGCCACCACAACCGACCAGACACCAGAGTTGTCCGTGACAGTGCACTCGCAGTGCCTGCAACGCCTTCTCAAGCGCATCCGGCGTGTGGGCATAATCGACCACCGCCAGCGGTTTGCCGCTACCACCGAAGCACTCCATACGACCAGTGACCGGTTGCAGTTGCGGTGCCGTAGCGAGCAGGGTGTCGAAGTCGTAACCCAGCACCAGCATCACGCCAAGCGCGGCCAGAACATTGGAGACGTTAAAGCGACCCAGCAAGGGGGCGGATAATACACCATTCCCCCAAGGGGAGGTAATGCGAGCGCGAAATCCTTGCTGGTGAAATTCAAGCTCGGATGCATTCAGCTGCGGACCCGGATGGGAATCAAGCCCACCTTCCACGCTGTAAGCAACCGCAGCGGGCCGTGACGCCAGCCATTGGCGTCCGATCTCATCATCGGCGTTGATGACAGCGCAGGCCTCATTCACGTGTGCCAGCAACAGCTCCTTGGCCTCGGCATAGGCCGTCATAGTACCGTGGTAGTCGAGATGATCGCGGCTGAGGTTGGTGTACGCCACCGCCGAAAATGTCAGACCCGCCACCCGATGCTGCACCAGACCATGGCTGGAGACTTCCATCGCGACCAGATCGGCGCCCTGATTGGCCAGGCTATTGAGGTTGCTCTGTACTTCAATGGCGCTGCCGGTGGTGTTGGCGGCTTCAATCAGATGGCCGAACAAGCCATTGCCGACCGTGCCCATCACGCCAGCCTGACCGCCCAGCAGAGTGCGCCAGTTTGCGACCAGCAGGGCCGTAGTGCTCTTGCCGTTGGTGCCGGTTACGCCCACCAGATTCATGCGCTCAACCGGCTCACCATAGAACCGGCCGGCCAGAGCCGACAGATGGCGCGGCAACTCACGCAGACCGAGGCAGGGAATGCCGAGGGCTGGCGCCACAAACTCATCGTCAGCCTCATAGAGAATGGCAGCTGCGCCTTGGGCTGCCGCCTGCTCAATAAAACGACGACCATCAACCTGATGTCCCCGAATGGCCACAAATAGCGTTCCGGAGCTGACCTGACGGCTATCGAGCGTCATGGCCTCCAGAGAGACGGCCGGCGCTGTCAGCCCGAACGGCTGCAGCAGGTAATCAAGTGCGGGGAACAAGGGGAGCCTCCTGACGGGCTAGTTTGCTGTTGTTATTCGGGGTCATGGCAGGCTCGGCATCGGGACGCACGTTAAACAGCTGCAAAATGCCGCCCATGGCTTCCGCAAAGGCCGGCGCCGCAACCGCACCACCGTAGTAGGCATTGCCCTTCGGCTCGTTGATCACTACCACCATGGCGTAACGCGGGTTGCTGACTGGCGCAAAACCGGCAAACCAGGCCATGTAGTCCTTGCCGTACCCACCGGCAACCGCGACCCGGGCCGTACCACTCTTACCGCCAACGCGATAGCCCGGCACCTTGGCCTTGGGGATACCCTGGTCAACCACATACTCAAGCGCATTGATCATGGCCTGAGCGTTGGTGCGATTGACCACCTGTTCACATTGGGGAGCCTTGTCGAGCTTAACGACCGAGATCGGCACCCGGCAGCCGCTATTGGCAAGGGTGGAGTAAGCCGATGCCAGCTGCAGCGGGGTCACCCGCAGGCCGTAACCAAAGCCGAGCGTTGCGCGCTCGATATCGGACCAGCGCCGACGTTGCGGCAACATACCGCCGGTTTCGCCCATCAGGCCGCTACCGGACTCGATACCAAAGCCAAACATACTGAGCGTGTTGATCATGTCTTGCGCCTGCATACGCAGGGCAATGCGTGACATCCCGATGTTGGAGGAGTAACGCAAAATGTCGTAGATGGTGCCACTGTTCATGCGGTGCACGTCGCGGATCTGCTTGCCACCGATGATCAGGCCACTGGTATCGAACACTTCCTTCCAGTCGGTCACCCCGGCCGCCAAGGCGCTAAGGACTATCAGTGGCTTAACGGTCGAGCCCGGCTCGTAGGTATCGGTCACCACCCGGTTACGAACCCGGAAGGTCTGATACTGGCCACGGTTGTTGGGGTTGTAAGAGGGAGTGTTGACCATCGCCAGCACTTCGCCGGTCTTGATGTCGAGCATCACCATGGAACCCGAGGTGGCCATGTTCTCATCAGTGGTTTTCTTGAGCGCACGATAGGCAATGGATTGGGCGCGCTGATCGATGCTCAGGTGCAGATCGTTGGCATCCTTTCCTTCCTTGACGATCCCCAGCTGCTCGATCACCCGACCGTGCCGGTCCTTACGCACCCGCATCTCACCCGGAGTGGCGGTCAGCCAGTCGTCATAGCTACGTTCAATACCTTCAATACCGTGACCATCGATGTTGGTCACCCCCACCAGGTGAGCACTGATTTCACCGGTCGGGTAGAAACGGCGCGACTCGGGACGCAGGAACACGCCACCGAGCTTCAAACCTTTGATATATTCTGCGACAGCTGGCGTCACCTGACGCTGCAGGTAGACAAACCGCTTCTTCGGGTTGGCTACCCGCTCCTTGAGCGTCTTAAGGTCAACCTTGAGCACTTCAGAGAGCGCCTGCCAGGCTCGTTCATTGCTGATGGCGCCGGATTCATGCACCGTCTTGGGATCGGCCCAAACAGCCTCTACCGGAACAGAAACCGCGAGTTGCTCGCCATTACGGTCACTGATCATGCCGCGCACGGCCTGGGTTTCCGTGGTACGCAGGGAGCGCATGTCCCCTTCCTGGCGCAGGCGATCCGGATCGATCACCTGGATCCAGGCCAGACGTAACACCAAACCGCCAAACGCCAGTCCGATAAAGAAAATCAGGGTACGAAAACGCCACGGGTGCATCGTGGCCGGGGCCTTGGCTCCCTTGGCTGCCGTCGTTTTGGAAGGTGTGCTCTTGCTACGTATCATGGTTGAATGATCACCTTCTCAGTCGTCACCACGGGTCTGGCCATCTGCAACTTCTCCATGGCCAACGCCGCCACCCGTGAGTGCTCGGCAAGGGTTCCCTGCTCGAGCAACAGGTGGCGCCACTCGATCTCCAACGCATCCCGCTCGGCCATCATCTCGTTGTACTTGGCCGTCATCCCCCGCGTCATGTTGGTCACCAGAATGACCGCAAACGCCGTACCCAGCACGGCGACCACCAGCAGCAACTGCAGCTTGTGTCGCCACAGGTCGGCAACAATTTCACGGGAGAGGTTGATGCGCTCATCAGCCATGAGACTACTCCGCCAACCGTTCGGCCACGCGCAGCACCGAGCTGCGTGACCGGCTGTTGTGGGTCACTTCGTCATCAGAGGGCTTCAAGGCCTTGCCAACCGACTTAAGCTTGCGATCGCCCTTAAGCTGGGCTTCGGTCAGCGGCAGCCCATGCGGAATCTCCGGTCCTTTTTCATGCTTGCGAATGAAGTGCTTCACCAGTCGATCTTCAAGGGAGTGGAAGCTGATGACAGACAAACGCCCACCCGCCTTGAGGATGGAAATAGAGGCCGAGAGCGCCTTTTCAATCTCGTCGAGTTCGCTGTTGATGTAGATGCGAATTGCTTGGAAGCTGCGAGTCGCCGCATGCTTGCCTTTCTCTTTGCTCGGATTGACCCGGGCAATCATCTCGGCCAACTGGCGGGTCCGGATAAAGGGGGTTTCATCCCGATCATGAACAATGGCGCGGGCAATCTTCTTGGCAAACCGCTCTTCACCGAAGGTTTTCAGCACCCAGGAGATGTCATCGGCATCGGCATGAGCCAGCCACTCGGCGGCGCTTTGGCCACTGGTGGGGTCCATACGCATGTCGAGCGGGCCATCTTTCATAAAGCTGAAACCGCGCTCGGCATCGTCCAGCTGCGGCGAAGAGACGCCCAAATCCATCAGGAAACCATCGATCTGGCCGGTCAGGCCGCGCTCGGCGATATAGCCGGCCACGCCGGAGAAGGGACCGTGCACAATTTCAAAACGGGGATCATCGATGGTGGACGCCTCGGCAATCGCCTGCGGATCGCGATCGATCGCAATCAGGCGCCCTTGCGGCCCAAGCTGCTGCAGGATCAATCGAGAATGACCACCCCTGCCGAAAGTACCATCGACATAGATGCCATCCGGCTTAATAGCCAGCCCGTCGACTGCCTCGTTTAGCAGTACGGTGACGTGTTCAAAACCTTGCGTCATTTATAATGAGAAATCCCGTAGTCGCTCCGAACTTGCCCCATCGTCCTGGGCAAAGTCCTTGATATCGTCTTGCACACGTTGCAGCCAACGAGCCTCATCCCATAACTCGAACTTGTTGAGCTGGCCAACCAGCATCACTTTTTTGTCGAGCCCGGCATGCAACCGCAGCGGAGCGGGCAGCAGCAGACGACCGTTATTATCCAATTCACATTCACTGGCATGTCCCAGCAGTAGGCGCTGCACGCGCCGCTCGGCCGGATTCATGCTGGAGAGGGAGCGCAGCCTGCGTTCCACTTCCTCCCATTCGCCTAAGGGGTAGAGCAGCAGACAGGGATCGCAAAGATCGATGGTGCAGACCAGCTGGCCGTCGCTCTCGTCGCGAAGCCAATCACGAAATCTGGTCGGAATCGCCAACCGCCCCTTGCTATCGAGACTGATGGCATGTGCACCACGCAGCATCCTGTCTCCCCTGAATGAAAGTAGTGACCCTTCCTTGGGATCAAAAAACCACTTTGATCCACTTTTCTCCACTGTAAAGTTTAAGGAGCCCACCGACCCTTTTCAAGCAAGGCAGAGCCTGGATCGACCCTTATTTGCCGCCATTTCTACCAAAAAGATCGAGGGCACTGATTTTAAATAAAATATTCTTCTCTCTCGGCGACCTTAAAGGCTCAATAAATGAACCATTGCAGAGGGTGTTGCGGGGGAATTAGAGGGATATACAACAAAAAGCCCCTTCGAGAGGGGCTTTATGCTGTCGGATTTACGAATCGGCAAGTGCCTTTCGATACTGAGTCACTTTGGCCAAGAACTGGCGTTTGGCCTTACCCGACAGAGGTTCTGCCATCGGCAGCTTGACCTTCATCGGATCAACCGGACGGTTGTTGATTCGCACTTCATAGTGAAGGTGGGCACCGGTTGAACGGCCGGTATTACCGGTCAGAGCAATCTTGTCGCCCATTTTCACCTGCTGCCCGGTCTTGACCAGCAGTTTACTCAGGTGCAGATAGCGGGTCGTCACGGTACGGCTGTGGCGAATCACCACATAGGTGCCAGCCAACGGGTGGCTGGTTGCTTTGAGCACAATCCCATCACCGGTCGAGAGCACCGGAGCACCTACCGGCGTGGCAAAGTCAGTCCCTTCGTGCGGACGCACTAAACCAGTAATCGGATGCTTACGGGCCGGGTTGAATGCTGAGCTGACACGGTAGCGGGTGTGTGTCGGGAAACGGCGAAAACCGCGCTCCAGACTCGCACCATCACCATCATAATAATTGCCATCATCAGACAGCCAGGCGGATACGCTCTTGCCTCCGGTCTTGAACTCCACACCGAGCAACACGCTGTTACCGGTTTTCTGGTCCTCAACCGTCTCGTTCTTGAGCAACACCTTGAAGGTATCGCCTTGCTTGAGCTCGCGAGAGATGTTCATGCGCCACTGGAACAGGTTGGCAATTTTCTGGATATGGGCAGAACTCAGACCGGCATTACGGGCACTTTGATAGAAGCTGCCATTGATCTTGCCGAGCAGGGTACTGTTTTGCCACTCCACATCCTTGCTCAGCACCCGCTCTTCGTACTGATCGTCCTTGCGCTCAAGAATCAGGGTCTCTTTGATATTCAGGCGGAACTTGAGCTGTTGCAGCAGGCTGTCTTGATCGATCAGCACCTCAATGACCTGACCTGGCTTTAGGCTGGCCAGACGATTCTTGGTATCAGCATCGATCACCTTATAGAGCGTGGTGTTCGACAGACCGAGATTATTGAAAATCGCGGTCAGGTTTTCGCCATCACGGATCTTGTATTCCATCCACTCCGGCTCGGCGACCGCAGGAATATCATCATCGGGGGTACTGTCAGTACCGGGATCGACCAGTTCATGATCGGGGATCGCGTTAAATTCGGTATTGTTCTGGTCGGTGTTAGTCCCCTGGGCAGAGAGGGGCAATTCAAGACGCAGGGGTTGTTCGAGAATATCGCCGGGCGCAGGCAGCAAAGCGACAGCCGACAAGGTGAGCCATGTCAGAATCAGAATTGCATAAAAATGTTTTCGGGGAACCGGGGGTTCCCAGTTGGCCGCGTGAGCCACCAAGGGACGGAGTCGCTTCATCCGTTATCCTGTTTTTGGAATTGTGAACCTTGAGCCCTATGGCCTGATAAAAAAGAGTCAAACTGCCCATTCGACAGTTTTCGTCCGAGAGAGTTCATTCAAATTTCTCTGCCTCGACGCATTTTATGCATAAACGTGAGCGGAGGGCAGAAATGGGGGACTTTTTTCACAATTTTTTTCATATTTATTGGTCAAGATCGTATAAAAATAAATTCCCGCCCGAGAAATGTAGTGCAGTTGTTGATTTTTGCGCAGGACAATTAACAAACAAAATACATTTTGTCGGTTATGACAGGGCCGCGCTGATGCACGGCCCCATACTCCGTCGAATCCGGAGTGACATGAATTGAACCAAAGACGGCTTGTTCCGTCTCGATTATTGGCAGGCAGCAAACCCCTTGGCCATATTATCCATCCACTGGATATAGGCATCCGGCCCGACCGCCAGATCGCCACCAGTCTCATCCTGGATCAGCACCTTGGCGCCGGTATTGCGCGCCACCGATTCAATCACATCCGGCTTGAATTGCGGCTCGGCAAACACACAGCGAGCCTGCTGCTCTTCCAGTGCCTTGCGAATAGCCACCAGCGTCTTGGCACCAGGACGGCGCTCAGGGCTCACGGTGAAATGTCCCTTAGCCTGCATGCCGTAATGACGCTCCCAATAGCCATAAGCCTCATGGAACACGAAATAGCCTTGCTTCTTAACCGGCTCCATCATGCTGGCCACTTGCTTGTCTTTGAGCGCCAGCTCTTGCTCAAAGCGGGCTAAGTTGGCCTGGTAGCGGGCTTGATTAGCCGGATCAATGGCACTCAGTCGTTCCACAATCGCCTTGGCAATCGGCACCGCCAGATTGGGGCCCAGCCAGATATGCGGATCGATGCCACCAGCATGGTGGTCATGATCATGCTCATCATGATCGCCGTCATCGTGGTCGTGACCATGCGCCTCATGAGCTCCGGCATCGTGGTCGTGGTCATGCTCATGCGAGTCCTCTTCACTAAAGCGATGCAGCGGTAAGCCAGGAATATCCAACAATGTCAGTGTATTGCTCTTGCCGGCCAAGGGTTTGACCATGAACTGCTCAAGATCGGGGCCAACCCAAACCACCAGATCGGCGCTCTCGATGCGACGAATATCCGAAGGGCGCAGCGCAAAATCATGCGGTGAGGCGCCACTTGGCAGCAACACTTCAGGCGTACTGATATCGCGGGTGATTGCCGCTGCGATAAAGCCAATCGGCTTGATAGTGGTCAATACTTCTGCCGCACTGGCTGGCAATGCCGAGCCCAGCAACATCAGGCTTAAAAAAAGACGTTTCATAGGATCTCATCAACTCGCGAAGCGTGGTAACATAACCACAATAAGTTGTTATACTATAACATTAATCGCAGCAGTAAACCCCGGAGTTTCTCATGACCACACTGGTGGAGCTGAAGGATGTCTGCCTCTCCTTCGAGGGACGTCCCGTGCTCGACAACATCTCCCTGACACTGGATAAGGGCAAGATCACCACGTTAGTTGGTCCCAACGGGGCAGGTAAAAGCACCCTCAGCAAGCTGGTGCTCGGGCTGCTCAAGCACGATAGCGGAGAGATTCTTCGTCAGCCGCGTCTGCGCATTGGCTACGTGCCGCAAAAGATCCACCTCGATCCCACCCTTCCCATTACGGTAGAGCGCTTCCTGAAACTGGCACGCGGTAGCCGCAGAGCGCTGGGTGAGGTGCTCTCGCGTCTGGATATCAGCGATCTGCTGCAAAACCGGATGCAGCAACTCTCCGGTGGCGAACTGCAACGGGTATTGCTGGCTCGCGCCCTGCTGGTCGAGCCCGAATTACTGGTGCTGGATGAACCGGTACAAGGTGTTGATGTCAGCGGCCAGATCGAGCTGTATGCCCTGATTAGTGCCCTTGCTGGCGAGCTCAACTGCGCCGTGTTGATGGTGTCCCACGACCTGCATCTGGTGATGGCCAGCACGCATGAAGTGATCTGCCTCAACGGCCATGTCTGCTGCCACGGAGCCCCGGAAAGCGTGGCCCGCCACCCTGAATTTGCCCGCCTGTTCGGTCGCCCTGAGCAAGAGCAACTCGCCGTCTATACCCATCACCACCACTGCGACGGTGAACATCACCACCATCACGGTGCCCCGGTTATTCGTCTGCCCGCTCGCCACTGAGGAGTTTCGCTTGGAAAGTTTTCTGCTTTACGCTCTGGCTGCGGGCATTGGTATTGCGATTCTGGCCGGCCCACTGGGCAGTTTCGTGGTGTGGCGCAAGATGGCCTACTTCGGCGACACCCTCTCCCACTCCTGTCTGCTTGGCATTGCACTGGGAATTTTGCTGCAGGCCAACCTGATGCTGGCGGTGATCGTCTGCTGTCTGGCCATGGCTACCTTGCTGTTTATCTTAAGTCGCAATCAACTGGTCGCCACCGACACCCTGCTCGGCATTCTGGCTCACAGCGCCCTCTCGCTGGGGCTGGTCACGCTGGCCTTTATGGACAATGTGCGGGTCGATCTGATGTCTTACCTGTTTGGTGACCTGCTCTCGGTACAGCCCTCCGATCTGGCTTGGATCTACGGCGGCGGCGCACTGGTATTGCTTTTGCTGTGGCGGCTGTGGAATCCGCTACTGTCGATGACCGTTTCAGAAGAGCTGGCACGGGTGGAAGGAATACGGGTTGACCTGCTGCGCGCCACACTGATGCTGTTGATAGGCCTAGTGATCGCGGTCGCCATGAAGTTTGTCGGCGCACTGATTATTACGGCGCTGCTGGTCATCCCGGCGGCCACCGCGCGTCGCTTTAGCAAAACCCCGGAGCAGATGGCACTGCTGGCCTCGCTGGTTGGTTGTCTCGCCGTCGTCGGTGGCCTGATGCTCTCCTGGTTTAAAGACACGCCGGCCGGTCCGTCGGTGGTAGTGTGCGCCGCCGGCCTGTTTATCCTCGCCCAGCTCAAACGGGTCTAATGCGTGTTAGCGCGCCAATAGATCAGCCACTCGTTGGCGCAGCACCGGCAAAATCTCGGCTTCAAACCAGGGATTTTTCTTTAGCCACAAGGTGTTGCGTGGAGATGGGTGGGGCAGCGGCAACAGGTGTAAGCGCAACTGCGCCCATTGGCGCACCGTCTCGCCCAGCGTGCCTTTCCAGTCGCTGCCCAGATAATACTGCTGGGCATATTGCCCAATCAGCAGCACTTGCTCGATATGCGGCATCTTTGCCAATACTTCGCCATGCCAGCGCGGCGCACACTCAGGGCGCGGCGGCAGATCGCCCGAGCGGCCCCGGCCGGGGTAGCAGAGCCCCATCGGCATGATGGCAACCCGGGCCTCGTCATAGAAGGTCGACTTATCGATAGCCAGCCACTCACGCAGCCGGCCTCCTGAGGCGTCATCCCAAGGAATACCGCTGGCATGTACCTTGGTTCCAGGCGCCTGACCGATAATCAGCAGACGCGACGTGGCACTACCACGGATAACCGGGCGCGGACCAAACGGAAGATGCGACGCACAGTGCGCGCAGGCACGAATGCGGCAAAACAGTTGTTCGAGTGTTTCCATGCCGCGATGCTAACCGATTTTTTGCACGGCTGCTTGCCGAGTGAACAGTAGCTCACTACACTGCGCGCAGTTTGTTTAATTTAATACACACATCATGCCGCTGTTATCAGGCCCGGGCGTTGTCGCTCTGGCCTTTGTCGTCTGGGGTCTGCTCCCGCTTTATTACCAATTTATGCCTCCCATCGATATGTGGGAGTTGCTGTCGCACCGGGTCATCTGGTCGGTGGTGCTGCTTACCCTGTTTTTGCGCATTACCGGCCGCCCGCTACCTTGGCAGCGCCTCTGCCGTGAACCGCGTCAGCTGCTGTTGATTGTGCTGGCCGGCCCCGTTATGTCGGTAAGCTGGAGCATGTTCACCTGGTGCCTGATCCGTGGCGAAGTGCTGACCACCAGCCTCGCTTTTTTCATGACACCACTGTTTAACATCGTGTTTGCCGTCGTCTTCCTGCGCGAGCGGCTCACCTTGCAAAAGCATCTGGCGGTCACGCTGGCACTCGCCGGGTTGGCCTACATGCTGTTCCAATATGGGGAGCTGCCCTGGTTCTCGCTGGCGATGGGAGCCAACTTCGCCTTTTACGGTCTGCTTAAGAAAAAGGTGCGCTACGCTGCCGATCACAGCCTGCTGCTGGAGGCTCTGGTCCAACTGCCTGCCGCGCTCGTGTTTGTTGGCTGGCTCTATATGAGCGAAACCCCAGCGCTGTTTTTTGATGGCGATAATCTTGCCAGAGCCATGATCATCGGCAGTGCTCTGGCCACCCTGGTCCCGGTTGGCATGTTCTGCTACGGCATGGCTCAAACCCGGCTGAGCACAGTGGGATTGCTGCAATATATCGAGCCGAGTCTGGCTTTCCTGCTGGCCGTATTCTGGTTTGGCGAGCAGCCAGATCCCATCAAGGCGGTCGGCTTTATGTTTGTCTGGGCAGGCTTGCTGGTTAGCCTGTTGCCGCTGCATCGCTTGCGTCGCAAGCACTCCCTGCGAGCCTGACATGAGCTGGCACCTCTATCTCATCCGCACCGCTCATGGCGCGCTCTATACCGGTATTACCACCGACCCCGAGCGACGCCTTAAACAGCATCAAGCCGGCAAAGGCGCCCGCAGCCTGCGCGGTAAGGGGCCCCTTGAGCTGGTGTGGCAACAGGAGGTGGGTGAGCGCTCACGCGCACTGCGGCTTGAATATCGGCTCAAACAACTGACCAAGGCCGAGAAAGAGCTGCTAGTCACGCACCCCACCTACTGGCAGACGCTTTTACTGCGCCTCGAGCCGACCTGAACGACCTGAACGACCTGAACGACCGTAGAAAATACAGAAACAAAACGACCGGCATCAAGCCGGTCGTTTGGATTGAATATTGCAGAGTAACTGAAGCGCGTGACGCTTAGCCACGCTCGCGAATGGTCTTAATGATATCGGTGGTGGAGCAGCCGTCTTCAAAGTTGAGAACCAGCACCTCACCACCATTGGCCGTCACTTCCTCGTAACCGGCGATATCTTGCGGCTTGTAATCGCCGCCCTTGACCAACAGGTCGGGCAGGATCTCGCTGATCACCCGCTGCGGCGTGTCTTCTGCAAACGGCACCACCCAGTCCACGGCACCCAGCGCCGCCAGCACCGTCATGCGCCGATCGGTCGGGTTCACCGGACGACCCGGCCCCTTAAGGCGACGCACCGATTCATCAGTGTTAACAGCCACAATCAGGCGATCACCCAGCTTGCGGGCATTGGCGAGATAGGAAACGTGACCGGCGTGCAGAATGTCGAAGCAGCCATTGGTCATTACAATCTTCTCGCCGCGGCGACGGGCCGCCTCGACAGCCACCTTAAGCTGCTGCTCGGAGAGCACACCAAAGCCGCTCTCATGCTCGGTATAGAGCGCATTAGCAAGTTCAACCGGGCTGACGGTGGACGTACCCAGCTTGCCCACCACAATACCGGCAGCGGTATTGGCCAACGAGCAGGCCTCATCCAGACTCTTGCCGGCCGCCAGTGCGCTAGCCAGCGTGGAGATGACGGTGTCACCGGCGCCGGTGACGTCATACACTTCATGGGCTTGCGCCGGCAGGTGCAGTTCGCTCTGACCATCGCGGATCAGGGTCATGCCGTTTTCCGAACGGGTTACCAGCAGGGCATCCAGCTCGAAGCGGCGTACCAGCTCGAGACCGCGTTCTACCAGCTCTTGTTCATTCTTGACCTTGCCCACCACGGCTTCGAATTCGGACATGTTGGGGGTCAGCAGGGTCGCGCCACGATATTTTTCAAAGTCGGTACCCTTCGGGTCGATCAGCACGGCCACACCGGCGGCGCGAGCACGCTTGATCATGCCCGGCACGTCGTTGAGTGCCCCTTTGGCATAGTCAGAGAGGATCATGACGTTGTGCTGCGGCAGGGCAGCTTCAATCTTCTGCATCAGCAATGAGGGATCGACTGAGTGGAATCCCTCTTCAAAGTCGAGACGCAGCAGTTGCTGATTGCGCGACAATACCCGCAGCTTGGTAATGGTCGGATAATCGGCCAGACGCACGAAATCACAGGCCACCTTCACTCCGGCCATTTGCCCAGCCAGCGCATCGGCCGCTTCATCCTGACCAGTCAGCCCCAGCAGAGTCGCATTGGCGCCCAAGGCAGCCGCGTTGAGGGCCACGTTGGCCGCGCCACCCGGACGCTCCTCGATATGCTCGACCTTGACCACCGGCACCGGGGCCTCCGGAGAGATACGGCTGCTCGGGCCGTGCCAGTAGCGATCCAGCATGACATCACCGACAACCAGAACGCGGGCTTTGTCAAAATCGGGTAGGGAGATCTTCATGGAAGTGGACTCTCAAACGGGGAAAAAACTGCGCGGATTCTATCACGGAGATGTGCCGGTCACACCAGTTCAGGGGTCAAGGAATTGATAACCAGTCCCCAGCGCGGCGCTTTTCGGCTAGAATCCGCCACTTCGAGATGTAAAAGGAGACCCCATGGCTGCCGACAATATGCCCCGTCTCACCCCGGCCCTGTTTCATCCCCGCTACTGGCCCCAGTGGCTGGGGCTCAGCCTGTTGTGGCTGCTGGTGCTGCTGCCTTGGCGCTGGCAGATGTGGATGGGCCGCAAGTTAGGTCATCTGGCCCTCAAATTGCTCAAGTCACGGGTCAAGGTGGCGCGTCGCTCCATCGAACTGGCCATGCCCGAGCTCTCTGCTGCCGAGCGTGAAACCCTGCTGGCCCGCAACTTCGAGAGCGTCGGCTGCGCCATTTTCGAGGTGGGCATGGCCTGGTTTTGGCCCGACTGGCGGATGCGCCAGCTGATGCGGGTGGAAGGACAAGAGCACCTGATCAACGCCCTCGAAAAAGGTCAGGGCATGCTGCTGCTCTCCTGCCACTTTCTCACTCTGGAGCTTAATGCCCGCTGCTTTGGCTTGCTGCACCCCGGTGTTGGCGTCTATCGCCCCAACACCAATCCAGTCCTGGAGTACGCCCAGTATCACGGCCGCTGCAAGTCGAACAAATATCTGGTCGATCGCATCGACGTGAAAGGGATGATTAAAGCGCTGCGCGCCGGCGACGCGCTCTGGTATGCACCGGACCATGATTATGGCCGCCATGCCAGTGTCTTTGTGCCCTACTTTGCCGTGGAGCAAGCGGCCACCATTACCGGCACCGCTACCCTGGCCCGGGTGAAAAACACAGTGACCCTGCCTTGCTACAACATTCGTGACGAGCACGGTTATGTACTGCACCTGGGAGCACCGCTCGAGCATTTCCCAACCGGTGACGAGACGGCAGATGCCATCCACACCAATCAGGTCATCGAGCAGGCTGTGCGCCGTGCGCCTGAGCAATATATGTGGCTGCACCGCCGTTTCAAGACGGTGCCGCGTGGCATGCCAAAGCGCTACTAAGCATCCGGGGCCGGGAAACCGGCCCTTTTTATTGCAGCGATCAGTGAGTTTGCAGCCAGGCGCTGAGTGTCAGTAGAAACGCTCCGTATGCCGGCATATAGAGCGCCTCTTGCGCAGCGCCGCTCTGCCAGCGGGTCAGCCACTGTGACAACTCGGGTTGCCACGGCAGTCCTTGCGACAAGGCCAGTAATGCCGCCCCACTTTGCGCCATTCGCTCTGCTGAGCCCGCCACACCAGCGAGCCAGGCGCCTTCGTGAAATTGCAGATCGTCGGCAAGCGCAGCAATCTGCGCATTCAACGGGCCATCGACTGCCAGTGGTTGACGCAGCGCCCATGGCTTGGCCTGACCGGCCAGACGATAACCGCGCTGCGCTTTGGATTGATGGCCGGGGCGCAGCTTACCGCTCTGCACCAGTGCCAGCGCCAGCTGGAACAGCCCATCTACCGCCCCATCCTTAAGTTCCAGCTCGAGCTCTAAAATCGGCTCACGGCCCTGGGCGCCTTCAATCTCACCCTCGTCCCGCGCCAGTTCGATGCGGGTGCCCGCGAACTCCACCAGCCAGGTAGTGCGCTTGAAATCGGTGCGAAACAGCGGGATCAACGCCTGTTGCAGCGCGACCACGTCGCTACCGGCAGGCCAGATTTCCTCAGGGAAAGCCGACAACTGCGGCATCCCCCCTGTCACCGGAGCATTGTATTCAGGGCGGGCATGCAGACCACCCACCACCTGACCGCGGCACTTGATGGTCTGCTCGGCTTGAGCGTCCCAGCGGCGAATCCGCAACCCCATATCTAACTGTCGCAGTGAGAGCGTTGGCGTATCAAGATAGGTGTTTCCCAATTCGCAACAAGATTGCTCAATAATCGTTAACGATGGGCTAATAACTGAAATATCAAATGGCGTTTCTGGATTTATACAGAATTTAATTTCAATTTCTTTGCTCATGATGGGTTCCAGACAGACAAGGCAACAGAGCGGTAAAAATCAGACCCGTTCGAAGAAACATGCCCTTAATAATCTTGGGTGAATTTGCGGTTTTATTACACCGGCAGTTCGGTTACCATTCGCGCCTTGTGACAGGCTTATCGCGTGTTTTTTCACCGAATCAGGATTGGCCATGCCAGTTAATACTATCCTGGGGCTTTTTGCCAAGTCCCCCATCAAGCCGCTGCAAAAGCACATTGCCAAGGTGCATCTGTGCTGCGAGCAGCTCGTTCCCTTCTTTGATGCCGTTGCCGAAGGTCGCTGGGAAGATGCCATGCGCATCCGCGGCACCATCGCCCAGCTGGAAAAAGAGGCTGACGTCCTCAAACGCGAAATTCGCCTCAAGCTGCCCAACGGGCTCTTTATGCCGGTTGCCCGTACCGATCTGCTTGAGCTGTTGACCCAGCAAGACAAGATTGCCAACCGGGCCAAAGATATCTCCGGCCGCATGCTGGGCCGCCACATGGAGTTTCCGCCCGAGATGCGCGCTGACTTCATGGCCTATCTCAAACGCTGTATCGATGCCACGGCTCAGGCCGAGAAAGCCATCAACGAGCTTGATGATCTGCTTGAGACCGGCTTTAAGGGACGTGAGGTTGAGGTCGTCGCCGAAATGATCCACCAGCTGGATCTGATTGAAGATGACACCGATGCCATGCAAATCGGGCTGCGCCAGCAGCTGCAGGCGGTTGAAAAGGAATACAACCCAATCGATGTGATGTTCCTCTACAAGATCCTCGAATGGATTGGTGATCTGGCTGACCAGGCTGAGCGCGTAGGTGCCCGTCTGGAATTGATGCTGGCTCGTTCCTAACCGCGCAAGAGTATACTGCAATGGAAATTATTGCCCATTACGGCACCGCGCTGGTGCTCATCGCCGCCGTGTTTGGCTTCCTGATGGCCTGGGGTATCGGCGCCAATGACGTGGCCAACGCCATGGGGACGTCGGTAGGCACCAAGTCGCTGACCATCCGCCAGGCGATCATCATCGCCATGATCTTCGAATTCGCCGGGGCCTATCTGGCCGGTGGTGAAGTGACGGCTACCATCCGCAACGGTATCATCGATCCCAATGCGTTTGTCAACGCACCCGACCAGCTGGTGCTCGGCATGATCGCCTCGCTGCTGTCGGCCGGTGTCTGGCTGATTGTGGCTTCCTACTTTGGCTGGCCGGTCTCTACCACCCACTCTATCGTCGGCGCCATCGTCGGTTTCGGCGTGGTCAGTATCGGGCCCGAGTCGGTACAGTGGGACAAGTTTGGCGGCATCGTCGGCTCCTGGGTCATCACTCCGGCCATCTCCGGTGTCATCGCCTACTTCATGTTTACCAGCGTACAGAAGCTTATCTTCAACACTGACGACCCGCTGGCCAACGCCAAGCGTTATGTGCCTTTCTATATGTTTCTGACCGCACTGGTTATCTGTCTGGTCACCATCAAGAAAGGGCTGACCCACGTCGGTCTGCACCTGAGCGACGCCGAAGGGGTTCAGCTCTCCATTCTTATTTCGCTGCTGGTTGCGGTGGCTGGCTGGTTCTATATCCGTCGCCAGCACTACAACCTGCAGAGCCATGACAGCAAAACCCTCTATGCCAACGTCGAGAAGGTGTTTGGCATCCTGATGATCATCACTGCTTGCGCCATGGCCTTTGCCCACGGCTCTAACGATGTGGCCAACGCTATCGGCCCGCTGTCGGCAGTGGCGGCTATTGTGGGCAGTGGCGGCGAGATCGGCAGCAAGGCTCACATCGCCTGGTGGATCCTGCCACTGGGTGGCATCGGTATCGTTATCGGTCTGGCCACCATGGGTGAGAAGGTGATGGCAACCGTCGGCACCGGGATCACTCACCTGACGCCAAGCCGCGGCTTTGCCGCCCAGCTGGCAACCGCTGCAACTGTGGTCATCGCCTCCGGCACCGGCCTGCCCATCTCCACCACCCAGACGCTGGTTGGTGCCGTGATGGGGGTAGGTCTGGCCCGTGGCATCGCGGCGCTCAACCTCGGCGTACTGCGTAACATCGTGGTCTCCTGGATCATCACGCTGCCAGCAGGCGCTGTCTTCTCCATCCTGATTTTCTACGTACTGCGCATCTTTTTCTCCTGATACGCACCAAACAAAAAGCCCGGGTCACCATGGCCCGGGCTTTTTGTTGTTAGTCACGTCCATCAGGGAATGTCGAACGTCCACTCATCACGCACCCGGCTAATGGCATTGATGCGCTGCTTAGCAAGCTGCTCACGGATCTCTTCGCCCTTAAAACCGGCGGCAACAATCTCTTTTACCGGCACGGCCGCAGCGGCCTGATGGGCCTCTGCCACATAATCGGGCTGACTGTAGACTTTTTCCTCAAAGCCGGTGCGACCATGAAAATCGGCGCGGCAGGCAAGCAGCAACTCGGCAAAACGCTCCGGTCGGCGCCAGGCATCGGCCTTGTCGAATACCTTGAGCAAGGTCGAGGGTTTGAGCTCGAAGGCGATATGGATATGGGTGTGCAGGTCGCTCACCAGCAAGGCAAGGTCTCGGCAATCAGCCGGAACCCGCAATCGCTCGCACAAGTTACGAATTAGCGGCAGCCCTTTCTGACCATGACCGTGATGGCTTGGCCAAAATGCCTTCGGCGTCAGCCCCTTACCCACATCATGCACCAACGCAGCGAAGCGCACTGTCAGCGCCGGAGACAGGCGACAAGCCTGCTCAAGCGTCAGCATGGTATGCAGACCGGTATCCACCTCCGGGTGCCAGCGCTCCGGCGCCGGGACGCCATAGAGGGCATCAACCTCGGGGAGCAACACCGCCAGGGCGCCACACTCACGCAGCACCTCGAAAAAGATCTGCGGTGTCGGCCCAAGCAATACCCGTTCAATCTCCTTCCAGACCCGCTCCGGCGTAAGATGTTCCAGCTCGCCGTCTTTAGTCATCTTGCGCATCAGCGCCAGGGTGTCTGGCGCAATCGTAAACCCTTGCGCGTGAAAGCGCGCAGCAAAGCGCGCAACCCGCAGCACCCGCAGCGGGTCTTCACTAAAGGCTGGCGAAACATGGCGCAGCACTCGCGCCGCAAGATCAGCCTGTCCACCATAAGGGTCATACAGCTGGCCGTCGGCATCTTCAGCAATGGCGTTGATGGTGAGATCCCGGCGCAGCAAATCCTCTTCCAGCGTCACATCCGGTGCGGCATGGCAGACAAAGCCGGTATATCCCTGCCCCTGCTTGCGCTCGGTTCGGGCCAGTGCATATTCCTGCTGGGTTTTGGGGTGCAGAAACACCGGAAAGTCGCGCCCCACCTGGGTAAATCCCTGCGCCAGCATATCTGCAACACTGCTGCCCACTACCACATGATCACGATCGCCGACCGGCAGGCCGAGCAGGCGGTCACGCACGGCGCCACCCACCAGATAGATTTGCAAGGGACTCTCCTTTTTGGCTGTTCGCCGCGATTATACCGGCTGAGCAGATGACTATCGACCCGAGCACTTTGACAAGACACTAACAGCGTTTTAACCTGCCGCCCCTAAGCAATGTCATAGCAACAAGAGTAGCGATGGATGCAGGCTAATCAGGCAACCTTTGCCAGCCGGGTGCTGGCCTGGTACGACGTAGCGGGTCGCAAGACCCTGCCCTGGCAGCAACAAAAGACGCCCTACCGGGTATGGGTGTCAGAGATCATGCTGCAGCAAACCCAGGTTGCCACCGTCATCCCCTACTACGAACGTTTTATGGCGCGCTTTCCCGATGTGATCACCCTGGCCGATGCACCGGTCGATGATGTGCTGCACCACTGGACCGGATTGGGTTATTACGCCCGGGCCCGCAACCTGCACAAAGCGGCGCAGCAGATCCGCGATCAGCATCAAGGGGTCTTCCCGGAGCACATTGATGAGGTGATGGCGCTGCCCGGCATTGGCCGCTCCACCGCCGGCGCCATTTTGTCGTTCTCCTTGGGTCAGCCCCACGCCATTTTGGACGGTAACGTGAAGCGGGTGCTCACTCGCTGGCTGGCCATGCCCGGCTGGCCGGGTCAAAAACCGGTGGAGAACCAGCTGTGGGAAGTGGCGATTCGCCTTACGCCACGCCAGGGCGTGCAGCAGTTCAACCAGGCGATGATGGATATTGGCGCCACGCTCTGCACCCGCAGCAAGCCGGCCTGCCAGCGCTGCCCGCTGGCCGAGGATTGTCAGGGACTCCTTGAGGGGGCGCCGCAGCGCTACCCAGAGGGCAAGCCGAAAAAAGCAGCGACGCCGGTCAAAAACGGTCTCTTCCTGCTGCTGCGTCACGCTAACCGGGTGTTACTGCAAAAACGACCGCCGCAAGGAATTTGGGGCGGCCTCTACTGCTTCCCGCAGTTTGATAACGAAGCCATGCTACACGCCTGGCTTAGAGAGGCTGGGATGGATCCGGCGCAGCTGCAGGAGCTGGCAGGCTTTCGTCACACCTTCAGCCATTTTCACCTCGATATTCGCCCCTTTCTGCTGACCCGTTCCACCGTGCTTGATGGCGGCGTCATCATGGA
Source organism: Aeromonas sp. RU39B (assembly GCF_900156095.1). GTDB lineage: Bacteria > Pseudomonadota > Gammaproteobacteria > Enterobacterales > Aeromonadaceae > Aeromonas. Next base: position 123,173 of record NZ_FTMJ01000014.1, read on the forward strand.
AGCCGATAGCACTCTCTGGTATAACTTAGCCCAGCCCGATGAGGTCGGACTTGCAGCCGCCACCCAGCGCCTGCTTGCCTATCCAGAACTAGCTCCATAGAGGTTTGCATGAGTCGTCTTGTTTTCTGCCAGCGCCTGAAAAAGGAGGCCCCCGGCCTCGATTTCCAGCTCTACCCCGGTGAGCTTGGCAAGCGCATCTTCAACAACATCAGCAAGGAAGCCTGGGCTGAATGGCAGAAGAAGCAGGTCATGCTGATCAACGAGAAGAAGCTCAACATGATGAATCTCGAGCATCGCCAGTTTCTCGAGAAAGAGATGGTCAGCTACCTGTTTGACGGAGCCGACGTCCAGATCGACGGATACACCCCGCCCAGCCCGTGAGAACAGCCATGAAGCGCTTCTGCTGCCTGCTGGCAGCCATGGTCATGCTGGGAGGGTGCTCCTCCTCTACCCCGAAGAAAGTCGCTCAGGATGATGATCTCGTCAACGGCAAGGATGTGCGCGGCTTCGAGCACATGATCGGTGCTCTGGCCCACAACGTTAACGAGATCTGGGGCCGTGAGGCGCTGTTTGCCGGCAAGTTTGACTACGTCAAATATACCGACCAGTATCGCAGCCGGGCCCACATCGATTTCACCAGCGGCCATATTCTGGTGGAAACCGTCTCAACCACCGACACCCGCGAACATCTGCGCCGCGCCATTATCGAAACCCTGCTGACCCCGGATGATCCGGCCGATGTGGATCTCTACTCGGATCGCGAGATCCTGCCGGGTAGCGACCCCTTCCTGTATGGCCAGGTGGTGGATAACGAGCGTCAGCCGATCCGCTTCCCGTGGCGCGCCGAGCGCTATGCCGACTACCTGCTCAACACCGCCCTGCGCAAACGCACACTGGGCATTCGCACCATCTATTACGTCGACATCGCCATGGTAGCCAACCATACCGATCAGCGTGGCTACAAATACGCAGCCATGATTCGGGCGGCGTCGCGTAAATACAATGTGTCGGAAAGCCTGATCTATGCGGTGATCAAGACCGAGAGCAGCTTCAACCCCTATGCGGTCAGCAGCTCTAACGCCTATGGCCTGATGCAGGTGATTCCCGATACCGCCGGGCGCGACGTCTATACCAAGGTGCTGGGCCGCTATGGTCAGCCAAGTCGTGAAGATCTGTTCAATCCGGCTTACAACATCGAGATCGGAACCGCCTATCTGCACCTGCTACAGAGCGTCTATCTGGCCGACATTCAGGATCCGCTCTCGCGTCGTTACTCGGTCATTTCGGCTTACAACGGCGGCGCTGGCAATGTGCTGCGCACCTTTGCCGATGACCGCACCATGGCGCCCGGCGTGATTAACCAGATGTCCCCGCAAGAGGTGTATCAGGTGCTCACCCAGCAACACCCGCTGGCAGAATCGCGCCGCTACCTCTACAAGGTCAGCCAGGCGGAGCGCACCTTCCGCGTCCCCAGAGTACGCAGCGCCGGCTAACCGTTTGGCCATGAAAAAGCCCCGCTCTGAACTGCACCCCAAAAGTTGGACGCAAATCCAACCTTTGGGGTATTTTCATGGCTAGGTATGACGAAAGTTTCAAGTTGACTGTAGTTCAAGAC
>NZ_FTMJ01000030.1 GCF_900156095.1 Aeromonas sp. RU39B
ATTCTGGTCACCGGCGGGTGCGGCTATATCGGCAGTCACACCACGCTGGCGCTGATGGCCGCTGGCCACGAGCCGGTGCTGCTCGACAACCTTTGCAACAGCAAACAGGCCGTGCTCGGTCGCATTGAAGCCATTACCGGCCGCGCCCCCCGCTTCTATCATGCCGATGTGCGCGACCAGGCCCGTCTCGAGCAGGTGCTGCGTGACGAGCAGATTGAGGCCGTTATCCATTTTGCGGCCCTCAAGGCAGTCGGTGAGTCCACCCGCATTCCCCTCGACTATTACGAGAACAACCTCACCGGCACCCTGGTGCTGCTGCGTGCCATGAAGGCGTGCAACGTGCGCACCCTGGTTTTCAGCTCATCGGCCACCGTGTATGGCGACCCGGCCAGCGTGCCCATCCGCGAGCACTTTCCGCGCTCGGCCACCAATCCCTATGGCCGCTCCAAGCTTATCATCGAGCAGGTCCTTGAAGACCTGCAGGCCGCCGAGCCCGACTGGAGCATGACCCTGCTGCGCTACTTCAACCCGGTCGGTGCCCACGAGTCCGGCACCATGGGGGAAGACCCGCAGGGTATCCCCAACAACCTGATGCCGTTCCTGACCCAGGTGGCGATTGGCCGCCGCGAGCGTCTGAGCATCTTTGGTAACGATTACCCCACCGTCGATGGCACCGGCGTGCGCGACTATATCCACGTGATGGACCTGGCCGAGGGCCACGTCAAGGCGCTCGAGCACTGTCACGGCAAGGGCGGCGTGCACACCTACAATCTCGGGACCGGCAAAGGCTACAGCGTGCTGCAGATGGTGGCCGCATTCTCCCGCGCCTGCGGTCATGAGCTGCCCTATCACATCGATGCCCGCCGTCCCGGCGACATCGCCGAGTGCTGGGCCGACCCGGCCAAGGCCGAGCAGGAGCTAGGCTGGCAGGCCACCCGCGACCTGACCTCCATGTGCGCCGACAGCTGGCGCTGGCAATCTTCCAATCCCACTGGTTACGAGGAGTGATGATGTTCAACCCGGTTGATCACCCCCACCGCCGTTTCAATCCGCTGACCGGCCAATATGTGCTGGTCTCGCCGCACCGTGCCAAGCGTCCCTGGCAGGGCCAGGTCGAGAAGGTGACCGAAAGTGCCGCCATCGCCCATGACCCCACCTGCTTCCTGTGTGCCGGCAACACCCGGGTCAATGGCGAAGTGAACCCCGTCTATGACGGCACCTTTGTCTTTACCAACGACTTTGCCGCCCTGATGCAAGACACCCCGGCGGCCAATCAGGCGGCGGACCCGCTGCTGCGCTTGGAAGCGGCCCGTGGCACCAGCCGCGTCATCTGCTTCTCGCCAGACCATGGCAAGACCCTGCCCGAGCTCTCCCTGCCCGCCATCGAAGGGGTGATTCATACTTGGGTCGAGCAGGTGGCCGAGTTGTCACAGAGCTGGGAATGGGTGCAGGTGTTTGAGAACAAGGGCGCCGTGATGGGCTGCTCCAACCCGCACCCGCACGGTCAGTTGTGGGGCAGCGATTTCCTGCCCAACGAGATTGCCCGTGAAGAGGCCAATCAGGTCGCCTGGCTGGCCGAGCACGGTAGTCCACTGCTGGTTGACTACGTGGCGCGTGAACTCAAAGACCGCTCGCGCATCGTGGTGGAAACCGAGCATTGGCTGGCGGTAGTGCCGTTCTGGGCCGCCTGGCCGTTTGAAACCCTGCTACTGCCCAAGGCGCACGTGCCGTCGATGCTCGACCTCACCGCCGCCCAACAGCAAGACCTGGCCATCGCCCTTAAAGAGCTGACCAGCCGCTACGACAACCTGTTTCAGTGCAGCTTCCCCTACTCCATGGGCTGGCACTTTGCCCCGCCGCGCAGCAGTGCGCGTGAAGCCTGGCAACTGCACGCCCATTTCTACCCGCCCTTGCTGCGCTCGGCCACCGTGCGCAAGTTCATGGTGGGTTTTGAGATGCTGGCCGAGACCCAGCGTGACCTGACCCCCGAGCAGGCAGCCGAGCGGTTGCGTGCCCTGAGCCCGATTCACTACAAGACAGTTTGAGGATGACCATGACTCCACTAGCCCGTGTGACCGAGGTCTTTACCCGGCTCCTTGGCCGCGCACCGGACCTCTGCGTCCGCGCCCCCGGCCGCGTCAACCTGATTGGCGAGCACACCGACTACAACGACGGCTTTGTCCTGCCGTGCGCTATCGACTACGAAACCTGCGTGGCCATCGGTCTGCGTGACGATGACCAAGTGCGGGTGATTGCGGCGGA
>NZ_FTMJ01000018.1 GCF_900156095.1 Aeromonas sp. RU39B
CAAAGGTTGTCGAGCAGCACCGGCTCGTGGCCAGCGGCCATCAGCGCCAGCGTGGTGTGACTGCCGATATAGCCGCACCCGCCGGTGACCAGAATCTTCATGATTACCTCCTGTCATGCAGACAAGAGTCTAGACGCTGAACTATCAAGAAACCGTGACCTAGGCAGCAAAAAAAGTGTAAACGTTTACATATTTTATCGTTAAGGCAAATAAGCAGATAAATCCTGTTATGGCTGGGAATTAGCCGCTTCGGAGATATAATGTTGCGACAAATTCTGTGAAAACAAGTGAAACAGCATGAGCACCATCAAGGATGTCGCCCGTTTGGCCAATGTCTCGGTAGCCACTGTGTCCCGGGTAATGAACAATTCCCCCAAGGCGAGTGCGGCATCCCGTGAGGTTGTGCGTAAAGCCATGGCGGAATTGGGTTATACCCCTAACGCCAATGCTCGGGCTCTGGTTAACCAAACCTGCGACACCATGGGGGTGATGGTCAATGACGTGGCCGATCCCTTCTTCGGCACGCTGGTGCGAGGGGTTAGTGCGGTGGCGGTCGAGCAGGGGATGCACTTGTTGATGGGTAATGGTTTTCACAAGGCGCGGCAAGAGCGGGAAGCTATCGAACTTCTGATTGGAAAACGCTGCGAGGCGCTGGTTGTTCATAGCAAGGCGTTATCGGATCAGGAGTTGATGGACTACGCCGCCCAAGTTCCTGGTATGGTACTGATTAATCGTGACATTCCTGAATTAGCTGGACGTTGTATTGCACTGAATAATCGCTTAGGAACGGCAACGGCAGTCCGCCACCTATTGGATCTTGGGCATCGGCAGATAGCCTTTCTATGTTCCGACCATGCCATTGAAGATGCCACTCTTCGTCGTGACGGATGGTATAGCGCATTGCATGAGGCTGGTTTGACGCCGAGTGAGGAGTGGATCGAATGGGGGGCGCCTAGTGAGGCTGGTGGCGAGCAGGCGATGCTCAACCTGCTGGCTAAGGGGCTTCCGGTGAGTGCAATTGTGACCTATAACGATGCTATGGCCGCTGGCGCGCTATCAGTACTGGCTGATAATGGCTTACGCGTGCCTGAAGATGTCTCTGTTGTGGGGTTCGATGATCTGGTGTATGCCCGCTATTTACGCCCCAAATTGACTACTTTACGCTACCCCATTGAGCTGATGGCAGCCCAAGCGGCACGTTTAGCTTTGCAACTGGCTTCCGGTGTCCCGACGGTGGACGTAGGCAGTCGTCTCTATACCCCGACCCTAGTCGTTCGCCAGTCCTCTTCTGCACGAAAATCATGAAGTAAAAATTTTACTTAGTTTTAACTGTGATTTACTTCTAGCAAACACTGTAATCGTTTACATTGCTGTGACATGGATCTCCGACAGGTAATGTCGCATCCTCCTACACTCATTCTTCAGCCTGAGAAGGAGAATGAAGGATGTTGAAGGAGATCGTGGCCAGAAGTGATTGGCAAACCCAGTCTGTCACTTCACTCAATCGTCTGGCTGCCCACACCCCGCAATCCAGTTGGCGTGATGAGGCGTCAGCCTCTGCGGATCTGCCGTCAGAGCACAATCTGTCGCTGGATGGTGAATGGTTTTTCTCCTGGTTTGACCGTCCGCAAGCCGTGCCTGAGGGCTGGCTCGCTGGCGAACTGCCCGAAGCGGTCGCCATTCGTGTGCCGGGCAACTGGCAGCTGGTCAGTGCCTATCCCGGCGACAAGCCGGAAACCGACGGCCCCATCTATACCAATATCAAGTACCCCTTCCCCTGCAATCCACCGCGTGTGCCGGATGAAAATCCGACCGGTTGCTACTCCCGTTATGTGGACGTACCTGCACAGTGGCTGGCAGAGGGTCAGACCCGCATTATTTTCAATGGCGTCAGCAGCGCATTTCATCTTTTCTGCAACGGTCATTGGGTCGGTTACTCTCAGGACAGCCGGCTGTCGGCCGAATTTGACCTGACCGACCACCTGCAACCGACCGGCAACCGCTTGGCGGTGTTGGTGCTGCGCTGGTCAGATGGCACCTACCTTGAAGATCAGGACATGTGGTGGCTGTCGGGCATTTTCCGCTCGGTGCAACTGCTGCACAAACCGACTCGCCACATCAGTGACGTGCAAGTGACCGCCACACTCGATGAGTGCTTCCGCGATGGTCTGCTGCAGGTGATGGTCGATACCTCTGTAGGTGCCGGGTTATCGTTGCGGGTGACGCTGCAACGCGATGGTGAGTGTGTACTGACTCATCAGATGGCGGTGGGCTCCGACATCATCGATGAAAAGGGACGTTACCAAGAGCGCACCCTGATGCAGCTGGCGGTGGCGGCTCCGGCCAAGTGGAGTGGCGAGGAGCCGAATCTCTATCGCCTGACTGTGGCGCTGCTGGATGAACAAGGCCGCGTCATCGAGGTCGAGGCTTTTGATGTCGGTTTCCGCCGTATCGATATTCATGAAGGGCAGCTGCGCCTCAATGGCCAGCCGCTGCTGATCCGCGGCGTCAACCGTCACGAGTTTGATCCGGCCCATGGTTATGCCGTGAGCCGCGAGCGCATCGAGCAGGATCTGCTGCTGATGAAGCAGCACAATTTCAATGCGGTACGCTGCTCGCACTACCCCAACCACCCCGAGCTCTACCGCCTGTGCGATCGTCTCGGCATCTATGTGGTGGATGAGGCCAACATTGAAACCCACGGCATGATCCCGATGCGCCGTCTGTCGGATGATCCGATGTGGCTGGGCGCATTCGTCGAGCGCGCCGCTCGCATGGTGGCGCGTGATTTCAATCACCCGTCGATCATCATCTGGTCACTGGGTAATGAGTCGGGCTACGGTGCGGCGCACGATGCCATGTATCAATGGATCAAACGTCGCGATCCGAGCCGCCCGGTACAATATGAAGGCGGTGGGGCCAATACCCCGGCCACCGACATTGTCTGCCCCATGTATGCCCGTACCGATGAAGATCAGCCGTTTCCGGCTGTGCCCAAGTGGTCGCTGAAAAAATGGATCGGCATGCCGGGTGAAACCCGTCCGCTGATCCTGTGCGAATACGCCCATGCCATGGGCAACAGTTTTGGCGGATTTGCCCACTACTGGCAGGCATTTCGTGATTATCCCCGCTTGCAAGGCGGCTTTGTCTGGGACTGGGTCGATCAGGGTCTCGACAAACTTACCGACGACGGTCGCCACTACTGGGGTTACGGCGGAGACTTTGGCGATGTGCAAAACGATCGTCAGTTCTGTTGTAACGGACTGGTCTTCCCGGATCGCACCCCGCATCCATCTCTGCTGGAAGCTAAACGTGCGCAGCAGCCGTTCCGTTTCTCGCTGCTGGCTACTCAACCGCTGCAGATCCGGGTTGAGAGCGAGCACCGTTTCCGCGCGACCAACAACGAACGCTTGCAATGGTGGGTGCGTGAAGGTGGCAAGGTGCTGTGTGGTGGAGAGATGTCCCTTGAACTGGCGCCGCTGCAATCGGTCGATCTGACGCTGGGTGAGTGGCCAGCTGCCGCGCCGGGCGCCTTGGTCTGGCTGGATGTGGCGATTGTTCAGCTGCAGGCAACTGCCTGGTCGGTGGCCGGCCATGAGGTTGCTCGTCAACAATTCCGTCTGGCGGCCGAGCTGGCGCAGCCCAAGCAAACACAGGGCGGAGCCACTATTGACGCTGTCGCTGAAGGGTGGTGGGTTCGTGGCAGCCGGCATCAGTGGTTTATTCAGGGCGAGAGTGGTCGCATTCAGCACTGGTTGCTGGCCGGTCATGAGCAACTGATGGCTCCGGTGGCAGATCACTTCTACCGCGCCCCGCTTGATAACGATATCGGCACCAGCGAAGCGGATCATGCCGATCCCAACTCCTGGATTGCCCGCTGGCAGGAGTGTGGCCTGGAGCGCTGGCAACACCGCTGCCTCGGTATTGAAGTGGGTGAGCGGGAAATTCAGGTGCGCCACGGCTATTTCCACGGTGACCGGCTTCAGGTCACTACGCTCTGGCGACACATCTTCGCCGCTGACGGTGCCATGACGCTGGATATCGATGTGGTGCTGGCTGACAACCTGCCCTCGCTGCCTCGAATCGGTCTGCTGATGCACTTGGCCATGCAGCCGGAACAGGTGCAATGGCTGGGGCGTGGCCCACATGAGAACTATCCGGACCGCTGCCTGAGTGCCGACTTTGGCCGCTGGCAGCTGCCGCTGGATGCGATGCATACCCCTTATGTGTTCCCGACTGACAACGGATTGCGGTGTGATACCCGCCATCTGTCACTGGGCGGTCTATCCTTCTGCGGTGACTTCCATTTCAGTGTCAGCCGCTATAGCCAACAGCAACTGGCAGCGGCACGTCACCAGACCGATCTGGTGGCCAAAGGTGGGGTCTGGCTCTGTCTCGATGGGGCACACATGGGGATTGGTGGTGATGACTCATGGAGTCAAAGCGTTCGCCCCGAGTTCCAGTTGATGGCACGACGCTATCGCTGGGGGTGCACCCTGGCGTGATGACAGGATATCGCAACACTTGAACAACGCGGGGCGGGGTGGTGAGCTTGCCAGAAGGCGGCAAGATCTGTGCCTTTTTCTGCAAAATTATGAATTATGTAGATTTTTTTGAATGTAACAGAGTGTAATCGTTTTCATTTTGTAGTCAGGATCACAGAAGAAACGTCAACAAGCTGATTACATTAACAGGCGCTTGCTGTTTTGGCTTGCCACCCTACAAACCAGATAGACACATCGGAGCACACAATGAAGAAACTGACTGCTGTCGCTGCCCTTCTGATGGGGATGACCACCGCCTCTGCTGCACTGGCTGAAACCACTCTTGGCTTCACCGTGTACAAGTACGACGACAACTTCATGTCGGTCGTTCGCAAGGCCATCGAGAAGGAAGCTTCCGCATACCCGGACGTGAAGCTGCTGATGAACGACTCCCAGAATGACCAGTCCAAACAGAACGACCAGATCGACGTTCTGATCGCCAAAGGCGTGAAGGCTCTGGCCATCAACCTGGTTGACCCGGCTGCCGCTTCGGTTGTTATCGAAAAGGCCCGTGTCGACGAGATTCCGGTAGTGTTCTACAACAAGGAACCGAGTGCCAAAGATCTTGCCAGCTATGACAAGGCCTTCTACGTCGGTACTGACTCCAAAGAGTCCGGTATCATCCAGGGTCAGCTGATTGCCAAGCACTGGAAGGCTCACCCCGAGTGGGATCTGAACAAGGACGGTCAAGTCCAGTTCGTACTGCTCAAGGGCGAACCGGGCCACCCGGATGCCGAAGCACGTACCACCTACGTCATCAAGACCCTCAATGACGGCGGCCTGAAGACCCAGCAACTCCACCTCGACACCGGCATGTGGGATACCGCTATGGCCAAGGACAAGATGGACGCCTGGATCGCCGGTCCGAACGCCAACAAGATTGAAGTGGTTATCGCCAACAACGACGCCATGGCAATGGGTGCCATCGAATCTCTGAAGGCTGCCGGCAAGACCAGCATCCCGGTATTCGGTGTTGACGCTCTGCCGGAAGCGCTGGCTCTGGTTGGCAGTGGCGCCATGGCGGGTACCGTTCTGAACGATGCCAACAACCAGGCTAAGGCTACCTTCGATCTGGCCAAGAACCTGGCCGAAGGCAAGGCTGCCGGTGAAGGCACCAGCTGGAAGATTGTCGACAAGGTAGTCCGCGTTCCGTACGTCGGCGTCGACAAAGAAAACCTGGCTCAATTCAAGTAATCCCATTACCCAGTAGTAGGAACCGTGGGGGGAGTCTCCTCCCCCCATGTATCACTGCGCTCCAGCGAGTAGTTGGCTGCTATGACAACAACAGCAAATCAATCGGAATGGCTGCTCGAGATGGTTGGCATCAACAAGGAATTTCCTGGTGTCAAAGCTCTCGATAACGTCAACCTGCGGGTTCGTCCCCACTCCGTTCACGCACTCATGGGCGAGAACGGTGCCGGCAAGTCCACGCTTCTTAAGTGCCTGTTTGGTATCTATGAGAAGGACAGTGGTCAGATTGTCTTCCTGGGCAGGGAAGTAAACTTCCGCTCCTCCAAGGAAGCGCTCGATAACGGCATTTCCATGGTGCACCAGGAGCTTAACCAGGTGCTGCAGCGCTCCGTGATGGACAACGTGTGGCTTGGTCGTTACCCGACCAAGGGCCTGTTTGTCGATCACGACAAGATGTATCAGGACACCAAGCGAATTTTCGAGGATCTGGAGATCGACATCGATCCCAGAGCCAAAGTTGGCACGCTCTCGGTCTCGCAGATGCAGATGATCGAGATTGCCAAAGCTGTCTCTTATGACGCCAAGATCGTCATCATGGACGAACCCACCTCGTCGCTGACCGAGAAAGAGGTCAACCACCTCTTCCGGATCATCAACAAGCTCAAAGAGAAAGGGTGCGGCATCGTCTATATCTCCCACAAGATGGAAGAGATCTTCAAGCTGTGTGACGAGATCACCATCCTGCGTGATGGTCAGTGGATCGCGACCCAGCCGCTGGAAGGGCTCACCATGGACAAGATCATCGGCATGATGGTCGGTCGTGAGCTGACCCAGCGTTTCCCTGAAAAGACCAACCAGCCCAAGGAAGTCATACTGCAGGTCAGCAATCTGACCTCCTTGCGCCAGCCCTCTATCCAGAACGTAACGTTCGATCTTCACAAAGGGGAAGTCCTCGGTATCGCCGGTCTGGTCGGTGCCAAGCGGACTGACATTGTCGAAACCCTGTTCGGTATCCGTGAACGCAACGGCGGCACTGTCCTGCTCAATGGCAAGGAAGTGTTTAACCACAGTGCGCACGAAGCGATCCAGAACGGGTTCGCCCTGGTGACTGAAGAGCGTCGTTCTACCGGTATCTATTCGCAGCTCGATATCTCCTTTAACTCCCTGATCGCCAACATGGACAAGTATCAGGACAAGCTGGGCCTGCTCAGCGACAAGAAGATGAAGAGCGACACCCAGTGGGTTATCGACTCCATGCGAGTCAAAACCCCGAGCCAGAAAACCAGCATTGGTTCGCTGTCAGGCGGTAACCAGCAGAAGGTGATCATCGGTCGCTGGCTGCTGACCCAGCCTGAAATCCTGATGCTCGACGAGCCGACCCGCGGTATCGACGTGGGCGCCAAGTTCGAGATCTATCAGCTGATTCTGGAACTGGCCAAGAAGGACAAGGGGATCATCATCATCTCCTCGGAAATGCCTGAGCTGCTGGGGATTACCGACCGGATTCTGGTTATGAGCAACGGCCGGGTGGCCGGTATCGTCAACACTAAAGAGACCGACCAGAGTGAGATTCTGCGTCTGGCCTCTCTCTATCTGTAACAGGGGAAGATCCTTATGGAGTGGGTCAAAAATTTCAACCTGATGCGTACTCTCAAGGAGAGTGGCATTTACGCTGTATTGCTGGTTCTGCTGGTGATTATCGTGGTGAAGGAGCCGTCGTTCCTGAGCCTCACCAACTTCAGTAACATCCTGACCCAGTCGTCGGTGCGGATTATCATCGCACTCGGTGTCGCCGGTCTGATTGTGACCCAGGGTACTGATCTGTCGGCTGGTCGCCAGGTGGGTCTGGCTGCAGTGATTGCCGCGACCCTGCTGCAGTCGCTCTCCAACGTCAACAAGGTGTTCCCGACCCTGGGTGAAATTCCGATTCCGGTCGTGATCCTGATTGTGTGTGCCATCGGCGCCCTGATTGGTCTCATCAACGGCCTGATCGTGGCTTACCTGAACGTCACTCCCTTCATCACCACCCTGGGTACCATGATCATCGTTTACGGGATCAACTCCCTCTACTATGACTTCGTGGGGGCATCGCCGATTGCCGGTTTTGATGCGCGCTTCTCGACCTTTACCCAAGGCTTCATACGGCTGGGAGGGTTCAAGCTATCGTACATCACCTTCTATGCGGTGATTGCTATCGGGCTGGTATGGATCCTGTGGAACAAGACCCGCTTTGGCAAGAACATCTTCGCCATCGGTGGTAACCCTGAAGCCGCCAAGGTATCCGGTGTAAACGTACCGCTCAACCTGGTCGCCATCTATGCCCTCTCTGGCGTGTTCTATGCTTTCGGTGGGATGCTGGAAGCCGGTCGTATCGGTAGTGCTACCAACAACCTCGGTTTCATGTATGAACTCGACGCCATCGCCGCGTGCGTGGTGGGTGGTGTCTCGTTTGCCGGTGGTGTGGGTACGGTCGCTGGTGTTGTCACCGGTGTGATCATCTTCACCCTGATCAACTACGGCTTGACCTATATTGGTGTCAGCCCCTACTGGCAGTTCATCATCAAGGGCGCCATCATCATTCTGGCGGTTGCGCTGGATTCGATGAAGTACGCCAAGAAGAAGTAAGGATCGCAATCGGTCTGGACCTTAAACGGGAGCCGTTCTTGCGGCTCCCGTGTCGTTACAAGGAGTAGGTATGTCGTTCAAGGCGAAGATCCGCGTGTTGTTGCTACTGGCTATCCTGATCACCGTGGCGACCTCGTACCTCAGTGTGAACCACTTCATCAGTGGTTATATCGAAAATCAGGCCCAGCAAAATATCGATAGTCAGGTGACTCTGGTCAGAGAGAAGCTGGCGGGTGACTTCAATCAGAAGATCATTTTGGCCGGTAACCTCAACTTCGGCGTCACCAACGTCAAGAAAACCCTCGAACAGACCGGCTTTTACAACATCGTCAAAATCATCAGTGACATGGCCTTTGATGGTAGTGGCGTGATTGATGATGCCAAGCGGGTTGCCGATCTCAAGGCCGTGGCCGCCGCCGCTGCTGGCAAGGTCACGGTGAGCCCACTGCAGACCATTGATGGCAAGCCCATGGTGGCCATTTTGGTGCCGCGTGGTTCTGACTCTGCCTATATCTACTACCTGGACATGACCCCCACCAAACAACTGCTAGAGCAGGCGGCCGGTGAGGGAAAATCATTCGAACTCAAGGATGCGGCCGGCAATATTCTCATCAGCCAGAAACCGGCAGGCGAGTCTGATGCCAAGCCTTATCCACTGGATATCGCCGGCTCGGGCTGGACGCTCACCGGGTTTGTCGATCATGACTACATCAAGCAGATGACCCGCGATCTGAACGGCGAGATCACGCTGGCGCTGCTCATGGTGGGCGCTGTGGTGTTGGTGCTGGCGTTTGCTGCGCTGAGCTTTGCCTACCGTCCAATCCTGCTCCTGCGCGATGTGGTGCAAGACCTCTCCCGAGGTAACGGTGACCTGACACGTCGTTTGACCGTTTCCAGCCGTGATGACCTTGGCCAGATGTCCGGCGGCATCAACAACTTTATCGGCAACCTGCAGAGCATGATGCTGGAAGTGCAGGAGTCTGCCGAGCGGCTCAATGGCGGCATCGAATCGTTGGCCACCCAGAGCCGGGCCGCCCAGTCGCTGCTCGAGCAGCACGCGGGCGAAACCAATCAGGTGGTCACCGCCATCGCAGAGATGAGTTCGGCTGCGGGCTCGGTGGCCGAGAACGCCTCGGCAACAGCCCAGTTGGCCGGTCAGAGCCGTGAACTGGCGGCCCAGTCTCGCAAAGTGGTCGATAGCGCCATGGCCAGCGTCAATGCACTGGTGGGCGAAGTGGAGGAGACCGCGTCTTCTATCCAGCTGATGCAAAAAGATGTGGATCAGATTGGTGCCGTGCTGGGGGTGATCGGCGGGATTGCCGAGCAGACCAACCTGCTGGCGTTGAACGCCGCTATCGAAGCGGCGCGCGCGGGCGAGCAGGGGCGTGGTTTTGCGGTGGTTGCGGATGAAGTGCGCGCCCTCGCTGGCCGCACTCAGCAGAGCACCGCCGAAATCCGCGAGATGCTTGAGCGCCTGCAGCGCGGCAGCCAGACCGTGGCCGCTGCGATGGAGGGTACCAAGGAGAGCTGTATCGCCACTGCCGACAAGACCTCCCGCGTGCATGGTTCGCTCGACGAGGTGATTGATGCGGTGATCCGTAGCAACGATCTGGTGAGCCAGATTGCTACGGCGGCCGAGCAGCAGAGTCTGGTTGCGGACGAGATTAGCCGCAACATGCATGCGATTGCTGATGTGGTGACCCAGTTGGAAGGGAATGGCCAGGAAATGGCGTCCACCGCTGGTGGTATGCAGCAGAGCTACCATACCCTGCGCGATATCGTCGCTCGTTTCCGTCTGCGATAATCATTCAGCTAAAAAAAGGGGCCGAATCTCGGCCCCTTTTCACGGTTGTCTTGCCTGGCTTAATCCCAGCTCAATACCACTTTGCCCGAGTGACCGGAACCCATGGCTTCGAAGCCTTGCTGGAAGTCATCAATGTGGAAGCGGTGGGTGATAATGGGGGAGAGATCCAGGCCGGATTGGATCAGGCTGGCCATCTTGTACCAGGTCTCGAACATTTCGCGGCCGTAGATACCCTTGATAAACAGCCCCTTAAAGATCACCTTGTTCCAGTCGATCGCCATGGTCGAGGGCGGGATGCCGAGCATGGCAATTTTGCCGCCGTGGTTCATCTTGTCGAGCATCTCCTGGAAGGCGCTCGGTACACCCGACATCTCGAGGCCCACGTCGAAGCCTTCGTTCATGCCGAGCTCGTTCATCACATCACTAAGCTTCTCTTTGGCGACGTTAACGGCGCGAGTTGCGCCCATCTTGCGCGCCAGCTCGAGACGGTATTCGTTCACGTCGGTGATCACCACATGGCGGGCACCCACATGGCGGCAGACGGCAGCTGCCATGATGCCGATCGGACCTGCGCCGGTGATAAGCACGTCTTCACCCACCAGATCGAAGGAGAGTGCAGTGTGTACTGCATTACCAAACGGGTCGAAGATGGCCGCCAGATCGTCGGAGATATTGTCCGGCAGCTTGAAGGCGTTAAACGCCGGGATCACCAGATATTCGGCAAAGCAGCCGGGGCGATTAACGCCAACGCCGACCGTGTTGCGGCACAGGTGGGTACGACCGGCACGGCAGTTACGGCAGTGGCCACAGGTGATGTGCCCTTCGCCCGATACGCGGTCGCCGATGGCAAAACCACGCACTTCCTGACCGATGGCGACGACTTCACCGGCGTATTCATGACCGACCACCATGGGGACCGGAATGGTTTTTTGTGACCATTCGTCCCAGTTATAGATGTGCATGTCGGTGCCGCAGATGGCGGTCTTGCGGATCTTGATCAGCAGATCGTTATGACCCAGCTCGGGCATGGGTACATCGGTCATCCAGATGCCTTTCTCGGCGTTCAGCTTGGAGAGCGCTTTCATGAGAGTTCCTTCAGGAGAGGGTCAAAAAAGGGGGCGCTTTCGCCCCCGTTATCATCAGATCACGCCCAGTTCGCGACCGATGCGGATAAACGCATCGATGGCGCGATCGAGCTGCTCGCGGGTGTGCGCCGCCGACATCTGGGTACGGATACGGGCCTGGCCTTTAGGCACAACCGGGAAAGAGAAACCGACCACGTAGATGCCTTCGGCCAGCATGCGGCTCGCCATTTCGGCGGCCAGCTTGGCATCGCCCAGCATGACCGGGATGATGGCGTGATCGGCGCCAGCCAGGGTGAATCCGGCGGCGCTCATGCGCTCACGGAAATAACGACTGTTCTCTTGCAGTTGCTTGCGCAGAGCACCGCCTTCGGCCAGCAGCTCAAGCACCTTGATGGTGGCGGCGACGATGGACGGCGCCAGCGAGTTGGAAAAGAGGTAGGGACGCGAGCGCTGACGCAGCCAGTCGATCACCTCTTTCTTGCCGGAGGTGTAGCCACCGGAGGCGCCACCCATGGCTTTGCCCAGCGTGCCGGTGATGATGTCAACCCGGTCCAGCACATCACAATATTCGTGGGTGCCACGGCCATTTTCACCGATAAAACCGACTGCGTGGGAGTCATCAACCATCACCAGCGCGTCATACTTGTCGGCCAGATCGCAGATGGATTTTAGATCGGCAATCACCCCATCCATGGAAAACACGCCATCGGTGGCGATCAGCTTGAAGCGGGCGCCATCGGCAGTCGCCTGTTTGAGCTGCTGCTCAAGGTCGGCCATGTCATTGTTGGCATAGCGGTAGCGCTTGGCTTTGCTCAGACGAACGCCATCAATGATCGAGGCATGGTTAAGCGCATCGGAGATGATGGCATCTTCGGCGCCAAGCAGGGTCTCAAACAGACCGCCGTTGGCATCGAAGCAGGAGGAGTAGAGGATGGTGTCTTCGGTGCCGAGGAAGGCAGAGAGCTGCTGCTCCAGCACCTTGTGTTGATCCTGGGTGCCACAGATAAAGCGCACCGAGGCCATACCGAAACCGTGGCTGTCGAGGCCGGCTTTGGCCGCGTCAATCAGGGCCGGGTGGTTGGCCAGACCCAGGTAGTTGTTGGCGCAGAAATTCAGCACCTCATGACCACCGACCTGAATACCGGCTTGCTGGGCCGAGGTGATGATCCGTTCATTCTTGTAGAGACCGTCCGCCTTGACCTGCTCCAATTCGGCGGCCAGGTGGCGATAAAATGCGTGTGACATCCTGTTTTACCTCTTATGCGTGGGGAGTGCAGCGCAAAGTGGCAACATATTACTCTGCGCTGGGATGGTTGTTTTCAACTTGTGTTAATCAAAATCAACAAATGTGAAAGGGATCACCCGGCCAGTGCGCGGTAGTGCGCTTCCAGGCTCTCGATCTGGCTACGCATGCCGGCGCGCAGGTAAGGGCGTAGCAGAAACAGAATGCGCAAGATGCCCTTGTAGAGCAATGCCTTGGTCACGCGGGTGCCCGGTGCCTGGGCAATCTGGTAGGCAATCCAGAAGGTCACCACCATCTTGATGGTCTGGCCAAGATCTGGCAGATCCTCATCCGCCACCTCCAGCACCCCACCATCACGCAGACTGGCGAGCAGCGCCACCACGGCACTGCCAAGCTGCTCCTGCGCCTTGAGATATTTGTGCTGCAACCGCTCATCGCGACTAAGAATGTCGGGCAGATTGGCGTAGAAGAAGCGGAACTGCCACATCAGATAGAAGATGGCATCCAGATAGCCCATCAGATGCTCAAGGCGGATCTCCTTGTCATGGATGGGCGAGAAGCTATCGGCCAGATGCTTGGCATAGTGGTCGAAGATGCTGTGGATGATGTCTTCCTTGTTGCGGAAGTGATAGTAGAGGTTGCCTGGGCTTATCCCCAGATGCGCCGCAATGTGGTTGGTCGTGACGTTGCGCTCCCCCTGTTCATTGAACAGCTCGGTGGCCCCGTGGATGATCCTGTCTCTGGTTTTCATGTCCTCTCCGACGAAAACGGGTGTCCTGCTACGTTAAGATTGTTCGGTCATGCCACGCAGGAATGCGTCACCGGTGACCCAGCAGAAAACCTCATCGGCTTTGATGTGGGTTTGAAAATAGTCATGGGTTCCATAGTAATGGAAGCCGTTGTGGCGCACGACCTGACCCCACCATCGCTTGAGTCGTTTTTCCAGCCGCAGATTTGCCTGAAGATCATGCATGCTGTCAAATGCGACCACTTTCTGCCGCTGGCGTTCCATATCTAGTGGGTGGCTGTAACACTGCCAGTCGCCGAGTCGCGACTGGTCATCAAACCAGGGCGGCAAGGTAGCCCGGCTATGTTCAGGACCATAGGGGAAATGTTTGCCATGACGCAGATGATTGGCATAAAGCAGCACCCGATCCGGAATAAAACCGCTGAATTGCATTGCCAGAGCCAGAGCTTCGGCAACCGCGATGTGATCTCGATGGGGATCAAGCTCGGGATGTGTGACGAGCACGGTCGTCGGTCTGATCAACTCCAATAGCGATTTGATATCGGCAATCAGCCGGGCTCCGCTATGCTGACTATTCGCATCGTTGGGCAAGCGATGGGGATTCCAGCGCCGGAAACGGGACGGTGTCAGGGATGGGACTGATGGGTGTGGATGTATCTGATTTGGCTCCGCGACTAAGGTACTCAGCATGTCATTGAAGTACCCTAGGCAAAACAGGCGATGAGGATTGACTCCTGCGAGACGTGGCGTACTGATGCTGTTCCAGGCACGGATATCGCCTTTGCGTAACACAGCCTCGTCCAATGAGGTGTCTAGACCATCAATATACTGTTTTTTTAGCGTTTTTAATTTCTCACCAGCACTGACGGTAATAATCCAGCTTTGCTCGGCGTGGTCACTGTAGAGACCATAGGCGGCCAGTTCTGCATCGTCCGGATGTGGAGAGAGAATAAGAATCGGACCGTCGGTCAGATCGGGATTCTGAAAGGCAAAAAGCTCCCCTTCCTTGGCCAGTGAACAGTCAACAGCTTCAAGGCGGCAATCTGCCAGCGATACGATGCCGGTCAGATTGAACCAGCGCTCTCCCTCTTCGCCTGCTTCAATATATTGAACCCACTGTTGTTTGGGACCATGGATCTTGACGTGACCCTGCTTGCGGCGGCTGCGAGCACGGCAGTTTAGGCGAAGTAACATCGTCATCTCTGCACCATTAATACTCTTTTCGAGTATCAGGCGACCGGTTGAATCCAGTGTCACATGGCAAGAGTCAGTGGCTTTTAACGGATAGGTATGGTGCGTCATGGTGCTTGTAATTCCACAAAACGTTGGGCCATGGCCATGTCATCGAAACGGGCTAACAGCGTCTCGTCTACCGGAACCGGATGCGACATCGCCTCACGCATCTTGTCGGCTAATGCCTCAGCATTCGGCGCAGAGAGCAGACGCATTTGTTCGCCAGTTAGTATTTCCCGGATGCCCCCCGGGACATCAGTGGCGATAACCTGAGTCCCACAGACTAATGATTCTATGAGCACCATGCCCAAGCCTTCAGAGCGTGAGCTGAGAACAAACGCCTCTGCTCCGGCCATCCACGGGTAGGGATTATCCTGATGTCCGGCAAAGATGACCCGGTCAGTGAGTCCTAACTCTGCCACCTTCTGTTCAAGTGATGCTCGTTCACTACCATCACCAACAATCACTAGCTGGCAAGACAGACCAGCTAACTTGAATGCCTCCAGCAGCATCTTTTGATTCTTCACTGGAACCAGACGGCTAACGTGAACCAGATAGGGGGCGCTTGGCATAACTGGGAGAGGCGTGTTTGCCAGCCGCTTTATGTCAGCCATCGGCAGCCCGTTATGAATGACGCAAACCTTGGCTGGTTTAACATCTGTCGCTTGTAACAAGCCACTGAGCATTGAGGCGATACCATGGGATACGCACACCACCTGCTTGTTTTGAAACAACAGGCGGCAAAACCAGCGCTTCCAGCGGTAGCTGCGAAGCTTCATCATCGAGCCCTCGACCACCTGCCATAGCCGTGAGTCTTGCCAGTTCCACAGCAATTCGAATGCGCCTTGCCCTCGAATGATGATCTGGTCGAAATGGCCAAACTCCTCTTCCCAAGTAGCCACCTGTTGCTTTGCTCTGCGGCTTGAGAGCCATCCATTCCAGATAAATCCGGAGCCGGGAAAGATGAAACGCAGCAGTGTACGGTTCAAGAGATGCAGCAGCGCGCCAGATAACCCCTTTCGAGCCGTACGTTCAAGATCGCCTCCTGCATGCACGATGACTGATGAGTTTGGCATTTGCATGGCCTGACCGCGCAGGACCCAGATATGGACCTGGTGCCCTTGGGTTGCCAAGGCGTTGGCCAGATTGATCGTTGCTTTTTCAATGCCGCCATGTTGCAGGCGTCGCAAAATGATCAGGATTTGCTTCATCTTCTCCAAGGACTACAGATTGTGTGCTCATGTCAGTTACCGGCAGATTCTGTCGGTAAGACGTGGTGTGTATCAGCTCAACATCAGGCAGGAGCAGGAGTGAAGATGGAAGATGTTTCTGCTCGAGACTGAGTACATGATAAACTTTTCGGCAATTTTCAAATCGCCCACTATACACGCCTTTGTGGCCTGTCTCATCGTGGGCCCATCTTTAGAGGGTAACCCCCATGATCGTAGTCACTGGTGGCGCCGGTTTTATCGGCAGCAATCTGGTCAAACAGCTGAACGCACAAGGTCGTACCGATGTGGTGGTGATCGATGATCTCACCGACGGCACCAAGTTTGTGAATCTGGTCGATCTCACGATTGCCGATTACATGGACAAAGACGAGTTCCAGGGGCGTATCGTCTCCGGCGACGAGTTCGAGGAGTGGGATGGTATCGAGGTGATCTTCCACGAAGGCGCTTGCTCGGCCACCACAGAGTGGAATGGCAAGTTCGTGATGGAAGTGAACTATGAGTACTCCAAGGATCTGTTCCACTACTGCATCGAGCGTGAAATTCCGTTCATTTACGCGTCGTCGGCAGCGACTTATGGTGGCCGCAATGACAACTTCATTGAAGATCCCAAGTTCGAGCAACCGCTGAACGTTTATGGTTACTCCAAGCAGTTGTTCGACCAATACGTGCGTCGCTGGATGCCGCAAATCAACTCGCAAGTGGTTGGCCTGAAGTACTTCAATGTCTATGGACCGCGCGAGCAGCACAAGGGCTCCATGGCATCGGTGGCTTTCCACCTCAATACCCAGGTGAAGCAGGGTGAGAATCCCAAGCTGTTTGAAGGCTGTGACGGCTTTCCCAATGGCGGCCAGATGCGTGACTTCGTCTATGTGGAAGATGTCTGCAAGGTCAACCTGTGGTTCTGGCAAAACCCGCAACACTCCGGCATTTACAACTGTGGCACCGGCCGTGCCGAGCCGTTCCAGAACGTGGCCGAGGCAGTTATTCGTCATCATGCCAAGGGGCAGATCGAATACATCCCCTTCCCGGATCACCTCAAAGGACGTTATCAGAGCTTTACCCAGGCCGACCTCACCAAGTTGCGCGGTGTTGGCTATGACGGTGAGTTCAAAACCGTGGCCGAAGGTGTGGCGGAATATATGACTTGGTTAAATCGATAATGACCAGCCGTGAGTGCGCGCCGGTCGTGTTGCATGTCTGCCTCTCCCTTGGTTGGGGGGGGCTGGAGATGTATCCGATTCGGATCGGTACAGCTCAGCGTCAGCGCGGGATGAGAGTCTATGCGCTGGCGCTGGAGGGAAGCCGTATTGCGCAGGATATGCAGGCCGCTGGAATTGAGGTCCTGACTGTCCCCTCCCGAACTCGTGCCATCTTGCAGTTGCCACGCTTGCTGCATTGGGTTCGTGAGCGTGGTATCACGGTCGTGCATAGTCACAAGTCAGCCGATCTGTTGCTTCTGGCATTGCTGAAGTCGTTTGCTCCGCTGCGTTTGATTTTTACCGAACACATGGGGGCCAAGCGCCCCAAGAAAGATTGGTTGCATCGCTGGATTTATGGCCATGTCGATATGGTGCTCTCCATTAGTGATGAGACACTAAAACGTAATCGTGCCGCGTTGCCATTGCCGCCGGAGAAGATACAGCGGTTGTGGTTAGGCACCGAATTGCAGCGCTGCGATGAAGCACCAGAGAGTATCAGAGCCGAATTGGGCATTGGCCCGGGTCCTGTGGTCGGAATGGTGGGGCGTATGACACCAGGCAAAGGTCAACGCGAATTGCTTGAGGCATTCTGTCTGCTCAAAGCCAATCATCCGCAATTACAGTTGTTGCTGGTAGGTGGATTGCACGCATCTGAAGGTGCCAATGAGCAGTTTGTTGCCGAACTGCAGAGAGTGATTGCTGAGCGTCATCTCAGTGATGCGGTGCATATGCCTGGATTTCGCAGAGATACGCCTAGAATGCTGCAAGCCATGGATGTGGTGGTGATTCCATCACACAACGAGGCGTTTGGTTTGGCAGTCATCGAAGCGATGGCTGCGGCAAAACCGATTGTGGGTTCTTCTCGCGGTGCTATCCCTGAAGTATTGGGAGAGGCAGGTTTACTTGCGGACCCCTTGTTACCTGATTCGATAGCGGCACAAATAGAGATAGTTCTTCCTTCATCCAGGAGGGCTACAGCATTAGCAGAACAGGCGCTGCATCGTGTCCGGTCATTCTTTTCTATTGATTCTCATATGGCCGTACTCAACAGCTATTACTTGGGCAGATAAGTCTCTGCCCAAGTAATCTCTTTGTGTCTTAGCTGAGGTTTTTACGTGGGATTCATTTCTGTATTTATTAATGGTCGAGCTGGACGGTATTGGTCTTGGCATAATGCTTTGCCAGAGAGTGAATGGATTCTGGTTAGTACCCCTCAGATGAAGGAGTTTGAGCGACTGGGTAGCAGTGGCTTCTTCTGGCACGCGGCCTCATCTAGCCTCTGCAAAATTGCCATTGATAAGTATCGACCTGCACAGCAACCATGGCGTTGGTTGACTCGAGACATTATAGAGCGTCGCATCCTTGGAAAAGTAGATGCGCTACGAGAGTGGTCTTCCAACCGAGAGATGCGCCGTTTGGGCATTGACACGATCGAATGTCGCGGTGTAGCGATGGCGCTAAACCCATTCAATGCTTATGGCTCATTACTATTGATGGAATTACTGCATCCAGCAGAGACGCTACGTAGCGTATACGAAAATACTGATAGTATAGGAAAAAGAGAAATCATTGACTACTTGGCCGAGAGCATAGGGAAGGTTGCGATGGCTGGATACTACTTCTCTGATCTCCATTTGAACAATATCTTGGTTTCCGGTGAGAGAAAAGTATGGGTCGATACTCATATTCGTCGTCTACCACAGTCTCAAGAGAAGGCGTCCGCTCTTCTGAATCAATCTCTGTCAGCAAAAAAAATGCTGGGAGAGGAGAATAGAAAAGAGATTGGGCTTTATCTTAAATCTTTACTTAGCTGGTATCAGTTTTCGTGAGAACTGGAGTTTCTATGCCTAAAGTCAGTGTGATCATGACATCATTCAATCGTGCTGAGCTTTTGCCTCGTGCGATTGAATCTGTTTTATCGCAGGATATGACAGATTTCGAGCTAATCATTGTTGATGACGGGTCTCAAGATAACTCCCCCAAGGTTATCACTGACTATGCAGAGAGAGATGAGCGTATCCATGCTGTTTTGAATGCTCATAACCGAGGGGCTAACGCTTGCCGTAATCAAGGAATTGAGTTAGCTAGTGGTGAGTTTATCACTGGTCTTGATGACGATGATTATTTCCTTCCTGAGCGGTTAAGAATTCTTCTTGCTGCGTATAACGATGCATATTCATTTGTATGTGATAACGTAAAAATAAAGCAGGCTGATTCATTTAGGCTTGCATATAAAAATGGTCCCTTATTGATCACGAAGGGGAAAATACTAAAAACCAATCATGCAGGGAATCAAGTATTTACCAGAACGCAGCGACTCAGGGATATTGGTGGTTTTGATATCACTCTCAGGCGGCAGCAGGATTATGATGCTTGGACCCGACTTATCCTAAAGTTTGGTCCTGCCCAGAGAATTGATGTGGGCACCTATGTCATGGATATGTCTCATGGTGGCGTTAGAATTTCTACTCGTGAGAAAAAAATTGATAGCCTAACGAAGTATTACAGTAAGTATGGCGAATTTATGAGCCCTAGGCTTAGACTATATCACAGAATTCGCCTGTATTTTATGAATGCAGCTGTTCCCGGCTTTTCTCCTGCGGAGTGTCTCTTTATGCCGATCTGGAGTTGGAAGCAATTTAAGAGTAATCGATATGAATGAAAATAATAAAAATTATCATGGCTTTTCAGCTTCTATTTTTGATGTTTGTAAAATGTCATTAAGATGGATAGCAATAATTTTATTTTTCATCTATGTTGCGCTTGGTCCATTATCTCATGAGCAGAGTCTGTTGCAGCGATGGATAATAATTATTACGCTGGTCTCACTATGTTTAGAACAACAGGCAAAGAAACTGCTGCATGATCCGATATGTTGGTGTCTGTTATTGGCCCTGTTATCCCAAAGTTTAACATGGTTAGTTGGTAAGCAGTTGGGGAATGGCTACTTCTCGAATCCATTTAACCTGAGTTTTATTGGAAGCATATTCGTGTTTGTTGCTGTAGCACATATTGTAAAAGCCAATAAGTATATCTTGTATGGAGCATTTCTAGTCGCTGTGGTGCAATATGGATATCTTACCATTTTAAAAGGTGGAATGCATTCTCAATGGTTGTTGGGATTCTCTGGTTCCCGCGTTGACTTTGCTGTTAGAAATGCACAGCATACTTCGATGATATTTGGTTCTTTATTGATAAGCGCATGTTGCTTATATAGACAGATACTGTCAATGACCAAGAGTAAAGTAGTAAATGTATTGGTGTTTACAACGCTACTCATTTTCTCTTTTTCTGGTTGTGTGATTACACAGACTAGAGCTATCTATCTGGCACTATTATTCAGTATCGGTACGTTCGTTGTTCTATATTTGACATTTAAGCTTAGTGATAAAAAATCACGGCTTGTATTTATTTCATCATTATTAACTATTGCCATAGTGGGTGGTTTTTTTTCAAGCGGGATTCTCGAACATAGAGTTAACGCTGAATCAGATGTAGTTTCTGGTGTTATTGAGGGGGGTAGTAAGGATATTCCCTATACGAGCATCGGTGTTAGATTGAATACTTGGCTAGAGGCGTTGTCCGCATTTGAAAAGCGACCTATAACTGGCTGGGGAGAGAAGGCTAGGAAAGAGGTCATTAAGAACTCAACCATTCTTCCTGATTGGGTTAAGCATGATTTTGGTCATCTCCATAATTATTTCATTGAGGTCACTCTTTCATTTGGATTGCTTGGTTTGTCGTCGGTCATCGCTATGTTTATCGTATTAATAACTCGCTTCTATAAGCGTATTGATGGACAAGATGGCGATTTTATGCTGTTAGGAGTGGCATTCTGTGTTTATTTCATCATTGCAAATAATTTTGAGTCATATTTGACTTATGATACTGGTAAATATGTTTTTTCAATTCTAATCGGATCTATCTATTCCCTGGTGTTATACGAAAATCCGCGGGATGTTAAACTAGGGTCTAAAAATGAAGCGTAAATTGATCAGGAATATGAAAAAAATATGGGCATCCACATGCGCATCATATTATCGTTGGTGTAATGTGTTTTCATGCAAAAAGCTAAAAATGCAAGGACCTGTAAACGTGTCGTTGACCTCCTATGGTATTCGCCTTGATAAGGTTTATCTAACCATAGAGTCTCTTTTTAATCAGACAGTAAAGCCAAATGCGGTTTTTCTCTGGATAGCTAAGAGAGACTGCCCATCAATCGAATCACTTCCAGTTGAACTGAAAAGGTTGGTAGCAAGGGGTCTTCATATTGAGTTGGTCGATGAAGATCTACGGTCTTATAAAAAGCTTGTTCATCTGTACGAAAAATATGTTAGAGAAGGTTTTTCTCTACCCATCGTGACTGTCGATGATGATAGAATATATCCACGCAATTTTTTGGCCGAGATGTTAAAATCTCATCAAGAGCACCCCCAATGTACGATATGTTATCGTGGGCATCTAGTATATTGTGATCGCGATGGTGTTTTTGATTATAACTCATCGTTGAAAAGACCTGTGCCTCATTCAGCGCATCAAGAACTTATCCCCACCGGGGTGGGTGGCGTTCTTTATCCACTTCAATCATTATCTAAAGAAATTGCAGATCGTGACTCATTTCTTAAAAATGCACCAGATGCAGATGATATATGGTTTAAAGCTGTAACATTGAAAAATGGTTTTCACTCTATAATGGTACATAATGAAAAGAAAGATTTCATGAAGATATCTTACGCATATTCTCATGGCCTTCACCACACTAATGTGAGAGAGAATAAAAACAACCTGTGCCTAGAAAAAACTATGCGCCACTTCGGTTTGGTTGAAAAATTTATTAAAAGTGAGTAGATATGAAAAAGTTTCTTTTCATTATTGAGGATTTGTACGGTGGCGGGGCACAAAAGTCACTGATTAATACAGCAGAGGGACTTCGCCTTCGTGGGCATGATGTTACAGTATTTATTTTGCGTGATATTATTGAACATCGTTTACCTCCGATGCTTAAAGTAATCAATCTCTCCGTAGTTAATGCTTTGACTAAAGCAATATCTAATCCTTTGGTTGAGAAGTTGCAGGCGTGGAAAATCTCACGTCAGATTAACAGGCTAAATCCTGATGTTATTTTGTCTTGCTCGTGTGACAAAATTACGAGACATCTGAGGCATCCCAACCTTTGGTTCTGGGTTAAAAGTAATATGCTTGCCTCTCGGTATACCGAAGAAGCTAAAGAAAAAGCTAGAAAAAAATTATTGCGTTTCTATACCGGGAGAAAAGTTATTGGTTGCTCCCAAGGTGTTGTGGACGGACTTCTCAATGAAGTACATCTTCGACCTTCAGAGATTAGAGCCATATTTAATCCATATGAACGGGAAGGATTTTTACGGATGTCTGATGAGAAGGTATCTATTCCCGTTGGTGATTACTTGATTAGTGTCGGTACGTATGAATCTCGTAAGCGCCATGATAGGTTATTACGAGCCTATAAAATGAGTGGGGTATCAACGCCACTTGTTATTTTAGGGAAGGGGAAGCCCGGTGAGGAAGAGCGAATTCGAGAATATGTCAAAGAGTTAGAACTGGAAGAGAAGGTTATATTTCCTGGCTACCAGCTCAATCCTTATCCATTTATTCGTAACGCTAAAGCACTGATTCTTACCTCAGATGGGGAAGGGTTGCCTAGAGTGCTGATTGAGGCTTTGCTATTAGAAACGCCAGTTATCAGCGTTGATTGCCCCTCTGGACCGAAGGAAATCTTATCTGGATCATTAGCTGAATTTCTAGTGCCTTTAAATGATGAAGATGCATTAGCCCTTGCAATAAGAAAGATGGATGAACATCCGGTCAACGTCGAGGAGTCTCATTACAAGAAGTTCTTGAGCGAATCGGTCTTACCTCAGTTTGAAGCATTATAATAGTGGTGGGGTAATCCACCATTTTTAGGGGGAGGGATTACTCCCTGCCAATAACAAAAGGGCCATAATGGCCCTTTTGTTATTTTATTCCTTTTATCCTAGCGTTGATTTGCCAACGTAACAATTTTGGATAGCTGTCGATGGATTTGGCTTCTTGAGGCGTCTGCTGCAATGGTTGCTCGTTAAGAGTCAAAGATGAATTATGCCAAGCATATGCAATCTGTTTTCCAGTAAGAGGATACGCTCCATTCCTATCTATCCAAACTAACTCGTTATAGCCAAAGGCGCGTGCTGGGTCATCATCGACAGCTAGCATGTTACGTCCACCGAGGGCTTGGTAGGTTGTATCCGAGAGACTGAAGGTGTAAAGAGTGGGGAAGATATCCTTGTGTGATCCAGCGCGGGTAGGATCAAAGCGCAGCGGTACGTGCTGCTGAATGGTTTTGGGCACGTAGAGGTAGAAAGGGACGGCACGATCGAGCATCTGCTCAGCGGGATAGAAGGCGCGAACCCGGCGCATCTGGTGGTCGCCGGTGGCGGCTATCAGGGTCTTTTCACCCAATTCAGATGCCTTGATGTTGGCGACAAAGCGGCCAAATGCATCGGCAGCATATTGATAAGTTCGCAGGATATTGAGCTGATCAATCTGCCCTTCTTCGGCGTGACGTTTCACCTCGTCGGTTAATGCCACCGGACCCGGTTGATAGTGAGTGGGCACTACGTATGGCGGGTGATTGGTGACAGTGAGGATGCTAATAAAGGTTGGCTGGCTGGCCTCCTTGAGCAAGGTCTCCGCCAGACGGTAGGCATATTCATCCGGAACACCCCAGTCTGTCAGCTCCTTGGCTGATTGCGGGTAGCGCTTCATTAAGGCGTTTTGATCAAAGACTTCATCCACCCCTTGCACCGGTAGATAGTTGACCAGATTGCGCCACATCATGTTACCGGGCGAGATGAAAATTACCCGATATCCGGCCTTCTTATATACGTCAAACGGAATGCCGCTCAGTTTGACGGATTGCGCCGACGAGTGGCTGATGGTTTGCACCGGGCTGTGGAAGAACATGGCGGCCAGTGACGGCGCGGTACCATTACCTTCTGATACAAAACGACGGAATACAAAATCGCTGGCAAATGCCGGTCGCCAGGCGCCCAGCAGGTCATTGACTCCCGGCTGGTCAAAAACCAGCATGTTGCTACCAAAGCTTTCCATCAGGTTCATCACAACATGGGGCTTATGCTCAGCCAGCCAGGGGTTACTCGGCGTGGTCACATCCAGCGATGTGAAACCCATCTGGGCCAGTAGCGCCTTGCCTTCCTCTGCGCTGACTTTGCTAAAGCTCACGTCATCACGGCGATCTTTTAGTGCCCAGTCGATGGCAATCAAGCCATTAGGGGTCAGTTTATTGAGCACCGTCAGGTCGGATACTTGAGCATTGCCTCGGCGCAGCGGGAAGGTGCCAACACTGCCGCGCGCTGCGATCGCTACGACAGCGACAATCAGTAGTGTGGTGAGCAACAGACGCCATGATGGCCAGCGCCGGTCGGGCGAGCCAGCCAGCAGGCGCTTGGTGATAAAGCCCGATACCAGAGCTGCTATCAGTGCTGCTAGCACCCCCTTCACCAACGGGTAGTCTTGCCACATGTTGGCTAATACGGCCTTGGTGTCATCATCCATCAGGCCGAAAGCGAACACGTCGATGTGGGTGTGATAGGTCTGATAATAAAAGAAATTACTGATGGCTACCGCTGCTACAGCAAACGCCAGTATGGCGAACAGAATCGGGACCATCTTCTGAAGCCAGCGCCATGATCTCTGGCTTGCAGCCAAGGGCAATGCCAGTACTAACCAGGGAGCCAGCGCCATCCCGCCAATGCGCAGGTCATAGCGCAGCCCAGTCGTCCACATGCGCAGCAGGTCGTCTTGTTTGCCTACCAGCTGGGCCTGCTCGACAAACGCGTGATACATGGCAAAGCGTGCCGACATCAACAGTAATGTCAGCCAACCAAGTTGAAATAGCAGGGCGCGCAATAAAGGGCGAAGTCTGAGTTGATACATGGCGTCCAGTGAGGGGCTTAAGCCACAGAGTTGGAGAAGAGGCGGAATTGTAACCTAAGCACTCAAGGCTACCAATACAGGGGACAGCGACACGAGTCGCGGTATAATGCGCCGCCACGCCAGCAGGTCGTGATGCAGTAAGGTGAAGAGAATGAATGCAGAGTATCAACAACGTTTCGGTGGTATTGCTCGCCTCTATGGTCAGGCGGCGCTGACGTCCTTTAGCCGCGCCCGGGTCTGTGTGATCGGCATTGGCGGGGTGGGCTCTTGGGCAGCCGAAGCGCTGGCCCGCTCCGGGATAGGCAGCATTACCCTGATCGACATGGACGATATCTGCATCACCAACTCCAACCGGCAGATTCATGCCTGGCAGGGGACGGTGGGGCGTCTCAAAACCGAGGTGATGGCCGAGCGTATCCGGCTGATCAATCCAGATTGCCAAGTGCTTGAAGTGGATGATTTTGTCACCGCCGAGAATCTTGCCGAGCACATTCATGGCGAGTTTGATTACGTCATCGATGCCATCGACTCGGTCAAGGCTAAGGTGGCGCTGATCGCGTTTTGCAAGCGACGTAAAATCCCGATTATTGTGGCGGGTGGTGCTGGTGGGCAGATGGACCCGACCCAAGTGCAGGTCGCCGATCTGGCCAAGACCATTCAGGATCCGCTGGCGGCCAAGGTGCGCAGTGATCTGCGCCGGTTGCACAACTTCAGCAAGAACCCGGCCCGCAAGTTTGGGGTTGAGTGCGTCTTCTCGACCGAGCAGCTGACCTATCCCGATGGCAGTGGTGGCACTTGTCAGGCTAAAGCCGCCAGCGATGGCACCATGAAGATGGATTGTGCTTCGGGATTTGGAGCGGTGACGCCGGTGACGGCCACTTTTGGTTTTGTCGCCGTGGCGCGGGTGCTCAAAAAGATTGCCGAGCGCGGCGCACGTGCCGAGAAGAGTGTGGCCAGCGAATAAGTGTGAGATCGCCGCACAACAAGGCAGCCCCAGTGGCTGCCTTGTCTGTTTTAGCTCACCCGCTCGTAGATGGCCTGGACAATGGCGCGCAGTCCGTTGCCACGGGAGGGGGAGAGGTGTTTTTCTAGCCCTAACTCGGCCAGATAGCCCTCCATATCGAATGCGCGGATGGCTGCGCCGCTCTGATGGTTGAGGGCGGCCAGCACAATCACGATAAGACCACGCACGATGCGAGCATCCGAATCGCAGGCAAAATGCCACAGCCCGTCTTGCTCACTGGCCAGCAGCCAGGCGGTACTTTCGCAGCCATGCAGCCGATGCTCTTCACTTTGCCACTTTGCAGGTAGCACGGGCAGTTGCTTGCCCAGCGTGATGATCAGGCGGTATTGATTCTCCCACCCTGTGGCGGCGGCAAAGGCATCGCGGATCGTCGCCGCAGTGGTTTCAGCGCCAATGGCGGTATAGTCGGCCAGCATCAGAAAAAGTCCTCCAGTTTGCCGATGGCAGTGATCAGGGCGTCTACATCCTGTTGGCTTGAGTAACAGGCCAGCGATGCCCGAATAGTGCCTTTAAGTCCCAAACTCTCCATCAGCGGCATGGCGCAGTGGTGACCAACGCGCACCGCTACCCCCTGCATATCGAGCAGCGTGCCGGCATCTTGCGGGTGAATGTCAGCGAGTAGAAACGAGACAGCGCCAAGGCGCTGGGCAGGATTGCCGACCAGATTCACACCGGGCAGGGCTTGTAGCTGCTCCGCCAGATAGCGGGTGAGTGCTTGCTCATGGGCCAGCAGTGCTTGGCGATCCTGCGCTTGCAGAAAATCGATGGCGGCGGCCAAGCCGATCGCGCCAGCCATATGGGGCGTGCCAGCTTCGAATTTGAACGGCAGTTGATTGAAGGTGGTGCCGGCAAAGCTCACCCGCTCAATCATCTCGCCACCACCTTGCCAGGGCGGCATCTTTTCCAGCAGTTCCCGGCGCCCCCACAATACGCCGATGCCAGTCGGGCCATACATCTTGTGGCCAGAAAAGGCATAAAAATCGCAGCCAATCAGCTGCACGTCGATGGGCAGGTGCGCCGCCGCCTGAGCACCATCGATCAGCACCAGTGCTCCTGCCGCCTTGGCCAAACGGGTCAGCTCTGCCACCGGGTTGACGGTACCGAGCGCATTGGAAACATGACCCACGGCCACCAGTCGGGTGCGTGGGCCAAGCAGCGCCTGGTAGGCGGCCAGATCAATGTCGCCGCTGGCGTTGAGCGGAATGGGTCGCACGATGGCGCCGCACCGCTCGGCGGCCAGTTGCCACGGCACGATATTGGCGTGGTGCTCCAGCGTGCTGACCAATATTTCGTCACCCGCTTGCAGGCTGTCTCCCCAACTGGCGGCCACCAGATTGATGGACTCGGTGGTGCCGCGGGTCCAGATCACCTCGCTCGGATCGCCTGCGTTGATAAAGCGGGCGACAGTGCTGCGCGCCGCTTCAAAGGCGGCGGTGGCGCGAGCGCTCAAGGCATGGGATGCGCGGTGGACATTGGCGTTGTCATTGCGGTAGAAGTGCTCCATCGCCTGCAGCACGGCCAGCGGTTTCTGGGTCGTGGCCGCATTGTCCAGATAGATGAGTGGCTGGCCATTGACCTGCTGATGCAGGGCTGGAAACTGTTCCCGCAAAGTGGGGACAAGTTCGGACATACTGACAGTCATGGCAGGTTCACCGCGAGGAAAAGGGGGCAACATGATCCTGAAAATAGCCGCAAAGCACAAGGTTGTAGCGGGAAAGCGGGGAAAGCTTTCTGCTACAATCCTGCCCCTGCTTGCCAGACGGAGTCCCTCATGAAGCTCAACCCCAATCAGAATGAAGCGGTCAAGTACGTATCCGGCCCCTGCCTGGTGTTGGCGGGAGCCGGCTCGGGCAAGACCCGCGTAATTACCAACAAGATTGCCTATTTAGTGCAGCAGTGCGGCTATAACGCCCGCAATATCGCAGCGGTGACCTTTACCAACAAGGCAGCCCGCGAGATGAAAGAGCGGGTGGGCCAGACATTGGGGCGCAAAGAGGCGCGCGGCTTGATGGTATCGACCTTCCACACGCTGGGGCTCGATATCATCCGGCGCGAGCACAAGATCCTCAATCTCAAGGCCAACTTCTCGCTGTTTGATGACACCGACCAGCTGGCCCTGCTCAAAGAGCTGACCGACCCCGAGCTGCAAGGGGACAAAGACCAGCTCTCGGCGTTGATGAGCAGTATCTCGAATTGGAAGAACGATCTTATTCTGCCGGCGCGGGCGATGCGTATCGCCAAGGGGCAGGATGAAGTGCTGCATGCCCAGCTCTACGAGCGCTATCACCGCCAGATGGTGGCCTATAACGCCCTCGATTTTGATGATTTGATCCTGATGCCGACCCTGCTGATCAAGCTCAACGACGAGGTGCGCACTCGCTGGCAGAACAAGATCCGCTATCTGCTGGTGGACGAGTATCAGGATACCAACACCAGCCAGTACGAGATGGTCAAACAGCTGGTGGGCGAGCGGGCCCGCTTTACCGTGGTGGGGGACGACGACCAGTCGATCTACTCCTGGCGTGGCGCCAAGCCACAGAATCTGGTGTTGCTTGGACAGGATTTTCCGAACTTGCGTCTTATCAAGCTCGAGCAGAACTACCGCTCCAAGGGACGCATCTTGAAGTGCGCCAACATCCTGATCGCCAACAACCCGCACGTTTATGACAAGGCGCTGTTCTCCGAACTCGATTACGGGGTGCCGGTGCGGGTGCTGTTTGCCAAGAACGAAGAGCACGAGGCGGAGCGAATTGCGGCTGAGCTGATGGGCCACAAGTTTATGAATCGCACTCGCTTTAAGGATTACGCCATCCTCTATCGCGGCAACCACCAGTCGCGCATCTTCGAAAAGGCGCTGATGCAAAACCGGATTCCCTATCGCATTTCCGGCGGCACCTCCTTTTTTTCGCGCACCGAGATCAAGGACATCATGGCCTACCTGAAACTGCTGGTGAACCCGGACGAGGACACCGCGTTTTTGCGAGTGGTGAATCTGCCGCGGCGCGAAATTGGCCCCACCACGCTGGAAAAGCTCGGCGAGTATGCCAATAACCGCAGTAAGAGTCTGTTTGCCGCCAGCTTTGAGCTGGGGCTTGAGCAGACACTCTCCGGCCGTGGGTTGCATGCCTTGCGCGGTTTTACCGAGTGGCTGGTGCGTCTGGGCGACAACGCCGCCCGTGGCAATCCGGTCGAGGCAGTGCGCGATATGATCAAGGATATCCACTACGAAGAGTGGCTCTACGAGAGCTCACCGAGCCCGCGTGCCGCCGAAATGCGGATGCAGAACGTCTCGACCCTGTATCGCTGGATCACCGAGATGCTGGAAGGGGACGACGTCGATGAGCCGATGACCCTGCCACAGGTGGTCAGCCGGTTGACCCTGCGCGAGATGATGGAGCGCAACGAGGGCGATGATGACACCGATCAGGTGCAGCTGATGACCCTGCACGCCTCGAAGGGGCTGGAGTTTCCCTACGTCTTTATGGTGGGGATGGAGGAGGGCTTGCTGCCGCACCAGACCAGTATCGATGAGGATAATGTGGAGGAGGAGCGGCGGCTGGCCTATGTGGGGATTACCCGTGCCCAGACCGAACTCACCTTTACCCTCTGTCGTGAGCGGCGCCAATTTGGCGAGACGGTGCGCCCCGAACCGAGCCGCTTCCTGCTTGAGCTGCCACAAGACGACCTGATGTGGGAGAACCAGAAGACGGTGACGGCCGAAGAGCGTCAGCAGAAAGGGCAGACCGCGGTGGCTAATCTGCGCTCTCTGTTTAATAAGGAGTCGTAGCGCCTTAATGAGCGGGTAGGTTGAGCGGGCGGCCCAACAGCGGAAGTATGTCCTCACCCGGCATGGGAGAAGCAATAAAGCGCCCCTGCCCAAATTCGCAGCCCAGCTCGAGCAACTTCTCATATTCGGGTTGGGTTTCTATCCCCTCGACAATCAGCAGCAAACCGAGATCGCGGCTGATATCGCGCATGGCCCGGATCAGCGCTAAATCGCGTGGCGACTGCAACATGCGGTGGGTAAAGCTGTCGTCCACCTTGATGTAGTCCACCGGGTAGTGAAACAGGGCGTTGAGGGACGAAAAACCGGAGCCGAAATCATCCAGACACACCTGCAGGCCACCGGCTCTGAGCTCATCGAGCCGGGCTATCATATTGCCCTCCTGGCGTGACAACTCCCGCTCGTTAAATTCAAACACCAGATAGCGCGGGTCGATGCCGTACTGCTGGATGCACTCCAGCAGTTCACCGAGCAAGGTCCGGCTCATCAGATGGCGACCCGAGAGATTGAGCGATACCTTCAGATGGCAATCGCCCAGCTGCGCCAGCCATTGGCTCAGTTGCTGGCAGGTTTGGCGCAGGATCTGCCGATCCAGCTCGACGATGAGACCACACTGCTTGGCCAGCGGAATAAAATCGAACGCATCACGAATGACCCCATCCGGCGTGATCCAGCGCGCCATCACTTCAAGTCCGGTCAGGCGGCTGTCTTTGAGACGAATCACCGGCTGGAAGTAAGGCTGGATCTGCCCCGCATCGAGCGCCTGGCGCAGGGCTTGCTCCGGCGAGAGCCAGCCCGGCTCATGGCTGGCTGTCGCATAGAACACGTTGCGATTGCGACCCGCCCGCTTGGCCTGATACATGGCGAGATCCGCCTGATGCAGCAACTGGCTGATATCGCTGATGGCCGGGGTCATGGTCGCTACCCCGATGCTGAATTCGATCTGCAGCTCATGATCCCCGAGCAGGCAGGGCTCAGAGT
Organism: Aeromonas sp. RU39B; assembly: GCF_900156095.1. Classification (GTDB taxonomy): domain Bacteria; phylum Pseudomonadota; class Gammaproteobacteria; order Enterobacterales; family Aeromonadaceae; genus Aeromonas. The sequence continues at coordinate 30,665 of NZ_FTMJ01000018.1, forward strand.
GCAGGGTTTCGATCCGATCCAGGATCTGCCGGATCCGGCTGTTGTCAGCACAATCATCCAGATAAATGACAAACTCGTCGCCGCCGAGCCGCGCCACCATGTCGTTTTGTCGCACGCTGCTTTGCAGGCGCTGACCTATCTGCCTGAGTAGCTGATCCCCTGCCATATGACCCAATGTGTCGTTGATCTCTTTGAAGTGATCCACATCGACAAACAGCAGGGTAAACGGTTGGTCTGGATGGCGGCGATAATGTTTGATGGCCTGATCCAGCCGGCTCATCAGCTGGGCCCGATTTGGCAGCTGGGTCAGCGGATCGTGCAGAGCATCGAACTGCAGGCGACGCTCCTGCTCCTGATGTTGTTTGAGCTGTTTTTGCAACTTCTGGTTGGTCTGCTGCAGTTGCAGCAGTTGCTGATCGAAGCGGTCATCCCGGGTCAGCTGGGTGCGGATGAACTGCAACTCCATCACCATGGCCAGCTGACTGGTGAGAAAGTCCAGCAACAGGCGCTCGTCCGGTCCGAATGGAGAGCGTGAGGCCAAGAGCAGATGGCCAAGATAGTGGTGCTGTTGATAGAGCGGCGCGCTACTCCAGTAGCAGTCATCCTGGCGGGTTTCGACCGGATGGCGGTCGTGGCAGAGGCTGGCCAGCTGCTCGAGGGCATGGTGCGCTTGCTGCGGATAAACCAGCCGGGTACTTGTCGGCTCTTTGTATAAAACCAGCAACTCCTGCACGTTAAGGGTAAAGCGGGCGGCGGAGTCGAGCTGGGCATAAAAGCTGTCAACTGGCAGGCTGCCGGCGAGGCGAATGACCCGGCGCAGACTATCAATTTTCTGTTGCCAAGCCGGCTGGTGGCGCAGCAAAGGGGATATATCCCGTCCGAGACGGGCGCCGCGCTGGGTTTCTCCCAATCGGATTGCCAAACACTCCAGCAGCAGTTGCAAGGTCGGCTGATCCGTTGCGGTCTGCGCCAGTAACCCCAGCACCGGCTCGCCTGCCACCGGCAGATAGCACCAGCCGTCACTGGCTGGCAATCGCTGCAGTTCATCAAGCAGGGCTACTGGATGGCTTTTGATCTGCGCTTGCCAGGTGGTGGGCAGTGCATGCTGATAGAGCCAGCTCACACCTGCTGCACTCTGGCCCAACACGGCAAACAGGCTGATGGGCACGAATTGCATCAGCTGTTGATGTAAATGGTGGCATGACTCATAAGTGGGCTGGCCGGGCGCAGAAAAGCTGGCAAGCAGGGATGCCAGTTCTGACAAAGATGGTGTGAGTGCGCGATCCGGATATGTATTCACCATGGCTGGAGACCTCGGAAAGCCAAGATCACTATCTTGCTCTGCCAGCCCGGTGAAGGCAATTTGCTCAGAACGTGGTCAGAGCTTATCAATCATGAAGTGGATCGCATTTTCGATCTCTTCATCGCTACATGCGGCGCAGGTGCCGCGCGGCGGCATCACACCAGACTTGCCCTGAAAGCCCGCAATAGCGTGCTGTTTCAGGGTTGCGATACCTTGAGCGATGCGCGGCTCCCACGCCGCCTTGTCACCCCGTTTGGGGGCACCGGCAGCACCGGTATCGTGACAGGCAAAGCAGGCGCTCTTGAAGACAGTCTCACCATCGCGGGGCGTGGCTGAGGCGGTCGCAACAGGGGCTGCGGCCGGTGCGATGCCCGCCAGATCAGTGGCAGAGTAGACACTGCCAACCGGCTTGATTCGATCGGCAATTGCTTCCGGGGTCATTTCCTGATCGGCGGCATTAGCCGTGCAGAAACAGCTGGTTGCCAGCAGGCTGCTGGCCAGAATTAGGCTGGTTTTTGTCAACACGTTCAGGCTCTCCCCGCAATATTCACAATATCCCTACTGCCCGCACGAGTATAACCGAATGGTTAACACCCTTTAAGGCACTTGTGTGCAAAGTGTTATCCAGCATAAAAAAACGGGGGAGCCTTGGCTCCCCCGTGTCGTTCAGATATGGCTTAGTGGCCCGCTTTGGCTTTGGGCGGAATCGACTCATCAAACACTGGCAGCGGCTTGTGCTCGGAGGCCAGGTAGGTGTAGATCACCGGCAGCACAAACAGGGTGAACAGGGTCCCGATGGCGAGTCCGGCCACGATGACGATACCGATACTAAAGCGCTGGGCCGCCCCCGCACCAGAGGCGTACAGCAGTGGGATCAGACCGGCAATCATGGCGGCAGTGGTCATCAGGATCGGACGCAAACGAACCTTGGCAGCCGCCATCACGGCTTCCATCCGGTTGCGACCATGCAGCAGTTGCTCCTCCTTGGCCACTTCACAGATCAGGATGCCGTGTTTGGTAATCAGACCGACCAGCGTGATCAGCCCCACCTGCGAATAGATGTTCATGGTTGCCGCCCCCCAAGCCAGCGCAATCAGGGCGCCGCTGATGGCCAATGGTACCGAGACCATGATGACCAGCGGATCGCGCACCGACTCAAACTGGATTGCCAGCACCAGGAAGATGATCGCCAGTGCTAGGGCAAAGGTGCCATAGAGTGCGCTGCCTTCGGTGACAAACTGGCGAGCTTCCCCCATGAAATCATAGCGATAGCCCTGCGGGAGCTTCTCGTCAGCGGTGCTCTTGAGCCAGTTGATGACAGAGCCCATGGTCACACCCGGAGCCGGTACGGCGCCAATGGTGGCCGAGTTGAGCTGGTTGAAGTGGGGCAGGGCGCGCGGCTCGCCAACCACCTGGATGTTCACCAAACTACCTAGCGGGATCTGATCGCCATTAGCTGCGCGTACATAGAAGTGCTTGATCGACTCGGGATTGAGACGGAACTTGCGCTCAACCTGCGGGATCACTTCATAGGAGCGGCCATCCAGATCGATACGGTTGACGTAGCCATCCGCCATCATGGTCGCCAGCGTGGTGCCGATGTCCTGCATGGTGATGCCATAGGCACCCGCCTTATCCTTGTCGATCCTGATCTTCATGGTGGCGGAGTCGTAGTTCAGATCCAGCGTCGAATAGACGAACTGACCATTGGCCTGCACGGCCGTCAGCATCTCGGTCGCCACCTGGAACAGGCTCTCGAAGCTGCTCGGCGTGGTGATGACAAACTGGACCGGCAGACCGCTTGAGGCGCCCGGCAGCTCCGGGAACTGGAACGCGGTAATCGACATGCCCGGGATCTCTTCAACCATGGCGGCTACCCGATCGAGCACCTCTTTCTGGCTGGCTTCACGCTGGCTCCACGGCACCATGGAGGCGATACCGAACGCCTGATTGGCATCAAACAGGCCAGAGAAGACCTGCGAGAAGGCCACTTCGGGCTGATCGTCGAGGATCTTGTTCACCCGTTGCATGGTCTGTTCGATGTAGTCGAGGTTGGCATTAGAAGGAGCCGTCCCCAACACAGCCAGTACGCCCTTATCTTCGTTCGGTGCCAGTTCACTCGGGATGAATTTGAACAAGAGCGGCAGGCTGACGCAGACGATCGCCGCAAACATCAGGATCACGATGCGCTTTTGCATCACGGCGTGCAGCATGCCGTCATAGCGCTGGGTCATGCGCTCCAGGAAACTGTGCACACTGCGCTCGAAGCGGTTGGGTGCTGCGTTGGCCTTGAGCATATTGGCGCACATCATCGGCGACAGGGTCAGGGCGATGACCCCGGACACAAACACAGCACCGGCCAGGGTGAGCGCAAACTCCTTGAACAAGGATCCGGTAATGCCTCCCATCAGGGCGATCGGCGCATACACCGCTGCCAGAGTGAGGGTCATGGCGATAACCGGTACAGCGATTTCGCGGGTGCCGATGATGGCGGCGCGGAACGGATCTTCCCCCTCCTTGATATGGCGGTCGACGTTCTCCAGCACCACGATGGCGTCATCCACCACCAGACCGATGGCAAGCACCATCGCCAGCAGGGTCATCAGGTTAATCGAGAAACCAAACAACTCCATCATCATCACCACGCCGATCAGGCTGAGCGGGATAGTGATAATCGGGATCAGTACCGCCCGCAGGGAGCCTACGAACAGGGTGATCACCACCAGTACGATCAGCGCAGCTTCACCAATGGTCTTGATAACCTCATGGATCGACTCGTTGATGGCCACGGTCGAGTCATAGAGCACGTTGACTTCCATGGTGCTCGGCATGTTGCGCTTGATCTCCGGCAACATGGCCAGCACATCGTGGGCGATGTTGATCGGGTTGGCGGTCGGCGCGGCGTTGATGGCCAGCACCACGGCTTCGCGGCCGTTGGCGGTGGCACGATAAACGTCGTGGCTCTTCTCCAGCGTCACCTTGGCCACGTCAGAGAGGCGGATGACCTTGCCTTCGGTAGAGGAGACCACCAGGCGTTTGAGCTCGTCCACATCCTTGACCTGGGTCTCGGCATTACCGTTATAGAGGGTAAAGTTGCCGATAGCCTGGCCGGTGGCCGACTGGTAGTTGTTGCTGCTAAGAACCTGCATCACCTCACTGGAGGTGAGGCCAAAAGCGGCCATCTTGGCCGGATCGAGCCAGACCCGCAGGGCGTACTGGGTACCGCCATACATATCGACCTTGGAGACGCCGCCGACGGTGAACAGCTGCGGTTTGACCACCCGCTCGAGGTAGTCGGTGATCTGGCTGGCATTGAGCTCGGGGCTGGTGACGCCAATATAGAGCACTGCGGTGGTTGAGCCGGTCGACATGGTGACCGAGGGATCTTCCGACTCCTTCGGCAACTGGGAACGCACCGAGTTCACTTTGGCCAGAATGTCAGAAAGTGCGGCGTTTGGATCGGTGTTGAGCTTCATGTAAGCCGTCACTGTCGAGCTACCGAGCTGACTGGACGAGGTCATGAAGTCGATGTTGTCGGCTTGTGCCACGGCCTGCTCCAGCGGCTGGGTAATAAAGCCCTGAATCAGATCGGCACTGGCGCCGTAATAGCTGGTGGTGACGGTGACAACCGTGTTGGTCATCTCCGGGTATTCACGCACCTGCATCTTGAAGATGGCCTGTAGCCCCAGCAGTGCGATCAGGAAACTGATCGACACAGCCAGCACAGGGCGCTTGATGAACATGTCGGTAAAACGCATGGCAGTTCTTCTCCGCGCTTACAGCATCGGGGTCTGGGCCGGTGGGGTCAGCCCCTCACCCGGTTCGATCTTCACCTTGGAGCCGTTGCTCAGGCGCACTTGCCCCGAGGTGACCACTCGCTCGCCCGGCTTGACGCCACTGACGATCAACGCATTGTCACCACGGCGCTCGGCCACCTTCACCACCCGCTGCTCGGCACGAGGTTCGCCATCTTTCTCATGGATCACGTAGACGTTCTCGCCATAGAGGTTGAAGGCGATGGCTGTCTGCGGCAGCACCACTTGGTTAGGCTGACCAGGCAACAGGATGCTGGCGCGGGCAAACATACCTGAACGCAGGCGCCCGTCGTTGTTCGGGATGTCGGCCTGAACCTGGATAAGGCCGCTCTGATAGTTCACCGCCGGCTCGATGGCACTGATGTGGCCGTTGAACTGGGTGTCCGGGTAAGCATCTACGCCGATATGGATCGGCTGGCCCAGTGTCAGCTTGGCGATATCGGTTTGCGGCACGGTAAAACGCAGGCGCATCACGCTGATATCTTCGAGACGGGCAATGCTGGTGCCCGGCTCAAGATACTGGCCGAGGAAGACGTTACGCAGACCGACGACACCGGCAAACGGAGCACGGACTTCACGACGGGCGATGGTGGCCTTGAGACTCTCGATATCGGCCAGCAGCGACTTGTAACTGGCTTCGGCATCATCGAGCTGATCGCGCGAGATGGAGTTCTTAGCCACCAGATTCTGGTAGCGCTCGAACTTGGCGCGGGCGGCATTGAGCTTGGCTTGCGACGCGGCTAGGTTGGCCTTTTCAACGCTCGAGTCGAGGCTCAGCAGCAACTGGTCGGCTTGCACCATGGCGCCCGACTGGAAGCTGATCCGATCGACCGAACCACTGAGCTCAGTTGAGAGGGTTACCCCTTGATTTGGCTCGATAAAACCGATCGCTTCAATGGTCGGTACCCACTCCTGAGGCTTGGCTTCGAGGACCGTCACCGGGAACGCAGGTTCGGGGCGATTAGCCAGAAACTGGGCAATCATCTTCTCTTTGAACAGGTTGAAGCCGATGACGCTGCCAAACAGGGCAAATGCGATCAGCAACATGACGACTATCCACTTCTTCATTCAGTGACACTCCTCGGCGGAAGTTCAGGATTGGGGTTTCAGGATGGCTCGCCAGCTGGCGCGCACGGCCTCTTCACGCTCTGCTTCAGAAAGGGCGTGACCGGCCAGCCGATCCAGCTGGGCAATGTGCATGACCGAGTCCAGGCTCAGGGCGCTGAGAATTCGGTGGGGCAGGGCAATAAACAGCCCCTGCCGGACTCCCTCTTCGAAGAAATGCTGCAGGCGTAGCCAGATCTGTTGATTCTCAGGATCCAGCTCCATCTGTTCGAAGTTCGGGGAGGATTCGTATTGCGCCTTGCAGCGCAGACAGAAGGTATCGGTGCTGAGCAGTCGAAATGCGTTCAGCCAAATCTGCCGATACTGTTCAAACGGTGTGGCATCCGGCGAGACACCTTCAAACACCGCATCTCGTGCGCGCAGGCTGACATGCAGATGCAATTGGCGCAGCAGGTCATCTTTGTCGCTGAAGTAGCGGTAGATGGTTCCGGCGGCGACGCCAGCCTCTTTGGCGACCAGTGACATGGAGATGCCGTGGAAACCTTGCGTGGCCAGCAGCTCTTCCGTCGCTTTGAAAATGCGTTCTCGTTTATCCATCATGATGGTATCTGGCTGTGAATGAACGTTCATTCATTCACTATAGGGGAGTGTTAAGAATTGTTCAAGGCACCATGAACAGTGTGTAGTGAAGCGTAGCAGGTCAGCCTTGATGGAGGCTGAATGAATACGAAGTGATCCCTTTTTGCCCGTTTTGCGGTAAAAATCGGCAAACGCATCGTGGCAATGAAAAAAGTGCTGGACAGCTGCAGGGGGGGTCATTAACATTGCGCCTCGTTCGACAGCGTGGCGCCCGTAGCTCAGCTGGATAGAGCGCTGCCCTCCGGAGGCAGAGGTCACAGGTTCGAATCCTGTCGGGCGCGCCATTTATGGCGTGCCGATGCGCGGGTGGTAAGCTTGTCGAATAGCAGCTGTGGTGGCTGTAGCTCAGTTGGTAGAGTCCCGGATTGTGATTCCGGTTGTCGTGGGTTCGAGTCCCATCAGCCACCCCATTATTTTGCTGCGCACTGTGCGAAGGTGGCGGAATTGGTAGACGCGCTAGCTTCAGGTGTTAGTGCCCCCCGGGCGTGAGGGTTCAAGTCCCTCTCTTCGCACCATAATTAAGAAGACAAATGACCCTGGCGGGTCTTTTTGTTTTTCTCCCCCTGTCGGTGATTAGCGCAGTCTGGTAGCGCATCTGGTTTGGGACCAGAGGGTCAGAGGTTCGAATCCTCTATCACCGACCACTCTTCCGAGAAGCCGGCCTTGTGCCGGTTTTTTGCTATCTGGCGTTTACTGCAGGCAATAAAAACGGGAACCACAGTTCCCGTTATCATCACTATGCCGGATGTCGCGCTCAGGCGATGGCCGGCAGCGCGAAGCAGTTGGCCAGATAGCGTGCGACGCCATCTTCATCGGCGGTCACGGTGCGCTGATTATTCGGCAGCGCTGCCATCAGGCGATCATGGGCATTGCCCATCACCACGCCATGCCCGACCATGCTCAGCATCTCGAAGTCGTTCATCCCGTCACCGAAGGCAATTGCCTGTTCCAGCGACAAACCGTTCTGCTCCAGCACCGCTTTGACGGCGCGCCCCTTGTTGACTTCGCCGTGCATGACTTCGAGGCAATCGGGCAGGGAGAAGGTGATATTGAGGCTCTGGCCGTAGCGGGCCTGTAGTTGCTGCTCGATCACCAGCAACTTTTCGTGCTCACCGGTATAGAAGACCTTGTTTACCCGGTCGAGTGGGTGAGTGGCGAAGTCGGCCAATGTGTAGTGGAAACCTGACTCGTGGTGGAACTCCAGCAACCAGGGCATCTCCTCCTCAACCAGCCACTGCTCGCCGTAGTAGACGTTGACATGGATCGATGGGTCACGCGCCAGATTGGCCAGCTCGCGGGCGACATCGGTGGCGATGGTCTGGTTATAGATAAGCGTGTCTTGCTTGTCGTGCACCATGGCGCCGTTGGAGGTGATGAGATAGATATCCAGGCCAAGGGTGTTACGAATATGGCGGACATCCACATAGTGACGGCCGGTCGCCATCACGAATTTGACCCCCTTTTGCACTAGCGTATGCAGGGTCTCACGGGTCTGGTCGGAGATTTGGTGGGCACTGTTGAGCAGGGTTCCGTCGAGATCGGAGACTACGACCTTATACATCATCACCTCGGGGTTACGAATGAAAGCGGGAGCAGTGTACAGCAACCGCTCCCGCCTCCCCATTTATTTAGCAGCCCAAAAAATAGGCGCTCAATAACGGTTTAAAAAGCCCAAGGCAGCATCCAGTGCCGCCTGACGCTGGGCATCCTGTTCGATAAAGAGTTCATGCCAGGCCCCCTCGATTCGTACCGGGCGACCTTCGCTGCAGGGGGCTACGAGGCAGAATTGATCCTGTGCGGCGTTGTCCACCACGTTGTCCAAACCGGCCTGCAGCAACAGCAGCGGTGTGCGGATCTTGTCGGCTTCGGCAATGGCCTGCTCACCGGCGCGGATCCCCTCCTGAATCCAGTGGGCGGTGGCGCCGCCCAGCTTCACCTCGGGGGTGCGCTCGTATTGCTCGCGAAACAGCTGATAGCGCAGCGTGCTGTGCGTCAGTTCATTATCGGCAAAGCCATGATCCTGATAGGGTCCCTGACCGGGGCCGTAGGGCGGCTCGCCAAACCAGCGACCGAATGTGTCAATGCTGCTGGCCAGCCCTTTGGCCAACCACACCGGCAGGCTACCCAGATTGATGCCCAGCATGGGGGAGGAGAGCACGGCCGCATCGATCTCGGTGGGCCAGCGCTCCAGATAACGCGCGGCAATGGCGCCGCCCATCGAGTGGGCCAGAATAAATACCTTCTCCGGTTTGTCGGCCATGACGACCTTATCGTGGAAGGTTTTCAGATCGTCCACATAGTCATCAAACTGCTCGACATAGCCTTTTTGCACATCTGTCAGCAAGCGGCCGGAGCGGCCCTGGCCGCGATGGTCGATGAGATAAATGCTATAGCCCTGTTGCCACAGGTCCCAGGCCAGCTCCTGATACTTGAGATAGGTTTCTACCCGACCATTGACCACCATGATGGCCCGATGGCTGTCTGGGTGGCGCAGCGCGGCATAACGAATAGGTACCTGGTCTTTGCCGATAAACTCCCCTTCACGGGCATGTTCGCGCCAGAAGCTAGGCAGCACGTCGCGGTGCAGCGCCTCAAGGTGATCTTCGGTACTGAGCGGTGCAGTCACGGCGAATACTCCGGGGGTCAACAGGGCCAGGGTCAGTAACCAGCAGGCTTTCATCAGGGTTCTCCTGCAGGCCGGGGATCACTCCTCCGGCAACTCGTCCTCGTCATCCAGATGCTCCCAACTGGCGCGGGACATCTGTACTTTCTGCCACCACTCTTCGTCGGCCAGGATTTCGCCCTGCTCGCCGAGTTGCGGATAGGGCAGATCTTTCTGCTTACAAATTCTGGCAAAGATGGGGTGTCCGCCCTCAAACAGAATGGCATTCTGCTCTTCGGCGGGTAGCGGGCAACCGCGCTGATAGCAGCCGGCCAGCTCGCGTTGACGCTGCGCTTCATACAGGATGGCGGCAGCCGCCACCGAGACATTCAGTGACTGCACCATGCCGACCATGGGGACGACGATATGATGATCGGCCAGTGCCAGCGCCGCTTCGGTGATACCGAACTTCTCCTGACCGAGCAGAATGGCAGTGGGCTTGGTGAAGTCGATAGTGCGAAAATCCACCGAGCTTTCGCTTAAGTGGGTGGCCAGAATCTGCATGCCGGCAGCCTTTAATTCTGCCACGGCAGTGTGAATATCCGGATGCAGTTTCACATCCACCCAGTTCTGGCTGCCGCGTGCCGTACCCTTGCGTTTGGCAATACGGGTGCGCGGCCAGACCGCATGTACCCGGTGAACGCCGATCGCATCGGCGGTGCGCACGATGGCGGCCAGGTTGTGAGGCTTGTGCACCTCTTCCATGCAGACGGTCAGGTCGAGCTGACGCATGGCCAGCATATCGGTGATGCGCTTGAAGCGTTCGGGTGTCATGGCAATTCTCTTGTGAAAACAGCGGGCGGCTCGCGCCGCCCGTCAGTTCAGTTTTTCTGGCGGCTGACCCGCATTACATCGGGCATGACCCGGATCTTGCGCATGATATTGGCAAGATGGAGTCGGCTGCGGGTGGTAATCAACAGGGTGACCACATAGATCCGGCCATCCTTCTCCTCGGTACTGATACCGTGGATATTGGCACCGGTGGCGGCTATCACGTTGGCCAACTCGGCCAGGGCACCCTGATGGTTGACGATGTCAATCTGGATGCCGGTTTTGAACTCCTGCTCTTGCTCCTGATCCACTTCCCACTGCACCGGCAGATACTTGTCCGGCTCGCGGCTATAGCCTTTGATATTACGGCAGGATTCCTGGTGGATGACCAGACCTCTGCCCGGGCTGACATGAGCAATGATGGCATCGCCGGGGATTGGGCGACAACAGTTGGCAAAGGTGACCAGAAGGCCATCGGCCCCCTTGATTGGCATCTTCTTGCTGCCACCGCTCTTGGGCTGCTCGTCGGCCGGCAGGCCGTCACCCAGCATGCGCCGCGCCACCATCACACTCATTGCATTGCCAAGACCGATATCCGCCAGCAGGCCCTGCAGGGTTTCATGCTTGGTATCGGAGAGCACCTGACTGATGCGCTCTTGCGGGATATCTTCGATGTTTTTGGCGCCGAGGGCGTGGTTGAGCAGGCGGCGACCGAGCACCACCGACTCTTCGGTGCGCAGGTTCTTGAGGAATTGCCGGATCTTGGAGCGAGCCTTGGTGGTGACCACAAAGTTGAGCCAGGCGGCGTTGGGACGGGCGCCCGGTGCCGTGATGATCTCAACCGTCTGCCCCGAATGCAGCGGGCTGCTGAGCGGGTAGGGGTGGCGGTCAACCCGGGAGCCGACACAGGCGTGGCCGATGTCGGTATGCACCGTGTAGGCAAAGTCCACCGGAGTCGCTCCGGCGGGCAGCTCCATGATGCGCCCTTCCGGAGTAAACACATAAATCTCGTCGGGGAACAGGTCAGTCTTGACCCCTTCGATAAACTCAAACGAGCTGCCGGCACTTTGCTGCAGTTCGAGCAGGCTCTGCATCCAGCGCTGGGCGCGGATCTGGGCAGTGGTGCCGGAGCTGTCACCATCCTGTTTGTAGGCCCAGTGGGCAGCGACGCCCTTGTCGGCCATCTGATCCATGAACTCGGTGCGGATCTGCACTTCAACCGGCACCCCATGCGGCCCCACCAGGGAGGTGTGCAGCGACTGGTAACCGTTGCTCTTGGGGATGGCGATGTAATCTTTGAAACGACCCGGGCGCGGCTTATAGAGACTGTGCATCTGGCCCAGCACCCGATAGCAGGTGTCGATATCCTTCACCTTGACGCGGAAGGCGTAGATGTCCATCACCTCGTGAAACTGCAGCTCTTTCTTTTCCATCTTGTTGTAGATGGAGAAGAGGTTCTTCTCGCGGCCACTCACTTGAAACTCAATGCCCGCTTCGCGCAGCCGTCCCTCGACTTCGCTCTGAATCGACTCGATGATCTCGCGGCGGTTGCCACGGGCACGGCGCACCGATTCACGCAGCACCCGCGAGCGCATCGGATAGAGCGCTTCAAAGCCGAGCTCTTCCAGCTCGCTTTTCATGGTGTGGATGCCGAGGCGATTGGCGATGGGGGCAAAAATTTCGAGGGTTTCGCGAGCGATGCGGCGACGTTTGTCGGGGCGCAGCGAACCCAGAGTGCGCATGTTGTGGGTGCGGTCGGCCAGTTTGATGAGGATGACCCGAATATCCTGGGTCATGGCCATGACCATCTTGCGGAAGTTTTCGGCTTGGGCTTCCTTGCGATCGCGGAATTTCAGCTTGTCGAGCTTGGAGACGCCGGACACCAGTTCAGCAACCGCATCCCCAAACTGAGTGGCCAGATCTTCCTTGGTTACCGGGGTATCCTCGATGACGTCGTGTAGCACCGCGGCCATCAAGGTCTCGTGATCAAGCCGCATCTCACCGAGAATGCGCGCAACCGCCACCGGGTGAGTGATATAGGGCTCACCACTGGAACGCATCTGCCCCTGATGCGCGTCTCGCGCCACCACATAGGCTTGCCTGAGTTTCTCAACCTGCTCTGATGGCAGATAGGAACTGGCTATTTCTTTAAGACTTTCAAACAGATACAAGTCAGCCCCACTAGCGTTTCGCTGTTGTCCATGGCAAGGGTGATTGGGCTTGAGTGTGCGAGGTTTTTGATCGCTTGTAAATAAGGGGCGTATGGGCCCGGAATCGGGCCCACGCAGGGAGGGGATTAACCGCGACCCTCGGCAATCGCAGCGACGGCAGCCAGTTCGGCGGCTTCCTGCTCTTGCTGCTCATAACGATCCTGGGCGTCCATGACCTGGTTGTTCACCAGACCTTGCTCGATTTCGCGCAGGGCAATCACGGTCGGCTTGTCGTTTTCTTCGTCAACCAGGGGCTCTTTGCCTTGAACCGCGATCTGACGGGCGCGGCGAGCGGCGACCAGCACCAGGTCAAAACGGTTACCCACCTGTTTTACAGCATCTTCTACAGTAACGCGTGCCATGCAGGACTCCAGTGTTTAAAAATGACGCAAAATATTACTTGGTTTTAGCTTATTCCGCCAGTAGGCGTTGCAGCAAGTCCTGTTGTGCCTGCTGCTGGCTGGCGAGAGTCAGACGCTGGCTCTCGAGAATAGCACGCAGTTGGAACAGGGCCTGCTCAAACTCTTCATTGATGATCACGTAGTCATACTCGTCGTAGTGCACCATCTCGGCAATCGCTTTCTCCATCCGGCCCTTGATGATCTCGGCGCTGTCCTGGCCGCGGCCAATCAGGCGGCACTCCAGCTCTTCACGGCTCGGGGGAAGAATAAAGATCGACTTGGTTGGCATCTGCTCGCGGATCTGGCGGGCGCCCTGCCAGTCGATATCGAGAAACACATCGATGCCCTTGGCCAGATTGGCCTCAATGGCGGCGCGCGAGGTGCCGTAGTAGTTACCGAACACTTCGGCCCACTCGAGAAAATCACCGCGCTCAATCAACTGCTTGAACTGCTCGACCGCCACAAAATGGTAGTGCTGGCCATCCACTTCGCCCGGGCGCGGAGCGCGGGTGGTGTGGGAGACCGACAGCATCATCATTCCTGCAGTGTTGTACTGGGTCAGCAGGGCATTGATCAGGCTGGATTTACCCGCCCCGCTCGGGGAGGAGATGATATAAAGAGTGCCTTGCTGCGCCATGGCTCACCTAGCTCCTGAAACACTTACATTGGTTGTAGCAAACCCCGCCGTCGTTTTCCCGTTGGGTGACAGCTATTGCCTCATAGTGGCAGGGGTTGGAAAGGGGGCGCAATTCTAGCAGAGCGTGGCGGATAAAAAAATGGCTGGAGAAACTCCAGCCATAGAAACAAATAGCTTGCTTGCAGCGGGACAACTCTCCACGCCTCTGCATTGTGCGCGGCGCGGCGCAGTCAGACCATCAGGTTATCTCTGTTTCATCTTTCGGTTTATTCGAAACGGCGTTCCATTCTTGATGCCAGCGATCAAACTCGGCGATCACCCGCTCAACCGGCAGCCGTCGCATGGCGTCACCATCCTTGAGTCGGGTGCGCCAGTCCAGCTCGGCCAGCGGCTTGCCGGTTTCGGCCTCGATCGCTTCCTTATAGATGCTGACTACTCGATCACGGGCGTGATAGGGGCCGGTGCGCGCCGGGTTGTGGTGGGCATACAGACCGATTACCGGCGTGCCGGTGATGGTGGCCATGTGCGCCGGACCGGTATCGGGTGCTAGCACCAGACTGGCCTCGGCGATCAGTGCCAGCAACTGGGGCAGGCGGGTCTCGCCCACCAGATTGCCCGGTTTGTGCCGGCAGCGCGCCTGAATGTCGTGCGCCAGTTGCCGCTCCAGTTGGGCCGGACCGCCGCACAGATAGACCTGCATGCCGCGTTCGGCCGCATGGTCGGCCAGCGCGGCGTAGCCTTCTGCCGTCCAGTTCTTGAAGGCTTTGCTGGCAGCGGCGCAAATCAGCAGGGTGGGGCGACCCTGCAGTGTTTCCTTGGCCCAGGCGCGATCGCGCGGATCAATCGGCAGTTGCCAGTCCGGGGTCAAGTCTGTGATGCCCAGTTCGCGGGCGAAGGCGAGAAAACCGTCCAGCACATGGGGTGAATCGGGCGAGGGGACCGCATGGTTGGTAAACAGCCACTGCCCGTCGTTGGCGCGCGCCCGGTCAAAACCCAGCTTGACCCTGGCTCGAATGCCGAGGGTGGCGATGCTGGCCCGCAGTGCCGCTTGCAGATGTAGCAGGGCATCAAAGCGGCGCCCGCGCAGGGTTTGCCACAGTTCACGATAGCCGCGCCAGCCTTTGCTCTTGTCGAACGGTATGATCTCCACGCCCGGCAAGTTGGCAAACAGACTGGCCTCCAGCTTGCCCACAATCCAGGTGATGCGGGTCTCGGGCCAGGCTCGGCGGATCACGGTGATCAGGGCCAGCGCATGGCAGCAGTCGCCAATGGCCGAGAGGCGCAAGATGCACAGGGAGCGGGGAGGACTCTGAAATAGCGGCATAAGGTGGCGCATTCGAGGGAATAAGTAGTGGTTTGGCATTATGCAAACTCCCCCCCTGATTGTAAAATTGCGCAGAATCTTCTGCCGGAATAGCGCCATGCAAGTAACCAACCATGACAATCAGGTTTGCTGGTATGCCGATCAACTGATTGGTGACCCTCATCCCCATCTGTTTGACTCCCAGTGGTGGCAGGCGCAGAAGGCGGTGGTGGGCTCCTCGCAGGGGCGTGGGGTCACCTGGTTCGTCAAGCTCGATGGCCGCCATCTGGTGCTGCGCCACTACTACCGCGGTGGCATGGTCGGTAAGGTGGTGCGTGATCGCTTCTGGTTCGAGGGGGTTGAGAGCAGCCGCGCCATGGCGGAATTTGCGCTGCTCGATACCTTGTGCGCCAAGGGATTGCCGGTACCGCGTCCCTATGCGGCCCGCATGAGCAAGCGAGGGCCCTTTTATCGGGCGGATATCCTGATCGAGCGCATCCGCGGCTCCAAGGACTTGGTCGGCCTGCTCAAGACTGGCTCGCTCGATGCCACGGTCTGGCAGCGTATCGGGCAAACCCTGCGGCAATTTCACGATGCCGGTGTCTATCACGCCGATCTCAACAGCCACAACATCCTGCTCGATCGGGATGGCAAGGTGTGGGTCATCGATTTTGACAAAGGCGCCATCCGCGAGCCGGGTTCGTGGCAACAGACCAACCTGGAGCGGCTGCTGCGCTCCTTCAACAAAGAGGCACTGCTGCACACCAGCTTCTACTGGGTTCCTGGCGATTGGCAAGCGCTGATGGCCGGTTATGAGGGGCGCATCTGAGGCGTTGCCCCGCCTGACGGGCAGTGATAAAACTAGCCTCAGTTGCTCCCTTTCTCCCAGGCCGAGGTCGGACATGGATCCACTGCGCGCACCCTTGATGTTGGCGGTTTCCAGGCATGAACAAGCGTTGGCCTGGCAGGCCCTTGATCTGCTGCAGGCTGGGCTCTGGAGCTGGACCCCGGAGCAGGGGATGCAGCGTGACCCGGCCTGTCTGCGACTGCTTGGCCTCGCTGCCGAGGATGAGGACGATCTGAGTTGGCTGGATCGGGTGCATCCTGACGACAGCCCGCAACTGCTGGAGGCCATGTCAGCCTGTCTCGAAGGGCGCGAGCCGACCCTCTATGCCCATTACCGGATCCTGCATCACGATGGCCGCTATGTTCGGGTTGAAGAGCGCGCCCGCCATCAGCCCGATGGCAGTATTCTGGGCGCGGTGCAGCTCTGTCAGCCGGTGCAGGTGGTGCATGAGCTGGCGCTGGTCACCGATCCGTTGACCGGCCTTGATAGCCGGGTCCGCTTTGAGCAAGGGTTAGCCGAGCAGTTGCAACATCCCGATGGTGAGCCTTTCTGCCTGCTGCGTTTTACCGTCGATCACAAAGCCAAGATCATGCAGTTGTTTGGTGAGGTGGAGTGCGACGCCATGCTGGCCAAACTGGCGCGGCTAGTGCGCCGCGAGCTGCGCAAAGATGACCCGTTTGCTCGCTGGGATGAGGATTCGTTTATTTTGATGCTATCTGGTACCGATCGCTTGGCCGGTATCGAGATTGCCGAGCGGCTGCGCAGCGAAATAGCCGATGCCAGCCTGCTGCCAGGAAGGCCAGTCACCGTGAGCGGTGGACTGGTGCAGTATCAGGAGGGCGAGCAGATCGATCATCTGCTGGCGCGCCTGGCCTCCTGTCACGGTCAGGCACGCCGTGAATTTAACGCCGTGATTGGCTAGGGGTTCGGCAAAACCAGAGCGATGCCGCAATCACCGCGCCGCCCAGCGCCAGACGGGTGAGATCGGTGCCCTTGTTCCAGATCAGCAGATTGACGAGCAGTCCGGCGGGGATGAGCGCGTTGTTCATCACTGCCAGGGTGCCGCTGCTGACTAGGGTTGCCCCCTTGTTCCACAGGAAATAACCCAGCCCCGATGCCCCGGCGCCCAGCCAGAGCAGGATGCCCCACTGCAGCTGCGTGGTCGGATATTGCGGCTTGCCCAGTAACAGCCAGGCCGGCACGGCCACCGCCAGCGCCCCCAGATAGAACCAGCCAAAGATATGGTGATGAGCCGGCGCTTGCGGCTCACGCGCCATCACCACTTTGTAACCGACCTGACCGATAGCAAAGCAGAGGTTGGCGCCTTGTACCACCAGAAAGCCCAGCAGGTAGTTTTGTGTCAGGCCGTCATAGCGAATAATGGCTGCCCCCGCCACGGCCAGCAGGGCCGCCCACAGGAATCCCGGGTTGAAACGGCGCTGCTGCAGGTCATAGAGCGCGGTGACATAGAGCGGGGTGAAGATGGTGAAGATCAGCACCTCCGGCACGCTCAAGAGCAGGAAAGAGTGGTAGTAGAACAGGTACATGATGCCGAGCTGGGTACCGCCGAGCGCCATCAACCGGCCAATCAGCCCGGGGCGCAGACCACGCCAGCGCAGGAAGGGCAGAAAGACCAGACAGGCCAGCACAACGCGGGTCAGTACGGCAAAGTAGGAGTCCACCTGGCCGGCGAGATAGACACCGATCAGGCTAAACGAGAAGGCCCACAACAGGGTTACCGAAATCAGATAGTTCATGAGAGCAACAAGTGTTCAGTTGTAAATCTGGAAAGGGCGACATGATGAACGATAGTGCGGTGGCAATCCACCTCCTTTGGTGCCGATTACCACAAATTTCCCGCTTCACTTTTCAGGCTGGCAACGGTGAAGGTTCACAGACGGACTGGAACGGCTCCTGCGAAGGCGAGGTGTTGGTCGCGCCGTGGCAGGATGGCTGGAGTTTTGACGAGCGCGGCCACTATCTCACGCCGCGTGGCCAGCGCATTGCCATGCATAACCGCTACGGTTGGCAACGCAGCGAGCACGGCATTGTGCTCTACCACCTGCGCCACACCGAGCCGGTGCATTTGCTGGAGTTGCGGCCGGTGAGCCCGCAGCGCTGGCAAACGGATGAGCCGCATCTGTGCGGCGCCGACCACTATCAGGCGGTGCTGGAGGTTGTTGGCAGCGGCTTTGACATGCAGTGGCAGATTCGCGGGCCCCGCAAGAACGAGCGGCTGGCTTATCGCTATCGCTGATGCACAAAAAAGCCGGCACAGAGTACCGGCAGCAGGGACAATCGGAGGTGCAATCCCTCAAAGTCAGGTGGCGTCGCCCACCACCCATGGAGTCACTCAGCACACTTGGCGCTGACGCCTGTGCTGCGACCATTGGTTGATGGCCACCGAGCCCAGGATGAGAACCAGCGCCAGCGCGGTAGTGCGCTGAACCTGTTCACCGAGGAACAGGGCGCCGAGCAGGACGCCAAACAGGGGCACCAGATAGTTACTGAATGACGCAAAGGTCGGGCCCGCTTTCTGGATCAGCGCCATATACAGGAAATAGACCAGTCCGGTGCAGAACACCCCGAGCAGGGCCACGGCAATCAGTGAGCGGCTGCCCGGCAGGGCGAGCAGGCTTGGCTGGATCAGCCAGGGCGTGAGCAGCAGGAGCTGCAGTGCCGAACAGAGCAGAATATTGCGGGCCACGATCACCGGGTGATCCTTGGCAAAGCGCTTGATCATCAGCAATCCCACCGCAAAGCAGCCGGCGCCAATCAGGATTGCCAGCGCTCCCAGCAGTCCCACATCCATGCCGCGAGTCAGACGCGGCCAGAACAAAACGATGACCCCCATCAGACCGAGCAGCACCGACAGCAGGCCACTGCGGGTAATACGCTCTTCGCTCAGCAGCAAGGGCGCCACCAACACGGTGACCAGCGGAATGCAGCCCATCACCACGGCGGCGACGGCGCTATCAACGAACTGCTGACCCCACGCCACCATAATGAAGGGGATGGTGGCATCAAGCAGGGCGATCAGCATGTAGGTACGCCAGCGGGTCTGGCGCTTGCCCAAGTCCAGCCACAGACAGAGCAGGCCCAGTGTGGCGCTCCCGCACAGGGCGCGGCCGGCAGCAACCAGCAGGGGGGGCATATCGCTCACCGCCTGGTGCATGAAAATAAACTGGGAACCCCACAGCAGGCCAATGGCGAGCAGGAGCAGGTAGTGACGCATGGTGCTTCTCCAATCAATGACCGGGTGATTCTAGAAAAGCTGGTAGTATGTAAAAAATGAATTATCTACATGTCATCATGGTGAATATCGATGGATACCCCGCTCGCCCGTCTCGATCTCAATCTGCTCACCGTGTTTGATGTGTTGATGCAGGAACGCCATGTCACCCGCGCGGCCGAGCGGCTGCACCTCTCCCAATCCACCGTCAGCCATGCCTTGGCCCGCCTGCGGCAGGCGCTGGACGATCCTTTGTTTGTGATGACCCGGCGCGAGATGGTGCCCACCGAACGGGCGCGGGCATTGGCAGGGCCGGTGCGTATCGCTCTGGCCACGCTCGAGCAGGGGTTACGGCAGACCGATGCTTTCGATCCGGCGACCGCACGGCGGGTGTTTCGCCTTGCCACGCCTGGCTCGGTGGAGCATGGATTGCTACCGGCCATGGTCGAACGCTTGTGGCAGCTGGCGCCACACTGCCGCATCGAGTTGTGCGAGCTGGCTGACAGCGACTATGAGCGGGAGCTGGAGAAGGGGGAGCTGGATCTGGTGATCGGTTTTGCCGCCGCCAACCATTTGTCACAGCGCTTGTGGCGTGAGCCCTGGTTTTGTAATCCGTTGGTCTGTCTCTCGCCGCTGGATAGCGATGTGCCCGAGCGGGTCACGCCGCACGATCTGGCGGCTTATCCCCACATTCACACCTCAAGCTGGGGGCACAGCCAGGCCATGGTCGATCACTGGTTGGCTGAGCAGGGGATGACGCGGGAGCTGGGGGTGCGGGTTCCCAGTTTTATGGCCGTGCCACAGCTGATGGCCAGCGGGCGCTATCTGGTGGTCGTGCCTGAGCTGATCGGCCGTTACTTCTGCCAGCACTATCCGCTGCAGCAGTATCCGCTGGAGCCCGAGCTGCCGATCCTTTACGTCATGGCCGGCCACCCGTTGAGCAATCACGACAGCGCGATCTGCTGGTTGCGCGCGCAGTTGCATCAGTTGGCGGAAGAGCGCTTCGGGCCGTTGCCACCCGGTGTCAGCGCGCAGGCGTGACAACCGGTGGCAGATGATGGGCGGCTGGACTATTTCTGCAGCGGCACGACCAGCAGGTCGCAGGGGACAGTATTCATCAACTGGCGCGCGCTTGAGGTAAGCAGGCTCCAGAAACTCTGGCGGTGGCCACACACCAGCAGGTCGACTTCATAGTCGCGCACGGCCTGATTGACCCGCTCGCTCAGGTCGCCACAGATCACCAGTTTCTTCTCGATGGGGAAGTCGACACAGGAGAGGAACGCTTCGAGCTTCTCCTTGGCTTCGGCAATCACCTGATCCTGCACGTTGTCGATGTCGATATCGATCATCTCGGTGTAGAGATCCTTAAGATCGACGTCAACGTGGATAACGGACAGTTTGGCTCCGTTGGAGCGGGCACGATCCACCGCCTTTTCAATGACCTTGCGGTTGTCTTCCGAAAGATCGATGGCTGCCAGAACGTGTTTGTAATAGGTCCCACTCATGGCTCACTCCCTCTCCCTAGAACGGTCTCTGATGAAACTCCAGACTATTGTGCGCTTCTGACACCCTGATGACCATGCCCTTTGTCACCCCTGACAGGGTGTGTCGAAACTTTGAACAGATATTTGAAGCCGCTCACATCAACCTATTGTGGTCGGATCTGCCGCAGCATACTATCTGCGCAGTGCACCGCAATGGGCATGCAACAATAAAAGCATCTGAATACCGCTTTGGGGAGCAACATGCTCCCCATTTGTTTTCTAGGTTTCCCTTCCTTATTGTTGATGACGGTTTCTTCGCCGGCTTGCAGGAGTCTTGTCATGCTGATTCACCCCCAGATCCAGGGCTGTGTTGCCCGCAATTGCCACCCTCTTGGTTGCCGCGCTGCAGTGCAGCAGCAGATCGGCCGTGTGCGTGCCGCCGGGACCTTTGCCGGGCCCAAGCGGGTGCTGGTGATCGGGGCCTCTTCCGGTTTCGGGTTGGCATCGCGCATTGCGCTGACGTTTGGGGCTGGCGCCGACACCATCGGCATCTCGTTCGAGCGTGGACCGTCTGACAAGGGGCTCGGCAGTGCCGGCTGGTACAACAACATCTGGTTTCGAGAGGCGGCCGAGCAGGAGGGGCGGGTTGCCATCAACCTGCTGGGCGATGCGTTCTCCAACCCCATGCGTGAGCAGGCGATCGCTGCTGTGCGCCAACATCTCGGGCAGGTTGATCTGGTGGTCTATTCGCTGGCAAGCGGCCTGCGCGTGTTGGCCGATGGCACACAGGTGCGTTCCACCCTGAAAACGACCGGCCAGCCCTTTACCGGGTTGGGCTATGACATCGAGCACGATGCGCTGGTGGCGCAGACCTTGCCGGTCGCCAGCGAGCAGGAGATCCGCGACACCGTGACCGTGATGGGCGGTGAGGATTGGCAAGTCTGGATGCAGGCGCTGCAGCAGGCCGATTGTCTCGCGCCCGGCGCCCAGACGGTAGCTTACTCCTACATCGGTCCTGAGCTGACCTATCCCATCTATCGGGATGGCACCATCGGCTATGCCAAGGCTCATCTGCATGCTGCCGCCGACAGTATCAACCTGCAACTGGCTGGCATTGGCGGTCACGCCTGGGTGGCGGTGTGCAAGGCGCTGGTGACCAAGGCCAGTACGTTTATTCCGGTGTTGCCGGTGTATCTGGCGATATTGATGCAAGAGATGAAGGCGCGTGGCACCCACGAAGGGTGCATCGAGCAGATGCAACGTCTGTTTTCGGACAAGATGTATGGCGCTCGTGGCGTTGTGGCCGATGGTGAGCGGCTGATCCGGATGGATGACTACGAACTCGACCCGGCGCTGCAAGCGGTGGTGGCGGAGCGCTGGTCGCATCTCTCCCCCGCGACATTTCGCCAGCTGGGCGATATTGCCGGTCTGCGGCAGGAGTTTATGGCGCTCAACGGTTTTGGTTTGGCCGGGATGGATTATCAGGCCGAGGTCTCGCTTGAGATGTTACAAACTCTACGCCCTTAAGTTATCGGTGATGACTTGATTCCCCACAGAGGGGCGGCGACAATCGATAGACACCATCTAGCGGAGAGATCACCATGCTGGCCCAAGCCATGATCGACAAACTGAACGAGCAGATTAATCTGGAGTTTTACTCCTCCAATCTCTATCTGCAGATGAGCGCCTGGTGCGCGGACCGCGGCTTTGAAGGTGCGTCTGACTTCCTGCGTCAACACGCGGTCGAGGAGCGTCAGCACATGGAGCGCCTGTTTACTTATGTGAGTGAAACCGGTGCGCTGCCCAAGCTCGGCGCCATCAGTGCCCCGCCGCACGAGTTTGATTCTCTGGGCGCCGTATTTCGTGCCACGCTGGAGCACGAATACCACATCACCAAGTGCATCAACGAGTTGGCACATGTGGCCTTTACCTCTCACGACTACTCCACGTTTAACTTCCTGCAGTGGTACGTGGCCGAGCAGCATGAAGAAGAGAAGCTGTTCAAGAGCATCGTCGATCGCCTGACCCTGGTGGGTGAAGATGGCAAGGGACTCTACTTCATCGACAAGGAGCTGGCCGAGCAGGCCAAGGGCACCTCGACCAGCATCATGGACAGCACCAACGCCTGAGACGTGCACGGCGAGTGACCAGCCAGTACAATGACGGCCCCTTTTGTGGGCCGTTTTCTTTTTGATGGGTGATGATGATGAAGCAGGTTGATGTGGTGGTGATCGGTGCGGGTGCGTCCGGCTTGATGTGTGCGGCGCAGGCCGGTTATCGCGGACGCTCGGTGCTGCTGCTCGACAATGCCAAAAAGCCGGGTCGCAAGATCCTGATTAGTGGCGGTGGCCGCTGCAACTTCACCAACATGCAGGCCAACCATCAGGCCTATCTCAGCCACAATGCCCACTTCTGCAAGTCGGCGCTGGCCCGTTTTACCGCGCAGGATTTTGTCGAACTGGCTGACCGCCACGGTGTTGCTTATCACGAAAAAACCCTGGGCCAGCTCTTTTGCGACGAAAGCGCCAAGGAGATCGTCGATCTGCTGCTCACCGAATGCGACTGGGCGGGGGTGACTTTGCAGACTCACACCGAGATCCTGGCGGTGCACAAGCGTGATGATGGCTTTCTGTTGGAGACCAGCCAGGGTGAGGTGAGCTGCTCTTCGCTGGTGGTGGCCACCGGCGGTCTCTCCATGCCCAAGCTCGGCGCCACGCCGTTTGGCTATCGCCTGGCCGAGCAGTTTGGCCTCAAGGTCTTGCCGACTCGCGCCGGACTGGTGCCATTTACCCTGCATCAGGCGGACAAAGACGCCTTTGCCGATCTCTCCGGGGTGAGTTTTGAGGTGGAAGTGACGGCCGAAGATGGTACCCGTTTTCGTGAGGCGATGCTGATTACCCACCGCGGACTCTCCGGTCCGGCCATGCTGCAAATCTCCTCATTCTGGCTGCCGGGGCAGGCGCTCTCTATCAACCTGCTGCCGGGGCGTGATATTGCCGCCACCTTGCAGGCATGGGTCAATGCCAACCCGGCGCAGGAGCTCAAGACGGTGCTCTCCCGTGAGCTGCCCAAGCGTTTTGTCGAGAAGCTGATCGAGCTCGGCCAGCTGCAGAGCAAACCACTGCGGCAGTACAACGCACCGGAGCTGGCCGCCGTGGCGGCGTTGCTGGGCGGCTGGACGGTGCGACCGAACGGCACCGAAGGGTATCGCACTGCGGAAGTGACGCTGGGGGGGGTCGATACCGACGAGCTCTCCTCCAAGACCATGGAGGCGCGCAAGGTGGCGGGGCTCTATTTCGTCGGCGAGGTGGTGGATGTCACCGGCTGGCTCGGGGGCTACAACTTCCAGTGGGCCTGGGCATCGGGCTGGGTGGCGGGTCAGTTCTGCTAAACGCCACTTTGCGGTGGGGAGGAGAAAGGGATGTTTGAGCATGTGATGATGTTGCTGGCGGTGTTTGAGCGCGCCGCCCTGATGCTGATGACGCTGTTTTTCCTCACCCGCATCTGGCCGTTCCAGCATCTGTTTCAAAAACGCGATCACTCGCCGCTCGAGCTTGGGCTGGTGTCGGTGCTGTTTTGCGCCTTTGCGGTCTTTAGCACCTACACGGGTCTGCCGGTGGATGGAGCGCTGGTCAATGTGCGAATCATCGCGGTGCTGGCGGGCGGCATTCTGTTTGGTCCCTGGGTCGGCATTCCGGCGGGGATCGTCTCCGGGGTTCACCGTTATCTGATTGATATCGATGGTTATACTTCGCTTCCTTGCCTGCTCAGTAGTGTGACCGCCGGGGTGCTCTCGACGATGATCCACCTGCGGGTGCGCAAGTCGATGCTCTGGTTTTACGGGATTTTGGCAGGCATGGTTTGCGAAGGGCTCACCATGCTGCTGATTTTCCTGCTGACTGAGCCACACTCGATCGCTATCGACATCATCCATCGGATTGCCATGCCGATGATTGTCGGCAGCGTCTGTATCGGGCTGATCGTCCGGTTGGTGCAGGATCTGGATGACGAGAAAGAGCTGATTGCTGCCAAGCAGGCCAAGTTGGCGCTGGAAGTGGCCAACAAAACGCTGCCCTTTTTCCGCGACCTGACCCGCCCCGCGTTGGCACAGGTGTGCGACATCATCCGCAGCGAGATCGACGCCGACGCGGTGGCGATTACCGATACCCATGACGTGCTGGCCTATGCCGGGGCGGGCAAGGAGTACTATCAGCTCGACGGACATGATGCCATCAGCGAGATGACCCGCCAGGTGATCATGTCGGGGCAGATCGTTATCAATAACGAGTTACAGCAGTATCACCTGGCCGATTTCCACTCGGTGATCCTGATCCCGCTGCGGGAAAACGGCACCGTGACCGGTACGCTCAAGATCTTCTACCGACGCACCCACCGCATTACCAGCTCACTGCGCGAGATGGCTGTCGGCCTCTCCCAGCTCATCTCGACCCAGATGGAGGTATCGCGCATCGAGCAGTTGCAAGAGGCGACCCGCAAGGCTGAGTTCAGTGCCTTGCAGAGCAAGATCAATCCGCACTTCCTGTTTAATGCTCTCAACGCTATCTCGTCACTGATCCGCATTGAGCCGGGCAAGGCACGCCAGTTGATTGCCAATCTGGCTGACTATTTGCGCTATAACCTGTCGCGCGGTGATGAGCTGATCGACATCGACAGCGAGCTGCAGCAGGTGCGTGACTATGTGGCGATTGAACAGGCGCGCTTTGGCAATAAGCTGACGGTGGAGTTTGATCTCGACGAGGTGGATATCAAGGTGCCCAGCCTGCTGTTACAGCCGCTGGTGGAGAACGCGATCTTGCACGGCATTCAGCCGCGCAGTGCGCCGGGCAAGGTGACCATCGAGGTACGCCAGCTAGCCGGCGGGGTACGGGTGGCGGTGCGTGACAGCGGTTACGGCATCAGTCAGGAGGTGATCGATAATCTGGCGGCCGGTACGGTCAACAGCGACAGCATTGGCCTCACCAACGTACACCAGCGTTTGACCCTGCTCTATGGCTCCGGCCTGCAGCTGCACCGGTTGGAGCCGGGTACCGAGGTCTGTTTTTATCTGCCTGATCCTGCGCATCAGCCGGCCTGAAGGGAGTTCCTATGCTCAAAGCGATTGTGGTGGAAGACGAATACCTGGCACGGGAAGAGCTCGCCTATCTGATCCGTACCCACAGCAGTATCGAGATTATCGCCAGTTTTGAAGATGGGCTGGAGGCGTTCAAATTTTTGCAGGATCACGAGGTGGATCTGGTGTTTCTCGACATCCAGATCCCGGCCATTGATGGGGTGATGCTGGCGCGCAATCTGCGCAAATCCTCCCATCCGCCGGAGGTGGTGTTTGTCACCGCCCACAAGGAGTTTGCGGTGGATGCTTTCGAGCTGGAGGCGTTTGATTACATTCTCAAACCCTACAACGAGACCCGCATCATCCACCTGCTGCAGAAGCTGGAACAAGCCGCACCAGCCAAGCCGGTGATGGCGCTGGAAGAGCCGGTGGCAGCAAGACGGCACACCGTAAACCTGACCAAGGGCGAGCGGATTGTGGTCACACCATGTGACGAGATCTACTACGCCGAGGCGGACGAGAAGCTGACCCATGTTTATACCCGGCATGATCGCTTCGTGCTGACCATGAGCATCAGTGATTTTATTGCGCGGCTCCCTGCCGAAGGGTTCTTTCGCTGCCACCGCTCCTATTGCGTCAACATCAACCGTATTCGTGAAATCGTGCCCTGGTTCAACAGCACCTATCTCATCCGGCTGCATGACTTGCCGGCCGAAATCCCGGTCAGTCGCAGCAACATCAAGGCGTTCCGTCAGCTGATGCAACTCTAGCTGCAGTTCATTCCTCCCGATCTGCAGTTCATGCCTTTTCTCGCCGGCATGAGCTGCCTCCCACTTACAGTGAGCACCATAGAACGGGGATCGACCCCGTCCCTGATGTCACAGTGAGTAGGAACCATGAACCATCACACATCGAATCGCACCCGGGTTCTGACCCTGGTCGGCACCATCATCACCCAGTTTGCACTCGGCTCTGTTTACACCTGGAGTCTGTTTAACGCCCGCCTTTCCGACAAGCTGGATGAACCGGTTAGCCAGGTCGCCTTTGCCTTCGGCCTGCTCAGTCTGGCATTGGCGGTGGCCTCATCGTTGGCAGGTAAACTGCAGGAGCGATTCGGCGTGCGCAAGGTCACCCTCGGGGCCGGCATTCTGCTGGGGCTGGGTTTTTTCTGTACCGCCCAGGCCAGCAATCTGGCGATGCTCTATCTGTGTGCCGGCATTCTGGTCGGTTTTGCCGACGGTACGGGCTATCTGCTGACGCTCTCTAACTGCGTGAAGTGGTTCCCAGAGCGCAAGGGGTTGGTCTCGGCCTGTGCCATCGGCGCCTACGGTCTCGGCAGCCTCGGTTTCAAGTATGTGAACATGCTGCTGCTGTCGCGCACCGGGCTGGAGACCACCTTTCAGCTATGGGGCGTGATTGCCATGGCGCTGGTGATGGTCGGTGCATTTTTGATGAAGGATGCTCCGCGGCAGGAGAGTGCCAGCCAGATGGCCGGCGCTCGTGACTTCACACTGGCAGAAGCGATGCGCAAGCCGCAGTACTGGATGTTGGCGTTGATGTTCCTGACTGCCTGCATGAGCGGCCTGTATGTGATCGGCGTGGCCAAGGATATCGGTGAGAAGATGGTGAGCCTGCCAGCCGCCGTTGCCGCCAATGCGGTCGCGGTGATCGCCATGGCCAACCTGGGTGGTCGTCTGGTGCTGGGGATCTTGTCAGACAAGATGCCACGTATTCGGGTGATATCGCTGGCACAGCTCATCACGTTGGCAGGTATGACACTGCTGCTGTTTGTGCCGCTCAATGCCAACCTGTTTTTTGCTGCCGTTGCCTGCATTGCTTTCAGCTTTGGCGGCACCATCACCGTCTATCCATCGCTGGTGAGTGACTTCTTCGGTCTGAACAACCTGACCAAGAACTACGGGGTGATTTACCTGGGCTTCGGCTTTGGCAGCATCATCGGCTCCATCGTTGCTTCCCTGTTTGGCGGCTTTATGGCGACGTTTAACCTGATTCTGGTGTTGCTGGTGGTGGCGCTGGTGCTCTCCCTCACCATCCGCTTGCCCACTCCGGCGCTGACGGCCGAGCAAGCCTGATCATTTCGCCATCGCAAGCAAAAGCAAAGACCCGGGCATCTGCTCGGGTCTTTGCTTTGGGGATGAGATCCTAGTGTGGAGGCCGACCGAGCAGAGCGCGGGCTTGGCGGATGGTCTCTTGCACTGCCTGCCAATCATCGCCGGTCACCGTGATGTGGCCCATCTTGCGACCCGGCCGAGCCTCGCCTTTGCCATAGAGGTGCAGATGCAGACTGGGCAGCGCCAGCAGAGTGGCCCAATCCGGGGTGCCTGTTTGCCAGAGATCCCCCAGCAGGTTGAGCAGCATGGCGGGACGAGCATCGATCCGGGCCGGCAGTGGCAGATCGCACAGGGCGCGAACCTGCAGCTCAAACTGGCTACAGCTGGCATTGTCGAGGCTGGGATGTCCTGAGTTGTGTGGGCGCGGAGCCAGCTCGTTCACCAGTAGCCGGCCATCGACCTGAAAGAACTCCACCGTCAGCACCCCAACATAGTCGAGCGCGGCGATCAGATGCCGAGCGATGCGCTGGGCCTCAGCCTCCAGTTTCGGGGCATGAGCCGGTGAGCGGGTCTGATCCAAAATGCCGCCACTGTGCCAGTTCTGTACCAGCGGCAGGGCACTGATGGCTCCGCTTGGACTGCGAGCCAGGGTCAGGGCAAACTCTCCCTCGAGAGGCAAACGCTGCTCGAGAACGCATGCCGCGCCGCTGCCCGAGAGCGCCGTCACCAGCTGATCCGTATCAGTGATTGGCCACTGTCCTTTGCCATCGTACCCTGCGCGCGCTGTCTTCAGGATGGCGGGGAACAGTACGCCAGCCTGCGCGGGGATCGGCTCTTCGGGTTGCAGTGCAAGATACGGGGCGACCGCGATACCGGCGCGAACCAGAAAGGCTTTCTCTTCACGGCGATCCTGACAGATACGCACGGCGCTGGAGGCTGGTCGCACCGGTGTGTGCTGCTCCAGCAGGGCGAGGGTGGCGGCGGGGACATTCTCGAACTCACAGGTGATGGCGGCGCAGCGATTAGCAAGATCGCGCAAGGCGAGCGGGTCGTCATAGGCCGCGACAATATGGTGATCGGCTGCCGCGCCGGCGATGCTGGCCGGGTCTGGATCGAGCACCACCACCTGATAACCCAGGCGGTGCGCCGCCATCACAAAGTAGCGACCAAGCTGGCCGCCGCCCAACATGCCGAGGGTGGCGGGGGGCAGTATCATGCCGGATCCTCCAGTGTGAGGGCCAGCACCCGGTCACGCTCTCCAGCCCGGAAGTCGTCGAGTTGTTGCCGATAGCGTTGTGCGTCGGCAGCTTGGGCGACCGACAGCAGGGAGAGCGCAAACAGGGCGGCATTGGCGGCCCCGGCTTCGCCGATGGCGAAGGTGGCGACCGGCACCCCCTTGGGCATCTGCACAATGGAGAGTAGGGAGTCCATGCCTTTGAGCTGACGCGAGGGGATGGGGACGCCGAGCACGGGCAGGGTCGTTTTGGCAGCGACCATGCCCGGTAGATGAGCCGCACCGCCAGCACCGGCGATGATGGCACGCAGGCCCCGCGAGCGGGCCGTGGCGGCATACTCGAACAATAGATCCGGCGTGCGGTGAGCCGAGACCACACGCGCCTCGTAGGGCACACCGTGCTCTTTGAGAATGCGGGCTGCGGCCTGCATCACCGGCCAGTCGGAGTCAGAGCCCATCACCAGGCCGATCAGCGCAGAGGTGTTCATTGTTACGAAGTCCTCGGTGTTAAACGTTTGCTTTTAAAGAAAAATAACAGACCGGTCCGGGTGTCTGGCATGCGTGACTTTGTTTGGCTGTTAGCTGGCAGACGTGGTGTTGACGCATTTCAACTGATACACCTGTCCCGGGGGATTGTTGCGGCCGACATTCAGCCTGATGGCTCACCGGACTGTTCAGATTGTGGTTGCATGCTAGAGCGCACAATGCTTCGATAAAATCAGATTTTCGCTGATAGTTGTTCGATAAAAACTGATAGGACGCGGCATGCTCAATTACAAACAGCTTTACTACTTCTGGCATGTGGCGCGCTGCGGCAGCGTGACGCAGGCGGCGCAGCAGTTGCATCTGACGCCGCAGACTATCAGCGGCCAGGTGGCTGAGCTGGAACTCTCTCTCGGGGTGGCGCTGTTTAGTCGGGTGGGGCGACGCCTGGTGTTGACGGCGGCCGGACGGCAGGCCGTTGAGCAGGCTGGCGCCATCTTTTCGCTGGGGGCCGAGCTGGAACATACCCTGCGTTATGCCAGCCAGGAGCTGACGATGCAGGTGGGGATCGCCGATTCAGTGCCTCGTACCCTGGCGTTCGAGCTGCTCGCTCCGGCCATGTCGCTAGCAACTCCGGTACGGCTGGTCTGCCACGAAGAGCGGGCAGAGCAGCTCTTCAGTGAGCTGGCGCGCCACAAGCTGGATATGGTGCTGATCGACCGGCCATTGCCTTCCGACAGTGGTGTGCGCGGTTATAGCCACGAGCTGGGGCGTAGCCCGCTGGCACTGTTTGCCAGTCCGGATCTTGCGGCTAGAGCACGCAGCGATTTTCCCGCCTCGCTGGCTGGGCTGCCGCTGCTGATTCCGGGGGAGAAGTCGGCGACCCACGATCGGCTGCTCGACTGGTATCGCCAGCAGGGAATCCATCCCCATCTGGTTGGGCAGTTTGATGACTCCACCCTGATGAAGTCGTTCGGCAAGGCAGGAATGGGGATTTTTCCTGCGCCTCTGGCTATGGCTGACGAGATTGCCCGCCTTTATGGGGTGGAGCGGATCACCACCCTCGATGACGTCACCCTCTCCTATTATCTGGTCTCGGCGGGGAGGCAGCTGTCCCATCCCGGTGTGCAAGCGGTGATGGAAAGCGCCAGAGAGCGGCTGCTGGCACTGGAAAAGAGTAAATAGAAATCCAGATGGCTATACATCCAATTTTGCTCTGCTTATAATCCCCCCGCTTTGGCGCATCATGCTTAATAGGGAATCCGGTGAGAATCCGGAGCTGGCGCGCAGCGGTAAAGGGGAACGAAACGACATTATGGCACTGCCGCAAGGTGGGAAGCCGTCGCGTAGGTTAACGGCCCCCAAGCCCGAAGACCTGCCAAAGTTCGTATTTCGGACCGAGAGAAACCGGTCACGAAGGGATGCTTACGCGAACTTAAGGATCTGTAATGTCGAAAAAACTCTTGGCAGCAGCCCTGTTGCCAACGGCTGCGTTCGCGCAGCAGCCAACCCAGAGCGACGATCTGGTCATCACCGCCACTCGGGTTGAGCAACCGGTTTCCAGTGTACTGGCACCTGTCAACATCCTCACCCACGATGACATCGAACGCCTCCATGCCCAGACTGTCACCGAGGTGGTGAATACCCTACCGGGTATTGAAGTGGTGTCTTATGGTGGGCGCGGTCAGTCCAGCACAGCGCGCAGTCGGGGTGGCTCTGCTTCACAAACCCTGGTGCTCATCGATGGTGTTCGTTCGGCTGGCCCGGCTGACAGTGGTACCAATCTCAATGCCTTGCCGCTCAATCAAGTCGAGCGCATCGAATATATCCGTGGCGCGCGTGCGTCCTTGTATGGCTCGGATGCTATCGGGGGGGTGATCAACATCATCACCCGGCCGGCGGTCGGCACCAATGCACACAAATTCTCGGTGGGCGCGGGCTCTCATCAGCAGCGCCAGGCCAATTGGAGCAGTGCAGCAACGGTTGGAGAGGCCGGGCAGCTGAAGGTGGCGGGCGGTTTTGATGATGAAGCCGGCTATAACGTGCATCCGCTCGATGGTATCAATAATGGCGATCGTCACGGGCATACCGGTTACAACGGCATGCTCGACTATCAACAAGGGGTGAGCGAGCAGTGGGATCTGTTTGGTACGCTGCGCTGGTATCGCAATAAGGGTCAATATGATAGCTCATACGGTTCAACGCACCTGGAAAGCGAAACCTGGAGCGAAAACCAGAGCTACCAGATGGGCGCCCGCTATCATGATGCTGGCCTGCTAAGTGAGCTCAATGGTGCCTTTTTGCGAACCGATGCTTACGATTACGACGTCGATGAAAGTCGCGATGAAGCCACCACCCGTAGCTATGCACGACAATACAATCTGAACTGGATCAACAACCTTAAGTTAACCGATAGTTGGACTGTGGGCGGCGGCAGTGATTGGCAACGTGATGAGCTGACACCTGAGTCACGTTCTTATGGTTCGGCTTATCCGGATGCTGCTCAGCAGCGCGACAATACCGGGATCTATGCGCTGGCGCAGTTCGATGATGGTACCTGGCAGGGTGAACTTAGCGGTCGCAGCGATGATAACCAGCAGTATGGCCGCCACAACACCTGGCAAAGCGGGGCTGGTTGGCGCTTTGTGCCGCAGGCGCGCCTGAGTGCCCGCTACGGGACCGGTTTTCGTGCCCCGACCTTCAGTGACCTCTATTATCCGGGCTCGGGTAATCCGAATCTCAAGCCGGAAGAGTCTAAGAACAGTGAAGTGATGCTGGATGGTGAAGCGGCTTGGCTGACTTGGCGCATCACCGGTTATCGTAACGACTATGAGCAGATGATCCAGTGGGCGGATGATGGCACCGGAAACTGGACGCCGCAAAACGTCGGTCGTGCCCGGGTTGATGGTCTCGAACTGGAAGGAGAGTTTGATACCGGTTGGCTCAGCCATCGTCTCTCGGTCGAGTTCAAAGACCCGCAAAATCGTGAGACCGGCCTGCAGCTGCAGCGTATCGCCAGACAAAATGCCCGTTGGGTGATGCAGGGCGAGTGGGGCAAGTTTGACGGCTCCGTAGCCTGGAACTATCAAGGGAAGCGTTATGACGATGCTGCCAATACTGACCTGATTGGTGGCTATACCAAGTGGGATCTGGCGCTGGGCTATCGTCCGGCAGCGCAGTGGAAGATCTCGGGCAAGGTTAAGAACCTGCTCGACAAGCAGTATGAAACCGCACGTGGTTATCCGGCCGATGGGCGTACCTATTACCTCACCGTGGATTACCAGTTGTAATGCGTATCGGCCCCGTGTAAACGGGGCCGATTTTCAAGAGGGGCTTTTCCTCACTCTGGCGGCAGGAGTATGATCGCCGACCTGCACCAGAGGGGGAGTCCAGGTGGCTAATATTCTCATGTTTGACTCCGGTATGGGTGGCTTGTCCGTCTATCGTGAAGTCCGTCGTGTTCTGCCCGCGCACCACTATTTCTACTGCTTCGACAATGCCCATTTTCCGTATGGCGAGTTGAGTGAGCAGGCATTAATTGATACCTGTGTCGCCACCGTCGAGCAGATGGTGAATGCTCACGCCATCGATTTGGTCGTCATCGCCTGTAATACGGCCAGTACGATTGCCCTGCCTGAACTGCGTTCCCGTCTCTGCATTCCAGTGGTTGGGGTTGTTCCCGCCATCAAGCCGGCCGCGACACTGACCCACAGTGGTTGCATCGGATTGCTCGCCACCCCTGGAACCATCGCCCGTGATTACACCCATCAGTTGATCGCCGAGTTTGCACCGGGTAAGCAGGTGCTACTAAAAGGCAGCACTGAGCTGGTGGTGTTGGCCGAGCGCAAGCTGGCCGGTGAGGAAATTGATCTGGAAACGCTGCGCGGCATCATGGCGCCGTGGACCGAAGGTTCCGGCTGTCCGGATGTGGTGGTGCTGGGGTGTACCCATTTTCCGCTACTGCGTGAGGAGCTGGCAGCTGTCATGCCGGGTGTGACGCTGATTGACTCGGGCTCTGCGGTTGCGCGTCGGGTGGCACATCTACTGGGCGATAGTGCGCAGATCGAATCTCAAGGGACGGGTGTGGCATTCTGCACCCGTTTAGATGCCGCAGCCGAAAAATTAAAAGCCCCCTTGGTCAATTGGGGGCTTACATCTTTGCACGCGGTGTGAGGCGCTGTTTTTAGATATCTACCTCGTTCTCCCGGTCCTTTTTTTCGTTCGCCTCGCGCACCTTCAGAGTGCGCTGTTGATACTCCTTATCATTGAGCGCAGCGATGGCCCGCTCTGCATCAGGGGCGGGCATCTCGATAAAACCAAACCCGCGCCGTTTGCCGGTCACCTTATCTTTCATCAGACGCACCGACACAACTTGACCAAACTGGGCAAACAGATCACGTACAGCGGCTTCATTCGCTCTATAAGGAAGATTGCCGACATACAGAGTCCGGGTATCAGCGGTCACTGATTCGTTTAGTGCGGCCACCGAGCCACTGCGGCGCACGATCAGGGGAACCACAAATCCGCCCACTGCCAGCCCGAGTGCAAAGATAACTTCAGTGTCCAGTTGGAAATCGAGAGCCTGGGCGACCAGATAACCCAGAACAGCCAGAACCAGCGCGCAGATCGCAGCTTGGAGCAGCAGAGGATAGTTGGACAATTTCATGGGGTTTGGCCCTTATGTAAAGGAATACAAAGAATACGCAACACTTATATCACCTTCATGGTAACCAGCTTTAGCCAACGGGGCCAACTGCGAGTATGGGGGAGGTGAATAAAATGACACAAAACCTCTGTTTAGCCACGCAATGTGGATAACTCTGTATATATACACTTAGTATTCTGTTTCTAACTGATTATTTGAGGTTTTTCGTGATTTTCTTCAAAAAAAGCCTTGCCAGCGCGGCGCGCCTCCCTATAATGCGCCCTCACCAGCACGGCGGATGACGCCGGATGGTCACGGGAAGACGACAGTCGCTGTCACTTTCCGGAGAAAGAAAAGCCGCTACGGCGCTTGACTTTCCAAACGAGGAGCGTAAGATGCGCAGCCTCAGCCGACAAGGCAACGTTCTTTAACAAATTGAATCAAGCAATCTGTGTGGGCACTCGCAGGATTGAAGCATCAAAAACAATTTTTGATTTTCAATG
>NZ_FTMJ01000020.1 GCF_900156095.1 Aeromonas sp. RU39B
CCTGTATCCTTGCCGAACACAGAAGTGAAACGCCGTAGCGCCGATGGTAGTGTGGCAGATGCCATGTGAGAGTAGGACACTGCCAGGCACCCAATAAGCGATTACGCGGATGCGTAATTGGTCTACGCGAGTGGACAGAGAAATTAGCGAGAAGCTAACCGAATGCGGAGCGGTAGTTCAGTCGGTTAGAATACCGGCCTGTCACGCCGGGGGTCGCGGGTTCGAGTCCCGTCCGCTCCGCCACATTAAAAACAAAAAGCCTAGTCTTGCGACTGGGCTTTTTTTGTTTTTAACGCGGCGTCGCTGGACGACGTGAGGACGTCGGACTGATGTCCTTCGCTTCCAGCCGCTGGCGCGGCTGCCACTCCGCCAACATATTGAAGCCCTGAGGAAGCCCTCAGGGCTTTTTGCTTTGCGGACGACGTTAGGAAGTCGGACTGATGTCCTCCGCCTCTAGCCGCTGGCGCGGCTGCCACCTCGTCTCTGAATTAAGCCCTGGGAAAGATCTCAGGACTTTTGTCTTCGTGTTGCTCTCATTATTTTAATTTCCAAAAGTCGATATACCGATCCGCTCTGTTTGTATCTTGTCCATTCGATGAAATTGAGTACTTCTGCACTTAAAAACGTGGGCGCCCTCATTCTCAGAATGTGATAGGTGACTTCTTGGCAATGTCATGATTTTCTTGAGATCTAGCGATTGAACAGGAGGCGCAGGGATGGAGGAGAGAGGTCCGCAGGAACCAACATCCCGTGTCGTGATGTCGGAGTCTGCCAAAGGAGCCAGCGAGCAGGAGATCATTGATCTGCGTGAGCAGATGCTGCGGTTTGCCCGCTTGCAACTGAAAGACTCTCATCTGGCGGAAGATGCGGTGCAAGAGGCTCTGATTTCGGCCTTACAGGCACGCGAACGATTTTCCGGACGTTCATCGCTGCGGACCTGGGTGTTTGGCATTCTGAAAAACAAGATTGCCAATCAGTTGCGGCAATCCCCTCCCTGGATAACGCTGAGCCAGATGTCGGGGGCGGGGGATGATGAGCAGGACGATCAGGCTCTGCTGGATCAACTGTTTGACCATCATCATCACTGGCAGCCGGCACAGCGTCCCGTTCGCTGGAATCAACCGGATGCCCACGTCGAGGATGGTCACTTCTGGCGAGTATTTGAAGCCTGTCTGGAGTATCTGCCGGATGCACAGGGGCGAGTCTTTATGATGCGTGAGTTTGTGGAGCTGGAAACGTCGGAGATCTGCGCAGCCACCGGAGTTAGCGTCAATAATCTCAACGTGATGTTACATCGTGCTCGCTTGCGGCTACGCCATTGTCTGAAATCGAATTGGTTTGAACAGGAGACGACGTGATGAATTGTGTACAGGCCACCCGTTTACTGTCTGAAGCCATGGATCGTCCGCTGACCTGGCAGGAGCAGGCCCGTTTGAAAGTTCATCTGGCCATATGCACTGGCTGTCGCCAGTTTGGTCAACAGATGCCGGTTTTGCGCCGCATCAGCCGTCTCTATGCTGAAGGAGAAGGCAGTGAGGCCGGCGCTGGAACAAAACATGAATAAAAACAAAGAGCCAGCAATCTGCTGGCTCTTTGGCTTAAGCGGCCTGATAACCAAGGCGCTTGGCTAACCAATGGTCGATGGAAAGCCAGCCGGGACCCCGAAAGATCAATATCAGCAATGCAGTTGCCCAGATACCGTGGGTGGGGTAGGCATCGGGATAAACAAAGATTTCGATGACAGCAGTCATCACTAATAATCCTGCCGCGGCGATCCGGCTTCCCATACCCAATAACAGCATCAGTGCCAATACATGCTCAGCCATTGCCGAGATGATGGCGGCGGGCTCTGGCGATAGGAAAGGGAGGCGGTACTCCTCGGCAAACAGATAGGTGGCTGCGTCGTTAAGATGTGGCCATCCCCATTGCCAGAGTCCGGCCAGAGGATCGACCGCAAAGCCAGTGACTTTGGTTTGACCCGAGCGCCAAAACAGCGCTGCCAGCGAGAAACGCGCTAGCATCGCCAGTGGCCAATACGGCGCTTGTGCCAGGTTAGTCGTGAGTTTCTGCCACGCATCGATGATTGCGCTCATGCCGCAACCCCCAGCGCACTGAAAAGCGGCAGCCGAATCCAATAGGCTAACATCTCGATACGCAGTTGCTCATCGTCCACCGGCATCAACGCTTCTTGCAACGATAAGCCGGCAGCAATGCCGTTGAGGGCAAGGGCAGAGCTGGTACTGAGCTCTATCACCGCAACGCCTTGATCTTCGCGGATAACGCAGAGGGTATGGGGGCGCTGTTGTGGCTCGGGGAGGCGCCCTTGATGATCCAGAGAATAGCCGCTGCGTGCCGCATTCTGACTGGCGGCCCACAACGGCAGGATCTCGTATTGAACATCAATCAGCTGCAGCGCTGGATGCAGCCGAGGTTGGCAGCGTGCCAGCTGCTCTTCATCTTCCAGCAAGCTCTGCCAGTCGCTCAGTGACGGCACGGTAGCATCGGCCGCGTGAAAGCTATTGATGTAGGCTCGCTCCAGTCGTGCCATATCGACACACCAATTCGGTAGTTGCCATTGCGTTTGTTCACTCAACCAACTGGGGAAGCTCTCGCCGTAATGAGCCAGAATGGCTGACTGGGGCGGGTGCTGACACAGATAGTCGAGTGCGAGAGCTGAAAAAGTTTCATGTCCGAGATGATCACGCAACGCTGGAAACGTGTCTGCCAAGGCATCACGCAGTGAAACCAGTACATTGTTGCTATAGACCGCAAAGCGCTGCGCCGGGTCTGAGCCATTCCAGCTGGACAGGCCATCCGGTGCTGCGGCTCCTCGGCTGAGCAGCGCATCGCGCCAATCGTCATACCAGCTCATGATGTGTCTCCTGATGCGCGGGATGGTGTGAGCCTTCGGGCCAGCATTCGGCGGCCAACCGAGCTTCATCCAGCAAGATGCTCAGCTCGGGGATATTCTGATCCCACTCAATCAGGGTCGGGATCGGCCCCGCCAACGCAATCACCAGACGATACAGCTCCCAAACTTCATGGCAGACCCGGCGGTCATGGCTGTCGATAAGGAGTGGTGCACCAAGGCTATCTTGGCTAATAGAGTGGCCAGCGAGATGAATCTCACCGATCTTGGCCAGTGGTAATTGACCCAGATAGGCGAAGATGTCGCGGCCATGATTCTGGGCACTGATCCAGGCGTTGTTGACGTCCAGCAGCAAACCACAGCCGGTGCGGGTGAGCACTTCACCAATAAAGTCTGTTTCGCTGTACTCGGTTGCGGCAAACGAGACATAGGTCGCCGGATTCTCGAGCAAAATGGTCTGGCCGAGCGCTTCCTGCGCTTGGTCTACATGGTCACAGACCCGCGTCAGGCTCTCTGCGGTATAAGGCAGCGGCAGCAGATCGTTGAGGTAAGCCGGATGGTGGCCACTCCAAGCTAAATGTTCGGAAAACTGTGCTGCGCCATAGCGATCCATCAAATTGAGTATGGCCTTGAGATGCTCTCGGTCAGGTACGTGAGCACCACCAATCGACATGCTGACGCCATGCACGGACAGGGCGTAATGCTCCCGAATTTGTGCCAAGTGTCGGTGGAAGGGGCCGCCCGCCACCAGATAGTTTTCGGCATGGATCTCGACAAATCCGATGGCAGCCGGCTGGCTGACCAATTCATTGACATGTTGAGGCTTGAGTCCTATCCCGCAGGCCAGCGGCAATCTTGCCGCCGGCCCACAGAATCCGCCTCGTTCAACCTTGTTGTGACGGGTCGGCATTCAGTGTCTCCATTACATTTTTTCAGCGAAGGCTTCCAGCTGACCGTGGCCAGTCGGAGAGGTGGGAGACTTGAGCGTGGTGCAGGTGCCCGCGGTGACAACCTTGAATGCATTACCCTGATAGTCCTTTTTGGCGGTACCGGCACAGGTGGTTCCAGCGCCCGCCTTGCAATCATTTTGTCCCTTGAGAGCGACCCCGAAGCACTTCTCCATGGCCGGTTTATCGGCTGCGTGAGCCGGCAGAGAGGCCAATGCGATGGCACCGGTCAAGGCGAGGGTCAGGGAGGCGGTCAGGTTGCGGATATTGCTCATGTTGTTTTCTCCTTGGATGTTTGGGTTATCAGAAGGCTGTGCGGCCTTCCTGAGGGTCAGTCGCAAGGAGAAGGGCAGTTATTACAGAGCCACAGAAAAATTTTTGGAAAAAAATCGTACGACCGGGAATGGAGGCATGGTCAAGGCGCTGCGTACGGGCGCCAACGGAAGCGGTGCTGTTGTGGGAAGCCGGTTTCTGGGTTTTCGCTGGCCTCGTGAAACGCGCGATAAGGTAATGACGTTTGTCATATATTCATGTGAGTCATCTCACACAAATTCACGGGATTTCATATCCCAGGACCGCAGTGAAAAAAGTGAATTGCAGCATGGTGAATGAGATGGTGTTTAAGGATGAAACAATCAGCATATTGACTGAATAACTATATGGACGTCGATGTTAAATCGCTTTTCAAAAGTGTTAATGGAAAGGGTGTCCGGGCAATTCAATGATCTGGCTCAATAAAATATCTATGCGGGTGCTATGCAGTCGGTGACTATTTATCTTGGTTTATTCCCAGGTGTGAATGTGTGAATATTCAAATATTTGAATAAAAGATGCCGATTTTGTTTTTGTGCAGCATAAGATGATGATTATTAAATATTTTTTGTTTTTGTTCTTGATAGAAAAAACTGAGGCTTTGTGGATGATGTGGCATGTAAAAGAGAGGCTGAGCGCTTTCTCTGCATGGTTAGTCGATTGCCTTTTTCCGGAAAAGTCAGGATTTGCTATCCCTTTCAAAGAATAAAACCAGAAATTATTCACGCCCGTTCTTATGTGATCCCGCTCTATTTTATCGCTGGTTTGCACAGCTAATCTTCGCTGCGAAAGGCAAAGGCAGGATAGAACATAAGCCAAATACCCTACATACGATATATCCCGCCTTCAGCCATCGAGAACGAATGGAAGGACTCTATTCATTCACTCGCAAGGACCATTGCTAGGACGGAATATCGCCATGAGTAAATTCTTTGTCGGTTCTGAAGTTGGCCAACTGCGTCGTGTCATGCTGCACCGCCCCAACCTCAGCCTGAAGCGCCTCACCCCCTCCAACTGCCAGGATCTGCTGTTTGATGACGTATTGTCAGTTGAGCGCGCTGGCCAGGAGCACGACAAGTTCGCCCAAACCCTGCGTGACCAGGGTGTGGAAGTATTCCTGCTCACTAACCTGCTGACTGAAACCCTGGATGTGCCGGAAGCCAAAGCCTGGCTGCTGCAAAACCAAGTTTCCGATTATCGCCTCGGCACCTCGTTTGCCAATGATGTGCGCTGCTACCTGGCTGACCTGCCCCACCGCGAGCTGGCTCGCACCCTGACCGGCGGTCTGACCTACGGCGAGCTGCCCTACAGCGGCGTCAGCATGGTTGTTGGCATGCATGCTCCGACTGATTTCATCATCGAGCCGCTGCCCAACCATCTGTTTACCCGTGACACCTCCTGCTGGGTGTACGGTGGCGTCTCCATCAACCCGATGGCCAAGGCAGCCCGCCGCCGCGAAACCAACAACGTGCGTGCCATCTACCGCTGGCACCCGATGTTCGCCAACCAGGATTTCACCAAGTACTTCGGCGATGAAGAGCGTGACTACGACAACTCCACCATCGAAGGCGGCGACGTACTGGTTATCGGTCGTGGCAGTGTGCTGATCGGCATGTCCGAGCGCACCACCGCCCAAGGTGTTGAGCACCTGGCTCGCGGCCTGTTCAAGCATGGTCAAGCCAAGCAAGTCATTGCCCTGCAACTGCCGAAACACCGCAGCTGCATGCACCTCGACACCGTGATGACCCATATGGACGTCGATACCTTCTCCGTCTATCCGGAAGTCATGCGCAAGGACACCAAGTGCTGGACTCTGACCGCCGAAGGCTCTACCGGCCTGCGCGTGAAGGAAGAAGGTTACTTCGTCAATGCCATCGAGAAGGCGCTGGGTGTGGATCAGCTGAAGATCATCACCACAGGTGGTGACAGCTTCGAAGCCGAACGTGAGCAGTGGAACGACGCCAACAATGTACTGACCGTGCGTCCGGGTGTGGTCGTTGGCTATGAGCGCAACACCTACACCAACGAGAAGTATGACAAGGCCGGTATCAAGGTTCTGCCGATTCCGGGTGACGAACTGGGTCGTGGCCGTGGCGGTGCTCGCTGCATGAGCTGCCCGATGGAACGCGACGCCATCTAATCAAACTCGAACGGGCGCCCGCTGCGGGCGCCCTGGCAAGAATCTGAACGAGACACCAATCATGAACAAACCAACTGTTGTCGTCGCCCTGGGTGGCAACGCCCTGCTCCGTCGCGGTGAGCCGCTCGAAGCCGATATCCAGCGCAAGAACATCGCTACCGCTGCCAAGACCATTGCCCGCATTGCCGAAGATTACAACGTGGTGCTGGTACACGGTAACGGCCCGCAAGTCGGTCTGCTGGCCCTGCAAAACAGTGCCTATACCAAGGTCTCCCCCTATCCGCTCGACGTACTGGGTGCCGAGTCCCAGGGCATGATCGGCTACATGCTGATTCAAGAGCTGAAGAACCTGATGCCGAGCCGCAATGTCACCGCTCTGCTGACCCAGGTTCAGGTCGACAGCGCCGATCCGGCCTTCACCAATCCAACCAAGTTTATCGGCCCGGTTTACGAAGAAGCCGAAGCACAGCATCTGGCTGCCGAGAAGGGCTGGGTGGTCAAGGCTGATGGCAAGTTCTTCCGCCGCGTGGTGCCGTCCCCGCTGCCCCAGCGCATCGTGGAAGGCGACGCTATCGAATCCCTGATTGCCCAAGGTCACCTGGTGATCTGCACCGGTGGTGGTGGCATTCCGGTGACGTGGGATGGCGAGCGCCTGACCGGTATCGAAGCCGTTATCGACAAGGACATGTCTGCTGCCTATCTGGCCAAGCAGATCAAGGCCGACGCCCTGCTGATCCTGACCGACGCCAATGCCGTCTATCTGGATTGGGGCAAGCCGACCCAGCGTCCGCTGAGCGCTACCACGCCGGTTGAACTGGCTGACATCAAGTTCGACGCCGGCTCGATGGGGCCGAAGATCGACGCCTCTTGCGAATTTGTAAAAGCAACCGGTGGCATGGTCGGGATCGGTGCTCTGGAAGATGGCCTGGCCATCCTCAAGGGTCAAGCCGGTACCAACATCATCCCCCAAGCAACTGTAACAGCGTAGTCAAACCTACTGCCCATTGGTCTGAAACAAATATAAGAGAGAAAACATCATGGCTTATAACCTGCGTAACCGTAACTTCCTGAAACTGCTGGACTTCACCCCGCGCGAAATTCAGTACTTCATCGACTCCGCCATCGAGCTGAAGAAGGCCAAATACGGTGGTTACGAGCAACAGCGCATGAAGGGCAAAAACATCGCCCTGATCTTTGAAAAGACCTCTACCCGTACCCGTTGCGCGTTTGAAGTCGCAGCCTTTGACCAAGGCGCCCAAGTCTCCTACCTCGGCCCGAGTGGTTCCCAGATTGGCCACAAGGAGTCCATGAAGGACACCGCCCGTGTTCTGGGCCGCATGTATGACGGTATCGAGTACCGTGGCTACGGTCAGGAGATCGTGGAAGAGCTGGGTGCTCATGCCGGTGTACCGGTATGGAACGGTCTGACCAACGAATTCCACCCGACCCAAATCCTGGCTGACTTCATGACCATGCTTGAGCACGGCGAAGGCAAGCGTCTGAACCAGATGAAGTTTGCCTACCTGGGTGATGCCCGTAACAACATGGGTAACTCCCTGATGGTCGGCGCCGCCAAGATGGGGATGGATATTCGCCTGGTTGCTCCAAAGGCCTTCTGGCCGGAAGAGGAGCTGGTTGCCAAGTGCCAGCGTATCGCAGAAGAGACCGGTGCTCGCATCACCCTGACCGAAAACGTCAAGGACGGTGTGAAGGGCGTCGACTTCCTCTACACCGACGTATGGGTATCCATGGGTGAGTCCAAGGATGCATGGGATGAGCGCGTCAAGCTGATGACCCCGTATCAGGTCAACATGGACGTGATCAATGCCACCGGCAACCCGAAAGTGAAGTTCATGCACTGCCTGCCCGCGTTCCACAACGATGAAACCACCATGGGCAAGGAAGTGGCTGCGAAGTATGGCATGAAGGGTCTGGAAGT
The DNA here is from genome assembly GCF_900156095.1 of Aeromonas sp. RU39B. Classification (GTDB taxonomy): domain Bacteria; phylum Pseudomonadota; class Gammaproteobacteria; order Enterobacterales; family Aeromonadaceae; genus Aeromonas. The sequence continues at coordinate 8,208 of NZ_FTMJ01000020.1, forward strand.
GACCGAGGAGGTGTTCGAGTCTGAGCACTCCATCGTGTTCGACGAGGCCGAAAACCGGATGCACACCATCAAGGCAGTGATGGTTGCTACGCTGGGCGACTAAGGTCGCAGTAGTGGTACCGGGGGGAAACCCCCGGTTTTTCCCCATGTGCAGGCGGCATATTACCTCCAACCCTACAACCACGCCGCCCCATGGTCTACCACCGCACTAGGACAAAGAACTATGACAAAATTCAAGTTCCCATCAGCCTACACCATTCTGTTTGTGCTGATCGCTCTGGTAGCCGCCCTGAGCTGGATTGTGCCCGCCGGCAAATACGACATGACCATGAACGAAGCCCTGGGCAAAGAAGTCCCGGTGGCCGGAACCTACAAGCAGGTCGACTCCAACCCGCAAGGGGTGGTGGATGTTCTGCTGGCTCCGATCGATGGTCTCTACAACCATGAATCCTATGAAGCCGGTGCCATTGACGTCGCCCTGTTCATTCTGATCATCGGTGGCTTCCTCGGCATCGTGACCAAGACCGGTGCCATCGACGCCGGTATCGAGCGCGTGACCGACCGTCTGCGTGGCCGTGAAGAGTGGATGATTCCGATCCTGATGGCCCTGTTTGCTGCTGGCGGTACCATCTATGGCATGGCCGAAGAGTCGCTGCCCTTCTACACCCTGTTGGTGCCGGTGATGATGGCTGCCCGCTTCGACCCGGTCGTGGCTGCGGCTACCGTTCTGCTGGGTGCCGGTATCGGTACGCTGGGCTCCACCATCAACCCGTTTGCCACCGTTATTGCGGCTAACGCTGCCGGTATCGCCTTCACCGACGGTATCTGGCTGCGTGTCGGCATCCTGGCTGTGGGCTGGATCATCTGTGTTGGCTACGTCATGCGTTATGCCAAGATGGTGCGTCAAGATCCGAGCCGATCCTTGGTCGCCGACAAGATGGAAGAGAACAAGGCACACTTCCTCGGCAACAAGGGCCAGGAAATGCTCGAGTTCACCACCACTCGCAAGATCGTGCTGGCGCTGTTCGCTGGTGCCTTCGGGGTGATGATCTACGGTGTGGCCGTGCTGGGCTGGTGGATGGCCGAAATCTCCGGCGTCTTCCTCGCTTCCGCCATCATCGTGGGCCTGATTGCCCGCATGAGCGAAGAGCAGATCACCTCCAACTTCATTGACGGCGCCCGTGACCTGCTTGGCGTGGCCCTGATCATCGGTATCGCCCGCGGTATCGTGGTCATCATGGACAAGGGCATGATCACCCACACCATCCTGCACAGTGCCGAAGGCATGGTGACCGGTCTCTCCACCGTGGTGTTCATCAACGTCATGTACTGGCTGGAAGTGGTGCTCTCTTTTCTGGTGCCGTCCTCTTCCGGTCTGGCCGTACTGACCATGCCGATCATGGCTCCGCTGGCCGATTTCGCCAACGTCAGCCGCGATCTGGTGGTGACTGCCTATCAGTCTGCCTCCGGTATCGTTAACCTGGTGACCCCGACTTCCGCCGTGGTCATGGGGGGTCTGGCCATCGCCCGCGTCCCGTACGTGCGCTGGCTGAAGTGGGTGGCCCCGCTGCTCGGTATCCTGACTGTACTGATCATGGCGTCCCTGAGCCTGGGTGCTGTGCTGTAACGCTAAGATGTTGATACAAGAACCGGGGCTATTGGCTCCGGTTTTTGTTTTTCTGCCCAGGGGTGTCAGCTGAATGCATTTGCGGCATGATGATGGCCATCAAGGAGGGATTCATGCAAATCGAGATTCGCCGCGCCGAGCAGGAAGATGCTGCTGCCTTGCGCGATCTGTACGCCATGCCGGGTGCGCAAAGTGGCACCTTGCAACTGCCTTTTCCATCGCTGGTTATTTGGGAACAACGCCTCACCCCGCGCGAAGGTCACACTGTGCTGGTGGCCGAGGCGGACGGTCTGTTAGTGGGTAACCTCAGTCTGCAGGTCGAGCCCAATCCGCGCCGGCGTCATGTGGCCCATATCGGGATGGCGGTGCGTGATGACTGGGCGGGGCGTGGTGTCGGCAGCCGGCTGATGGCCGCCGCGACCGATCTCGCCGATAACTGGCTGGGCCTGCGCCGCCTCGAATTGACCGTTTACGCCGACAACCTGGCGGCGCTGGCGCTTTATCGTAAAGCCGGTTTCGTCGAAGAGGGGCGGGCGCGCGCCTTTGCTCTGCGTAACGGCGAGCTGGTTGATGCGCTCTATATGGCGCGGCTGCGGGACTAGCCAGATGGTTGACTATCTGCGCCGCTTGCGACCGGCTCTGCGTGCCCTTGAGCAAGATCCGGGCGCGTCGCTGGAGCAACTGGCGAGCCTCTCATGTCTGTCGACCTACCATTTTCACCGGGTGTTTACCGCGGTGACCGGCGAGGGGCCGGGGGAGATGGGGCGCCGGCTAAGACTGGAGCGAGGCGCCCGCACTCTGCGCAATACCCAGCAGAGCATCACCTGCATCGCTCTGGAGGCCGGTTTTGCTAGCTCACAGGCGTTTACCAAAGCCTTTCGCCGCCATTTTGGCATGACGCCGCTGGCGTTTCGTCAGGCGAGCGCCGAGCAAATTCGCAAAATTGGACACACGATGCGCAAGGCCGGACACGCTGCCATTACGGGGTCGGAGTATGGTGAAGATCTCTTAACCACAAGGAGTTTCACCATGAGAACCGAACAGTTGACCGACCGAACCCTGGCCTATATCCGGGTCACCGGCCCCTATGGCGTGGGGTATGACGTGGTCTGTTCCCGGCTCTATCAGTGGGCAGCCGCCCGCGGTCTGGCTGATGGCGAGTGGGTGTTTATTTATCACGATAACCCGGAGATCACCGACCCGGCGCAATGTCGCACCGATATCGGGGTCACGGTCCCGGCGAGCACAGGCGCAGAGGGGGAGGTGGAAATTCAGGTGGTGCCGGCGGGCCGCTATGCCCGCTCCCGCTTCGTGATTACCGATCGCAGCGAATACGGTGCGCGCTGGCAGGATCACATCAACGATATCGTGGCGGCCGGTCTTGAGTTTGATGAGGTGCGCCCCTGCTTTGAGCTGTATCACAGCTCGAGCAACGATCCGGTACGCGATGACGTGAGCTTCTACTCCAGCATTGCGGGTTGAGCGCCAAAAGATGCAAAGGGCGCCTGTTGGCGCCCTGCTTGTTTACCCTTCGCTGGATGGTGCCTGACTACGGCGAGGTGATAGCCAGCGCGGCAATTTCAGCTGGGAGATCAACATCCCGGCCAGCATCAGGGCACTGCCCAGCATGCCGCGGCTGTCCAGATGCTCTCCGAGCAGCAAGACTCCACCGATGGCGGCAAACACCGTCTCCAGACTGAGGATGATGGCAGCGTGGGCCGGATGGGCGTTGCGTTGTCCCAGCACTTGCAGGGTGTAACCGACCCCGACCGAGATCAGTCCGGCGTAGAGCAGCGCTTGCCAGCCAGCCACGGCGCCGGCCACGGTCGGGATCTCCAGCATAAAGGCCACGCACAGGCTCAGTGCGCCGCACACCACAAACTGGGTGGCAGCCAGTTTGATCGGTGCCACCCGGCTCGAGTAGTGATCCAGCACCAGCAGGTGAATAGCCCAAAACAGGGCGCCAGCGACTTGCAGCAGGTCACCAATGTTCATGGTAAACGACTCGGTCACGCTGAGCAGATAGAGCCCCGCCAGCGCGATGGCGGCGCCTACCCAGGTGTTGGTTCCGGTCTTGTGGCGCAGTAGCAGTCCGAGCAGCGGCACCAGAATGATATAGAAACCGGTGATAAAACCGGCCTTGGCCGCGGTGGTATAAAGCAATCCAACCTGCTGCAGCGACGCGGCAGTAAACAGGATCAGACCGGCCCACAGACCACCACGTAGCAGCTCACTGCGCTCACCAGCCGGGGTCGGCGCCGAGCGACGACGCAGCCAGAAAATCAGCGGCAGCAGAGAAAGGGCACCGAGCAGAAAGCGCAGGCCATTAAAGGTATATGGACCCATGTGATCCATACCGAGGCGCTGGGCAACAAAGCCCATCCCCCAGATGGCGGCGGCCATCAGTAACATCAGATTGGATTGCATCTTCTCATCCATGACGGGCAAAACGTGCGGTCATCGACCTGCTTGCCCAGTGTGTCAAAAGATCCATTATGCCCCGATCCGGCCGGTTTTGGACAGGCTTTGAAAGAGCCTGTTATGCTTCACACACGCCCAGTCGGGGGAGTATACGGGAGATGTGCGGGTTGCCATGAGTCGACAAGAGAGCGCCTGGTCCCTGGCAAGACGGATGCGGCTGGCCCTGTTGCTGTTGTTTGTGCCGGTGCTGCTACTGGGGTCTATCTATTACCTGCATTTGAGCTCTGAACTGGAAAAAGAGCTTAAACAAGATTTGATGGATCAGAACCGTCGCATTCGCACTGTCTATGTCACGCCCTATCTGGACAACCTGCAACGGCAGTTCAATCTGCTCTATGAGCGTCTCGATTACCGGGATTTTCTGGCGGCCGATCCGCAGATAATCCAGCGCTATCAGGTGGACTGGCAATTCTTCTTCTCACTGCGTAGCGACCTTAAATATATCTATGTCGGCACCGAGCAGCGGCGAATGTTTATCACGCCGGCCTGGGTCCCGGATGAGCAGTTTGATCCCCGCTATCGCCCCTGGTACCGGCTGGCTCAAGCGCATCCTGACCAGACCGTCTGGGTCCCGCCCTACTATGACTACCTTAATCACGATCTGGTGATGGGCATGTCGCGGGCACTGCTCGATGAACACAAAAGGGTGCGCGGTGTGTTTGCTATCGACTTTGCGCTCAACCGTCTCTCCCGGGTGATGGAAGTGCCCGGCACCCACATGCGCAGCATGCAGATGATAGTGAACCGTAACGGACAGCTGGTGGCTCACCCCGATGACGCCCGTCTGCTCAAAATCATGGAGTATCCCAACTGGTTGCCTCGGCTGCTGGGCCAGGAGGGACAGTTTGTGGACCAGCAGGCGCAGTACTATGTCTCCTATCTGACGCTGCCCCTGCAGGACTGGATATTGATCAGCGTGTTGCCTACCGCCGAGTTGGATAGTATCAAGCACACCGCGCTGCTCAATGTGTTCTACATGGTGGCGCTCTCATCGCTGCTCTATCTGTTGATGGCGCTGATCTGGTCGAGCTATTTTCGGCGCATGCTGGCGGAGCTAAGTGGCGTAATCCGCTCGGCCAGTGGCGATAAAGAAGCGCCGCCACGCACCGCCATGCGCGAGCTGAGCCATGTCTATGCCGAGCTCGATGCAGTGGGTCAGGGTTATGAGTTGGCGCGTCAGCAGGCCAATCTGGATCGATTGACCGGCCTGTATAATCGGCACTTTTTTGACGAGCAGTTGCAAGCGCTGCTCGAGAGCCGGCATCCCTTCTACTTGGGCATGATCGATCTCGATCACTTCAAGCTCATCAACGATACCTATGGCCATCAAACCGGGGATACCGTACTGCGGCGCGTGGCCACTACCGGCATGGCCCTGTTCAGTCAGCACGGTTGGTTCTGCCGTTATGGCGGAGAAGAGCTGGTGGTGATGCTGCTGGTGGACAACGAGCAGCTGGCACTGGCCATGATGGAAGATCTGCGCCAAGAAGTTGCGCTGCTGCATTGGCGTGAAGGTGGCCTGCGGGTGACGCTCAGCGGTGGGCTGGTGCGGGTGCAGGGCGGCGGTCTGGAGTGCCTGCAACGGGTGGATGCGCTAGTCTATGCCGCCAAGCGGCAAGGGCGTAACCAGATCGTCCACGAAGGGGATGGCTCGACACAATGACGGAACTTGGGCATGACCGCGACAGCGTGCGCGTCGCCACCTTTAACGTTGCGCTGGATCGACCGGCGGCGGGTGATCTCACCCGTGAGTTGCTGCAGGGTGGCTCGGCCCAACTGGAGAACCTCGCCGAGATCATCCAGCGGGTGCGCCCTGATATCCTGCTATTGTGCGAGTTTGACCACGATGGTGAGGGGCGTGATGAGCGCGGACTGCATGCCTTCTGTGACCGCTATCTGGCGCAGAGCTGGCATGGCAGCACCCCCATTCATTATCCGGTACGCCGCCTGCTGGCGACCAATACCGGCGAGTTATTGCCGTGCGATCTCGACGGTGACGGGGTGATTCGTGCCCCGCGAGATTGCTTCGGTTTTGGCGATTTTCACGGTCAATATGGGATGGCGCTGCTCTCGCGCTTTCCACTCGATGACGCGCGGGTTCGCAGCTTTCGCCACTTCCCCTGGGCGCGCATGCCTGGTGCCCGTCTGCCACGGCGCTGGTCACCCCCATTGCGCGAGCTGATGCGGCTCTCATCAAAAAACCACCTCGACCTGCCGTTACTCGTCGGCAGTCAGGTGTTGCATCTGCTGGCCATGCACCCGACCCCGCCGGTGTTCAACCCCATTAATCGCGCCCGTAATCATGACGAAGTACGGCTGTTTTATGACTATCTCGATGGGGCCGACTATCTGGTGGATGATGCTGGCCAGGTGGGTGGATTAGCACCGGGCGAACCGTTTGTCCTGCTGGGGGATTTCAATGCTGACCCCTGTGATGGGGACGGAGAGCGCAGCATGATTCGGCGTCTACTGACTCATCCGAGAGTGCAGGGTGGCACGCTGGAAGGGGCACGAGTTCCCCGCTCTGGCGGAGGACTGGCATTTGCGGCAGGGCGACCGCCAAGCCGTGGTGAGCCGGCCTACTGGACCCAGCTTCGTCCTCTGCGGCTCGACTATGTGCTTCCCTCGCGCGAATGCCGCTGGCTGGATAGTGGCGTGTTTTGGCCAGCGCCGGGAGATCCCCTGCGTTATCTGTGTGAGAACGCCGATGGTGAGGAGGGGAAGCGGGTCTCATCGGATCATCGGTTAGTGTGGATCGATCTGCAGCTGCCTCACGCTGTTAACCAGTTCGCAAAATAACTACCTCTTTATTGATATATTTGGGTCAGATTCATGCCGGAGTCTGACCATGCCAACCTTTGCCCTGCTCTGTCTCAGCCCCGATCCGCAGCTGCGTGAACAGTTGTTGATCGACCTGTCATGCTTGCGATCCCACTTTCTGCTGCTGGCAGCCGCGACACCGGCAGATGCGGATCGGCAACTGGCAGCCCTGCAAAGTCAGGGGCAGGCTCCTGCCGTATTGATTCACGACGGGCACTGGCCACAAGAGGTAGCCCTTTTGGCCCGCTCTCACGCGCCATGCCGTCTGCTTGCGCTGCCCGAACACCGATTGCAGGCCGATGAGTTGCACCGCACCGTCACCGGGCTGGCCAGCCAGTTTGTCATGGCGCATCCGCAGGCTGACCTGCTCGACTATGTGCAGGTGCTGGATCAGCGTTCGCTGGTGGAGGCTCATGTCGATCGCAAATTGGCCGAGTACCGCGAAGGTTTCATGGATTACACCCATGACAGTGACGAAGCGGTGTCACAGCAGGTGCTCGACGGATTGCTGCGCTTTTTTGCCGAGCGTGACGAGGGGCATGCCTGTCGGCGCTATAGCCCGGGCCATGTGCTGACCCGCGAGGGGGAGCGCAACGATTTTCTCTGGCTGATTGCCAGCGGCGAAGTGGTGCTACGCAAGCGCGACGAGAGCGGGGTGGAGCAAGAGGTGGTGCGCTATCAGGGCGGGGCGCTGGTGGGTGGTATGTCGTTTGTGACCGGTGAACCGGCGTTCACCACCGGCATCACGCTGGCGCACACCGATGTCATTAAACTCGACAAGCGCCTGTTTGCCGAGGTGATGGGTAGCCAGAGCGATCTGCTGCCGGCGTTTACCAACCTGCTGCTGCGTCACTTTAACCGTCGTCTGCAAAACAGTATCAACACCAAGATGGAGCTGCAGCGTACCCTGCACTCACTGAATGAAGCCTATCGTCAGTTGGTGGAGAACGAAAAGATGGTGATGCTGGGCCAGCTGGTGGCTGGGGTGGCCCACGAGCTGAACAACCCGGTGTCTGCCATTATTCGGGGGAGCGCGACGTTAAGCGAGTTGATCCCGGATCTGGTCAATCTTGATCTGCAGCCTGAGCACAAGACGCTTGGTAATCTTACTTTGTGCCGGGCGATGCAGGTTCAGGCGCTATCGACCAGTGTCCAGCGCGAGCGGGCACGGCAGGCAGAAGGGCGTTTTGGCGACCGGCAGCAGGCCCGGTTGGCGGTGAAGATGCGGCTGGATGATGAGGTGAGCTGGCGCGGCTGGTTCTCTCTGCTCAGCGGCCCCGAGCGCGACGCTTTGTTGTCGCAGCTGGAGCAGTTCCACGAGGCCGGCATGTTCCTGCGCAATATCGAAGTGTGTGCCCGCCGTATCGGCGACCTGGTGCGCAGCCTGAAACAGTATGTGCGCGAAGATAGCCGGGCCCCAGTATTCAGCGATCTGCATGAGGGGCTGGAAGATACCCTGATGATCTTTGAAAACCGGCTCAAGCAGCATGAGGTGGTGCGCGAGTATCAGGATCTGCCGCACCTACGTTGTTACCCGGGTTCGCTGCAACAGGTGTGGACCAACCTGCTGGCCAATGCGCTCGACGCCATGACCGAACCCGGAACACTCAGCGTGCGCACCGCGCAGCCGGAGCCCGGCTGGGTCACGGTTGAGATTGAGGATTCTGGCTGCGGCATTGAAGCCGAGCGGCTGCCGCATATTTTCGAGCTGAACCACACCACCAAACGGGAAGGGCACTTCGGGCTGGGCATCGGCCTGAGCGTCTGCCAGCAGGTGGTGCAGCAACACAGAGGGAGAATCGAGGTGAACTCGACTCCGGGCCAGGGAACCTGCATGCAGGTGTGGCTGCCCCTGGGTGGACCAGACGACAGTGAAGAGGACAAGGCATGAATAAACCCTATCTGATCCTGTGCGTAGATGATGAACGCGAAGTGCTGGATGCCGTCATGCACGACTTGGCGCCACTGCGCAGCCGTTTTGAGCTGGAGGGCGCCGAGAGTGCTGAAGAGGGGATCGCCGTGATTGAAGAGTGGGAAGAGGAGGGCGGCCAACTGGCCCTGATCCTCTGTGACCATATGATGCCCGGCATGCAGGGGGTCGATTTTCTGATCCAACTGAACCGCCGCAGTTTGACCAAGGCCAGCCGCAAGTTGCTGCTGACCGGTCAAGCCGGGCTGGAGGCGACGATCTCGGCGATCAATCAGGGCGGGCTCGATTACTACCTGGCCAAGCCGTGGCAGCCAGAGGAGCTGCGCCGGGTGGTGCGTGAGCAACTGACCGGTTTTGTGCTGAGTCAGGGGGTTGAGGTGGCGCTCGGTTATGCCGCCCTGCTCGATAGCGAAAAGGTCTTTCGCGCTGTGCACGATCAGCCGATCTGACTTGGTATCCGGCCGCAGGGTTAATATACTGTTTGCATATACAGTATGCGAGTAACCCGTCATGCGACTCTTCATTGCCGAGAAGCCCAGTCTCGGGCGCGCCATTGCCGATGTGCTGCCCAAGCCGCACAAGAAAGGGGATGGTTTTATCGAGACCGGGCAAGGTGACATTGTCAGCTGGTGTATCGGCCATCTGCTGGAGCAAGCCGAGCCGGATGCCTACGATGCGTCTTTCAAGCAGTGGCGGATGGAGCATCTGCCGATCGTCCCCGAACGCTGGCAGCTCAACCCCAAGGCCAAAACCAAGGGGCAGCTGGCGGTGCTGCGCAAGCTGATCAAGCAGGCCGATGAAGTGGTACACGCCGGAGACCCTGACCGGGAAGGGCAACTGCTGGTGGATGAGGTGATCGACTACCTCGGTTACCCAAAAAGCAAGCCGGTACGCCGTTGTCTGATTAGCGACATGAATCCGCCCGCCGTGCGCCGGGCCGTGGAGCAGCTGCGTGATAACCACGAGTTCGTGCCGTTGGCGGTCTCGGCATTGGCGCGCACCCGCGCCGACTGGCTGTATGGCATCAACATGACCCGCGCCTACACCCTGGTGGGCCGCAAAGCCGGCTGCGATCAGCTGCTGTCGGTCGGCCGGGTGCAGACTCCGCTGCTGGGGCTGGTGGTGCGGCGGGATCAGGAGATTGCGGCCTTTGTGCCCAAGCCCTTCTATGAAGTGCTGGCCCATTTGCGCAGCGCCGCTGGCGAGCCGTTTAGTGCTAAATGGCTGCCGTCAGAGGCCTGCCTGCCGTGGCAGGACGAAGAGGGGCGAGTGCTCAATCGCAAGCTGGCCGAGAATGTGGTCAACCGTATTCAGGGCCAGAGCGGAACGGTGGAATCGGTTGACGAGAAGGCCAAGAAGCAGGCTGCGCCCCTTCCTTACAACCTCTCCAGCTTGCAGATCGATGCCGCCAAGCGGTTTGGCATGGATGCCAAGCGGGTGCTCGATATCTGTCAGGCGCTTTATGAGCGGCACAAGTTGATTACCTATCCACGTTCTGACAGCCGCCATCTGCCGGCTGAGCACTTTGGCCGTGCCGGACAGGTACGCCAGGCGATTGCCGTGACCGCGCCGGCCCTGGCCAGCGCAGTGGAGAAAGCCGATGGGCGGCTGCGCAGCAAGGCATGGAATGACGGCAAGGTGGAGGCGCATCACGCCATCATCCCGACCGAGAAAAGCGGTAATCCGGCCAGCCTGTCAGCTGATGAGGCCAAGGTGTACGCGCTGGTGGCCCGTCAGTATCTGATGCAGTTTTATCCACCGTTTGAGTACAACGACAGCAAGGTGCTGGTGCGCATTCAGGGTGGCCTGTTTGAGGCGAAAGCGCGCCGTATTCTTAAAGCAGGCTGGAAGAGTCTGCTGGGTGTCGAAGAGGATGACGACGAGGAGCAAGCCGGCACGCTGCCTGCCCTCAAGCAGGGCGACATCGTGCAGTGTGAACGTGGCGAGTTGCTGGAAAAAGTGACCCAGCCGCCCAAACCTTTTACCGATGCGACCTTGCTGGCAGCCATGACCGGGATTGGACGTTATGTGCAGGACCCGGAGATCCGCAAAATCCTGCGCGAGACCGATGGGCTGGGCACCGAAGCCACGCGCGCCGGGATTATCGAGCTGCTGTTCAAGCGTCGCTTCCTGACCCGCCAGGGCAAGAGCATCAAGGCGACGCCGACCGGGCAGGCGCTGATCACCGCGCTGCCGCAAAGCGCCAGTCGCCCGGATATGACGGCGTTGTGGGAGCAGTCACTCGGGCGGATCGGTGAGCGTCAGGAGAGTTATCAGCACTTTATGGGGCCGCTGGAGCAGCAGTTGCGCCAGCTGATCGAGGATGCCCGCACCAGCGATGGCGGTGGGTTTCGCGCTCTGCCCAAGAGTGAGGCTCCCAAGCGCCGTTTTACCCGGCGCAAGAGCAGTGGCAGCAAACGACCGGCGAAAGCCGCCTGAAAGTAGCGAGGGCCCGTGGGGCCCTCGTTGCTTTAACCGGTGTAAACGTTCTCTTCCGGGTAGCGAATTCGGCTCTCGGTCGGACGCGCCAGCATAAAGGCCAGCGTTAAGGGACCAAGACGGCCGCAGATCATCACCAGCACCAGAATGACCTTGCCAATTGGCGTCAACGAGGAGGTGATCCCGGTGGAGAGCCCCACAGTGGCGAACGCTGACACCACCTCGAACATGATCTTATCGAACGGCAGTTTCTCGGTGATCATCAGCAGGAACATGGCGACAAACAGCACCATGGCACTGACGATGATGATGGCCAGCGAACGGGTTACCGCCTGCGCCGAGATCGTTCGGCCAAAGGCCGAGGTGTGCGGCTGTTTGGTCAGAAAGGCGCGGGTTGCCAGAATCACCACGGCGAAGGTGGTCACCTTGATACCACCACCGGTGGAGGAGGTTCCGGCACCGATAAACATCAGCGCCATCATGAACAGCAGTGCCGGCGCCGTGAAATGACCGATATCCACCGTATTGAAACCGGCGGTGCGGGCGCTGGCCGAGTGGAAGAACGCCGCCAGCATCTGGTGGCCGAAGCTGGCACCGGCCAACGTCCCGTGGTTGTTGTGCTCGAGGGCCCAAAACACCAGCGTCCCGATCAGCAGCAGCAACGGGGTGCCGGTCAGCATCAACTTGCTGTGCAACTTGAGCCGGCGCCAGCGCCGTTGACGCACTACATCCATGATGACGCTAAAACCGATACCACCGAGGATCAGCAGGGCGCAAATGGTCAGGCTGATCAGTGAGTCATCGCGATAGTCCATCAAGTTGTTGGCAAACAGCGAGAACCCGGCGTTGTTAAAGGCCGACGCGGCATGGAAGAAGCTGACATAGACGCCATGCTCCCAGCCCATCTCCGGTACCCAGCGGATCGCCATCAGGGCGGTGCCGATCAGTTGGGCGATAAAGGCGAACAGAATGATCCGCTTGACCAGCCGGACTATGTTGATGGAGCCCTCCTGACCGAGCGCCTCTTTGGCCAACACCTGCTGGCGCAGGCTGACCCGCTTGCTCAGCAGGGCCAGTAGCAGCACCGTCATGGTCATCTGACCGAGACCGCCAATCTCCATCAGCAGGATCAGAAATATCTGTCCCTGCAGGGTAAAGACGGTGCCGGTGTCTACCACGCCAAGACCGGTCACGCTGATGGCCGAGGTGGCGGTAAACAGGGCGTCGATCACCGTGACCTGACCGTTGTGGCTGGAGGGTTGCACCAGCAACACGGTCCCGACCAGCAGGATAATCAGGAAACTGTTGAGGATGAGCTTGGCTTCACTCCAGCGGGACTCATCCTGCTGCAGACGGAAGGCGAAGCTGCTGCGCCAGCGACCGGTCATAGGGTGGAAAGCCAGTGGTCGATGGCGTGCTTGTTGCCGGCCAGGATCAGGATGTCACCCAGTTGCAGGTCCATCTTGCCGGTCAGTACGTTGTGCAGCACCTCACCGCGCTTGAGTGCCAGCAGTTGGAACTGGCTCTGTTGCAGCAGATGCAGATCGCCCAAGGTGCGGCCATTTTGCTGCAGACCGATCACGAATTCGGTCAGCACCATGTCGTGGCCCAATTCGAGATAGTCAAACAGGCGGTTGTCGAGCATGCTCTGGGCCACCCGGCGTCCCATGTCCCACTCGGGGTTGATGACCTTGTCGGCCCCCACTTTCTGCAGGATTTTGGCGTGGAACTTGTCCCGAGCCTTGACCCACACCTTCTTCACGCCCGCCTCCTTGAGAACCAGCGTCGTCAGAATGCTGGTTTCGAGGCTGTCACCGATCGCCACAAAGACGATGTCGTAGTCGGCCAGACCCAGTTCCGCGACCGTGGCTTCGTCAGTGGCGTCGGCCACAATAGTGTGGCTGCAGAAGGTGGCCACCTGACGGGTCTTGGTCTCGTCGATATCGATGGCCAGTACCTGAGCATCCTGATGCTCCAGCTCTTCACACAAGGCACTGCCAAAAAGACCCAGCCCGATCACGGCAAATTGGCTGTTCATAGGGATTCCCGCTGAATTGGAAACGATTACTTTAATCCAGGTAAGGATACAGGAAAAGTGGACGCAATTTTTCCGCGACCAATCATTTGAGGTAGACTGACGCCTCTTTCGCACTGGATATTTGCAGATGACACCGCTGCCTCACGCCGAATTGCTCGACTACAACACCTTCTCTCTGCCAGCCGCCGCACAGTGGTTGGTCACGCTCGAATCTCTGACAGAATTTGCCGCCGTGCGCAGCGATCCGCGCTGGAACACGCTGCCGCGTCTGGTGCTCGGTGGCGGCAGCAATGTGTTGTTTACCTGTGATTTTGCCGGCTTGGTGCTGGTCAATCGCCTCAAGGGCATTCGGGTTGAGGATGAGGGCGACCACTGGTTGCTGCATGCGGCAGCGGGTGAGAACTGGCACGAGTTGGTCTGTTACTGCCTGCAGCAGGGGATGCCGGGGCTGGAAAATCTGGCGCTGATCCCGGGCTGTGTTGGGGCAGCGCCGGTGCAGAATATCGGTGCCTACGGCGTTGAGCTGGCGCGTTTCTGTGCCTATGTCGATACCCTGCGTTGGGGGGATGGCGCTGCCGAGCGTATCAGTGCTGACGATTGCCGTTTTGGGTATCGCGACAGCATTTTCAAGCATGAATATCAGGAGTCACACCTGATTGTGGCCGTCGGTCTGCGATTGCCCAAACAGTGGCAACCGGTGCTCTCTTACGGCCCGCTGGCGGCGCTTGGCGATCGGGCCACGCCGCAGGCGGTATTTGATATCGTCTGCGACACCCGCAAGGCCAAGCTGCCTGATCCGGCAGTGCTTGGTAATGCCGGCAGCTTTTTCAAAAATCCGGTGGTGGCGAAGGCACTGGCCGACCGGCTCAAGGCGGATTACCCGTCCATGCCGCTCTACCCGGCGGGTGAGGGGCAGGCCAAGTTGGCGGCGGGTTGGCTTATTGATCAGTGTGGTCTCAAGGGATACGCCATTGGTCAGGCCGCCGTGCATCAAGAGCAAGCGCTGGTGCTGGTCAACCGGGGTGGAGCGCGCGCCGCCGACCTGCTGGCCCTGGCGGCGCATGTCCGCGATACCGTGGCAGCCCGTTTTGGGGTGACACTGGAGCATGAAGTGCGCTTTATGGGCGCGCAGGGTGAAGTGTTTCTGCATGAGGTGATGGCATGAGTCTGACCCCGATCCGCCAGGCGTTGCTGGCGATTCTGGCCGATGGCGAGTTTCACTCCGGCGAGCAACTGGGTGAGCAACTGGGAATCAGTCGGGCGGCGGTCAGTAAACATGTGGCTGCACTCAAGGCACTGGGACTGGATGTTTACAGCCTGACCGGTCGTGGCCATCGATTGGCCTTGCCGCTGGCGCTCTATGATCAAGCGCTGCTGCAAAGTGCCTTGCCGATGGCGCCGGTGCACGTTTTCCCGGTCATCGATTCAACCAACCAGTTTCTGCTGGAGCGGGTGGGGCAGCTGCAATCCGGTTCACTCTGTCTGGCCGAATGTCAGACTGCGGGGCGTGGTCGCCGTGGTAAGCCTTGGGTCTCCCCCTTTGGTTGCCAGCTGATTATCAGCCTCTATTGGCGGCTGGAGCAGGGCATGGCGGCCGTTATGGGGCTGAGCCTCGCGGTGGGGGTGGCGGTGGTCGACGCACTGGAATCGCTCGGTTATCACGGTGTTCAGCTCAAGTGGCCCAACGACATTTATTACGAAGGGCGCAAATTGGCCGGCATTCTGGTTGAGATGAGCGGTAGTGCCGGCAGCCTCTGTCACCTGGTCGTCGGGGTCGGCATCAATCTGGCGATGCCTGATCGCGAAGCCGAGAAGATCGATCAAGCCTGGGTCGAACTACGAGAACTGAGCCGTGATCCGGTGGATCGCAACCAGCTTGCCGTCAGTGTTGGTCGCAGCCTGCAAGAGACCATGCTGCGCTTTGAACGTGACGGACTGGCGCCGTTTGTGGAGCGCTGGAATCAGCTCGACAGTTTCAGTGGCCGGCCGGTCAAGTTACTGATGGGCGAGCGGGAAGTATTTGGTATCGCTCGCGGCATCGATGATCGTGGCGCCCTGCGACTCGAAACCGAGCAGGGCATGGCGCTGTTTGTGGGTGGTGAGGTGTCGCTGCGTCCGCAATGAGCCGGCGCAGCCAGTAGTTTGTCTGGCTGGAACTGAACCAGCCAGATTTTTCTAGACATTCCTGCCGAAGTTGGCCAATTTAGGCGCCCTTTTCTGCAACTTGCGACCTGCAAAAATAAAGGAAATGCAATGAACCCTGTTGTCGTCGCGGTCAGTCTGATGCTGGTGCTCAGTCTGTTGCGCATCAATGTCGTCGTGTCACTGAGTATCGGTGCCATTGTCGGCGGTCTGGTGGGCGGTCTCTCGCTCTCTGATACCCTGTCAACCTTCACCGGTGGTTTGGGTGGCGGCGCCGAGATTGCGCTCTCCTACGCCATGTTGGGCGCCTTTGCGGTGGCAATCTCCCGCTCCGGTATCACCGACTTGCTGGCCAACAAGGTGATCAGCCAGCTGGGCAAAGAGGCCTCGCCGGGCCAAATACTGTGGGTCAAGAGCCTGCTGCTGGTGGCTATCCTGCTGGTCTCTATCTCGTCGCAAAACCTGATCCCGGTGCATATTGCCTTTATTCCGATCCTGATCCCGCCGCTGCTGCATGTGATGGCGCAGATGCAGATCGACCGCCGTCAGGTGGCCTGCATCATCACCTTTGGCCTGACCGCTACCTATATGCTGCTGCCGGTCGGCTTTGGCGGGATTTTTCTCAACACCATCCTCGCCAAGAACCTGATTGACAACGGGGTGCCGGTCGCGCCGGGGCAACTGACGCTGGCCATGGCCATTCCGGTTGCCGGTATGTTCCTCGGGCTGCTGGTGGCGGTGTTCTTCTCTTATCGCAAACCACGCCAATACGATCTGGACAAGATTCTGGCTGCCGAGCCGGAAACCGTGGATCTCAATCTCAACCACATCTGGGTCGCGCTGCTGGCGATTGCCGTGGCACTTGGCTTGCAATTGACCACCGACAGCATTGTGCTGGGAGCCTTGGCCGGCTTTATCATCTTTACGCTGGGCGGGGTGATTCCGTTTCGGCAGAGCCAGGACGCCTTTACTCAAGGCGTGCGTATGATGTCGCTGATCGGCTTTATCATGATCTCGGCCGCTGGCTTTGCTGCGGTGATGAAGGCGACCCACGGGGTGGACACGCTGGTGCAGTCGGTCTCCGGCATGATGGCCGGTCACAAGGGAATGGCGGCGTTCTTGATGCTGTTTGTCGGCTTGCTGATCACCATGGGGATCGGCTCGTCCTTCTCGACCGTCCCGATCATCGCCACCATCTATGTGCCGCTGTGCGTGCAACTCGGCTTCTCGCCGCTGGCGACCATCGCGCTGGTCGGTGCGGCCGGTGCGCTGGGTGATGCTGGCTCGCCTGCCTCGGACTCCACGCTGGGGCCGACATCGGGCCTCAATGCCGATGGTCAGCATGACCATATCTGGGACAGCGTGGTGCCGACCTTTATCCACTACAACATCCCGTTGCTGGTGTTTGGCTGGATTGCGGCCATGGTGCTGTAATGTGTTGACTTGAAATGAAAAAAGGTGGCATATGCCACCTTTTTTCATTCTCTGAATCGCTTATTTGCGAAGCTTGACCTGTTCGACCGCATGCTGTGGTCCCTTGGTCAGGATCAGATTGGCCCGCTCGCGGGTGGGCAGGATGTTTTCCACCAGATTGCGGTAGTTGATCTCTTCCCAGATGTTGTTGGCAATCCCGGTGGCCTCCGCTTCCGACAACTGGGCATAGTGGTGGAAGTAGGAGTTGGGGTCTGAAAACGCGCCGCTGCGAAATTTCAGGAAGCGATCGATGTACCAGCTGCGCAGCAAGTCATCATCGGCATCGACATAGATGGAGAAGTCGACGAAGTCGGAGACAAACACCCGGTGAGGCTGCTCTGGATAGTCCATGCCGCTTTGCAGTACGTTGAGTCCTTCCAGAATCAGAATATCCGGCTGCTCCACCACCTTCTTCTCATCAGGAATGATGTCGTACACCAAGTGCGAATAGACCGGAGCTTCAACCTGCTCGTGCCCGGCGCGGACATTGGCGACAAATTCCACCAGATGACGAATATCGTAAGACTCGGGGAAGCCCTTGCGGCGCATCAGTCCGCGCTTTTCCAGCTCATCATTGGGGTAGAGGAAACCGTCAGTGGTGATCAGTTCGACCTTGGGGTGATCGGCCCAGCGCTCGAGCAGCGCCTGCAAAATACGCGCGGTGGTGCTTTTGCCGCCGGCTACACTGCCAGCGATGCTGATGATATAGGGCGTATTGCTACGAGCTTGCCCAAGAAACTGTTCCAGCACGCGGCTGCGACGTTGCTTGGCCCGGACATAGAGATTGATGAGACGCGACAGTGGCAGATAGATAGCCTCTACCTCACTCAACGATACCCGTTCATTGATGCCGCGCAGGGTTTGTAAGTCCTGTTCGGTAAGGGTGAGCGGGACCGAATCACGCAGTGTTGCCCATTGCTCACGGGTAAATTGCAGGTAGGGATTATGCTCTCTTGTCATGGTGTTATCGTTCGTTGACCGGGCACGGCGACCATACACCATGGGGGGGGGAGCCACAAGAAAAAGCAGGATAGGGGGCCGGAAGAGGGGAAAAGGTGATACTTTTGCCGATCTGACGCGGCTTTTGCGCTTTCGATCTGTTGCATCACCCCTGCGCTTACAATAAAATGCGCGACGCTTTAGTGTCGGCTGTGTCTTTTGTACGTAATCACAGCCATCACAACGGGTGCAAGCATTATTCCGTTGCGACACTGGGGTGAACGGAGGGGTTCCCGAGCGGCCAAAGGGATCAGACTGTAAATCTGACGGCTCTGCCTTCGAAGGTTCGAATCCTTCTCCCTCCACCATTTCTCTGCGGTATGAGTTATCTGGGTTAGAGAAATGCGGGCATCGTATAATGGCTATTACCTCAGCCTTCCAAGCTGATGATGCGGGTTCGATTCCCGCTGCCCGCTCCAAGATGCTGATATAGCTCAGTCGGTAGAGCGCATCCTTGGTAAGGATGAGGTCGGCAGTTCGATTCTGCCTATCAGCACCACGTCTTGCCTGCCCCAGCGTAATCCATCCGCATGTAATAAACTGTTCTGTGGTTAGCTTGCCACCGCGTACTCAGCGTTAGTTTAGAGGGACGATCATGTCTAAAGAGAAATTTGAGCGTAATAAACCGCACGTTAACGTGGGTACCATCGGCCACGTTGACCACGGTAAGACCACCCTGACCGCCGCTATCACCAACGTGCTGGCCAAGCACTTCGGTGGTAAGGCTTTCGCCTTCGACCAAATCGACAAGGCACCGGAAGAGCGTGAGCGTGGTATCACCATCAACACCTCCCACGTAGAATACGACACTGCTACCCGTCACTACGCCCACGTAGATTGCCCGGGTCACGCCGACTACGTTAAGAACATGATCACCGGTGCTGCCCAGATGGACGGCGCAATCCTGGTAGTAGCTGCCACTGACGGCCCGATGCCGCAAACCCGTGAGCACATCCTGCTGGGTCGCCAGGTAGGCGTTCCGTACATCATCGTGTTCATGAACAAGTGCGACATGGTTGATGACGAAGAGCTGCTCGAACTGGTTGAGATGGAAGTTCGTGAACTGCTGTCCGAGTACGACTTCCCGGGTGATGACCTGCCGGTTGTTCGTGGTTCTGCTCTGAAGGCCCTGGAAGGCGACGCCGCTTGGGAAGAGAAGATCCTGGAACTGGCCACCCACCTGGATACCTACATTCCGGAGCCGGAGCGCGCAATCGACATGCCGTTCCTGATGCCGATCGAAGACGTATTCTCTATCGCAGGCCGTGGTACTGTAGTAACCGGTCGTGTAGAGCGCGGTATCGTGAAGGTAGGTGAAGAAGTGGAAATCGTAGGTATCAAGGATACCTCGAATACCACTTGTACCGGTGTTGAAATGTTCCGTAAGCTGCTGGACGAAGGTCGTGCAGGCGAGAACATCGGCGCACTGCTGCGTGGCGTGAAGCGTGAAGACGTAGAGCGTGGTCAAGTACTGGCCAAGCCGGGTACCATCACCCCGCACACCAAGTTCGAATCTGAAGTGTACGTTCTGTCCAAGGAAGAAGGTGGTCGTCACACCCCGTTCTTCAAGGGCTACCGTCCGCAGTTCTACTTCCGTACTACCGACGTGACCGGAACCATCGAGCTGCCGGAAGGCGTAGAGATGGTGATGCCGGGCGACAACATCAAGATGGTTGTTACCCTGATCTGCCCGATCGCGATGGACGAAGGTCTGCGCTTCGCAATCCGTGAAGGCGGCCGTACCGTTGGCGCCGGCGTTGTAGCCAAGGTTATCGAGTAATCCAGGCTTACAATGGTTGATGAAAGCCCCTATACTAGGGGCTTTCTTATGCAGGGGCGTAGTTCGAATTGGTAGAACAGCGGTCTCCAAAACCGATGGTTGGGGGTTCGAATCCCTCCGCCCCTGCCAAATACCTCGCCATGTGCGGGGCTTTTGTGTCTTTGATAACGTCAGATACAGGTAGGTTGTATGAGTGTGAATACTGAGAGCCAAGGCGGAAGCAAGGATACCCTGCTTTGGGGCCTGGTTTTCATCATCCTGGCAGCCGCAGTGGTGGGTAACTACCTGCTGAGTGGCGGAGTGTCAGTCATCGTCCGCGCTGTGGGTGTGGTCGTTGTGATCGCGGTTGCCGGTGCGCTGGCGCTGCAAACCACCAAGGGTAAGGCCACACTGGCATTTGCCCGTGAATCCCGCCTTGAAGTGCGCAAGGTCGTATGGCCGACCCGTCAGGAAGCCATTCAGACAACCCTGATTGTGCTGGCGGTGACTGCCGTTATGGGTCTGCTGCTGTTTGTACTGGATGGCGCCCTGGTCTGGTTGGTCAATATCATTACCGGTGTGTAAGGAAAAACCATGACTGAGCAACGTGAACAACGTATGAGATGGTATGTCGTGCAGGCATTCTCTGGCTATGAAGGCCGGGTTGCCAAATCCCTGCGCGAGCATATCAAGATGCACGGCATGGAAGACAAGTTTGGCGAAGTGCTGGTCCCGACCGAAGAAGTGGTCGAGATGCGTGCTGGCCAGAAGCGCAAGAGTGAGCGCAAGTTTTTCCCGGGTTATGTCCTGGTCCAAATGGTCATGGACGAAACCAGCTGGCACTTGGTACGTAACGTGCCACGTGTCATGGGCTTTATCGGCGGTACCTCCGATCGCCCAGCACCGATTTCCGACAAGGAAGCCGATGCCATTCTGAACCGTCTGCAAGATGCGCACGACAAGCCGAAGCCGAAGACCCTCTTCGAACCGGGCGAAATGGTGCGTGTGGCCGATGGTCCGTTTGCCGATTTCAACGGCGTGGTAGAAGAAGTCGACTACGAAAAGAGCCGCCTGAAGGTGTCGGTTCTGATCTTCGGTCGTTCTACTCCGGTAGAACTGGACTTCAGCCAGGTCGAGAAAGGCTGATTAAATCCTGCACGTTCAGGTTGTCAGGGGTGGTGAATCTCACTATAATTCGCTGCCCCTTTTTAGTTGGGGAGCCGTTATCAGGAGCAAGTCTCCGAGGCGCTAGAACCCATTTTTGAGGTAATTTTGTAATGGCTAAGAAAGTCACAGCTTATATCAAGCTGCAAGTTAAGGCTGGTAGTGCTAACCCGAGCCCTCCCGTAGGTCCTGCTCTGGGTCAACACGGTGTGAACATCATGGAATTCTGTAAGGCGTTTAACGCCCGTACAGAAAAGCTGGAAAAGGGTGCTCCGACTCCGGTCGTTATCACCGTTTACAGCGACCGTTCCTTCACCTTCGAAACCAAGACTCCGCCCGCTTCCTTCCTGCTGAAGAAGGCTGCTGGTATCACGTCTGGTTCTTCCAAGCCGCACAAGGACAAGGTTGGTAAAGTGACCATTGCCCAGCTGGAAGAGATCGCCAAGACCAAAGAGCCGGACATGACTGGTGCCGATCTGGCTGCCAAGGTTCGTTGCATCGCCGGTTCCGCCCGTTCCATGGGCCTGGTAGTGGAGGAATAAGACGATGGCCAAACTGTCCAAGCGCATGCGCGTTATTCGCGAAAAAGTTGACGGTACCAAAGAGTACGGCATCAACGAAGCCATTGCTCTGCTGAAAGAGCTGGCTACCGCCAAGTTCGTTGAGAGTGTTGACGTTGCTGTCAACCTCGGCATCGACGCTCGTAAGTCTGACCAAAACGTCCGTGGCGCCACTGTGCTGCCGCACGGCACCGGTCGTGACGTTCGCGTTGCTGTGTTCACCCAAGGTGCCAACGCCGAAGCCGCCAAGGCTGCCGGTGCTGACCTGGTGGGCATGGATGACCTGGCCGACATGGTCAAGAAGGGTGAAATGAACTTCGACGTCGTCATCGCCTCTCCGGATGCCATGCGCGTTGTAGGTCAACTGGGTCAAATCCTGGGCCCGCGTGGTCTGATGCCGAACCCGAAGGTTGGTACTGTAACTCCGAACGTTGCCGAAGCGGTCAAGAACGCCAAGGCCGGTCAGGTTCGTTATCGTAACGACAAGAACGGTATCATCCACACCACCCTGGGCAAGGTATCCTTCAACGAAGCTCAACTGAAGGAAAACCTCGAAGCTCTGCTGGTTGCCCTGAAAAAGGCCAAGCCGGCATCTGCCAAGGGTCAGTTCATCAAGAAGGTAAGCATCTCCACCACTATGGGTGCAGGTGTTGCAGTTGACCAGGGTTCCCTGGACGCTCAAGCCTAATTGATTTTACAAGGCGCAAAATTTGACCTATAATTTTGCGCCTTGAATTTGGTTGGGGGCTTCGACCTCCGTCCAAGACCGCAGGTGGTTGAAAAGCCTTAATTTTCCTGCGTAGACGGTGCCGGAAACCCAGCGAGAGAGAATTATTTCTCTTCTGGAATCCTGCCACCGATATCGTCCCCGCAAGGGGTATTCATTCTCTGGGTCACGGTGGCCCAGGTTATATCCAGGAGTTAAGCCAATGGCATTGGGACTCGAAGACAAGAAGCAGATCGTTGCTGAAGTCGCCGAAGCTGCCAAAGGCGCTCTGTCCGCAGTAGTTGCCGATTCTCGCGGCGTTACTGTAGACAAGATGACCGCCCTGCGTAAGAGCGCTCGTGAAGCTGGTGTGTATATGCGCGTTGTGCGTAACACCCTGCTGCGTCGCGCTGTTGAAGGTACCGAATTCGCGTGCCTGAACGACGCATTCAGCGGTCCGACCCTGATCGCATTCTCCAACGAACACCCGGGCGCTGCTGCTCGTCTGTTCAAAGAGTTTGCCAAAGCGAACCAAAAGTTCGAGATCAAGGCCGGCGCTTTTAACGGTGAGTTTATCGCCGCTGCACAAATTGATCGTCTGGCTACGCTGCCGACTTACGAAGAAGCTCTTGCAAAGCTGATGGCTACCATGAAGGAAGCCGCCGCTGGCAAACTGGTTCGTACTATCGCTGCTATCCGCGATCAGAAAGAAGCTGCTTGATTCTCGCCTCTATAGGCAGTTTAAGTTATTTCAACATCAGGAATTTTTGTCATGTCTATCACTAAAGACCAAATCATCGAAGCCGTTGCTTCCATGTCCGTAATGGACGTAGTTGAGCTGATCTCCGCTATGGAAGAGAAGTTCGGTGTTTCTGCCGCTGCTGCTGTAATGGCTGGCCCGGCTGCTGCTGCTGAAGCTGTAGAAGAGAAGACCGAGTTCGACGTAGTTCTGACCAACGCTGGTGCCAACAAGGTAGCTGTAATCAAGGCTGTCCGCGCTGCCACCGGTCTGGGCCTGAAGGAAGCCAAGGATCTGGTAGAATCCGCTCCGGCTAACCTGAAGGAAGGCATCTCCAAGGACGAAGCTGAAGCTCTGAAGAAAGAGCTGGAAGCTGCCGGTGCCGCGGTTGAGATCAAGTAATCTGCATTTATGTAGGTTAGCCTGACGCAAATCAGGCTAGGGCTGGTGAACTTTTGTTCACCGGCCCTTTTGCGCTGTAGACTGAGAGCATTTCACACCGTTTTCGTCTCTCAGAATTGCAGCCCTGGACGTTATCTTAGTCCGGTCTACAAAAACGGTGTTGAGACAGAGCTGCCCCGTTGGGCAGAGTGGGTCACTTATCAGCGAGCTGAGGAACCCTATGGTTTACTCTTATACCGAAAAAAAACGCATTCGTAAGGACTTCGGTAAGCGAGACCAGGTACTGGACACGCCTTATCTGTTGTCCATTCAGCTGGACTCCTTCAAGCAGTTCATCGAGGCTGACCCGGAAGGTGCGTACGGCCTTGAAGCCGCCTTCCGTAGCGTTTTCCCGATCACCAGTTACTCCGGTAGTGCTGAGCTTCAGTATGTCAGCTATCGCCTGGGTGAGCCGGTATTTGACGTAAAAGAATGCCAAATCCGTGGAGTGACCTACTCCGCGCCGCTGCGCGTCAAACTTCGCATGGTCCTGTATGATCGTGAAGCAGCAGCCGGCACCGTCAAAGATATCAAGGAACAAGAAGTATACATGGGCGAAATTCCGCTCATGACCGATAACGGTACCTTCGTCATCAACGGTACCGAGCGTGTTATCGTCTCCCAGCTGCACCGCAGCCCGGGTGTATTCTTCGACCACGACAAGGGCAAGACCCACTCCTCCGGTAAGGTCCTGTATAACGCTCGCGTTATTCCCTACCGTGGTTCCTGGCTGGACTTCGAGTTCGATGCGAAAGACAACCTGTTTGTCCGTATCGACCGTCGTCGCAAGCTGCCTGCGTCTATCATCCTGCGCGCCCTGGATTTCACGACTGAAGAGATCCTGACCACCTTCTTCGAAACCATCCGTTTCGAAATCAAGGATGGCAAGCTGATGATGGATCTGGTGCCCGAGCGCCTGCGTGGTGACACTGCGACCTTCGACATCATCGCCAATGGTGCTGTGATTGTTGAGAAGGGCCGTCGTATCACTGCCCGTCATATTCGCCAGCTGGAAAAAGATGCTGTC
Organism: Aeromonas sp. RU39B; assembly: GCF_900156095.1. Taxonomy (GTDB): domain Bacteria; phylum Pseudomonadota; class Gammaproteobacteria; order Enterobacterales; family Aeromonadaceae; genus Aeromonas. The sequence continues at coordinate 32,553 of NZ_FTMJ01000020.1, forward strand.
ACCCAGATCGAGGTGCCGGTTGAATATATTGTGGGCAAGGTTTCCGCCAAGGAATACGTGCACCCGCAAACCAGCGACATGGTCGTCACCGCCAACCAGGAACTGAGCCTGGAAGCGATTGCCAACCTGTCCCAAGCCGGCTTCAAGCATTTCGAGGTTCTGTTCACTAACGAACTGGACCACGGTGCTTATATGTCCGAGACCCTGCGCATCGACTCCAGCACCAACCGTCTGGAAGCGCTGGTAGAAATCTACCGCATGATGCGTCCGGGCGAGCCGCCTACTCGTGATGCTGCCGAGCAGCTGTTCGAGAACCTGTTCTTCTCTTCAGATCGTTATGATCTCTCCACCGTTGGCCGCATGAAGTTCAACCGCCGCCTCGGTCGTGAAGATGAAACCGGTGCTGGCGTGCTGACCAAGGATGACATCGTTGATGTCATGAAGCGCCTGATCGACATCCGTAACGGTAACGACGAAGTGGACGATATCGACCACCTCGGTAACCGTCGTATCCGTTCGGTCGGTGAAATGGCCGAAAACCAGTTCCGCGTCGGTCTGGTCCGTGTTGAGCGTGCCGTCAAGGAGCGCCTCTCGTTGGGCGACTTGGATGCACTGATGCCGCAGGATCTGATCAACGCCAAGCCGATCTCCGCCGCAGTCAAGGAGTTCTTTGGTTCCAGCCAGCTGTCTCAGTTCATGGACCAAAACAACCCGCTGTCCGAAGTGACCCACAAGCGTCGTATCTCCGCGCTGGGCCCGGGCGGTCTGACTCGTGAGCGTGCCGGCTTTGAAGTCCGTGACGTACACCCGACTCACTACGGTCGTCTGTGCCCGATCGAGACTCCTGAAGGTCCGAACATCGGTCTGATCAACTCCCTGTCGGTTTACTCGCGTACCAACGAGTATGGTTTCCTTGAGACTCCGTATCGCAAGGTTATCGACGGTGTGATCACCGACGAGGTTGAATACCTCTCTGCTATCGAAGAAGGCAAGTACGTGATCGCTCAGGCTAACGCCGCGACCACCGAAGAGGGCCGCCTGAAGGACGAGCTGATTCCTTGCCGTCACAAGGGTGAATCCACCTTCATGAACGCCGATCAGATCCAGTACATGGATGTGAGCCCGCAACAGATCGTTTCCGTTGCTGCGGCCCTGATCCCGTTCCTCGAACACGATGACGCGAACCGTGCACTGATGGGTTCGAACATGCAACGTCAGGCCGTCCCGACCCTGCGCTCCGACAAGCCGCTGGTTGGTACCGGTATGGAACGTGCTGTTGCCGTTGACTCCGGTGTGACCGTGGTTGCCAAGCGTGGCGGTGTGATCGACCAGGTCGACTCCTCCCGCATCGTGATCAAGGTTAATGAAGATGAGCTGATGCCGGGCGAAGCCGGTATCGACATCTACAACCTGACCAAGTACACCCGTTCCAACCAGAACACCTGTATCAACCAGCGTCCGTGCGTGATGCTCGGTGAGCCGGTGATGGCGGGTGACGTGCTGGCTGACGGTCCGTCTACCGATCTGGGTGAACTGGCTCTGGGTCAGAACCTGCGCGTCGCGTTCATGCCGTGGAACGGTTACAACTTCGAAGACTCCATCCTGCTTAACGAGCGAATCGTTCAGGAAGACCGTCTGACCACCATCCACATCCAGGAACTGGCCTGTATCTCCCGTGATACCAAGCTGGGCCCGGAAGAGATCACTGCCGACATCCCGAACGTGGGTGAAGCCGCGCTGTCCAAGCTGGACGAGTCCGGTATCGTCTACGTCGGTGCCGAAGTGAAGGGTGGCGATATTCTGGTTGGTAAGGTGACCCCGAAGGGCGAAACCCAACTGACCCCGGAAGAGAAGCTGCTGCGCGCTATCTTCGGTGAGAAGGCCTCCGATGTGAAGGACTCCTCCCTGCGTGTGCCGAACGGCGTCTACGGTACCGTGGTCGACGTGCAAGTCTTTACCCGCGATGGCGTGGAAAAAGACAAGCGTGCCAAGGAAATCGAAGAGATGCAGCTGAAGCAGGCCAAGAAGGACCTGACCGAGGAGTTCAAGATCCTCGAGAACGGTATCTTCGGTCGTGCCCACAACCTGCTGATCTCTGCCGGTTACAGCGAAGCCAAACTGACTGGTATGGATCGCGCCAAGTGGTTCGAGCTGGCCATCGAAGACGAAGGCAAGCAGACCGAGCTGGAGCAGATCGCCGAGCAGCATGTCGAGCTGAGAGCCGACTTCGACAAGAAGTTCGAGAACAAGCGTCGCAAGATCATCCAGGGCGATGACCTGGCGCCGGGCGTGCTGAAGATCGTCAAGGTTTACCTTGCCGTGAAGCGTCGCATCCAGCCGGGTGACAAGATGGCGGGTCGTCACGGTAACAAGGGTGTGGTCTCCAAGATCAACCCGGTTGAAGATATGCCGCATGACGAGTTTGGCCGTCCGGTCGACATCGTTCTGAACCCGCTGGGCGTACCGTCTCGTATGAACATCGGTCAGATCCTTGAAGTTCACCTCGGCCTCGCAGCCAAGGGGATCGGCGAGAAGATCGATCGCATGGTCAAGGAGCAGCGCGAACTGCACGAAATGCGCAACTTCCTGCAACAGGTCTATGACCTGGGCGAGAAGGATAGCCAGCAGGTCGATATCGCCGAGCTCTCCGACGACGAAGTTCGTACCCTGGTTGAGAACCTGCGTAAGGGTCTGCCGGTCGCGACTCCGGTGTTCGACGGTGCCAAAGAGCGTGAAATCAAGGCGCTGCTGAAGCTGGCTGACCTGCCGGAATCCGGTCAGATCACCCTGATTGACGGTCGTACCGGCAAGCCGTTCGAGCGTAAGGTTACCGTTGGCTACATGTACATGCTGAAGCTGAACCACCTGGTAGACGACAAGATGCACGCGCGTTCTACCGGTTCCTACAGCCTGGTTACCCAGCAGCCGCTGGGTGGTAAGGCTCAATTCGGTGGTCAGCGTTTCGGTGAGATGGAAGTGTGGGCCCTGGAGGCTTACGGTGCAGCATATACCCTGCAGGAGATGCTGACCGTCAAGTCTGACGATGTGAACGGCCGTACCAAGATGTACAAGAACATCGTGGATGGCGACCACCGTATGGAGCCGGGCATGCCCGAATCCTTCAACGTACTGCTGAAGGAAATCCGCTCCCTGGGTATCAACATCGAGCTGGAAGAAGAGTAAGAGCAGGCTCTTATTGTTCGCAAATTGACGTGGGCGCCCCGCTGTATCAAGCAGTAAGGGGCGCCGAGGTTAAACTCCTGACAGGGGAAACACGTGAAAGACTTACTCAAGTTTTTGAAGGCTCAGACCAAGACCGAAGAGTTTGATAGCATCAAAATCGGTCTGGCCTCGCCCGATATGATCCGTTCGTGGTCATTCGGTGAGGTCAAGAAGCCTGAGACCATCAACTACCGTACCTTCAAGCCGGAGCGCGATGGTCTGTTCTGTGCCCGTATCTTCGGGCCGGTGAAGGACTACGAGTGTCTGTGCGGCAAGTACAAGCGTCTCAAGCATCGCGGTGTGATCTGCGAGAAGTGCGGCGTTGAAGTGACCCAGACCAAGGTGCGCCGTGAGCGTATGGGCCACATCGAGCTGGCCAGCCCGACCGCCCACATCTGGTTCCTGAAGTCGCTGCCGTCCCGTATCGGCCTGCTGCTGGACATGACCCTGCGTGACATCGAGCGCGTGCTCTACTTCGAATCCTATGTGGTGATCGAAGCCGGCATGACCAACCTCGAGCGTAGCCAGATGCTGACTGAAGAGCAGTACCTGGACGCGCTGGAAGAGTGGGGCGACGAGTTCGACGCCAAGATGGGTGCCGAAGCCATCCTCGAGCTGCTGCGCGGCATCGATCTGGAAGGCGAAGTGCGCACCATGCGCGAAGAGCTGGATCAAACCAACTCCGAAACCAAGCGCAAGAAGACCACCAAGCGTCTGAAGCTGATGGAGGCCTTCCTGCAATCCGGCAACAAGCCGGAGTGGATGATCATGACCGTGCTGCCGGTGCTGCCGCCGGATCTGCGCCCGCTGGTACCGCTCGACGGTGGCCGCTTTGCGACCTCCGATCTGAACGATCTGTACCGCCGCGTGATCAACCGTAACAACCGTCTGAAGCGTCTGCTGGATCTGGCTGCACCGGACATCATCGTGCGCAACGAAAAGCGCATGCTGCAAGAGTCTGTTGATGCCCTGCTGGATAACGGCCGTCGTGGTCGTGCCATCACTGGTTCCAACAAGCGTCCGCTGAAGTCGCTGGCTGACATGATCAAGGGTAAGCAAGGCCGTTTCCGTCAGAACCTGCTCGGTAAGCGCGTTGACTACTCCGGTCGTTCGGTTATCACCGTAGGTCCGACCCTGCGTCTGCACCAGTGCGGTCTGCCGAAGAAGATGGCCCTCGAGCTGTTCAAGCCCTTCATCTATGGCAAGCTGGAAGCCCGTGGTCTGGCGACCACCATCAAGGCTGCCAAGAAGATGGTAGAGCGCGAAGAAGCCGTCGTATGGGATATTCTCGACGAAGTGATTCGCGAACACCCGGTCATGCTGAACCGTGCGCCGACCCTGCACCGTCTGGGTATCCAGGCGTTCGAACCGACCCTGGTCGAAGGTAAGGCCATCCAGCTGCACCCGCTGGTGTGTGCTGCGTTTAACGCGGACTTTGACGGTGACCAGATGGCGGTGCACGTACCGCTGACCCTGGAAGCCCAGCTCGAAGCGCGCGCGCTGATGATGTCTACCAACAACATCCTGTCCCCTGCGTCCGGTGAGCCGATCATCGTTCCGTCCCAGGACGTGGTATTGGGTCTGTACTACATGACCCGCGCCCGTATCGGTGCCAAGGGCGAAGGCATGGTGCTGTCCAGCCCGAAGGAAGCCGAGAAGGTTTACCGCGCCGGTCTGGCTGACCTGCATGCTCGCGTCAAGTGCCGTATCACCGAGTACGTGAAGAACGAAGCCGGTGAACTGGTTGCCAAGACCGAACTGAAGAGCACCACCGTTGGTCGTGCGATCCTGAGCCTGATCCTGCCAAAGGGCATGGAGTATGCGCTGATCGACGAGCCGAAGGTGCTGACGGCTGCCGAACAGGCTGATCTGGATGCCAATCCGCAAAACTGGATCAAGTATGTGTCCAACAAGGCGCTGGGCAAGAAGCTCATCTCCCGCCTGTTGAACACCTGCTATCGTAAGCAGGGCCTGAAGGACACCGTTATCTTCGCTGACCAGCTGATGTATACCGGTTTCCACTATGCTGCGCTGTCCGGTGCCTCTGTTGGTATCGACGACATGCTGATCCCGGACGCCAAGAAGGACATCATTGCTGGCGCCGAAGCGGAAGTTGCCGAGATCCAGGACCAGTTCCTGTCTGGTCTGGTGACTGCCGGCGAACGCTACAACAAGGTTATCGACATTTGGGCCAGCGCCAACGAGCGTGTATCCAAGGCCATGATGGAGAACCTGTCCAAGGAGCGTGCGGTTAACAGCCTGGGCGAAGAAGAAGAGCAAGCTTCTTTCAACAGCATCTTTATGATGGCCGACTCCGGTGCACGGGGTTCTGCTGCCCAGATTCGTCAGCTGGCCGGTATGCGTGGTCTGATGGCGAAGCCGGACGGCTCGATCATCGAAACCCCGATCGTGGCAAACTTCCGTGAAGGCCTGAACGTACTGCAGTACTTCATCTCCACTCACGGTGCACGTAAGGGTCTGGCGGATACCGCACTGAAGACCGCAAACTCCGGTTACCTGACCCGTCGTCTGGTTGACGTGGCCCAGGACATGGTCGTGACCGAAAGCGACTGTGGTACTACCGAAGGTCTGTGGATGGCGCCCCTCATTGAGGGTGGCGACGTGGTCGAGCCGCTGCGTGAGCGCGTCCTGGGTCGTGTCGTGGCTGAAGATGTATTCAAGCCGGGCTCCGATGAGGAAGTGCTGGTAGCACGTAACACCCTGCTCGACGAGCGTCTGTGTGACCTGCTGGAGCGCAACTCGGTTGACCGTGTGAAGGTACGTTCTGCCATCACCTGTGAAACTGACTTCGGTATCTGTGCCCACTGCTACGGTCGTGACCTGGCCCGTGGTCACCTGGTCAACGGTGGTGAAGCGGTTGGCGTTATCGCTGCCCAATCCATCGGTGAGCCGGGTACCCAGCTGACCATGCGTACGTTCCACATCGGTGGTGCCGCATCTCGTGCCGCGGCCGAGAGCAGCATCCAGGTGAAGAACACCGGTACCATCAAGCTGCAAAACGCCAAGTTCGTTCACAACAGTGACGACAAGCTGGTTATCACCTCCCGTTCGACCGAACTGACCATTATGGATGAGCTCGGCCGTACCAAGGAAAGCCACAAGCTGCCCTACGGTTCCGTACTGGAAGTGAAGGATGCCCAACCGGTTTCCGCTGGTGAAATCGTTGCTAACTGGGACCCGCACACCCACCCGATCATCACTGAAGTGGCCGGTCGTATTCACTTCGAACACATGATCGATGGCGTGACCATCACTCGTCAGACCGACGAACTGACTGGTCTCTCCTCTATCGTAGTGCTGGACGTTAACGAGCGTCCGAGCGCCGGTAAGGAGATGCGTCCGACCGTGAAACTGGTCGATGCAAACGGTAAGGACATGATGATCCCGGGTACCGACGTGGCTGCTCAGTACTTCCTGCCGGGCAAGGCGATCGTTAACCTCGACGACGGTGCTACCGTGAACGTGGGTGACGCGGTTGCGCGTATCCCGCAAGAGTCCGGCGGTACCAAGGACATCACCGGTGGTCTGCCGCGTGTTGCCGACCTGTTCGAAGCGCGTCAACCGAAAGAACCGGCTATCCTGGCCGAGATCTCCGGTACCATCTCCTTCGGTAAGGAGACCAAGGGCAAGCGTCGTCTGGTGATCACTCCGACCGAAGGCGGCGAAGCCTACGAGGAGATGATTCCGAAGTGGCGTAACCTGAACGTCTTCGAAGGTGAAAAGGTCACCAAGGGTGAAGTGCTGGCCGACGGTCCGGAATCTGCGCACGACATTCTGCGTCTGCGTGGTATCAGCCCGGTTGCCAACTACATCGTTAACGAAGTGCAAGACGTTTACCGTCTGCAAGGCGTTAAGATCAACGACAAGCACATCGAAGTCATCGTTCGTCAGATGCTGCGTAAGTGCGAGATCATGAGCTCCGGTGATTCCGAGTTCATCGATGGTGAGCAGGTTGAAGTGGCTCGCGTGAACATCGCTAACCGCAGACTGCTTGCAGAAGGCAAGATGCCGGCTACCTTCCGCCACGTGCTGATGGGTATCACCAAGGCTTCTCTGAGCACCGAGTCCTTCATCTCCGCGGCCTCCTTCCAGGAGACCACCCGCGTTCTGACCGAAGCCGCTGTGGGTGGCAAGCGTGACGAACTGCGCGGCCTGAAGGAAAACGTGATCGTGGGTCGTCTGATCCCGGCTGGTACTGGCTTTGCCTACCACCAGGGCCGTATCAACAAGCGTGCAGCTGCTGCCCGTGACGTTGGTGTGCCGCAGGTGACTGCCGATGAAGCAGAGCAGAATCTGGCCGATCTGCTCAATGCTGCCGGTAGCTTCGGCGAAGAGTAATGCTGATTGAAAAGGGCTCCTCAGGGAGCCCTTTTTTTGTCTCTGTGTTTTCCTGCGGGAGAGAACAGAGCCAAGACAGGATGATCTGACTCAAGCTTGCGACGTAAAAAATCAAAAAAAGTTGACAAGTTTCAGCCAGCTCTGAAAACTCGGCATGGAAACGTAGTTTTGACAGGGAGAACAGGATGACGGTCGGTATCGAAGAGGCATTATTGCCCGAAGAGGCTCCGATTGGCCGTAAGTTCACCGCAGAAGACAGGGAATTGTTAAATTCGTACGAAGGGGTCGTAATGGGCATGGCCGAGCTATTCGGCAAGCATTGCGAAGTCGTGCTGCACTCCCTGGAAAACCTGCATGAGTCGGTCATCATGATAGCCAATGGTTTCAACACGGGACGGACAGTGGGGGCGCCAATCACCGATTTGGCATTGCGCATGCTCAAGGATATCGAGACCACCGGTCTTGACCATACCCAGAGCTATTACACCCGCAGCCGCACTGGTGCGTTGATGAAGTCCACGACCATTGCCATCCGCAATCGCGGGCGGCATGTGATCGGGCTGATTTGTGTCAACTTGCACATCAACGCCCCGTTTCACGAGTTTGTCGCCGAGTTCTTTCCAACTCCGCAGCAGGCCGAGAAGCACACGCCGGAGACCTTCGCCAACAGCGTGGAAGAGCTGGTCGCCCAGACCGTCGACAACACCATTGCCGAAATCAACCGTGACCCGACTGTGGCCAACAACGCCAAAAACCGCTTTATCGTCACTCAACTGTTCGAGAAGGGGATCTTTGATATCAAAGATTCCATTAATCTGGTGGCGGACAAGCTCAACATATCCAAACATACCGTCTACCTCTACATCCGGCAGCGCAAGCAGGGTGAGGACGAGAACGAATAACTGCCAACAGGGGGAAAAAGCTTCATGGCAAAACAGATCGTTGCAACTGACAAGGCCCCGGCCGCCATCGGTCCCTATGTTCAGGCTACCCGTTTGGGCGACCTGATCTTCACCTCCGGTCAAATCCCGCTGGATCCGTCCACCATGGAGATCGTGGCTGGCGGCATCGAAGCCCAGGCCGAACAGGTGATGAAGAACCTGATCGCCATTTTGGACCAAGCCGGCTCTGGCACTGCCAAAGTACTCAAAACCACCTGCTTCCTGAGCGACATGAACCATTTCGCCGCTTTCAATCAGGTGTATGCCAAGTACTTCGGTGACTCAGCCCCGGCCCGCTCCTGTGTTGAAGTTGCCCGTCTGCCCAAAGACGTTCTGGTTGAAGTTGAAGCGATCGCTTACGTCTAAACCGTCTGTCGGTGAAAAAGCCCCTGCGGGGGCTTTTTTGTTGCTGATTGTCTCACCTAAAATCTTTGCTACACCCTAGCGGAGCAGCGCCATGAGCCTCAGTTTTGCCATTCTGGTTACCGCCGCACCCTACGGCAGCGAGCGAGCCCATACTGCGTACCGCTTTGCCTGCCAGGTGCTGGCGCAGGGGCATCGCATCAGCCATCTCTTCTTTTACCAAGAGGGGGTGAGCAATGCTAACTTTCTGCATGCACCGGCCAGCGATGAAGTCGATTTAGTGAGGCAGTGGCAGACGTTGGCCAGTGAGCACGGTATCCGGCTGGATGTGTGTGTGGCGGCAGCCATGCGCCGTGGCGTCGTCGATGAGCAGGAAGGGCGTAGCGCCGGCAAGGCACAATTCAACCTGAGTGCGCCGTTTGTGTTGAGTGGTCTGGGTCAGTTGGCCGAGGCCGCCATCGAAGCCGACCGGTTTGTCCAGTTTTAAGGAGTGGTCAGCATGAATGCGATTGCCTTTATCAGCCGGCATGCGCCGCACGGGACCGCTCATGGGCGCGAAGGGCTTGATGCCCTTTTGGCGACCTCTGCCCTGACCGACGATCTGGCGCTGTTTCTGATTGAAGATGGCGTCTATCAACTACTCGCTGACCAGCAGCCCGGCCCCATCGGTCAGCGCCACTATGCTCCGACATTCCGGATGCTGGCGCTTTATGATATTGAGCAGGTGTATGTGTGTGCCGATTCACTGGCCGCACGCGGATTGAGCCCCGAGCAACTGGTCATCCCGGTCACGCTCCTGTCACGCGAAGCGATTACGCTGCGCTGGCGGGATTTCCCTGTCCATATCGACTTCTGAGGTCCCCATGCTGCATCTGGTGATGGATTCTCCTTTTCAGACCCGGGCGCTGGAGCAGTGTCTGGCTTATCGCGCCGAGGATGACGGGATTGTGTTGTTGCAAGACGGGGTGATTGCCGCCTGCACCGCTGCGTCAGTCGCCAGGCTTGCCGGCCTGCCGCTCTATGTATTGCAGGAAGATGTGCTGGCGCGTGGATTGACGACACAGATCGGTACCATGATCACCATGGCTGATCTGGTCGATCTGATAGCCGAAACCGGCTCGCCGCAGCGCTGGGCAGGTTAACGCCGGAGCACCTCCTGCGATCAGGGATGCACCAAGATCTGTATAAATCTTGACTCAACTGGCCGGTGGACCTAAAATTTCGCGTCCCCGTGTCTGCGGGGAGGATTTTTCACATGTTTATGAAGTCATTATCAGGAGCCTTTTGATGGCAACTATCAACCAGCTGGTGCGCAAGCCGCGTGTCAAGAACGTGTACAAGAGCAACGTTCCGGCACTCGAAGCCTGCCCTCAGAAGCGTGGCGTATGCACCCGTGTATACACCACCACCCCGAAGAAGCCGAACTCCGCACTGCGTAAAGTTTGCCGTGTGCGTCTGACCAACGGTTTCGAAGTCACCTCCTACATCGGCGGTGAAGGTCACAACCTGCAAGAGCACAGTGTTGTTCTGATCCGTGGCGGTCGTGTTAAGGACCTGCCGGGTGTGCGTTATCACACCGTTCGCGGCGCTCTGGACTGCGCTGGCGTTAAGGATCGTAAGCAGAGCCGCTCCAAGTACGGCGTGAAGCGTCCGAAAGCTTAATGGTTCTCCGTTAAGTAAGGCCAAACGTTCATACGTTTCTAGTTAATACTATCTAGTTTTGGGTAACCCCTGAAGTTCACGGAGAATTTGAAATGCCAAGACGTCGTGTTGTTGGTCAGCGTAAAATCCTGCCGGATCCCAAGTTCGGATCTGAGCTGCTGGCCAAATTCGTCAACGTAGTAATGGTTGACGGTAAGAAATCTGTTTCCGAAGCCATCGTATACGGTGCGCTGGATATCATTGCCACCAAGACTGGCAAAGATCACCTGGCCGTATTCGAAGAAGCTCTGGACAACATCCGTCCGGCCGTCGAAGTTAAGTCTCGTCGTGTCGGTGGTGCAACCTATCAAGTGCCGGTAGAAGTTCGTCCGGTACGTCGCAATGCACTGGCTATGCGTTGGTTGGTTGAGGCCGCTCGTAAACGTGGTGAAAAATCTATGGCTCAGCGCCTGGCAGGTGAACTGCTGGATGCTGCCGAGAACAAAGGCGCCTCCGTCAAGAAGCGTGAAGACGTACACCGTATGGCCGAAGCCAACAAGGCTTTCGCTCACTTCCGCTGGTAATCCGCCTGCGCAGGGCCTTCGGGCTCTGCGCATCTTTTGAAAACCTAAGGACATCTGCCTTAGTAAGAGGATGACAATGGCTCGTACAACCCCCATTGAGCGCTACCGTAATATCGGTATCTCCGCTCACATCGACGCCGGTAAGACCACTACCACCGAGCGCGTACTGTTCTACACCGGTGTGAACCACAAGATCGGTGAAGTGCACGACGGCGCCGCTACCATGGACTGGATGGAGCAGGAACAGGAACGTGGTATCACCATCACTTCCGCTGCGACCACCGCATTCTGGTCCGGTATGGGTAAGCAATTCCAACCGCACCGCATCAACATCATCGACACCCCGGGTCACGTTGACTTCACCATCGAAGTAGAGCGTTCCATGCGTGTTCTTGACGGTGCTGTGATGGTTTACTGCGCCGTTGGTGGCGTTCAGCCGCAATCCGAAACCGTATGGCGTCAAGCCAACAAGTACAAGGTTCCCCGTATCGCGTTCGTCAACAAGATGGACCGTACTGGCGCCAACTTCCTGCGCTGTGTTGAGCAGATCAAGACTCGCCTGAAGGGTACCCCGGTTGCACTGCAACTGAACATCGGTGCTGAAGAGAACTTCAAGGGCGTCATCGACCTCGTCAAGATGAAAGCCATCAACTGGAACGAAAATGACCAAGGCGTCACCTTCACTTATGAAGACGTTCCGGCTGAACTCGAAGAGAAAGCACTCGAGCTGCGTCAAGATCTGATCGAAGCCGCTGCTGAAGCTTCCGAAGAGCTGATGGAAAAGTACCTCGGTGGCGAAGATCTGACCGAGGAAGAGATCAAGGGTGCTCTGCGTCAGCGCGTGCTGAAGAACGAGATCATCCTGGTGACCTGTGGCTCCGCGTTCAAGAACAAGGGCGTACAGGCCATGCTGGACGCCGTGATCGAATACCTGCCGGCTCCGACCGACGTTCCGGCTATCGACGGCCTGAAGATGGACGGCGAGACCAAGGACGAGCGTCACGCTTCCGATGACGAGCCGTTCTCTGCTCTGGCATTCAAGATCGCGACCGACCCGTTCGTTGGTAACCTGACCTTCTTCCGCGTCTACTCCGGTGTGGTTAACTCCGGTGACTCCGTGCTGAACTCCGTTAAGGATCGCCGTGAGCGCTTTGGCCGTATCGTTCAGATGCACGCCAACAAGCGTGAAGAAATCAAGGAAGTACGCGCTGGTGACATCGCTGCTGCCATCGGTCTGAAGGACGTCACCACTGGTGACACCCTGTGTGACGAAAAGTCTCCGATCATCCTCGAGCGTATGGAATTCCCCGAGCCGGTAATCTCCATCGCCGTTGAGCCGAAGACCAAGGCTGACCAAGAGAAGATGGGCCTGGCTCTGGGCCGTCTGGCTCAGGAAGACCCGTCGTTCCGCGTATGGACCGACGAGGAATCCGGTCAGACCATCATCGCCGGTATGGGCGAGCTGCACCTGGACATCATCGTTGACCGTATGAAGCGTGAGTTCAAGGTGGAAGCTAACGTAGGTAAGCCGCAGGTTGCCTATCGTGAAACCATCCGTGGCAAGGCTATCGACATCACCGGTAAGCACGCCAAGCAGTCTGGTGGTCGCGGTCAGTACGGTCACGTTGTGATCGACATGTACCCGCTGGAAGAAGGCAAGGGCTACGAATTTGTCAACGACATCAAGGGCGGTGTGATTCCGGGCGAATTCATCCCTGGCGTTGACAAGGGCGTTCAGGAACAACTGAAGTCCGGCCCGCTGGCTGGCTACCCGGTTGTTGACCTGGGTGTGCGTCTGCACTTCGGTTCTTACCACGATGTGGACTCCTCCGAACTCGCGTTCAAGATCGCAGCTTCTATGGCGTTCAAGGAAGGCTTCATGAAGGCCAGCCCTGTTCTGCTCGAGCCGGTCATGAAAGTTGAAGTCGAAACTCCGGAAGACTACATGGGTGACGTTATCGGCGACCTGAACCGTCGTCGTGGCATCATCGAAGGTATGGAAGATGGCCCGTCCGGCAAGATCGTACGTGGTATGGTTCCGCTGGCTGAAATGTTCGGCTACGCTACCGACCTGCGTTCTGCTACCCAAGGCCGCGCTTCCTACTCCATGGAGTTCGGTAAGTACGCTGAAGCTCCGAACAACATTGCCCAGGCAGTGATTGACGAGCGTAAGAGCAAGTAATAACAGTTTCCCCCGCCTACGACGGTAGGCGGGTTTAACCTAGAAGGACTACGTCGTGTCTAAAGAGAAATTTGAGCGTAATAAACCGCACGTAAACGTGGGCACCATCGGCCACGTTGACCACGGTAAGACCACCCTGACCGCCGCTATCACCAACGTGCTGGCCAAGCACTTCGGTGGTAAGGCTTTCGCCTTCGACCAAATCGACAAGGCACCGGAAGAGCGTGAGCGTGGTATCACCATCAACACCTCCCACGTAGAATACGACACCGCTACCCGTCACTACGCCCACGTAGATTGCCCGGGTCACGCCGACTACGTTAAGAACATGATCACCGGTGCTGCCCAAATGGACGGCGCAATCCTGGTAGTAGCTGCCACTGACGGCCCGATGCCGCAAACCCGTGAGCACATCCTGCTGGGTCGCCAGGTAGGCGTTCCGTACATCATCGTGTTCATGAACAAGTGCGACATGGTTGATGACGAAGAGCTGCTCGAACTGGTTGAGATGGAAGTTCGTGAACTGCTGTCCGAGTACGACTTCCCGGGTGATGACCTGCCGGTTGTTCGTGGTTCTGCTCTGAAGGCCCTGGAAGGCGACGCCGCTTGGGAAGAGAAGATCCTGGAACTGGCCACCCACCTGGATACCTACATTCCGGAGCCGGAGCGCGCAATCGACATGCCGTTCCTGATGCCGATCGAAGACGTATTCTCTATCGCAGGCCGTGGTACTGTAGTAACCGGTCGTGTAGAGCGCGGTATCGTGAAGGTAGGTGAAGAAGTGGAAATCGTAGGTATCAAGGATACCTCGAAGACCACTTGTACCGGTGTTGAAATGTTCCGTAAGCTGCTGGACGAAGGTCGTGCAGGCGAGAACATCGGCGCACTGCTGCGTGGCGTGAAGCGTGAAGACGTAGAGCGTGGTCAGGTACTGGCCAAGCCGGGCACCATCACCCCGCACACCAAGTTCGAATCTGAAGTGTACGTTCTGTCCAAGGAAGAAGGTGGTCGTCATACCCCGTTCTTCAAGGGCTACCGTCCGCAGTTCTACTTCCGTACAACCGACGTGACCGGAACCATCGAACTGCCGGAAGGCGTAGAGATGGTGATGCCGGGCGACAACATCAAGATGGTTGTTACCCTGATCTGCCCGATCGCGATGGACGAAGGTCTGCGCTTCGCAATCCGTGAAGGCGGCCGTACCGTTGGCGCCGGCGTTGTAGCCAAGGTTATCGAGTAATCGATTCCTGCTATGCGCGCTCAAGGGGGTGGCTTCGGCCGCCCCTTTTGTTTTTCCGCTTTTGGCTCTGTGCCATAATCGACGGGCAATATTTCCAAGAGGTAGTCAGCGTGGCCAAGTCCGCAATTTTTCTCGACCGTGATGGCGTCATCAATGAAGACACCGGCTATGTCAGCCAGGTCGATGATTTTCATTTTCTGCCCGGTGCTATTGAGGCGCTGCAGCTACTTAAGAAGAAAGGCTATCTTCTGGTGGTAGTGACCAATCAGTCCGGGATTGCCCGTGGCTATTTCAGTGAAGATGACTTTATGAATCTCACCGAGTGGATGGACTGGTCCCTGGCCGATCGTGATGTGGATCTGGATGGGATCTATTTCTGCCCGCATCACCCGGACCATGGCCCGACCTGTGACTGCCGCAAACCCGAACCGGGTATGCTGCTCTCTGCAGCTAAAGAGCTGAAGATCGATCTGGCTTCTTCCTGGATGGTGGGTGACAAGACTGCCGACATTCGTGCTGGTATTAATGCTGGTGTGAAAAACACGGTGCTGGTGCGTACCGGTAAGGCACTCAGTGATGAGGGGATGAAACTTGCCTCTGCGGTGTACGATGATCTGCTGGCCTTCGCCAAAGCGGTGCCTGCAGCCTAAACTGTCAATTTTGGTCGCTTGTTGAGCGAACGAGCGCCAAGATCCTGTTTTTTGCAATCTAGCTATTGCCAACGATTTTCGCGGGCCTATAATGCGCCTCCATCGACAGGGCAACGCAGCATACGCAGCGAGCCGGTCGAAGTGAGAAAAAGCCTTGTGAAATAAGGCTTGACTCACACCGGGATGTGCGTAGAATGCCACTCCCGTCGCGATGAGAATCGCGCAGCTCTTTAACAAATTGAATCAAGCAATCTGTGTGGGCACTCGCAGGATTGAAGCATCAAAAACAATTTTTGATTTTCAATGTCTGATGAAGTGACCA
>NZ_FTMJ01000024.1 GCF_900156095.1 Aeromonas sp. RU39B
CTTGGTCGGTGCGCCCAGGGTCTGCTTGAACCAGTTGACCACGCGCTCGATGATCTGCGGCTGATACCAGTGGATATCGCCATGCTCGGCGCCTTGGACCAGCACATACTCAACCTTGTCGTGCTTTGCTTTCAGCGCGTCATACAGCTGGGCGCTCTGCTTGGGAGACACCAGCGTGTCGGCGCTGCCGTGCATGATCAAGAACGGCGGCTCATGCCCGCTGATATGACCCATGGAGCTGGCGGCGAGTGCTTTTTTCGGGTCGCTGCCAATGGTGGCTCCGGCGAAGGTACGAAACGCGGTGCCATGCACCAGCAGCGCTTCGGTCACGGCTTCTGATTGGTGCACCTTCTGGATAGCCTCGGGGAAGCCCTCTCCGATATTGAGCAGATTCGAGATGCCATAAATCGTCACCACGCCCTGTACGTCGGAAGATTGTCCAACGTAATCCCCTTGGTCGAACTCTTTGTTGCCATTGGTGGTGCCAAGCATTTGCGCCAGCCAGCCGCCGGCAGAATCACCGAGCACTGCGATGCGCGCCGGATCGATGTTGTAATCCTTGGCATGGGCTCTTAGGTAGCGCACGGCGGTTTTGCCATCCAGCAGCGGCGCCGGGAAGGTGTTCGGCACCACCCGGTATTCGGCCGCCGCGACCACATAACCGGCCTTTGCCAGCGCCATGCGCATGGCGATGTATTTATCGTGGTTGGCGCTCATAAAGCCGCCGCCAGGGAAGTAGACAATGGCGGGTTTCAGATCGGTATTGCGCGGCACGAGCAGCGACATTTTCAGCTGCCGCAGCGCCATGCCATCTTTGACCTGGGAGTAGATGATATTGCTGATTAAATCGGTTTGATCCTGCGACGGCGTGACCTTGATGACCTCTGCCCCGGCGGTAAAGCCCGGCAGATTATCGTTAGTAGCAGCCTGCGACGTCGCCGACAGCAGCATGCAGCCAGCCAGAACAAGGGATGTGGATTTCATAATGACCTTCTTGTCGAGAGTGAGGTTTTCCCGTTCGCTCGGCAGAATATCATTCGGATTTCTCGAGGAATAATCCAAGATGTTGATGCAATAGATGCAAAAACCTGATGTGTGGCAGGGCGCCTCGACATGCCGCATTTGGCCACCATCAGGCGGCCACCAGACAAACGCAATGAGGGGAGCAACGCGAGGGGCTCCACCTTAGTTCCACCGAAATGACTACCACTGCCCTGATGGTACTCATGATGGTACTAAATGCGCTGGCTTCTGGCGATTCACTCGGACTATTTCGGACAACAAAAAACCCGCAGAGCCTTACGCTGTGCGGGTTTCTGTATTTCTTCGTTCCCGGCCGGAACAGTGTTTGGTGGAGCTGGCGGGAGTTGAACCCGCGTCCAATGCAGCTTTACTAATTGAACTATAAGGTTTTTTTCTTGGGTGGCTTACTTTTGGATCACCAGTGGCGCTTTTGACGTCTGGCCGTCGTACTCGGCAAGGTAGGATCCGTAGTGCCGAAATAGCATCTCCGGCCCCTTGTGCCCCATCTGAGTGGCGAGCCAAAACAGGTTGCATCCGCGGCTAATGTTAGCCGTGGCGAAGGTGTGGCGGGTTTGATAAAGGTGGCGATAGCGAACGCCAGATCGCCGTAGGGTATAGATCCAGGCTTTCTTGCGGATTGCGTCAGTTCCGGCCCACGGTTTATTGAGCTTGGGATCTTCAAACACATACTCACCGCGCATAAAGGTAAACCGCTTCTGGCTGGTGAGCGCTGCTATTGCGTCGCTTGTCAGCTCGATAGTGCGATTGCCTGCTCGCGTTTTGGTGCTCTTGATGACGCCAACCACTTTAGCGCTGGAGACTTTCACTGTGTTGCCAATCCAGTCGATAGATCCCCACCGCAGAGCGCATACCTCAGACGGCCGCATGCCGGTCGCAAAGGCGAAGCGGAACAGGTTGGCCCACTGCTCGTTGATGCCGCTGGCTGTCGATAGGATGGCGGACACTTCTTCCGGGGTGAACGGGTCCACGTCTTTGGCTCCCCGATCAGGAACTGAATCCACGTCCAAATATCTGGCGACGGTGACCAGTGAAACGGGGTTTGCTGCCAACAGCCCGTCTGTCACCGCCTCATCAATGGCGCTGCGCAGGAACGACAGCCGGTTGCGGGCCGTCTTGGCTGTGGTCGAGGTTTCAGATAGCCACGTTTTTAGAATGGCCGGCGTCAGATCGGTAATGAGCACTTGGTGCATGCTGGACAGCGAGCTTTTACATTTCCGGTACCCGACTATCGTTGATGGGCTAATGCCGCGCCGCTCGCAGCGTGCGAG
The DNA here is from genome assembly GCF_900156095.1 of Aeromonas sp. RU39B. Classification (GTDB taxonomy): domain Bacteria; phylum Pseudomonadota; class Gammaproteobacteria; order Enterobacterales; family Aeromonadaceae; genus Aeromonas. The sequence continues at coordinate 2,313 of NZ_FTMJ01000024.1, forward strand.
ATACTCATCGAGGTAATCAACCACTCTGGCCGCTCGTGACCCAGATCCAAACAGTTTGAGCTTGCTGGACTTGGGGAACTGGTCAGCGTAGTAGAACTGGTCGCGCTCAATCTTGCCTTGGATTTCAGCAAGAAGGCGGGCGGCATACCGGATGTTGGCCGGTGTGCTGGGAAGGTTGGACAGGGGCTCGCGGCAGCGAACCCCACGATAGGTAAAGGTGATATTGATGGTATCACCACGCAGCGTTACGCCGCGCGGGAGCTGCTTTTCAGTGCCCACTTCATCACCTCATCAATGTTAACCCACCGCTCTTTCACGCCGTCTACGTTGACGATGTGGATGCCCAATTGCCATACGCCGCGCTGTATGCGCTTGTCGATAGTGCCCCGGTCGATGCTGGGCTCAATGACCGCTAGGTAGGTGCTCAGGGGTACTGCAGATGGCATGGCCATAATCACAAGGTTGTGGTCGGTACTCATCGGTTAGGTCCTCGTTTTGAGTAGCTCAGCGAGCTGGTTACGCCCGCGTTGGTTGTAGTAGAAAGTCTGCACCTGCTTGCGTGAGTGGACCGCCTGATCGAGGCGATATTCCCCAAACTCATCAGTCTTTACCTGGTGCTGATTGGCCAGCCGGCCGATCGCCTGGGCGCTGATACCAAACTCCTTAGCCAGTTCGCTTGCGCTCCAGACTTGCTGCGCAGCTGTCACCCCGAGATCCAGCCCGAGAGCCGTCAACACCCGGCGCGCCTCGGCCAACTTGGCGGACGATGACAGGGTGGGGGAGCTTAGTGCCTCGGTGAGCTGGTTGATCAGCAGGCTGTCGTGGTCGATGACGAGTTGTAGCTGGTGCATGGGCGGCCCTCCTGCGATAAGGATGGGCCGTAGCGGTGGTTGAAGGAAGGGCCGTTAATCTCCTATATCAGCGCCAGCACCATAATGGCGATCAGTGAGTTGACGACCAGAATCACGATCCCGGCAGCTTGTGATTTGGTCATGCTGCACCACCTATCAGTGCCGTTGGCACCTGCACCACATCGCCCAGCTTGGCGGCAACGATGGCGCGGCAGATGGCGATGAGTGCAGTTTCCCCGCGAGATCCATCGAGGTCGCGCCCAGGCACATATGCGTAGGGGCGGCCATCTGGAACGCTGGGCTCGATGCCCACGTCGTACTTGTCTCGTAGCGGCCCGCCCTGCGACCAGTCGGTCGATGGGCGATAGAATCGCTTGATGGTATGCGGGGTGCATGCCACCCCTTCTACTTGAGCCACAGCCCAGTCCAGCGCCGGACCTGTCAGATCGGCGGTCTTCACTTCGACAAAATCACTCATGCCGGTTCCTTAGCAGCGCCCTGCTGCGCGGTGGCGAGCACCTTGAACGGATAGACCCAAACCCATGGATTGCTGTCCCAGCTCTCTTGGCCGTAGATGCTGACCCAAAGGAACTCGAACAGCTGTCGAGCTGAGATCGTTTCGTCAGCGTCTGGGATGTGGCGCAGGAAGTCGATACCTTCCGCCTCGGCGTCTGCCTCGCTGATATCGTTCAGCCGTTCAGCGCGGACCTCGGTGATATCAAGCAGGATGCGGGCCGCCTTGCGTGGCATGTGGATGCTGGGGGTCCACTTCATAGGCAGCTCGCGGCCATTGCAGTCGTAGCATCGCGCAGCGTTCGGCTCAGAAGCACGATAGGCGTAACTTTCATGAGGGCAGCCGCCTACTGAACGGATTTTTTGCCCAAAAGTCTCCCGCACCCATATGCGATCACCTGGCCGGCCACACGGCGACACGGCCCCCCATGTGTCGTCAGCAACGCCGAACACCTCGGGGCCAGCCTGTAGGCAGCCGTGGCGATCGATGACGCCTTTGGTGTAGGTTCTCGCCACCGTGTCTGCCACGTCACGCGTCCCCACCGGATACCAGCCATCTGGTGGCTGCTTTTTCATGATGCGCCGCGTCATGGTCTTGGTCCCGTTCAGGATGGCTCTGACCATTTCACGGTTAAAGATAAGCCCGCTCTCTTTCACGCTGCCTCCTCATCCACTTGGTGGAGTACCGGCAGGATCACCGGCTTACCTAGCTTGATAGCCAGTGCGTGCTCAGCGAAGGCCCCGGCGCTGCGCTCCCAGCCTGGCAGCATGATCACATGCTCAGCCATCATCAGCATGGGCATGCAAAGCTGCATGTATTCGGTCTGGGTTAGCCCATCCGGCAGAATGGCCGGGTTAAGCGGAACGTGGCCGATGGCTTGAAGGCGCTGCGCCTCTTCGTTGAATGCCGGTCGGTTGTAATCTGGCAGGCCGGACATCGGCCCGGATATATAGACTTTCGCCATGGTAGGTCCTCGTGGTTAAAAGAAACCCCGGACTGGCCGGGGCTACGGTTATGCTCGCCAGCCGCGATACCCGACAAAGCCTGGCTCTTTGACGGCATTGATATGCCGCCATGGGAGCAGGGCGATCAGGGTTTTGAGCTGTGGATTATCGGGTTGGCTGTCGATGGTGACTTGAGCGCCTGGGTTGATACGGAGGTATCTGGCGCGGGTTTCTTCGGCTTCTGAGCGCGTCAGTCCGACTTGGATGATGGGAGGCCGGTATCGCACGGCGCACCTCCTTGCAGCTTGGGTGCGGCGGAGAGCGCGGCCTGCCAAGCAACCCATGTAATGTCTTTTATGTACGGGCCCATCCTGTCAGGGTGGTAATCGCGCCTGAACCAACGCTCAAATAGCTCCCGACTGCCAGAACCTCCTGCCACCATTTTGCCAGCGCCAGCAACATGGTCTGGCAGCCAACCAGCAAGCGCTGCATCTATGCGAGCCAGTGCAATCTCACCACAAACTCCGCTGGTAATTGCCCATTCAACGCAAGGGCGGCACTCACGCAGCAGCAGAGCCAATACGGCATTACGGCTGGCCGTATCTTCAACCGCAGCGGCCAGCTTTTCATTGCCCGCCTTCAGGCTTTGAATTTCCTGCTCCGGGTCATCCATCCCCGCGCAGGCGTTTACACATTCCACGATGCGGCGAGCATTGGCCTTGCGCTCATCAAGAGAGCGATAGGCAAATTTGTACTCTTCGCAAGATCCAATGATTGAACCGGCGGTGTCGTCTTGATAAAAATTCGTCGAGAGTCCAGCCCTATCATCAATCACCCACGGCTCTGGCGTGTGCTGACTCATACCTCATCCTCCTCTTTGGTGAATATCGAAGGCAGCTCTGCCACCACTTCTGCACGAAGGATGATGAATCCACCATCAGACAAGCCATAGGCGATAGGCTTATCAATGAACTTCAGGTGCTCAGCTACTGCTCGGCATGCGGAATCAGTAACGTCTGCTTTGCTTCCAACCCACATCGATCGAGCCGTATCAAGTGTGCCGTAGAATATTGTTCCGGTGAGCGTGGATGTGCCGATATGTTTTTTTCTGCTCATAGCGGAGCCTCCTCACCACCTAGGGCGGTCATCAGTGCCGGGATAAACTGGGACAGCTCGCCGGTCACCAGTGCAAAGTCGGCATCCATGCGGGCGGCTTGGTCCTCGCTGGTGATATCGTCGTTCCGCTCGCGCAGCTCATCGCTGAATTTGAGGCGCTTGATGGAGAGGTCATCACCCAGCACGAAGCAGAGGCACTCATCCCAGCAGAGGGCCAACTTGGTGACCAGCTTGTCGTTGTCGAGGTGGTTTTTTACCTCTTCGGTCATCAGATCCTGCTGCTTGCAGCGGATGATGCCGCCTTGCTCCATGGCGCTGCGCAGCTCGGACTCATCTTCCAGGGTGAAGCCGGCAGGGACGGTGCTCTCTTTCAGCCACTCGGTCATGGTGATTTCTGGCGGATTCTTGAGCGCTACTGGCACCACTGGCAGGGTGCCAATGGATTTGCGCAGCAGCGAAAGTACATCGTCCGCCTTCTTGCCGCTCGAGGCATCGACAGCCAGCAGGCCATCGGCAGGGTTAATCCAGACAAAGGTCTGACTGGTGCGGCTGAAGGCTCGTGGCAGCAGGGTGCGCAGCAGATCTTCTTTCAGCGCCTCCTTCTCTTTCTTCTTCAAGGGGCGGCCTTGCCCGTGCTCAATGGCCTCTATCTTCTCGGCCAGCATCTCCTTGACTACCGATGCCGGCAGAATCTTTTCTTCCTTGCGGGCGCAGAGCAGGAGTTGCCCGGAAGCGCTGTGCGCCAGGGTGGCGCCAAACTTGCCAAGCGGAGCGACCCAACCAAAGCGTGAGAGGTCTTGCGCGCCGCATGGGGTAAAGGTGCAGCTGGCCAATGCATCTTCAAGTTGCTCAGCGGTGAGCGTGAAGGGGCGGGAGAAGCGGTAAAGTTGAAGGTTCTTAAACCACATGATGGTAGGTCCTCTGGTTAAACGCAGGCAGCACAAGGCCGCCAGCGGGTTATCCACTGAATCGGTGAGTTGAGTGGTTGATGAATTGTGGGTATCAGGCTGCGTCTCGCATGGCGCCTTGGCCCGCGAGGATTAGAGCTTGCTTACTTACATCCCGGATCCGGCACTCGCCGCGCCAGCCTGGGGCAAAGATGAGGAACATGGAGCCTTTAGGGTTGCCCTTCATTTCCTCACCGGTTGCTTTGTTGATGAAGTGGATGCGGCCATTACGCCATTTGCCGCGTTCATCACGGTAACCGACGATATGGCGCACCTCACTGGCCCGCTCAGCCGGATACCACTCGGTGCTGGTGTCTTGCGGTACCAGCATGACGGTGCCGATCCCCTTAGCCTGTTGCTCAATGACCTTTTCCACCCATGGGAAAATATCTGAGTAGGGCGGGTTAAGCCACACCCAGGGCGATCGTACAGACGGACTGATAAAATCGCCCCAGTCCACGCTTAACGCATCAATATCCGGCGTCAGGTAGCGTTGGCAGAGCGCTGTTTCTGGCAGTGCAGCTGCGTCGAGTGAGAAATGAAACTCTGCATCCATGGCCTGATAGAGCCAGCCCGGCGTCATCGTCATGTCTCTGGTTTCTTCTGGGGTGGTAGAGCCCCGGTAATCAGCCATTGCTGTCACCTCCCGTGTGATAAAGGCGCACGTAGGCGCGGTGGAGACCGTATGTGCCGTATGAAAGCTGGCAGCGCCGGAGCGTCACGCGCAGGTGCTTATGCTTGACCAGCTTGGTCATGGTGTAGAGCACGCCGTGGCGGTCTGTATTGAGTTCAAGGCAGGCGCCTTGGGCGACGGCTTCCGAGACGGTCAGGCTGCCACGGCCGCGCAGCCAGTCGAGGAAAGCCAGTTCGCGGTCAGAGAGGGGCGGTGGTATCGGCATTGTCACCACCTTGCTTGCTGAGGAACTTGTCGTAGATGGCGAGAGCCATATCCATGGCATGCTCAGAGCCGGTCTTTAGCTCACTGACCGGTAACGCCATCATCACATCGACCATCTCACTGACGACACGCTGGCGCTCGGTCAGTAGTGGGCGGAAATCCCATTCATCCCATTCACCAGCGACTTCGCTTCCATCCGGGTAGCTAAGGATAACATGCTCATTCCCAGCCCCAGTTATTGTCACCTCATCCCAGTCACGCTCGCCCTTGTCCTTTTTCAAAACACGGACGCCAACTGGCGGCTGCTCGCCGCACTCGAACCAGTGCGCATCAAGAAATGCCTGGCCACCGCACACAGCATCATCGCGCTTAACCAGCTCTGCGTCTGCCAGTTCGACTATCTCTGCAAGAGTGCCGCTATCGAGCCACCGAGGGTTTCTCTTTAGTAGCGCAAGAAGGTGCTGCGCCACTGCCTCTGCTTCTTCTGCGCCAATGGAGCGGCACTCCTCTTCTTTGATGGCTGGCTGTTGGGTGCCATTTGGCCGGCGCTCCAGCGTGTCGCGCCAGTCTCCGAGGACTTCGCCTTTGCGGGATAGGCGAGCGAACTTGTTCGATACCTCACCGCGCCATAGGTCAGCACCATGTGTCTTAGTTGGCATGTCACTGTAATACCACCATAGTCCCTTATCGCCATCCTGCGCCAACCACTCAGCCCAGTCTGGCGCGTCTTTCCAATCCGGCTTGTTTTGCAGCTCAGCGCGACGGGCGAGCCACTGGTGTTTGTTGTAACAACCACCCCAGTCTACCGGTGGATATTCGAGCCATCTGAATGTTCCATCAGAAACAAAAGCTGCCGCAAAAGCGCGGCCAGGAACAATGTCCGGCCACTCATGAACATTCCGCGCCAGCCAGTCCAGGTCGGCGTCGAAGCGCCGGGTATGCTCGGCGCCAAGCGCCTGCAGTTGTTGCTTGTCGTTCACGCTGCCTTCCTCCCAATCTGTTGTACCTTGCGCGCCCGGGTTTGCTTGAGGCTGTCTTTGATCTTGAGCGGCGTCAGGCTGTGGTCGATAGCGTCTAGCTCAGCCAGCGCTATGGCTAGCGAGTCCATATCCTGGGTGAGTTCCATGTTTTTCAGCGTGACCTTGCCGGTATCGAATAGCGCACTCTCGCTGTATTTGTCGGCCAAGTATTGGCGCACCTCTTTTGGCATGGTGCGGTGCTTGACCGTGCCAATGGTTCCGTCTTGGGTGGGAATGGCGTCCCAGTGGTAGCCGGCAGAGGTTTCGACGCGATAGGCATACATGTGGTCGCGGCTGACAACTGTATCGTCAGTGGGCCTGAATGTTTCCGCCACGACGCAGGGGCGACGGTAAAGGTAGTAGTGAACCCCTTTGACCTCGATCACTTTCTCGACCAGTAGCCCCTCAATCATCATGCGGTGCTGGGTGTTGTTGACAGAATCCTTGGCGTACACCACCGCCTTGGTGGCGCGCACCAGCATTGATTCGGTGCGCTGCAGCTTCATCTTGAGTTCGTTGTGCTCGGCTTCGCGCTTCTGGCCGGACTCTTCCAGGCGCTTGAGGCGGGCCTTGGCTTTGTCCAGCTCAGCCTTAATGCGGCGCCCTTCTTCGGCGTCGCGCTTGTAGGCGTCGCGCTGATGGGCCATCTGGCTGTGGGCGCTCTCGATTTTGCGCACCTTGGCTTCATCTTCGCGGCGGGCGGCAATTAGGCGGGAGCACTGGATGCGCAGCTCGTCGTGCTCAGCCTTGAGCTGGGTGAGCTCCAGCGCCGAGGCATTGCGCTGGTCGTGCAGCGCGTCCTCATCGTCAAGCATGGCGTTACTGGCGGCGATGATGGCCTCGGTATTGCCAATCAACTGGGCGCGCAGGGCGTCGAGCATGGGGCGGGTGATATCCGACGCCGCTTTGATGGCGGCATCGAGTTGCGGGATCATGGCGGAGGCGGCCGCGTTGGCCACCTCGCCGGCTGTGAGTTGGGTCATGGATAGGTCCTTGGTGGGGTCGGCCTGGTTAAGGCTGGTGTTCAGTAGCTGATAGTCAGGTGGCTTACATGCCCCTTGGCGATGGCGCAAATCAGGGCCTTGGCCTGCTCTTCTGCAATGCCCAATCCCATCAGGTCCATCAGCACGGCGTTGTTGATGCTGGCGCGGTGCTCACGGTCGGCGGCGCGGCGGGCATCTTCTTCGGCCTTTTGGCGCTGCTCTTGCTCAATGCGCTGGCGCTCTTGCTCAGCGGCCCGGGCTGCGGCCTCTTCTGCCTGGCGCTGGGCGTTGGCTTCTGCCTGCTGGCGGCGCTGTTCGGCTTGCTCAGCTTCGGCAATGCGGCGTGCCTCTGCCTGCTGGCGGGCCAGCTCTGCAGCTTCTGCGTCGCGGATGGCCTGTTGCTCGCGCTCTTTAGCCAATAGTGCTTGGCGCTCGGCATCAAAGCGGGCTTGCTCTTGGCGGCGTGCTTCGGCTGCGGCTGCCTCTTCGGCAATGCGGCGCTCGCGGTCTGCTTGCTCACGGGCTGCAGCTTCTTGGCGCAGGCGCTCCAGTTCGGCGGCCTGTGCTTCCCGCGCTTTGGCCTTCTCGATGACGGCGCGCAGGTGGAGCAGTGCTGCATCTTTGGCTACCCCGGCTTGGGCTGTTACATCTTGCCAGCTGTCATCAATCGCGATGGCTTCGATTTGCTGCAGGTAGTGGTCAAGCTCGGCGCTCGGTAGTTCGCTGCTGGCCTCTTTGGCGTTGGCGAAAACAGCCATGCGCTCCTGCAGCGCAGCAACCCGGGCCTCTTCTGCCGCTTCGTACTGGGTGAGCGGGGCGCGCACTTCATCCTTGAGCGCGTCGAGCGTGTCACGGATGGTTTTGCGGTGAGCGTCGATGCGCTTGGGGATCTCCTTGTACTGGTCTGTCAGCTCTTTGCCGATGCCATCCAGATAGGTTTTGGTCTTGGCCACGGCATAGGCGACGCTGGCGATTTCTTTGCGGCCCTTGGCGGTAGTGACGTCAGGCACCAGGCTTGATGCTTTCTGGCGCACATCGGCCAGCAGGGCGTCGATGCCGGTACCTTCGGTAAACAGGGTAACGGCATTAGCCTGCTCGAGCACCACGAGCTGGGTATCGGTCTTGGCTTGTTCGGTCATGATGAATCCTTGCGGTCAAAGAAAAGCCCGCACTGGGCGGGCTGGTTGGTTGTTGTTGCGGTTTACTGCGGCTGGCCCAGCGCCTTTCTGCGCTCGCCGGCCACCTGCTTGATACCCTTGATGATCTGTTGGTCACCGGTGGAGTTGGCCCAATCCCATGCTGCAGTGTAGGCCGCTTGCCAGCTTTCGACTTCCTCCGCTGCCTCGATGGCAGCGCAGTGATCGGCGTAGGCGTTGGCGTGGTCGATGGGTTCGGCTTGTGGCTCAGGCGCCGGCGCTTGCTCAACGTCAATCACTTGGCTTTGGCTTCGCATGGCGGAAAGGGCGCGAGCGCCGGGGGCCGCCGGTGCGGCTGGCGTAACATCACGCTCAACGCGGGCATCCTCAAACTCGTCCGGGGTGTAGACGCCCATGATGACGTCGGGGCAGTACAAGCGAGCCCAGCGCTTGGTGGCCAAGTAGGCCAGCTGCTGGCGTGGGTCATCAGCCCAGAGTGTCGAATTGCGGGTGCGCGCTTGCGCCAAGTACAGCTCCAGCACCCGCGGCTCATCTTCTCCTCTGATGGTGGCCCATACCTTGATGCCCAGCCCTTCCTCATCTTTCATGGTCCACCCGGGCTGACGGTACTCCTTGCCATCCTGGTTTCTCTTTATCTCGAACTTACCAATGACCTTGCTCCAGTCACCAAACCACTCGAAGTGGAGGCGATCCTTGGTGGGAGCCAGCGCAGTGATAACGGCGTTAACCAGCTGCGCTTCATATCCCATCTTGCCAGACACAAAGTGCGTCTTTTGGGCTACTGCAAACGGGTTCATGCCCCACTGCACCGCTTGCATCACCACCGCTAAGCAGTCGCCTGGGCTGTTGCGGTACTCCTGCGGGATGGTTGCCTTGCCGGTGGACATGATGTTGGCGAGGTTCACCATGGCGCCCATGCTCGCTACATCGAGAGTCAAGTTCTGGCCCACCTGGTTAACTTGGGTGGCAGGCTGCTGCGCCGGGAAATCGGCAACGTTTGATAGTTGTGTCATGCTGCTTTCCTTGCCGCCCACGCCGGGCGGAGTAGGGGTTTGAAGTCGTGCCAGTCATCATTGATGCGGCATTCGTGGAAGCGATTGAGGTCGCGGCGAAACAGGTCTTTGCCAGCCTCTTTCCAGTCGTCGGTGAGGGGGCGAACCCGCACCGAGTAGCGGCCGCAACTGATGCTGGTGCTGACGGCGATAAACACGAAGTCCGGCCACTCACCGGTGACGCGATGAAACCCTTCCGAGTACATGGCGTCTTGGACGTGGTAGCGGAACTCTTCGACGTGCTGCTCGAAGCGGCCCATGTCAGCGACGGTTTTCACATCGATGATGATGGGGTGCTCTGTCAGATGGCGGTCTGGCCGGATGCGGCACAGCTCGCCGGTTTCTTGGTCAATCCAGTAAAACGAGGCTTCGCTGTGTCCGGCCTGTTCCAGCAGCCAGCGGGCGTCGGGGTGGGCGAACACGCTATCGCGCATCAGCTCGAGCTTGCGGCCGTCCTCTGCGCTGATCACCGTCTTGCCAGTCTGGCTGCAGTTTGCGAGAAACTCCGCCTCGTCGGCCTTGCCGGCAGTGGTGCGCCGGTTGAACTCCGGCGCGATGATGAAGCGATCTTTAAACTCATCGGGCTCCAGGATGCGGCAGTGGGTGGCACTGCCCATATCGAACGCCTTGAGCTTTTCCTCATCGACCGGCGCGTGCTTGGCCCACATGTAAGTGGCAGGGCTTTCGGCAATCTGGTCGAGCTGGCTTTTGCTGACGCCGGGGCCAGCGTGGTACTCCTCGTTAGAGAGACCAAACACCAGGCCGAGCGGGTGCAGGTCTGGTGCGTTCATGCTGCACCCGCCTTGAGCTTGGCAATAAGCTCCTCGGCATTGCTAATGCTTAGTAGCCACTCTTCATATCTTCCGCCAGCAACAAGCTCACCCCATGGCGCGGGGTCGCCATTTTTGTGGAGACCGTACACGCCAAGGCTTTCATCCATCAGCGCTGTTATGTCACCGGTTAGCTTTTCCAGTGCCGCCAGTAACTCGGCGCTCTGTTTATCAAGCTCCAACAGTTCGGTGCCAACGGCAGAGATAATCCCTTTCTGCTCCAGCTCATCGGTCGGCAGGCCACGACAGGCATTCACGCAGGCCACGATACGACGGGCGTCAGCGATTACCGACTCCTCATCCTCAGTTCCAATTTCGGCAATGTGGAATGATGTTTCGGCGGACGAAACGAACACGTCACCGCTTGCGTCCTGATAAACACCCCACGGCTCCGATGTGTGCTTCATGCTGCACTCCTTTGTTGATAGCGCTCCCAGGCCTCTTCGCTCATGCCGTCCTCGAGCTGGGCGCAGTGGTTGCTCCAGGCGTCTGCGGCCAGATCAAGCAGCGCGGCGTCAATCAGTTCGCTGACGAGTTGCATCAGCGGCGCCTGCTCACCTTCGGTCATCAGCAGAAACAGTGCTTGGTTAAGGCGCAGATCCTGCTCTTTGTTGACCTCGGCCAGCAGCACGGCAGGGGTGGTGTCCAGCTCGCCACGCAGCAGGGCAGGGCGGTTGTCCTCGACCCACTGGGCAATCCACTCGGCGCGGTCGGTGTCCAGCGCTTCGCGGCCTTCCAGCTCGGCGAGGAGGGTGTTTTCGTGGGTCATAGCTAAAGCTCCATGGCTAGCCGCAGTGCGCGCTGCTCGTTGTACTCCTCGATAGCGCGGCGGGTTTTCAATTGCTGCTTTGCTGAGCGCTTCTCGGCGGCGGTCGGCTCCCGCTCTACGTCATAGCGCTGCGGGGTGCGCGGCGGGATTGAGCCGCGATAGCCCATCACTTGGGCTTCGGTCAGTGGTTTCATGGATAGGTCCTCGGTTGGTTTATCCCGCAAGCCCCGGTAAGGAGCCTGGGGGATACCCGCTGTTGCCAGCGGGCACCGCTTTTAGATAGGCATTCAAAACTGCAATTCACTGCTTTTACTTCTCTCACTTTCACACTCCGAATCCGGTTCTAACGGGCCACGGAGCATCCCCACAGGCATCGGGATTAGTGGTTGTGTGCCTGTATCTCGTTGTTAAAGAGCGGTGCGACCTGATTTCAGGTTGCAAGAAGCCAAAGCGCACTTGTGGCACTTGTTGAAATGGGCTTTGGCTACGGCGCTATGAGGGAAGCGCCAGACCCGGGTTATGCGGCGTGCTTGTGGTAGTCGGCTCGCAGTAGGAGCGTGCCGCGGTATTTGCTCTTGCCAAGCAGGCGGTTTTGCTCGGCGCGAAGCTTGATGATGCTGTGGTGCTCGCTGGCGAGCATGGCCACGATGGCCTTTTGCTTGAGTGCGACGCGGCGTGCTTTGTTACCGCTTACCGTGTCGTGAATGGCGGCGATCAGCTTGTCCAGTTGATTCGCGGCCCTGTTAATCAATCTGAGAGTCATATAAACTCCTGATATCTGTTGATGGATAGGTCCTCGACAGATGCCAAAGGCCTTCGGGTCTTGGCAAACCGCACCGGCTGGTTACCGGTGCAGGGGGTTGGGGTGGTTCCCTACTCCCCTTCAAGGCCCGGGTAGCTCCCGGGCTTTGTCGTTTCTGCGCCATGGTGAGTGGCGTTTGCCCTGGTTATGGGCTGGTCCTCGGCAGTGCTGTATATGGTCGGTGATAGAGGTTTCGAACCTCTGACCTTCTGGTCCCAAACCAGACGCGCTACCAGCTGCGCTAATCACCGATGGTTGCTGGCCTTTTACTCCGCCAGCGCGGGAGGGGGCAGTGCTTGCTTCCGGCTAAACCAGAGAGGAGGTGTAAGAGCCACTCTGGCCAAGTCCCCTTGGCTTGTTTTGCTCATCGGGAACAATTTGATTTTTGCCAAAAGGAATGAATTCGTCAACATGAATTTGCAAAAAGACACAAATTTTTCTCAATGAACAAAAAAGCCCGCTACTCAGAGCGGGCCAGAATGCAAATCTATGAGGTGGTTAGTGCCGTTTCTCTACTACCTTTCCGAGCGGAATAACATCGTCTTCTGTCAAACTACCAGCTCGCGTGTCATCAACTCCGTAGCGCCAGCAGTCAAGTCCCTTGATCGCCCTTAGGAGTCGATACTCGTTACTCTTTAGCACCTTGGCCAGCATGATTGAGTTGTGTTCTGGCTTGTGGTCAGCCATATCGATTAGGCAGATCGTACCTGGTCTGATGCCATCGTTTTGTAACTGATCATCATCTGCCTCAAGGGCGATGATGTGGCCATCACGCTCAGTGGCAAGGCTGCGACCCGTATCAGTGTTAGGCCAGGAATCAATATCGTGGCTAGCCTGAATGGCTGGCAACGTCCAAACAGGCACTAACCCGGCCTCTGATTCGATGGCTCTGATAAAGCTATCTGAAGATCTTCCAAGATAAAGCCATACAGGATCAGCCCTAAGCGCCTTTGCTAGCGACATAAGGCTACTTGCCCTAACTTCACGGCCAGGGTCATTCAAGATACGACTGATCACTCCATTACTGATCCCAGTTTTTCGACTCAGTTCTGCTGGACTAACTCCCAATTCCGCCATGCGTGCTCGCAGACGTTCAGAAAAATTCTTCATTGCACCGCCCTGATTGCTTTCTTGCAGTAAGTCTAAGCTCTGGGCGTTTGCCAAAGGGTCATTACTCACGTTGACTTTCCTTGCTTATTGGCAATAATGGTTATGCGTTATGCAACAACCACGAGGACCTATCCATGCACGTAGATGCACCTATCCGATTTTTTGGGAATGCGACAAAGGCGGCTGCTGCCATTGGTGTCAACGTCAGCAACATGACCCGCTGGAAACAGAAGCGCGACGGAATCATTCCGGCCGATCAGGCGGTGCGCTTCGTTCTGGCCTCCAAGTACATGCTTGACCTTGGCTGGGATGACTATGCGGACGCCAAGGAAGATCAGAAGCAAGCAGCCTAAACCACGGACTAACCATCCATCGAGGACCGATACATGAACCTGAGCATCATCAATACCACCACCCTGACCATGAGCAGCCTTGAGATCGCTGAACTGACAGGCAAGCGCCATGACAACGTAATGCGTGACATTCGCGAGATGTTTAACCAGCTGGATCAAGACATCGATTCGAACCGCCTCAAAACTGAGTTTCTCGAAAGAATCAATAACTTGGGACTTCCAGTTAAGGATAAACACTACCTCCTGACCAAAGACGAAAGCCTCTGCTTGGTGGCTGGATACAGCGCTGCACTTCGCATGGCGATTATCAAACGCTGGCAAGAGCTGGAAGCGAAGCAACAGGTCAGCAAGATCCCGCAGACCTACGCCGCAGCGCTGCTGGAAGCTGGTCGCTTGGCTCTGGAGCTTGAGAAGAAAGAAGAACAACTCACCCAGGCCAACAACGTTATTGCCATCAATGCCCCTAAGGCTGATTTCGCTGATCGCGTCGCCGGCGATGACAAAGGTGTATTGATTGGCAACTTCGCCAGAACAGTGGGCATTGGTCAGAACACTTTGTTTCGCATCTTGCGTGATGAACGAATCCTGATGGATGGCGGAAATCGCCACAACCTCCCGTTTCAGGAGTATCTGGACCGCAGTTACTTCACTGTTTCCGAAAAGCCCTATGAGGTGCACGGTGAAACGCGCATAGGGTTCCAGCCCATGATCACCGGCAAAGGTCAGCAATGGCTGGCAAAGCGCCTGATTGACCTTGGCTATCTGAAGCCGATCGCAGTTTAACCAACTGATTCGAGGACCTATCCATGCCACCAAGAGCTCTACCCGCCTATCAGCGCCTGGACGCTGAGACTGCGTTAAAGGTGCGCGGCACACCCGCCCATCGTCGCGTGTGGCGGGAGGCTGCATCCGAACTGCAGCTGACTGAAACACAATTCGCCCGCGCCTCCATCATCATGCTCCTGTGCTCCTTAGCAAAACACGACCCAGACGCTATCGCTAGGGCCGTCAAACGGGCAAATCAACAACTTGCCGACGCCGGTATGCCGACGATCACTGCCGAGGAAATCCTGAGCGGTGAGGGCCTGCCGGAGTATGGCCTGCTGACATGGAGCCAGCAGGAGTGCGATGAGCACACCGCCGAGCATGAGGCTCAACTACCTAAATTCAAGCGCATTATCCGCGCCATCTTCTCGCCGTTCTGGGGGTAACACACATGGCAAGCATCAGATCACCACGCCCTGCTCCTGAGTATGTAGAACCGCGCATGGCTATTGCGATGAAGGCCATGGTCTGCGAGCTGGCACACGTACTGGGTCACGACGATGTAGTGGCCGTGGCACACGCAGCCGGTACCGATCGCAGTGCTCTGCGCCTGCAGGCCGAGCTGGAAGCCCGACAACTACGGAAAGCTGACTCCGAACATCAAGCCTAAAACCAACAACCTGCCGGCCTAACCAGCCGGTATTGAGGACCTGACCATGAACGTCATCGTTGAACCCGCCTCGAGCGGGGAATCCCTGTCGCGCTGCCCCAACTGCGGCGCCGATCTGCAATCTGCCTGTGAGCACCAGTTCGTCTGCCTGGCCTGCGACTACGAAGAGACCGACCTGAGTGGGGAGGTGGCATGATTTACGGCAGCGTTTGCAGCGGCATTGAGGCCGCATCCGTCGCATGGGAACCGCTTGGCTGGCAGCCAGCATGGTTTGCAGAAATTGAACCATTTCCCAGCGCCGTGCTGGCGCA
>NZ_FTMJ01000022.1 GCF_900156095.1 Aeromonas sp. RU39B
TGGCCGGAATGGCTATCTTCGCCGCACAGAAATGCCCGGCGCACACAGCGACTGACCACGTGGTAGTAGGGCGTATCCTGCAAACTGATTTGACGAGAACGGGCGATGGTCATGGCAACCTCCCTCGGCGCTAAGCCTTAAGCCAAGCAGCCCGCTACGCCGCTGTCAAAAAGGTGGGTGTCCTCGAAGCAGTCATAGTCCGAATACGCTTCGCTATTCGAACCTACGGCCCTAATGAGCTTCAGATAAATCATGACAAGCTTTATAATGACTCAAATATTAATTATCTAGGTGCGTGATATGTCTCATGTTTTCTACTCTCAAAGAATTGGAGTCAATCCAAATCTCAATGGTCTTGAACTACAGGATGTCGTTGAGCTATTTGTTAGAGTTTTCAATCAATTTATGTCGGAAGGTTACTTCGATGAGGCCTTTGGGTTTAACTGTGTCGATGCTGGCCCGATAACAGGGAATATAAAGGATGTCGAACTAGACATCCTATTGTCAGTCAGAAAAAAGTATTTATGGCCAATTGAGTTATATTGCAAATCATATAGTGAGGACGATCTTCTAGATATCATAGAATACCTCTACCAAAAGGTTTCAAAACCAATTGATGGAGTAATGCATTCATGGGGTGAATGTGGGATGCATTGGGAAAAATTTAGTAAAGAAGATGGTCAGATTGAATTTAAAGAAAAAATAAATACTGTGCTTGGCCACTATAGAGTGAAGTTTGAACTAACAGATAGTGGAGAGGTGCTTCATATACCTGAGAAGGGCTTCGAGGCGATATTCTCTGCAGAAATTCCATCCCAAGACAAAAACATAATAAATAGAATAAATGCGGCTACAACTAGTTTTCGTAGACATGGCGCAAGCATTGATAATAGACGTCAGGCAGTACGAGACCTAGCCGATGTTTTGGAGTATTTAAGACCTCAGTTACAAGAGCATCTTACAACGAAAGATGAAAAAGACATATTTAATATAGCCAACAACTTTGGAATAAGGCATCATAATGACAGACAAAAGACAGATTACGATGCTGCAATATGGTTAAGCTGGATGTTTTACTTTTATCTATCAACCATCCACATGGTCTTAAGGAAAAAATCCCATACCGATTAAAATGTTAGCTGTGAGATTAGAGTTCATTATCTCTGGTTTTTTAATATTTCAGAGATATATTTTACAAAGAAACAATAATTCCTCCACTAAAATATAAACCGCCCATATTACATGAGCGGTTTTGTTTTATTTATCACCGAACCAATCCGGAATATTCACCCCAACGGCGGCGTCCGTGGCGGCACCATCCGCTTGCTGCCGGTGGACTCGAAGGCCGAGGCGAAGCGCAGCAGGTTGTTATCGTCGTAGGCGCGGCCGGCGAAGGTGAGGCCCACCGGCATACCGATATCGGTCATGATGCCCATGGGGACGGTGACGGTCGGTACGCCGAGGTGGCGAATGGCGAGGTTGCCGTTGGCAACCCAGATGCCGTTGCTCCAGGCGATATCGGAGGAGGCCGGATTCACATCCGCATCAGCCGGGGCGACGTCGGCGACGGTCGGGAACAGCACGGCGTCGAGCTTGAGCCCGTCCATCCAGTCCTCCAGATCCAGCTTGCGGGTCTGCTCCAGAGCGCGCAGGCCGTCCGGCACCGAAGCAATTTCGTCAAAGCGCTTGAGACCGCGCTTGGCCATATTGACGTACTCGTCCATGCCCGCCGCCAGATCGCCCTCGCGATTGGGCAGGGTGCCCGGGTCGTGCGGGAAGATCTGAGGGCCATCCACATCGGCCAATTTATTCAGCTTGGGATCGCCGTTGGCGCGCAGGAAATCATCAAACGCCCAGCCGGAGAGCTCCCACAGCTCGTCATTGAGAAACTCCGGGCTCACGATGCCGCGATTGAACACGGTCGGCGCACCGGGTCTGTCCCCTTCGCAGTTGGATACCAGCGGGAAGTCCACTTCGATGACTTCGGCGCCAGCGGCTTCCAGCGCCTTGCGCGCATCTTCCCACAGGGCAATCACGGTCTCGCGGGTATGGATGCGCTGACCGGTCGGGCCGCCGATACCGGGGTTGTCGCTGGTGCCGGCCAGTTCATCCTTGTTGATAAACATGCGCGGCACGCCAAGGCGCTTGCCCTTGAGGGCATCGGCCTTGGCAGCTAACTCCAGATAGGAAGCAGGACGCACCTCGGACGCCTTGGGCAGCTGCACCCAGGGCTGCAGGCGCCACAGATCGCCACGGGTGTCACTATCGTCGGCCACCACCACGTCGAGCACTTCCAGCAGATCGGCCATGGTACGGGCATAGGGCACCACTACGTCCATGGTCGGAGTCAGCGGCCAGTTGCCGCGCACCGAAATCACACCACGGGACGGGGTGTAGGCACACAGACCGTTGTTGGAGGCCGGGCCACGGCCGCTCGACCAGGTCTCTTCCGCCAGACCAAAGGCGGAGAAGCTGGCGGCGGTAGCGGTACCGGCACCGTTGGAAGAGCCGGAGGCAAACGGTGCGGTCAGGTAATCGGCGTTATACGGGCTTTCGGCACGGCCATAGACGCCGCGCTGCATGCCGCCATTGGCCATCGGCGGCATATTGGTTTTGCCAAGGCAGATGGCACCGGCGGCGCGCAGCCGCTCAACGGTAAAGGCATCACGCTGGGCGACCAGATCTTTAAACGCCGGGCTGCCGGAGGCGGCGGTCAGCCCCTTGACCAGATAGCTGTCTTTGGCGGTATAGGGGATGCCATCGAGCGGGCTTAGGGTCTCGCCACGGGCACGGCGCTCATCAGAGGCTTGCGCTTCTTTAAGCGCATCGGGGTTAGCGACCACCACGGCGTTGAGTTTGGTGGCAGTCTCGGGGCCGTTGTAGGCCTCGATCCGGGCCAGATAGGCTTTGACCAATTCGACCGCTGTGGTGCGGCCTGATTCGAGCGCATGACGCAGCTCGGCAATGGAAACCTCGGTCACTTCGATCATTTTGATCTCCTGTAAAAGGGTGACTGTTTGTCATGATGATCGCCGCATCAGCGCCTGCGACCACCACGCCATCAAGAGATAAAACCCCACGGCGTGGGGTTTTGAATACCAACAGGAACCGGTTTACGACCCGTCGCGAGAGGCCGTCAGCAAGGTGAAGAGCAGCACAGGAACCGGAGCGTATAAACATACGTGAGGCTTCCGAGCAGCACATGAGCCTTGATCACGGCCTCGCAGCAGGATCGTCATCCGGTTCTTATTTACCCGACGGGATCTGCTGAGTAATGCAGTGGATATTGCCACCGCCCAGCAGGATCTCGCGCGCCGGCACGCCGACTACGGTGTGCTCGGGGAAGATCTCTTCGAGCTTGGCTTGCGCCAGATCGTCGGTGGCCGGGTCGAGCAGCGGATAGACAATGCGATCGTTGGTGATCAGAAAATTGACGTAAGAGCCCGCCAGACGGTGACCGGAGTCACGCGCTACGCCGCTGCCATCCACCACACCTTGGGCCTCTTCTTCGCTGCAAAACAGCGGGCCCGGCTGGGGGATCAGCCAGATTTTCAGCTGGCGACCCTGCGCATCAGTGGTGTTTTCCAGCACCTCGAGCGCGGCCTTGGAGCGCGCATATTGCGGATCGTTCTGGTCGTCAGTCCAGGTCAGGATCACCTCGCCCGGACGGGCAAAGCAGCACATGTTGTCGATGTGGCCGTCGGTTTCGTCCAGATAGACGCCCTCTTCGAGCCAGATCACCTTGCTGATGTTCAGATAGTCGCGCAGGTGCTGCTCGATCTGCTCCTTGCTCAGGTGCGGGTTACGGTTCTCGTTGAGCAGGCACTCGGCGGTGGTGAGGCAAGTGCCTTCGCCATCGACGTGGATCGAGCCGCCTTCGAGGATCAGCGGCGCCTGGTAGCGGGCAAAGTCGTGCTGCGCGGCCATCTGACCGGCCACCAGCTCGTCTTGGTTCCACGGGTGATAGAGACCGCCCTTAAAGCCGCCCCAAGCGTTAAAGCCCCAATCGACGGCGCGGCACTCGCCAGCGGCGTTGATCACCACGGTCGGGCCGGTATCGCGCGCCCAGCAGTCATCGCTGTTCATCTCAACCAGCGTGACGTGGGCCGGCATGATGGCGCGGGCCTGCTCCATATATTGAGCCGGCACACCCATAAATACCGGCGTCGCGCCGCCGATGGCGTCGGCTACCTTGGCAAAGGTGGACTGGGCGAATTTACCCGCGTCACGCCAGTTGTCCGGGCGAAACGGCCAAATCATCCAGACGGCCTGTTGCGGCGCCCATTCAGCGGGCATAAAGAAACCGTCGGCGGCAGGCAGGGAGCTAAGAAGTTTGCTCATTACAGATTCCTCACGCTGGCAGGATGGCTGCCAGAAAAGCGGCAACGGGCGGGCATGGGCCCGCCGGCTTGGTTAAACGGATTGGCTTACAGCATCCAGTGGCTTTCGCCGTCGGAGGTCAGCACAGTGCTATACATTTCCGGACGACGGTCGCGAAACAACCCCCACGCCTTGCGCTGTTTGGCGATGGCGTCGAGGTCAAATTCGTGCACCAGCACGCACTCGCTGGTCTTGTCGGCCTGAGCCACCAGCTCGCCGGTCTGATCGGCAATGAAGGAGGAGCCGTAGAAGGTCATCTCAAAATCGGGGATGTACTTGCTGGTCTCGGTGCCGATGCGGTTTGAGGCGATCACCGGCACCAGATTGGCGGCGGCGTGACCTTGCTGAACGCGGGTCCAGTGCGGCTGAGAGTCGATATCGGGATAGGCTGGCTCCGAGCCAATGGCGGTCGGGAAGAAGATAAGCTCGGCGCCCATCAGGGCCAGGCTACGGGCAGTTTCCGGGAACCACTGGTCCCAGCAGATGCCGACGCCCACCTTGGCATAGCGGGTTTCCCACACCATAAAGCCGGTGTCACCGGGGGTGAAAAACTGCTTCTCCTGATAGGCCGGGCCGTTCGGGATATGGGTCTTGCGATAGACATCCCCGAGCGAGCCATCGGCATCGATCATGATCAGCGAGTTGTAGAAGGCGTTACCACGGCGCTCGAAGAAGGAGATCGGCAGCACCACGCTGAGCTCTTTCGCCAGCTCGGTGAAGTGGGCGATCAAGCGGGATGATTCGACGGTCTGGGCCAGCTCGAAGTGCTCCGGGCTCTGGTCGATGCAAAAATAGGGCGTTTCGAACAGCTCCTGGATCAGGATGATCTGGGCCCCCTGAGCCGCCGCCTGACGCACCAGCCTCTCGGCGTTGCTGATATTGGCGTCGAGATCCCAGGAGCAGGCCATCTGGGTAGCCGCAACCTTCACCTTTGCCATGACAACTCTCCTAACAGGGCAGCGCCTTGCTGCCGGAACAAGGGAAACGGACACAGTGTATGAAGGTGTACCGCTATCCATCAAATGAATAAGATGTATTGTCCCATAAACATGACGAATACATGCCGTGAAACTGCATCAGCTCGATCTTAACCTACTGCTCGCCTTTGACGCCCTGATGACGCAGGGCAGCGTCACCCGCGCCGCCGAGACGCTGTTTATCAGCCAGCCGGCCATGAGCCACGCCCTCGGCCGACTGCGCACCGCCCTCAATGATCCGCTGCTGGTGCGCACGCCACAAGGCATGGTGGCCACGCCGCGAGCGCAGCGGCTGCACAGCGGAGTGCGGCAGGCACTGCGTCTGCTTGAGCAACAACTGAGCGACGAGGAGCAGTTCGATCCCTTGAGCTCGCGCCGCCGCTTTGTGCTGTGCACCACCGATTATGTGGAGTGCGTATTGGTTCCGCCACTCATCGCCCGCCTCAAGGATCTGGCGCCCGGCGTGAGCATCGAGATCCGCATTTTGCGCGATCGCCTGCCGGAAGCCGAGCTCGCCTCGGGCGAGATCGATCTGGTGCTGGGGTTTGATGAGTACATGCAGGTGCCCGGTTATCTGGGCAAAGAGACCTGGCTCACCGAGCCGCTGGCCGGCTTGGTACGCAGCGATCTGGCCGCCATCGGCGATCATCTGGCGCTGGAGCAGCTGATTGGCATGACCCATGTGTTCCACTCACCGCTTGGCACGTCCGAGACCAGTTTTGACCGCTGGCTGGAGAGTCAGGGGTTGTCACGCAGCATTTCGGTCAACAGCCAGAGCTATATGTCGGCGGCCGCCATCGTCTGCCAGACCGACCATTTGCTGGTGCTGCCCAGCAAGGTGGCCGACCTGTTGGCCGATCACTGGCCACTGCGCGCACTGGCGCTGCCGGAGGATGTGCCGGGTTATCACCTTAACTGTGTCTGGCATCCGGCGCAGGGGCAGCAGCCTGCCTTGCTGTGGCTGCGTTCCCTCATGAAAGAGCTGGTCGTCTCAGGCTAACGGGTGTTAGCGGGTGACAGTGAGGCCAGCCAGCAGTTGGCCGACCACCGCTTGCAACAGGGCCGGATCGTTGCGGCACTGGGAGTAGGTCACCAATCCCTGCACGCCCACCAGCAGATAGGCCGTCAAGGTTGGGATATCGGCGTTGGCCGGGATTTCGCCAGCCGCCGCCGCATCGGTCAGCGCCTGATTGAGATCGGCTTCGAGATTGGAGTGGATGCGGCACAGACGCTGGTGCAGCTCTTCATCCTGATCGAGCTCCATCACAGCGCGGGTCACCAGGCAGGTGCCACGCAGCATCTCGTCCACCATATGCAGCAGATAGACATGAATGCCTTTTAGCGGCGAATGGCCGGCCAGCAGGTCGAGCCGGCTTTGGCTGCGCATAGCGATGTAGTGATCCACCGCCTCAAGCAGCAACCCGCGCTTGTTGCCAAAAGCAGCATAGAGGCTGCCGGGGTGAAGACCGGTTGCGGCCACCAGATCCTGCATGGTGGTCTTGGCATAGCCGTTGGTACGAAACGCCTCCATGGCTTGGGTCAGGACCTGCTCTCGGTCAAATTCGGCACAGCGCATCTGGTTACAGCTCGATGAATGTGAAATGAATGACCGCATTTTAGCGCAGCCGACCCGATGGGCCAACCGCTGTTGAACAATCATTCAAAAAAGACTTGCATCTATCACAGAAAACCCTTTGAATGCGCATTCAAGAATCGACTGACCGGAGCCACCCCATGACTGCTTCTCTGCTGCAACCGTACCGCCTCAATGACACCCTGACGCTGTCCAACCGCTTTGTAATGGCGCCGCTGACCCGCTGTATGGCCGGTCCCGGTCTGGTTCCGACCGATCTGATGGCCGCCTACTATGGCCGCCGCGCTGACGTGGGTCTGATCGTCTCCGAAGCCGTGATCATTCGTCCGGACGGTCAGGGCTACCCTAACACCCCCGGCCTGTACAGCCCCGAGCAGATTGCCGGTTGGCGCAAAGTGACCGACGCGGTGCATGCCGGCGGTGGCAAGATCTTCGCACAGCTGTGGCACGTGGGTCGTCTCTCCCACCCCTTCTTCCACCATGCCGAGGTGCTGGCGCCGTCTGCCGTCGCTTTTGAAGGCACTGTGCCGCGCATGCGTGAGCTGACTTATCAGGTGCCGCGCGCCCTGACGGTGGCCGAGATTGCTCAGCTGGTGCTGGACTATGCCCAAGCCGCCGCCAATGCCATCGATGCCGGTTTCGATGGGGTCGAAATTCACGGTGCCAACGGCTACCTGATTGACCAGTTCCTGCACCACGACAGCAACCAGCGCGATGACGAGTTTGGTGGCAGCCCCGAGAAGATGGCTCGCTTTGCCCTCGACGTTGTGGACGCTATCACGGCCCGCATCGGTGCCGATCGCACGGCCCTGCGCCTCTCACCGGGTGGCTATGTGCACCTCAAGGGTGATGCCCGTGATCGCGCCGTGTTCGACTACCTGCTGGCCCAGCTCGATACCCGTGCGCTGGCCTATCTGCACGTCGGTATCTTCGATGACAACATGACCTTCGACTATCTCGATGGCCGCGCCAGCGACTACATGCGCGCCCATTACCGCGGCAATCTGGTCGGTGTCGGCCAACTGAACGCTGACAGCGCCGCCGAGGCTGTGGCTGCCAACCGCTTCGATCTGGCAGCGATCGGTCGTCCACTGATTGCCAACCCGGACTATATCGCCCGGGTTCGTGACGGCGCAGAACTGGTTGCCTACAGCGAAAGCATGCTGCCTGAGCTGGTCTAAACAACACCCCCGCTTCATTTAAGCCACGATGATTAGCCAGTTGGCGGACCAGGGAGGTCCGCCTTTTTTTTCTCCGCATTAAAACTACTTGCGATCCACAACCAAATCCCCATATTGTTGTTTAGCACAACCAAATGGAGTTTTATCGATGGATAGCCGAACCCTGCGCGCCCTGTCGCGAGAACTGGTCCGTGAACTGGGCATGCTCTCGATGCAGTGCGGTACCCTGCAACTGACCCCGGTCGAGGCGCACCTGCTGATCGAGCTGGAAGATGCCCCCGCCACCAACCAGCAACTGGCTGATCGCCTGCGAATCGACAAGTCCAACACCAGCCGGCCGCTGGCTCGCTTGGTCGAGCGTGGCCTGATCGCATGGCAGGCCCACCCCTCGGACGGGCGCAGCAAAGAGGCCACCCTGACCGATGCCGGTGTGCAGCAACTGGAACGGCTTCACCTACAGATGGACGAGAAGATGGCGCTGACCCTGGCACAACTCGACGAGCAGGAGCAGCAGCAGGTATGGGAAGGGTGCCTGCGCTATCGCAGCGCACTGTCACGTGCCCGCCGCCAGCAAACCTATTCACTGCGGCTGATTGGCCCTGCCGATAACCAGGCGATTGCGGCGGTGATCCGCAGCGTATCGGCCGAATATGGCCTGACTGCAGACCGCGGTTATGGCGTCTCGGACCCCAACCTCGACCGCTTGTTTGAAACCTATCAGGGCGAGCGTAGCCGCTACTGGGTGATTGAGAGTGATCAGGGGGAGATCCTGGGTGGCGGCGGCATTGCCGTGCTGGCCGGCAGCGACGGAGCAATCTGCGAGCTGCAGAAGATGTACTTTATGCCGGCGCTGCGAGGTCTCGGATTTGGTCGCCGGCTGGTGTTGCAGGCGCTCAATCAGGCGCGTGAGCTTGAGTTTACCCAGTGCTATCTGGAGACCACTGCCTGCCTGCGTGAAGCCACCGCACTCTATGAGTCACTCGGCTTTGAGCACCTCTCGGCGCCGCTTGGCTGCACCGGTCACAGTGATTGCGAGATCCGGATGGTCCGCGCCCTTGCGCCCGAGCCTCAGGCGAAATAGAACCAGGCGGTAGTGATGAGCCCTTCATGCACCTCAAATACCGCCACGCTCTCGATAGGCTCTGGTGCAAGGCCATGTATCCGTTCATGGTCGAACACCATGTTGCCAAGCACGGTGCGGGTGAGAAGCTCGGCACGCAGTGCCGGGTTGTTGAAACGGTGCTCGGCGTAAAAGGCACGCAATGCCGCCCGTCCCACCATTGAAGGTTGCTCGGTCGGCATGCGATAAGCCTTGAACTCCTCAGCAAAGCAGGCCACAAAAGACTCAAGATCATGAGCGTTATAGGCCGCCATCTGGGCCTCAACAGGTGTAATCACCGACATCCCGATTCTCCTTCAATGCAGAGGGCTGCCTGAGCAGCCCATCTCTGAATTTGTACATCCTAACTTGTTCTTGTCATTCAGGGCAGCGCGACGACCCGAAAGGTCTCCAGCACCAGCAGCATATTCTCGTCAAACTCCCGCCCTTGCGAGGCCATCTCCTGACTGAAGAAGTCACGATGGGCGGCTTGCCACCAGCTCAGTGACCCATAGCCCTCACCTTCCAGTGCGGCGAAATCGGCGCCCACCTCGCAGTAACGACACTCACGCACCGAGAGGGTTTCGACCAACGCTTTGGGTTCACCCAGCCAGTCGGTCACCACCAGCAGATCACGAGGCTCTGGCATCCGCTCGCCTTTTTCCCGATACCAGTAGGCCAGACTGCAGGTTGCCCGCTTGCGCCCGGCCGCGACCAGCGCGGCGCAGGTGTCGGCACTCTCTTGATCGGCACAAAAGTAATCGGCAACCACATGGCGGTGCTGACGCTCAGACTCGGGCAGGCTCGCCAGATAACGCTCAACCAGTACCCGGCTGGCGTCATTCAACTCGTTCATCTCGTCACTCCCTGCAAGACGACATCGGCTGAAAAAGAAACCCCGCCATCTGGCGGGGCTCACTATCAATGTTCGCGGGTCTGGCGGAAGGTCACGTCGGGGTGACGCTCTTCGGCCAGTCGCAGATTGACCATGGTCGGGGCGATATAGGCGAGGTTGTCGCCGCCATCGAGGGCCAGGTTCGGTTCGTTCTTGCGTTTGAACTCCTCGAACTTTTTCACATCGCTCCCATCCACCCAGCGGGCGGTCGCCACGTTGACTGCCTCATAGATGGCTTCCACGTTGTACTCGCTTTTAAGGCGCGACACCACCACGTCAAACTGCAGCACACCGACCGCACCCACGATGAGATCGTTGTTCATCAGCGGACGGAACACCTGCACCGCACCCTCTTCCGAGAGCTGGACCAGCCCCTTGAGCAGCTGCTTCTGCTTGAGCGGATCGCGCAGGCGAATGCGGCGGAACAGCTCTGGTGCGAAGTTGGGGATCCCGGTGAACTTGAGCTCTTCACCCTGAGTGAAGGTGTCACCGATCTGGATGGTGCCGTGGTTGTGCAGCCCGATGATGTCACCGGCGAAGGCGTCTTCCGCCTGCTCACGGTCACCAGCCATAAAGGTCACGGCGTCGGAGATATTCACATCCTTACCGATGCGCACGTGGCGCATCTTCATGCCCTTGCTGTAAGTGCCTGACACGATACGCATAAAGGCGATACGGTCGCGGTGTTTCGGATCCATGTTTGCCTGGATCTTGAACACGAAACCGGAGAACTTCTCCTCGGTCGCTTCCACCTCGCGGCTCTCGGCCTTGCGCGGCATAGGAGACGGCGCCCAGTCGGTCAGGCCATCGAGCATGTGGTCGACACCAAAGTTACCCAGTGCAGTACCGAAGAAGACCGGCGTCATCTCGCCAGCGATAAAGGCCTCGTGGTCGAATTCGGGAGAGGCGCCCTGCACCAGCTCCAGCTCGCCGCGCAGTTGGGCAGCCAGCTCCGCGCCGATGGCGGCATCCAGATCCGGGTTGTTCAACCCCTTGACCACCCGCTTCTCCTGGATGGTGTGGCCTTGACCGGTCTGATACAGATAGGTCTCATCCTTGTAGAGGTGGTAGACACCCTTGAAGGATTTGCCGCAGCCGATCGGCCAGGTGATGGGCGCGCACATGATCTTCAGCTCGCGCTCTACCTCATCCATCACTTCCATCGGGTCGCGCACTTCGCGGTCCAGCTTGTTCATGAAGGTGAGGATGGGGGTATCGCGCAGACGGGTCACTTCCATCAGCTTGCGAGTCCGATCTTCAACACCCTTGGCGGCATCGATGACCATCAGGCAGCAGTCGACCGCCGTCAGGGTACGGTAGGTATCTTCGGAGAAGTCCTCGTGACCCGGGGTGTCGAGCAGGTTGACCAGACAATCGGCATAGGGGAACTGCATCACCGAGGTGGTGATGGAGATACCACGCTGCTTCTCCATCTCCATCCAGTCGGATTTGGCATGCTGGCCCGAGCCACGGCCCTTGACGGTACCGGCGCGCTGGATCGCCTGTCCGAACAGCAACACCTTCTCGGTGATGGTGGTTTTACCGGCGTCGGGGTGCGAGATGATCGCAAAAGTGCGTCTCTTGGAGACTTCACTCAGAAATTCAGATGACATGATTCACTGTTCTTCAGTTGGTCGGCCGCGGAACTACCGCGACCAGAATGGAGACACATGACGCCTCACGCTGCACTGGGACGTCAATTCGGGATTGCCCGCAGGCAGGTTAGTCATTGCAGCGTGTTACATGGGGTCCCGTTCCACTTGGCGGATAAATCGCGCCGTATTATACCCGCGCGGGCGAAAAATACCCAGCCCGTCACTCAGCCCGCTCCACACGGTTGCGCCCGTTGCCCTTGGCCCGATAGAGGGCCTCGTCTGCCCGCAGTATCAGGGCATGCAAATCATGGTCGGCCGGCTGGAGCTCGGCGCAGCCCAGACTAATGGTGACGGCTTGATTCATGCCGGGCAGTACCCGCGAAGCAACATACGCACGTACCCGGTCGGCCACCCGCTCGGCATCGAGCAAACCGGAGCCAGGCAGCAGGATCATAAACTCCTCACCACCGGTTCTCCCAATCATGTCACTGCGACGCAACAGGCTGCGTGAACACTGCACCACCCACTGCAACACCCGGTCCCCCTGATGGTGGCCGAGGGTATCGTTGATTTTTTTGAAAAAATCGATATCAAACAAAATGATGGAAAACGGTGAGTGCTGACGGCGAGCCAGCTCAAGCAGCGCTTCCCCCTGCCACATAATGCGGCGACGGTTGTCGATACCGGTCAGCTCGTCGGTAAAGGCCAAGTGGCGCATGCGGCGATTGCGATCAATCAGCCACACCAACAGCAAGATAGCGACGACTGCGCAAAGTAGAATCACCACATTGCGCCAGAAACGGCGCTCTTCGACCTGCTCCCGCTCCTTGCGCTCAACCTCCTGCTGGGCGCGCAGTTTCTGGTTTTCCGCCTCCTGCTTGGTCAGCTCGAACTCGCTGCGCATCCAGTTGCGCTGCTCGCTCTGCTGCTGCTCGTCAAGACGGTGCTCTAGCACAACGAATTGGCGCAACGCATCGAGGGCGGCGCGCTCTTCACCGAGCAGGGCCAGTGCATCGCTGCGGCTCTGATAGAGCCACAGTAGCATCTGGGTATTCTCTTCCCGATTGACCAACGGCTCTGCGCGCGACAGCAACTGCAGCGCATCATGCGGCCGCTCGCGAGCCACCTCGACCCGGGCTCTGGCCAGCTGCCAGTGGGCATGCAACGTCGGATTAACCGCCGGGGTGAGAATTTCGCCGGCCAGATTCAGCACACTCATCGCCTGTTCGGGTTTGAACTGGCGCAGCAGCACTTCCGACTCGGCCAGATAGGAGAGCGCAGACTCTATCTTGTGGCCATGCTCATCGGCATAGACCCGCGACTGCTGCAACATATGCAGGGCATCTTCATAAAGGCCGCGATCCAGATAGAGCATGCCAAATTCGCGATAAAGAGTGCTGTGACTCTCAACGTCATCGACCTCGGCGAAATTCTTGCTCACCTGGGTCAACAGCTCCTCGGCCATCTCATACTGCGCCATGCGCCGATAGCAGAGCGCCATCTCAAGCTGTACCTGCTGCGCCCGGTTTTGCCAGCCAAGCTCGTCATACAGCCGGTAAGCCAGCAGCAGATCTTTGAGGGCATTGGCCTGATAGCCACGAAACGAGAGCATGGCGCCGCGCCGCAGCAACGCCTGCGCCTCTTCGGCATGGGCCTGACGCTGTTGCGCCAGCTCGATGGCCTGATCGTAATCGTTACTGGCCAGCGCCCCTTCACCACTGAGTTGATTAAACCAACCACGGCAGGTGGTAAATTCAATTTCGGCGCGGCCATCTTGCTGCTGGCGCGCCAGAGCGATCAGCAGATCGGTATGATGCACCGCCTCACGCAGCGCATCCTGGCTGCTCATTGGCTGGGTCCAGCAGCCGAGGCGACGAATCCGCATCTGGATATCTGGCGGATAGCGGTCAATCTCAGCCGACAAGGGGGCAATGAGTTCCACTCTGGGCTGCCAGGGCAGATAGCTGCGTTCGAGTTTTTCCAGCTGCGGGATAATGTCGGTGCTACCCCAGACCGGGAGCACCAGGCAACTGGCCAACCACCACACGACGGCGGCTCTTCTCATGCTTGTCTTCCTTGGCAAACTTGATGCATATGCAAAGTATAAGGGGACTCTGCGACTCATGCCCCCCATTGGACTCTTTACATCGGCCAGCCGGCTGGTAAACATGAGCCCCAGTCAACAGAGAGGATGCGCCCTTTGCCTGATGAAGCGCTTTACCGGCAGTTGCTGGAAGAGAATCAACGCCTGCAGCGTGAGAACGAGCGGCTGCGACGGGTAGCCCAAGATGCCCGCGAAAAGCTGGATGCCGCCATGGATGGCACCGGTCTGTGTATCTGGCAACTGGATGTGCCAACGGGCAAGCTCATCATCTTTAACCGGCGCTGGGGCGCCATGCTGGGTTTCGAACCAAAGGAAAAGCAGGCCCATTTCGATGTGTGGCGCGATCACCTTCACCCGGAAGATCGCGAGGCGGTGCTCAAGGCATTCTTCGATCATCTGGAGGGGCACAGCCCCTTCTATCAGGTGATGCATCGCATGGTCGGCATCGGTGGCAAGGTAACCTGGGTGCTGGATCGCGGCAGGGTGGTGGAGCGTGACGAAGATGGCACACCGCTGCGGGTGATGGGCACTCATATCGATATCACCCACGAGAAAGAGTACGAGCAGCAGCTCGCCCGGCTGGCGCACCGCGATCCGCTCACCGGCCTGCTCAATCGCACCGCGCTCAACCGGCGTTTTGTTCAAGCGCGCCCGCAAACCGTCTGCTTTCTCGATCTCGACTTCTTCAAGCAGGTTAATGACACCTTGGGCCACCGCGCCGGGGATCAGCTATTGATTCAGGTTGGTCAGCGTCTGCGCGACGTGGCGGGTAATGATGTGGCAATCGGCCGGCTGGGTGGGGACGAGTTTGTGCTGTTGCTGCCCTGGCCCATGGAGAGCAACGCAGCGCGGGCGCTCGCCGAGGCGTGCGTCGAGCGTATTTCACAGCCGTTTACCCTTGATGAGGGCGAGGCCGGTATCGGGCTGAGCATGGGGATGGAGGCAGTGCTGCCCGGTGACGATCTGGCGGCCGTCATGCTGCGGGCAGATCAGGCCATGTACCGAGTCAAGCGGGCCGGTCGGGGCGGTTATCAGTTGGGGGATCGGGAGGCGCCGACCGCCATCTTGCGCCCTTTCCCGCCCATCACCGTTGCCAGCGGCGTATAAGGCGGCCGCGCAGACCGCAATCGAGCAGCCAGCTGTTATCAAACACCCGCAGCAGTGCCCCTTTGGCGTGGCGTGACAGGGCCACCGCATGAAAGCGGGTCTGCTCGCGGCGCTGAGCGTTCATCTTGTCGAGCAGAACGTGCGGCAGGCTTTGGGCAATAAAATCGGAGATAACCAGCACATCGGCCCGGCGAAACTCAGGGTCGGCCAGTCGCGTCAGCGCCTGCTCAAGGCAAGGCACCAGATCGGTGCCGCCGTGGAAACTCATGGAGAGAAAGCGCTCGGCCTGATCCAGTCCGGTGTCGGGACGAATCGCCAGGGTCGCCACGCTGGTGGAAAACAGCATCAGGTAGCAGGGACGCTGCTCGCTCAGGGTGTGTTTGAGCAGCGCCAAAAACAGCGCCTTGGCACACTCCTCAGGATAACCGCCCATCGAGCCCGAGGTATCGACGCAGACGATAAAAGGGCCGCGTTCGCGCAATTGCTGCCCTCCCGCCTGCGGCCGCTCCAGCACTACCCGATGACGTGGCAAGACGCCACGCGACTGGTAGCTAAGCAAGCGCCGCTCCAGATAGCGGCGGTAAAACTCATCTTCGAGATCCTCATCCCCCAGCATGGCCGCTTCGCTAGGTAGCATCCGCAGCAGATCACCAGCCGGGTGGATGCCCACCAGATCGTCGGGCACCTCGTCGCTTTGCACGGCTTTCATTTCGCGCACCTCAACCGGCGGCAACGGGCTCTCATGCTGGCGCAATGACTGCTCACTGCGCCCCAGCTTATCGGCGATCTCGCTTAACAGCGGCTCTTTTTGCAGCAGTTTGGCGTATTGCCGCACCAGATCCAGGCTGCGCCGGTGCCATTTGCCCTGCGCCAGATCCCACAGGCCGCCAGCGGCGGTCTGATGTGGATCGAGCGCATCGGCCAGGGTGCGGTTGGCCAGCAGCTGATCCTCAATCTCCTGACGCAGCTTTTCGCGCTCGGCTTCGGCAATGTCCTGCTGCAGCTTGAGCAGGGCACCAACCAGACTCATGCGCCAGCGCTCAAACAGCAGCTGCTGGCGGCCGGGGCCGGGTTGCTCGAGCAGTTGCCGGATAAGATGGCGCGCCTCGCCGGCAAAGGCGCTGCTCTGCTCCAGCATCAGTTGCAGTTGCGGCAGTTGCTCGACCAGCTCAGCCAGCGGCAGGGTACGGTGCTGCTGATAAGCGCGGTATTCCCGCTCCAGCGTAGGCGGAACCGGTTTGTGGCGAATCTCGTCACCCAGCAACTCACTGCGTTTATGCAGACGGCGGCGCAGCTGCTCGGCCTGACGCGGAGCACGGCGCATAAACTCGGCAATCTTGGGTGAAGCGGCCAGCGTCACCATCACCTCGGTGGCCAGCTCGCTCTCGGCCATCAGCAATCCCAGGTCCATGGCGCCGATTTCGAGCATGACTTACTCCGCGAGCAGGTTGAGCCGGGCCGGCCAGCCGGCCAGCCGCTCGGCAAACCCGTCCAGATCGCGCACCAGCACGAAGAAACTGCTCTCCACCTTCTGCAGCCACTCCTGGCTGACAAACAGGTGATGCTGATGCTGCTCAAACAGCATGCGCTGACGGCGCACCTGCTGTTGCAGGGCTTGCAGGTCACGGCCAAGATTGGCCAGCTGCTCGCGCCACGGCGCCAGTACCACCTCGGGCACCGGCTGCTCCACCAGCAGCAGAGCCACAGGATGGCGCTGCTCGTCGAGCACCTGCAACTCATGCTGATCGTTTAAGGTCAGCTCGAAGTGGCCCTCGCGCGGGTTACCCAGCCGCCAGCCGACCGTCTTCTCGCCAATCGGATGCCAGTGACTCAGCACCGCCTTGTCAAACACCAGAGTGGCGGTCAGGCGCTGCGGATCGTCGGCATCGAGCGGCGCCGGATGCAGCAGATGCAGATGGAAATGCTTGCCAAAAAGGCGTGCCCGGCTCATGTCCAACTGCTGGCCACGGCCGCGCCGGCCAAACCACTGCTTGCGCTGCACTGACTTGCAGGCCAGCCGATGCGCCACCTGCCGCTCCAGTTGCAACAGTTGCTCCTGCAGCGCATGCAGCTGACGAGTCAGCGCCAGCTGCTGATAGCCGTGCAGGCGGGCCGATTCGTCCATGATCTCCAGCAGTGACTGGCGCGACTGGCCATCGTGCCAGAGGCAATCTTTAAACAGCAGCAGATCAAGCGGCACTACCTCGTTGCGGCCGTTGAAAAAGGCGCTGGCCTTGGCCAGACGCACCGCTTTCTTCCAGCGCCGATCCGAGACATAGCAGTGGCCACCGAGCTGGCTGTCGATGCGCTGGCGCAGCAGATAGATAAGCTCGAAGCAGTCGTCGGTCAGCACCACCTGATCGACCTCTGCCTGCCACTGCTGGTACTCCTCGCCATTAATGGCCAGCCCGGCTGGCAACATCACCTCGGCATTACCCTCACTGGCGAGCAGGGCGCGGAAGTTGGATTTCTCCTGCACCCGATCCAGCCACAGCCGCACCAGCATCCGGTCATAGAGCGCCTCGAGGCCGCTGTCAGCCGCCGGCAGTTCGTTCGAGGCGGTCACCAGCAAGCGCAATGGAATGCCATATTGACTCTCGCCGTTACGAAATTGGCGCTCGTTGATGGCGGTAAGCAGGGTATTGAGGATCGCCGGGCCGGCCTTCCAGATCTCGTCGAGAAACACCACTTCCGACTCGGGCAGATAACCGCTGGTCAGCCGCTGGTACTTACCCTCCTGCTTTAAAGCCTGAATCGAGAGCGGACCGAACACCTCTTCGGGCGTGGAGAACCGGGTCATCAGATATTCAAAGTGGCGCGCATCGGCAAACGCCTGCTTGAGGCGGCGCGCAATCAGACTCTTGGCAATACCGGGCGGGCCGAGCAGAAACACGCTCTCACCGGCCAGCGCAGCAAGCAGGCACAAACGCAGCACATCTTGTCGTTCGTAGAGCCCTTCGCCCAGACTCGAAAGCAGACGGGAAATTCGGGGTGATAACGCGGCAAATGAGGATGGGGGCATAGGGGTGTCGTCCCGAAAGTCACGTTCGCATGATGCACAATGGAGGCTTCGAGTGTACTCTGCACCTCGCGCTTTTCTCCAATCCAAATCAAGAGTGAATCACGGCTGATGCAAGATCCAGCGTCCATTGATGAGTTGCGCAGTGCCATGCTGACCCGGATGGGCATTGCGACCTGGCAGTTGCGCCGCCCCTTGCAAGGCGCCCCAGCGGCTGCCGAGCAGGCGCCAGCTCAGGTCGAGGCAGCCCCGGTGGCCGATGGCCGTCTCTGGCTACAGGCCGAGAGCCTGCCCGCGCCGCAGCTGCTGGCGGATATCTGCGCATCCCTTGGCCTTAACGCCGGGGAGATAAGCCTGGTGCCACCCGGCCCACTGCCACCCGGCTCACCCGAGTGGCTCTGGCTGTGCGAGCCATCGAATGATCACCCAGCGGCGCTGGTCTGCCCGCTGCACCCGACCCCACAACAAAAACGCGCCCTGTGGCAACAGATCCGGAGCCGTCATGCCTGAATTTCGCCCCCTGACCGAACACGATGCAGATCTGGTCTACCCGATTGAACTGGCCGCCCATCGCTGGCCGTGGAGTCAGGCCAACCTGCTCTCCTGCTTTGGCGGGCGTTATCTCAACGGGCTGATGCTGGAAAACGGGCAACCTATCGGCTTCTACATTTCTGATCTGGTGGCCGGTGACAGCTCGCTGATGAACATCTGCGTGCACCCACACTGGCAAGGAAAAGGGTTGGGACGCGCCTTGCTGCAGCACTATCTCGAGCGCAGCGCCAGCGCCGGTGCCGAAGCCTGGTTTCTTGAGGTGCGCGCCAGCAATGCGTCAGCCATCGCACTGTACGAGAGCGAAGGGTTTGCCGAGTATTGCCGGCGGGATGGCTATTACGGCGCAGGTAGCGAGCGCGAAGATGCGATCCTGATGTCGCGTCTGTTTGCCTTCTCCTGATCGCATTACTGCTGGCTTTTGGCAGGGTCAGGCGCCTTACCCTCTGCCAGCAATTTGCTGGAATTTTCAATCGCCATACCCAGACTCGCCGCCGACAGGGGCATGAAATTGCCCTTGGTATAGGCATCGCGCGGCACCCATATCTGTTTGGCATCTACGACGATCCGCAAGGGGATTACTGGCCCCCCCACCGCGTTCTGCAGATAAAGAGCCGGATAGGAGATAATGGGCGGCAACTTGCGGATCGCCGACTCACTCTGGTTGTTCTGATCCGGGTTGAGTACCACTTTCACAAAGGGCGCCAGCTCATTTTGCATCTCGGGATGATTGAACAGGATGTCGTGCAACTGCTTGCAGCGCCAGCAGTGGCCGGGATTGCGCTCAATCAGATAGAGCACCGGTGAGGGATGGCTCTTAAGGTGTTGCTGTACCTTCTGATAACCCAATTCACCGCTTTGCCAACCTGTCAGCTTAACAGGGGCCGGAGCAGTCGCTACCGGCTCGTCTGGTGCACTAAACCACCACCAACCAGCCGCGCCAATCAACAATGCAACCAGCCCTGCCAACGCAGCAATGAGGACAACGGTTCGACGACTGGCCATGACTTGCACTCCGTTCAGCGTTTATTCCATTTAATCACCATTTAATCAGCACGCCTAATCGATCCCTTTAATTGCCAAAAATGTGATCCACAAACCAGCGAACACTTGTAAGCTTAATTTTAAATCTCTACACTGCCAGCCCACTGAGACGCCCCTTGTTGGCGTACATCTGTTTTATGAATATTGAGGAAATATTGTCATGCCCCAGCAGCATCTGGTTCGTCTGTTTCGCGAGCGCATCGCCCAACTGGGCAACAAGGCCGCCCTGCGGGTACAGCAGGACGGCCAGTGGCGCGCCATTGGCTGGCGCACTCTGGGTCAGGCCATGGATTACTGCGCTCAGGCGCTGATCCGCGCCGGTCATCAGGAAAACGAGATGGTCGGCATCTATGCCCGCAACATGCCGGAGTGGACCCAGGCCGATTTGGGAATTCTGGCCGCTCGTGGTGTCAGCGTGCCCATCTATCCGACCAGCACGGTCGAACAGGCCCGTTATATCGTGCGCGATGCCGGGATCCGCATTCTGTTTGTCGGCGAGCAGCCCCAGTTTGATCAAGCGCTGCAACTGCTCGAGAGCGGCGACATCAGCCAGATCGTGGCTCTCGATGGCCAGGTCAGTCTGCGTGGCTGCGCGGCAGCCAGTCACTTCCAGACCTTTATGAGCAGCGGCAACCACGGCCCGAGCGAGCAGGTACTGCGTGATCGCGAAACCCGCTACGCCATGGATGATCTGCTGACCCTGATCTACACCTCTGGCACCACCGGTGAGCCGAAGGGTGTGATGCTCGATTTTGCCAACCTGGCCGCCTGCCTGCGCATGCACGACGATCGCCTCGA
Organism: Aeromonas sp. RU39B; assembly: GCF_900156095.1. GTDB lineage: Bacteria > Pseudomonadota > Gammaproteobacteria > Enterobacterales > Aeromonadaceae > Aeromonas. The sequence continues at coordinate 20,343 of NZ_FTMJ01000022.1, forward strand.
AGTGGGCCATGATGATGTCTCTCTCTGCATGCTGCCGCTGAGCCATGTTTTCGAGCGTGCCTGGACCTATTACGTCCTCTATCGCGGCGCCGAGAACGTCTATCTGCGCGATCCGCAGCAGGTGATGAACGTGATCGGCGAGGTCAAACCGACCCTGATGTGCTCGGTGCCGCGCCTCTACGAGAAGGCCTACGCCATGATTCAGGCCAAGGTGGCTGATGCCCCGCCCCTGCGCCGCGCCCTGTTTGGCTGGGCCACCCGGGTTGGTGTGCAGGTGGTGGAACATCGCCAGAGCGACCACGCCATCTCTCCCCTACTCTACGCCCAGCTGTGGCTGGCCGAGCGGCTGGTATTTCGCAAGCTGCGCGCCCGTTTCGGTGGTCGCACCCGCTTCCTGCCGGTGGCCGGAGCCCGTCTGGCCGACGAAGTGAACCTCTTCTTCCAGGCGATGGGGCTCAACCTCAAATATGGCTACGGCATGACCGAAACCACCGCCACCGTCTGCTGCTATGAAGAGAGCCGTTTCAAACTCGGCGCCATCGGTACGCCGCTGAGCGACATCGAGGTGAAACTGGGTGAGAACAACGAACTGCTGGTTCGCGGTCCGACCGTGATGCGCGGCTACTACAACAAGCCACAAGCCACCGCCGAGGTGATGACCGAGGATGGCTTCCTGCGCACTGGCGATGCCGGCGATGTGGACGTGCAGGGCAATATCTTCTTCACCGAGCGCCTCAAGGAGCTGATGAAGACCTCCAACGGCAAGTATGTGGCGCCGCAACTGGTGGAAGGCACCATCGGCAAGGATCGCTTTATCGAGCAGATCGCCATCGTGGCCGATGCCCGTCACTTTGTCTCGGCGCTGATCGTGCCCTGCTTCGATTCGCTGGAAGAGTATGCCCGCTCCATCAACCTGCAGTATCACAACAAGGCCGAACTGCTGCGCAACTCACGGGTGGTGGAGTTCTTTGAGCGTCGCATCAACGAGCTGCAAAAAGAGTTGGCCAAGTACGAGCAGGTGAAAAAATTCACCCTGCTGCCGCGCGCCTTCTCCATGGAACAGGGTGAAATCACCCCGACCATGAAGCTGCGTCGCCGCATCATCGAAGCCACTTACAAGCAAGAGATCGACGCCATGTATGGCGCCTCCTGACGCTTCCCGCGCTAATGCAAAGCCCCGCAACATTGAACTGACCCCATAAAGTTGGACAGTTAAAGATACGGGTTAAATCAAGAAGGCCTGAGTTCGGTACTGCACCGGACTCAGGCCTTTCAATTTTG
>NZ_FTMJ01000021.1 GCF_900156095.1 Aeromonas sp. RU39B
CCTGTATCCTTGCCGAACACAGAAGTGAAACGCCGTAGCGCCGATGGTAGTGTGGCAGATGCCATGTGAGAGTAGGACACTGCCAGGCACCCAATAAGCGATTACGCGGATGCGTAATTGGTCTACGCGAGTGGACAGAGAAATTAGCGAGAAGCTAACCGAATGCGGAGCGGTAGTTCAGTCGGTTAGAATACCGGCCTGTCACGCCGGGGGTCGCGGGTTCGAGTCCCGTCCGCTCCGCCACATTAAAAACAAAAAGCCTAGTCTTGCGACTGGGCTTTTTTTGTTTTTAACGCGGCGTCGCTGGATGACGTGAGGAAGTCGGACTGACGTCCTCTGCGTTCAGCCGCTGGCTCGGCTGCCACCCCGCCAACATATTGAAGCCCTGAGGAAGCCCTCAGGGCTTTTTGCTTTGCGGACGGGATATAGGAAACAAGCATCGCCAGACCGGGCTGCGACTTGCCACAGGCAACTCGGTCCCGGCCTGGCGTTGCTTGTGCTTGAGCCGGACGTAGTCCGTCTCCCCGTCCGCTCCGCCACTGAATCGAAGCCCAACCTTAACAGGTTGGGCTTTTTGTTATGTTTGTGATTTTCACGCGGCGTCGCTGGACGACGTGAGGAAGTCGGACTGGCGTCCTCCGCCTCCAGCCGCTGGCTCGGTTGCCGCTCCGCTACTGAATAGAGAAGGCCTTCCCAAACGGGAAGGCCTTTTGCATTTGTATCATTCTCTTCTATTTCGCCGCACCTTGTGATTCACAAGCCAACAAAAAGGCCTTCCTATGGTGATGGGAAGGCCTTTTAAACCTGAATTGTTGTTGACCATTTATCGCAGTGAATAATGTGTTGCTCCCGATGTGGCTTGGTATCGCACTTATTCAAAAAGCAAATCTTCCTACCTTGGCGGTACGAAGCATAGTGATCCTGTTGTTATCGTTGCTCAGTGCTTGCAGAGACGCTGGACATTAAGGAAGAAGCGAGTACTCCCGCAGGAGCCCTTTTCTACTCTGGCAATCACTTCATTGTTGCGTTGAAACTCCCAGAGTCCATCAATATCTTCAAAGTGCGGTTTGAGGATACCGAGAGCGCCGAGGTATTCGTTAAATTGGCTAGCGTTGCCGATCTCGGTCAGATTCATGATTACAGTCTCTCCCTGTTGTTGCATTTGTCAGCAGCAAGAATAGGGCTCGAGATCTGAACGAAACCTGAATTTTTTCTGTTCAACTATTCAGATTCTCCAAGAAATCGATGCTGAATGGATTAAGCTGCCACATGAAAACCTTTTGAGTGGTATTAACATTTGAAATTGACTGTTTTTGTAGTTTTCTGTGGAATTTCGTAACGCGTTTCACCCTCCAGTTGCGGCAATATCATCGTGAGAGGCTGTGATAACGTAGTGTTGTGCTGAATTCGTGGCTCAAATCAGGGAGGAGTGATGATGCTGGTAGAGAATGTTCGTCTGCCCGGAAAAGAGGGATTGTGGCAGGTAGCCTGCGATCAGGGAGTGATCACACAGATTGTTGTGAGTGGTTCTCTACCTACCGTGACTGACCATCTCGATGGTGAGGGTGGGCTGCTTATCCCCCCCTTTGTCGAGCCGCATATTCACCTGGATACCACTCAGACGGCGGGTGAGCCAAGCTGGAACCAATCCGGGACTCTTTTTGAAGGTATCGAGCGTTGGGCCGAGCGTAAGGCGCTGCTGACTCATGACGATGTAAAACGCCGGGCAATTCAAACGCTAAAATGGCAGATCGCCAATGGTATTCAGTTTGTCCGTACCCATGTTGATGTTTCCGACCCTGAACTGGTGGCGCTTAAGGCGATGCTGGAAGTGCGTGAGGAGATAAAGCCTTGGATAGAGTTGCAAATTGTGGCATTCCCGCAGGAGGGCATCCTCTCTTTCCCAGGTGGTCTGGAGCTGTTGGAGGAATCACTACGCCTTGGGGCCGATGTGGTTGGCGCCATCCCCCACTTTGAGTTTACCCGAGAGTATGGGGTGACCAGTCTGCAGCGTATGTTTGAGCTGGCAGAGCGTTATGACGTGCTGGTTGATGTGCATTGCGACGAGATTGATGATGAGCAGTCTCGTTTTGTCGAGACATTGGCAACCTTGGCCTATGAGCAAGGGTGGGGGAGTCGGGTTACCGCCAGCCATACCACTGCCATGCACTCTTATAATGGCGCTTATGCTTCGCGGTTGTTTCGTTTGCTGCGGCTATCCGGCATTAACTTCGTGGCTAATCCGCTGGTCAATATCCATCTGCAGGGCCGTTTTGATACATATCCCAAGCGTCGCGGTATCACCCGGGTCAAGGAGATGCTCGAAAGCGGCATTAACGTCTGCTTTGGTCACGATGATGTCTATGACCCCTGGTATCCCATGGGGACGGGCAACATGCTGCAGGTGTTACATATGGGGCTGCATGTCTGTCAGCTGATGGGCTATGAGCAGATCGATCAGGGGCTGGATCTGATTACCCGCAACAGTGCTCGCACCTTGCATATTGAGGATCGCTACGGGATTGAGGTCGGCAAGCCGGCCAATTTCCTGATCCTGCCGGCAGAGAGTGGCTTTGATGCCGTTCGTCGTCAGGTGCCGGTGCGCTACTCGGTGCGCTACGGTAAGGTGATTGCCGAAACCAAGCCGGCCCACAGCACGATCCATTTGCAGGAGAGTGAAGCGGTGGACTATCGTCGCTGAGCCCGTTTTCCGATTAATTGCTGGCGCTGTCATGGGGCGTGATGACAGCGCATAATGGCGACTAACCGTCTTTGAGGATGTCGTGATGCAAGCCTGGTTGTTAGTGGCGGTCGGTGGTGCAGTGGGTGCCTGCATGCGCTTTGGGATTGGTGAGCTGATGGCGTTGCTGTTTGGCCGTAATTTTCCATATGGCACTCTGACGGTCAATGTGGTCGGGTCGTTTATCATGGGCTTGGCGTATGCATTGATTAGTCACGGTCATGTGCTGGAGCATCCGATCAAGCCACTGCTGATGATCGGTATCCTGGGGGCGTTGACCACCTTTTCCTCCTTTGCGCTCGATACCGTAGTGTTGATGCAGCACGGTGACTGGCTCAAGGCTGGCTTGAATGTGTTCCTTAACCTGCTGATTTGCCTTCTGATGGTCTATTTGGCCATGCAGCTGGTTCCTAGTCGGGGTTGAGGTGTCAGGACGCAGCGGGCTCTGGTAAACTGCGTCCAAACTTTGTGCTACAGGAGCGGTAGGATGTCGCAGCAGGCTGCCACCACCCATTTTGGTTTCAAGACAGTTGCCTCCGAGGAGAAGGAAACCCTCGTCGCTGGCGTTTTTCATTCGGTTGCCGCCAAATATGACATGATGAACGACCTGATGTCGTTCGGCATTCACCGTCTCTGGAAGCGTTTCACCATCGATTGTTCGGGCGTTCGCCGTGGTCAGCGTGTGCTGGATCTGGCGGGCGGTACTGGTGACCTCACCGCCAAGTTCTCCCGCATCGTTGGTGAGACCGGGCAGGTGGTGCTGGCCGATATCAATGATTCCATGCTGAAGGTTGGGCGCGACAAGCTGCGCAATCTCGGCATCGCCGGTAACGTCGCCTATGTGCAGGCCAATGCCGAGTGCCTGCCCTTCCCGGATAACTACTTTGACGTCATTTCGATTGGCTTTGGCCTGCGCAATGTCACCGACAAGGATAAGGCGCTGGCCTCCATGTTCCGGGTGCTCAAACCGGGTGGACGTCTGCTGGTGCTGGAGTTCTCCAAGCCGGTGAGCGAAGTATTGGCCAAACTCTACGATCTCTACTCGTTCCGCCTGCTGCCCAAGATGGGCGAGCTGGTCGCCAATGACAGCGAGAGTTATCGCTATCTGGCCGAATCCATCCGTATGCACCCGGATCAGCAGACCCTCAAGGGCATGATGGAGGGGGTTGGATTTGAACAGGTTGAGTATTACAACCTGACCCAGGGCGTGGTTGCCCTGCATCGCGGCTATAAGTTCTAGGTTGCCTATGCCGATGGATGCCCTGATCACCGCGATCGTCGAAACCACCTGTAATCAACTGCTGACTTGCGACAGCAGCGCTGCTGAGCGACAGAAAAAGCTGGTCGGTAAGACACTGCGCCTGCATGTGCGTGAACTCAAGCCGCTCTGGTTTGTCTTCTCCAGCGGACGGGTGGATGTGCTGGCAGCTTTTGAGGGCGAGGCGGATGCCGCGCTCAGTCTGTCGTTGTCTGCGCTGGGATTGCTGCGTGAGCCGTCAGCTCTGACCCGCTATATCCGCGAAGAGCGCCTCGACATCGAAGGGGACCCGCAACTGGTGCAGGCCTTTGCCAGCCTGTTTGGCGAGTTGGCCATCGACTGGGAAGAGCAGCTCTCTCGCTATACGGGCGATGTGCTGGCTCACTCTCTGTTTGCCGCCGGTCGCCGGATCCATTCGCTAGTTGGCCGCGAACTGTGCCGTTCCCGCCAGCAGCTGGCGGAGTATCTGACCGAAGAGATTCGTCTTGCCCCGGGGCCGCTGGAAGTGGCCTCGTTCAACGATGATGTGGCCGAGCTGGCCGAGCAGCTCAAAGCAACGGAATTGCGTCTGGCCCGCCTCGAACAGAGGATGGGGTAATGACGCCACAGGAACTCTCTCGTCTTTATCAAATCACCCGAATTTTGCTTGAGCACGGTCTGGACGAGCTGGTTCCTGCCCGCTTCCAGCCCTGGCCGGGCCGGCTGGCCCGCCGCTCCCTGTTCTGGCTGAAAAACCGTTCGAGCGAACGTAGCCGTGGTGAGCGGATCCGCCTCGCGTTTGAGGCGCTCGGTCCCATCTTCATCAAGTTTGGTCAGATGCTGTCGACCCGGCGTGACTTGCTGCCACCGGATATTGCCGAAGAGCTGGCGCTACTGCAGGACCGGGTTCCGCCCTTCAGCGGCCAAGCCGCACGGCGCCAGATTGAAGAGAGTCTGGGCGCGACCATCGAAACCCTGTTCGACGATTTCGACGAGACACCGCTCGCCTCTGCCTCGATTGCCCAGGTGCATACCGCCCGGCTCAAGGAGAACGGACGCGAGATCGTTATCAAGGTCATTCGCCCCGACATTGAACTGGTGATCGACGCCGATCTGCGCCTGATGATGACCATGGCCAGGTGGGTCGCCCGGATTGTGCCGCAGAGTTCACGGCTGCGTCCGGTCGAGGTGGTCAGCGAGTATCGCAAGACCATTATCGATGAGCTCAACCTGATGCGTGAAGCCGCCAATGCCATTCAGCTGCGGCGCAACTTCACCGGCTCGGAAGCGCTCTACGTCCCCGAAGTGTTCACTGACTATTGTCAGCAACAGGTGCTGGTGATGGAGCGCATCTACGGCATTCCGGTGTCGGACATCGCAGCGCTGGAAGCCAACGGCACCAACATGAAGCTGCTGGCAGAGCGCGGGGTCGAAGTGTTCTTCACCCAGGTGTTTCGCGATAGCTTCTTTCACGCCGACATGCATCCGGGCAACATCTTCGTGGCGCGCGAGCATCCTGAAAATCCCCAATGGATTGGCATTGATTGTGGCATCGTTGGCACTTTAAACCGCGAAGATAAGCGCTATCTGGCCGAGAACTTCCTGGCTTTTTTCAACCGTGACTATCGCCGGGTGGCCGAGTTGCATGTGGAGTCCGGCTGGGTGCCGGCCGACACCAAGGTTGAGGAGTTCGAGTTCGCTATCCGTACCGTTCTCGAGCCCATCTTTGAGAAGCCGCTGGATCAGATCTCATTTGGCCATGTCCTGTTGAACCTGTTCAACACCGCACGTCGTTTCCACATGACGGTACAGCCGCAACTGGTGCTGCTGCAAAAAACCTTGCTCTACGTCGAAGGATTGGGTCGCCAACTCTATCCGCAGCTGGATTTGTGGCAGACTGCCAAACCGTTTCTGGAACACTGGATGCGCGAGCAGGTCGGCCCGCGAGCCGTGCTCAACGCTATCCGCGAAAAGGCCCCGTTCTGGGCGGAAAAACTGCCCGAATTGCCGGAGCTGGTCTACGAAACCTTGCGTCAGACCCGCAGCCAGCAACGTCACTTTGATCAGCTGTTTGAGCAGTTCAGACAGCACAGTCGTCGCCAGGGACAGGCGCGCTATCTGCTTGGCATGGGGGCAACCCTGTTGCTTTGTAGCATTCTTCTGCACGGGATGGCACAGCCGGACTGGGCGGGTATCAGTCTGGCCGGTGCTGCCGGTTGCTGGTTGATTGGCTGGATCAAGACTCGTACCCGCTAACCATAACGACATGGCACGCCAGACGTGCAAAGGAGAGACACATGGGTGGAATCAGCATTTGGCAACTTCTCATCATCGCCATCATTGTAGTCCTGCTGTTTGGGACCAAGAAATTGCGTGGCATTGGTGGCGATCTGGGATCGGCGGTTAAAGGCTTCAAGAAAGCCATGGCCGACGATGAGCCGTCTCGCGACGCCGATTTTGATCAAAAGAAGCTGGCCGACCAGGGTACTACCGCTCAGGACGCGACCAAGCAGAAAGAAAAAGATCAGGCCTAAGCCATGTTTGACATCGGTTTTTGGGAACTGATCCTGGTCGGTGTGGTGGCTCTGGTGGTATTGGGGCCCGAGCGCCTGCCGGAAGCTGCCCGTACTCTGGCCAAGTGGATCAAACTGATTCGGGGTACCGCCAATGCGGTCAAGGCAGAGCTGACCGAAGAGCTGCGGATCCAGGAGTTGCACAGCAACCTGAAAAAGGCCGAGCAGATGGACTTGAAAAACCTGAGTCCGGACCTGCAAGCCTCGCTCGAGCAGTTGCGTGCGGCCGCCGCGTCGGTCAACCGCCCTTACGAGCCAGCGCCTGCGGCAGATGCCGCCTCCGCAGCTGAGCGCGCCGAGCAGACGGAAACCCTGACCACGCTTGAGCCTGAATTGCCGGCCGAGCCCGCGCAGCCTGCCGCCGATTCGGTTGTCGAGCCCGCCAAGAAGCCGGTTGCTACGTCTGAGGAGGTGAAGTCATGAGCCAACCTCATGCCGAGCAGCCGCTGCTGGCTCACCTGATCGAGCTGCGCACCCGCCTGCTGCGCTCGATCGTGGCGATTCTGGTGGTGTTTCTGGCGCTGATCTATTTTTCCAACAACATCTACGACTTTGTGGCGCGTCCGCTGTTGACCCAGCTGCCGGCTGGCACCAGCATGATCGCAACGGATGTGGCAACGCCATTTATGACGCCGATCAAGCTGACGCTGGTCGTCTCGCTGTTTGTCGCCATTCCCTACCTGCTGTATCAAGCCTGGGCCTTTATTGCGCCAGGTCTCTACAAGCATGAGCGGCGCCTGATCCTGCCTCTGGTGGTATCGAGTGCGCTGCTCTTCTATGCCGGTATGGCGTTTGCCTACTTCGTGGTTTTCCCGCTGGTATTTGGTTTCTTCACCAGCACGGCGCCCGCCGGGGTGACGGTGGCAACTGACATCGCCAATTATCTGGACTTCGTGCTGACCCTGTTTTTTGCCTTCGGGGTGGCGTTCGAAATTCCGGTTGCCACCATCTTGCTGTGCTGGACGGGGGTGACCAGCCCGGAAAACCTGCGCAAGCAACGGCCTTACGTCATCGTCGGGGTGTTTGTGGTCGGAATGCTGCTGACGCCACCGGATGTCTTCTCGCAAACCCTGCTGGCTTTGCCGATGTGGGCGCTGTGGGAGTTGGGTCTGTTCTTTGCACGCTTCTATGTGCGCAAGGACGAGGAGCCGGAAACCGGAACTCAGGTAACGAAGGAGGGGAGCTAAGGCTCCCTTCCTCTTTTCAGGGCGTTCGGTGAGGCGTATGGTAGGGACCAAAATTAAAGATGGATATCACTTGAGGGTATCCCAAGCAGTGGACAGAGCATGATCGATATTGGTCTCAACCTCACCAGCAGCCAGTTTGCCGGTGAACAGGATGCCATCATCAGCCGTGCCCTCGCTGCTGGCGTGGAGGCGGTCATCCTGACCGGTACCGATATTGCCGGCAGCCGCGAGAGCGCCGAGCTGGCTGCCCGTTGGCCGGGATTCGCCTATGCCACCGCCGGTGTGCATCCTCACGATGCCAAAGAGGTGGATGCGGCGTCACTGGCTGTCTTGCGTGAATTGGCCGCACTACCGCAGGTGGTGGCGATCGGCGAATGTGGTCTCGACTACAACCGTGACTTCTCGCCAAGGCCGGTGCAAGACGCCGTGTTTGATGCTCAGCTCGCGTTGGCGGCTGAACTGGGGATGCCGGTATTTCTGCACTGCCGTGATGCCCATGCCCGTTTTATCGAGATCCTGCGTCCCTGGCTGCCACGTCTGCCGGGGGCGGTGCTGCACTGCTTTACCGGCAGCGATGCCGAGCTCGATGAGTGTCTCGCGCTCGGCTTGCATATTGGCATCACAGGCTGGATCTGCGATGAACGGCGCGGTGACGATCTGCGCCGCCAGGTGGCCCGCATTCCTGCCGGTCGCCTGATGATTGAGACCGATGCGCCCTATCTGGTGCCGCGTGATATCCGTCCGCGCCCGAAACGTAATGAACCCGCCTTCTTGCCACACATTGCCCATGCGGTCGCCGCGTGTCGGGGAGAGACCCCCGACACGTTGTTGGCCCACAGCCGGGCAACCACTGTGGCGCTGTTCCAACTTCCACTCTAGGAGACAAGTCATGGCTATTACCCTGCCGGGTACTTTTCCGGGTCGTCGTCTGCGCCGCGCCCGTGCCACCGAGTTCAGTCGCCGCCTGATGCGCGAGAATCTGCTGACGGTCGACGATCTCATCTATCCCATGTTCATCCTGGAAGGGGAGAACCGGCGCGAGGCGGTGGCATCCATGCCCGGCGTGGAGCGAGTCTCTATCGATCTGCTACTGCAAGAGGCAAAAGAGCTGGTCGAACTGGGCGTGCCAGCGGTGGCGCTGTTCCCGGTGACGCCGCTGGAAAAGAAGAGTCTGCTGGCTGAAGAGGCATATAACCCACAGGCGCTGGCCCAGCGCGCAACCCGTGCACTGAAAGAGCACTTCCCCGAGCTGGGGGTGATCACCGATGTCGCGCTGGATCCGTTCACCACTCATGGTCAGGATGGCATCATCGATGAGCAGGGCTATGTGCTCAATGACATCACCACCGACATTCTGGTCAAGCAGGCGCTCTCTCATGCTGCCGCCGGTGCTGACATGGTGGCGCCGTCCGACATGATGGATGGACGTATTGGCGCTATTCGTGCGGCGTTGGAAGAGAACGGCTTCGTCAACACCCAGATCATGGCCTACTCGGCCAAGTATGCTTCCCACTACTACGGCCCGTTCCGTGATGCGGTCGGCTCTGCCGGAAACCTTGGCAAGAGCAACAAGGCCACCTATCAGATGGATCCGGCCAATAGCGATGAAGCACTACATGAGGTGGCGCTCGATATCAGCGAAGGGGCAGACAGCGTGATGGTCAAACCGGGTATGCCTTATCTGGATGTCATCCGCCGGGTCAAGGATCAGTTCGGTGTGCCGACCTATGCCTATCAGGTCAGCGGTGAATACGCCATGCACATGGCAGCGATTCAGAATGGCTGGCTCAAAGAGAAAGAGTGCATCATGGAGTCGCTGGTCTGCTTCAAGCGTGCCGGTGCCGACGGCATCCTGACCTACTTTGCCAAGCGTGTGGCCAAGTGGCTCAAAGACGATGCCCGCTAAGCAGTAGCTATCTCAAATAACAAGGGGAGCCTCGGCTCCCCTTGTGCTTTTCAGATGGCTTAGCGCATCGTGACAAACTCTTCTGCGCTAGTGGGGTGAATGGCGACGCAGTTGTCAAAATCGGCTTTGGTGGCGCCCATTTTGATGGCAACGCCGAAGCCTTGCAGGATCTCATCCATGCCATAGCCGATGCCGTGCAGACCCACGATTTTCTCATCCGAACCGGCGCATACCAGCTTCATGCGGGTTGGCTGGCGGTGCTGGGTGAGGGCGGAGTACATGGCCGTAAACTGGCTGCGATACACCTTGATGTTGCCTTCGCCATATTCGGCGAGCGCTTCGGGCTCGGTCAGGCCAATGGTGCCGATGGGCGGGTGGCTGAACACCACGGTGGGGATCAGCCTATAGTCGAGGTGCTCGTTGGGCTTGTTGTTAAACAGCCGCTCCGAGAGGCGACGACCGGCGGCAACGGCCACCGGTGTCAGTTGTACGCGGCCGGTGTTATCACCCACGGCATAGATTCCGGGTACCTGGGTGTTTTGGTATGGGTCTGTGGTGATGTATCCCGCCTGGTCGGTCTCGATACCTGCTGCAGCCAGATTGAGGTTATCGGTAGCGGGAATACGGCCAATAGCCCAGATCAGTGCATCCACGGTGAGGTGGCGACCATCTTCCAGATGCAAGGTCAGGCTGTCATCTGCGTTGCGAATGACCTCCTTGGGAATGGCGTAGCTATGCAGTCTGGGGCCGTCTTGCCCCATGATCTCGACCAGCGTCTCCTGAATCATGGGGTCAAAGGTGCGCAGCGGACCGTGTTTGCGCACTACCAGATGGGTTTCTGACCCTAGCGCGTGCAGTACGCCGGCCATCTCCACGGCGATATAGCCAGCACCTACCACGGCGACGCGCCTGGGTTGCTCGGTCAGGGCAAAGAAGCCATCGGAGTCGATGCCAAACTCGGCACCGGGAATGGCGGGGATCTCGGGGCGGCCGCCGGTTGCAATCAGAATATGGTCGGCGCTGTAGTGCTCACCATCGACCTCGACGGTGTGGGCATCGACAAAACGGGCAAAGCCACGGATGACGGTCACCTGGTTTTTGGCCAGTACGTTGTCATAGGAGTGATGGATGCGGTGGATGTAGGCTTGGCGCGATTCGACCAGTTTGCTCCAGCTGAAATGATTGAGCGTGGTGTCAAAGCCGTAATCGGGACCGTATTTGAGGGCGTCGGCAATCTGGCCGGCAAACCACATGGCCTTTTTCGGGACACACCCGACATTCACGCAGGTGCCACCCAGCGCCTTTGCCTCGATCAGGGCGACTTTCTTGCCATACATGGCGGCACGATTGGCCGAGGCGATGCCGCCGCTGCCGCCGCCGATGGCGATGTAGTCAAAATGCTGGGCCATATCTCTCTCCACTGGTCATGCTTTGTGCTTACCGTTGGTATGGGGGCGCAGACCTCGTTCAACAAGGGGCCGGCAGATTCTATTACGCCGCGATCCGCTGAACTGGCAGCTTGATCAGGAACTGGGCGCCTTGCTGCGGTTCGCTGTGACAACTGATCCGGCCGCGCAGCAACTGCACCACCAGGTTGTAAATGATGTGAGTGCCAAGCCCGCTACCACCCTGACCCCGGCGGGATGTGACAAACGGCTCGAACAGGCGCGGCATGATCTCCGGACTGATGCCCCGGCCGTTGTCACGATAGTCGATCAGCAAGCCATCGCCGTTGTGCTCGATAACGATGGTGATCTTCTTGGGGCGATCCCATTCGGCATCAAAGGCGTGATTGACCGAGTTGAGGATCAGGTTGGAATAGATCTGGGCAAAACTGCCCGGATACGAATTGATAACCAGTGACGGATCGCAGTGGATATCTACGTCGCACTGCGCTTTGCGCAGCTTGTAGCCGAGCGAGACGACCACCTGATGCAGATTATCGGCCACGTTGAAGTTGTAACTGGCTTCGGAGGATTGGTCCACGGCGACCTGCTTGAAGCTGGCTATCAGCTCGGAGGCCCGGCGCAGGTTGCCTTGCAGCAGCGACATCGACTCATCAAGATTGCTGACGAAATCATTGAGGTAACTGCGCGAAAGCTGCTTGGACTCTATGTGCTGTTTGAAGTCGAGTACTCGCTCCTGCAGATAGGAAGAGGCGGTGACGCTGATACCAATCGGCGTATTGATCTCATGGGCAACGCCTGCCACCAGCGAACCGAGGGAGGCCATTTTCTCTGACTCGACCAACGTTTGCTGGGCTTGCTTGAGGTTTTGGTAGGCCAGGGTCAGCTGCTCGTTGCTCTCGCTCAGCGAATGGGTGCGCTCGATGACCTTGGCTTCCAGCTGCTCATTGAGCTGGGTGATTTCACGCTCGATACGCTTGAGTTTGGTGATGTCATAACCAAAACCAATCAGATACTTGAGTTCGGGGCCGTCATAGAAGGGGACAAAGGTCCACAACAGGGTCAGCTCGTGATGTTGCTGGTCGATCATGTGGATCTCCAGCTCATCGATGAATCCCAAGTGGTCTAGCTGTTCGGCAATCGAGGCGCGCTGGGCCGGCGAGACAAACAGATCGAGCCAGTTTTTCCCCTGCATCTCGTGCTGGGCATAGCCGGTTAGCAAAATAGCGGCCGGGTTGATGCTGGCCAGAGAGAGGTTGGGTTCGAGGCAGCAAATCAATACGTTGGAAGAGTTGACGAGGGTGGCAGAGAAGTCCCGCTCCTGTTGTAACTGCTCCAGCATCTGCTGACGGGCCTGCAACTCTTCGCCAAAGCGTCGCCGCATTCGGTTGAGCGCCATGGCCAAGCTGTCGAGTTCGTCGCGCTGCTGCAGATCCTGGCGCCCCTCCAGCTCGAGCACCTCAGTCAGATTGTCGATCCCCAGCCGCTCGGCATAGAGGGCGATGCGGTTGATATGCCTGACCACGGTGTAGTAGATAATGAGGATGATACAGAAAGAGACCACCAGGGTTTTGATGGTCTGGCTCACCAGAATAAGGATCGATTTCTCAATTAGGCGGTTATAGATCTGGTCGAGGGAGGCTGCCACAAACAGCTTGCCTACCTGTTCGCCCTGATAAGTTAGCGCGAACTCCTGCGAAATGTCATAGGTTGGCCGTTTGGTGCCCTGGGAGATCAGTGGAACCTCAGCATTGCCGAGGATCTCCTTGACCATGACAAACTCCATGTTTGGCAGGTTCATGATCCCTTCGAGCTGTACCTTGACCTGCTCTTCGTCGAGATTCCACAAACTGGCGGCAATCGGCTGCAGAAACGAGGCTTCGATCTGGTTGATGCTGCTTTCGATAACCGCGACATCTTTGCGGTAGTCCCACATCAGCTGAACCAGCGTAATCAGCAATGCGAGGACGGTACTGCAGAGCAAAATGTAAGAGAGCAGCCGAAACGAAAGGCTGTTGCGCCGCAAGGCGGTGGAGATGAGTCCCGACATATCGTCCTGATTATCGCGCAGGGCCAAGTTAGGTTAAGTGTAACCACAATAAAACAAATCATGCACAGACATCCACCGGGATGGTGCTGCTGGGCTACATCTCTCACCAATCCACGGCAAGACGCACTATCCGTGATCCATGCGCTTGATAATTATCAGCATTACCACCATCTTAGGTAGTCCGAACCTATCATCAGTGCTTCTGGACGGCAGGGGCAGTAATACAAGAGGAATCACGATGAACAATCCTTTGCTGACGATGGACGGCCTGCCGCCTTTCAGTCAGATTCAGCCCGAGCACGTTCAACCGGCCGTATTGCAGGCCATTGCCGAGTGCAAGCAACGCATCAACGAGGTGCTGGCCCATGGCTCCCCGCGCACTTGGGACAATCTGGTGGCGCCATTGGAAGAGGCGAACGATCGCTTGGGGCGTATCTGGTCGCCGGTTTCCCACCTTAATTCGGTCATGAATTCCGAGCCACTGCGCCAGGCTCACGATGCCTGTCTGCCGCACCTTGCCGAATACCAAACTTTTGTCGGTCAGCACGAAGGGTTGTTTGCCGCATACCGCGAGCTGGCCAACAGTGATGACTATGCCCGCCTGAGTGGCGCACAGCGCAAGGAAGTGGAAAACACGCTGCGCGATTTTCACCTCTCTGGTATCGACCTGCCGGCTGAGCAGAAGCAGCGTTATGGTGAGATTCAGGCTCGCCTCTCTGAGCTGGCCTCGCAGTTTAGCAATAACGTGCTCGACGCCACCCAAGGCTGGACACGCCTGGTGAGCGATGAGCAAGAGCTGGTGGGCATGCCGCAAAGTGCCCTGGCGGCTGCTGCGCAAATGGCCCAGCTGCACGAGCAACAAGGCTGGCTGCTGACGCTCGATATTCCGTCCTATCTGCCGGTGATGATGTATGCCGACAATCGCGCCCTGCGCGAAGAGATGTATCAGGCTTACACCACGCGCGCCTCCGATCAGGGGCCTTGTGCCGGCCAGTGGGATAACAGTGCCATCATGGCCGAACTGCTCGATCTGCGGCTGGAGCTGGCTAAGCTGCTCGGATTTGCCAGCTATGCCGAGCTGTCCCTGGCTACCAAAATGGCGCGCAAAACAGAACAGGTGATTGGTTTCCTTGAAGATTTGGCCAGCCGTTCGCTACCGCAGGGGCAAGCAGAACTGCAGGAGATCCGCGATTTTGCTGCTGCCGAGTATGGCATGAGCGAACTGCAAGCCTGGGATGTTGCCTACTACGCGGAAAAGCTCAAGCAACACCGCTTCTCGATCTCTGATGAGCAGCTGCGCCCTTATTTCCCAGCACGCAAGGTGGTTGCGGGTCTGTTTGACGTGGTCCGGCGGGTATTCGGTCTCAAGGTGCGCGAGCGTCTGGGGATCGAGACGTGGCATCCGGACGTGCGTTTCTATGACATCTATGACGAGCAAGACGAGCTGCGCGGCAGTTTCTATCTCGATCTCTATGCCCGCGCCAACAAGCGTGGTGGTGCCTGGATGGACACCTGTCTGGGACGCCGTTATCGCCGCGATGGCCAGCTGCAACGCCCGGTGGCGTATCTCACCTGTAACTTCAATGGCCCGGTGGGCGATCAGCCGGCCCTGTTTACTCACAACGAAGTGGTGACCCTGTTCCATGAATTTGGTCATGGCTTGCACCACATGCTGACCACCATCGACGTGGCCGGCGTGGCGGGCATCAACGGGGTGGCGTGGGATGCGGTCGAGCTACCGAGCCAGTTTATGGAAAACTGGTGCTGGGAAGCCGACGCGCTGGCCTTCCTCTCTGGTCACTACCTGAGCGGTGAGCCGCTGCCGGCCGAGTTGCTCGACAACATGCTGGCGGCGCGCAACTTCCAGTCAGCCATGCAGATGCTGCGTCAGCTCGAATTCGCCCTGTTCGATTTCCGTTTGCATATGGACCATCGCGCCGGGGGTGAGGGCGTCGTCGGCGATGTATTGAGCCAGGTGCGTCAACAGGTATCCGTGCTGGTCCCACCGGCATTTAACCGCTTCCAGCACAGTTTCTCCCATATTTTTGCCGGTGGTTATGCCGCGGGGTATTACAGCTACAAATGGGCTGAAGTGCTCTCTGCTGATGCCTATTCCCGTTTTGAAGAAGAGGGAATATTCAATCGGGACACAGGTGCGGCATTCCTGCATGCGATTCTGGAGAAGGGTGGGTCCAAAGAGCCGATGGAGCTGTTTCGTGCTTTCCGGGGGCGCGAGCCTCAAGTGGATGCGTTGCTGCGCCATAGTGGGATCTCTGCCTGAATTTTTACGTTTTCCGGGGGCTTTTAGCCCCTTTTTAACGAGCATTTTTATGCTCAGGCTGTAGCATGTTTGCAGTCGCGCAGGCTCTTGGATAGAGTCTGGTTTCAACCCTTAATAATTAGAGAAGCTGTATCCTTGCCATGAGGCGAGTGCTTGATTCTGTCTATCGCATCGTGACCGGCCTGTCAGAGGTGTCCGGAGTCCGATACTTCGACCGGTTTGTGTCCGACATTGCTAAAGCGGTGGATGCAGACGTGGTCATCGTTTGCCAATACCGCGATGACGCACTGCAACCCGTCTCAGTCTGGCCTGAATCCCATCGCGATAGCGCCGTTCTCTCCTGTTATGACTCACCCTGTGCCGTTGTGCTCGAGCAGGGCGAGGCATGGTTCAGCGATCGCCTGCAGCAACTCTTTCCTTTCGCCGACACTCTGGTCATGTGGGACGCCCGTGCCTACGCCGGTATTGCCCTGCGCAATGCCAGCGGACAGATCGTCGGTTTATGTGGTTTGTTCTTCCGTCAGCCGCGTCCCGATCTCGAACGCGACATGGGGCTGCTGCGCATGCTGGCCCCGCTGGCCGGGCGAGAGCTGGCGCTGACGTTGCAAGATGTTTCGACTGCAGAACCTTATCGACGCTGGCTGGACCACTACCGCAGTCAGGCGGAGATTGCGGCCTGGCAGTGGGATCCACGCAGTCAGAAGTTAGATGCCTCGCAGGAGCTCTGCCGTCTGCTGGAGTGCGAACCCAGCTGGTTGACGCCGGAGCGTTGGCTGGCCATGGTGCATGATCAAGAGCGTCAGGCGGTGCAGGATATCTGCTGGCAACTGGTGAGCGGTCAGCGCGAACAGTGCATGCTGGAGTACCGGATCGTCACCGCCAAAGGGACGCTCAAACGGGTGCGCTCGCAGGCGTTTGCCGATCGCGATGAGAACGGTGTGAGCCGTTTGCACGGCGTGATGCAGGATATTACCGCAGTTGCACCGCTCTCCCTGTCAACGGAAGGGCGCCAATTCGTCAATGTGATGATGGCTCATGCCCCGGTCGGAGTGGGTAAGCTGGATCTGGCCGGCAATATCCTCTGGACCAACCGGACCTTGCAGCAAATGCTCGGCTATGAGTCCCATGAACTGGCTAGCCTGACTATTGAAGCCATCAACCACCCTGAAGACTATGAGCTCAGCCTGCCGCGTTATCAGGCGCTGGTGCGTGGTGAAGAGCAGGTGTTCAGTATGGAGAAGCGTTACCTGCATAAATCAGGTAGCACCAAGTGGGGACGGGTGACCGTCACGCTGGTGCCTGATGAGCAAGGTAACCCTGATTATCTGATGGGGGTGTTGGAGGATATCGACAGCGCAAAGCGCGATGCCGAACAGTTGCGCCTCTCCCACCGAGTTTATGACAACCTGTCGGAAGCTATTGTGGTGTGCGACGCCGAAAGCCGCATCATCTCGGTCAACCCGGCTTTTGAACAGATTACCGGCTACCGGCTCGACGAAGTGCAGGGGCTGAAACCCAGTATCCTCAAGTCGGGACTGCATGATCAGGCATTTTATGCCGACATGTACCATGCACTGGCCCGGGTCGGTGTGTGGCGCGGCGAGGTGTGGAACAAGCGCAAGAATGGCCGCATTTACCCGCAGCAACTAATGATCAGCTGCCTGCGTGATGGTCAGCGCATTACCCAGTACATCGCTATTTTCAGTGACATCTCCCAATCCAAGCTGGCTGAGCAGAAGCTGGTTAATCAGGCGAACTACGACAGTCTGACCGGGTTGCCCAACCGCTGGTTGTTTGTGCGTTGCCTCAGTCGTTTTTGCGAGCGCGGCGAGCGTTTTGCCCTGATGGTGCTTGATCTCAATAACTTCAAGGCGGTCAACAACTCGATGGATCACCACGCTGGCGATGCGTTGCTGCGTGAGGTCTCGGATCGTCTGGTCAGCCGGGTGCGCACCGACGATCTGGTGGCGCGAATTGGTGGCGACGAGTTTGCCTTCCTGGTGCCGGGGATTGTCAGCCAGCGTCAGGCGGAAGTGTTTGCCAAGCAGGTCATCGGTGGTTTCAACCGCCCCTTCATGCTGGCCAATCAACACCTTTACGTCACGGCGACCTTGGGCATCACCCTTTGCCCTACCGATGGTAATGAAGGGGAGGTGTTGCTGCGCAATGCCGAGCAGGCACTGTTTGAAGCCAAGCGCAAAGGTCGCGCGACCGCTGTTTATTGCTCTTCGATGCGCGAAGAGGTCAAGATGCGCCACCAGATGCAGCAGGATCTGGCGGATGCCATCAAGCATGGTGCCATCACTATGGCCTACCAGCCGATCTGGGATAACCACTCGGGTCGGGTCACCAAGCTTGAAGCGTTGGTGCGCTGGTTCCATCCCCAATGGGGCCAGGTGTCACCGGCCGATTTTATTCCGCTGGCAGAAGAGGCGGGGCTGATCCAGGGATTGGGCGAGCAAGTGTTGCTGCAATCGTGCCGCGATCTGGCGCGGCTTAAGCAAGCCGGTTTTGCCGATCTGCAGATGTCGATCAACCGCTCGACACTGGAGTTCCAGACCATCGACACCGAGGCCAGCGAGTGGCTCAAGGTGATCTATCACTATGGACTGTCGCCGGAAGACATCGTGCTGGAGATCACCGAGACCCTGCTGATGGATGCCGGTGAGCAGCACCGGATGCGGATTGAGGCGCTGCGCCGCGCCGGCTGCCAGATTGCCATCGATGACTTTGGGACCGGTTATTCGGCGCTTAACTATCTGCGTACTTTCCCGGTCGATCTGGTCAAGATTGATCGCTCCTTCGTGCGCCATATTCCCTTTAACGAGCAAGACCGTATGCTGCTCGAAGGGATCATCAACATTGTCCACAACTTGGGGATGCGGGTGGTGATTGAGGGTGTCGAGACGCGCGAACAGCTGAGTTTCCTGCGCAGCAAAGGCTGCGCCTATACCCAAGGTTTCCTCCTCAGTCGCCCGCTGCCGTTCGATGATCTGGTACCTTATCTCGAGCTCAATGGTTCCGGCCTGGGCGGTATGCTCGAAGGTCGGTGCAACCAGCTGACCTGACCCGCCACGGCGCTGTGTTACACTGCGGGCAGTTTGTTGATGGCTGACCGTATCCCCTATGCATATTCTGCTGGAAGACCCCTCCCGCGCCGATGAGGCGCAGCAACTGGCGTTGCACCTTGCCGACGTCACCCTGCCGGATTTTGCTTTGGTGCTGACACCCGAGCGGCTGGAGCTGCGCAAATTGGATGAGCCCAAACAGGGCGCCGTCTATGTGGACTTTGTGGAGGGTGCTGTGGCCCATCGGCGCAAATTCGGAGGTGGGCGTGGGCAGTCGATTGCCAAGGCGGTTGGGCTGAAATCCGGGGTCAATCCAACTGTGGTGGATGCCACGGCAGGATTGGGGAGAGATGCCTTTGTGCTGGCGTCCCTGGGTTGCAAGGTGACCTTGATTGAACGCAGCCCGGTCGTTGCCTCCTTGCTGGCCGATGGGCTGACGCGTGCTTATCAGGATGGCGAGATTGGCGCTTGGGTGCGCGATCGCATGACGCTGTTACAAGGGCCGGCAGTGGCCAAGTTACAGCAACTGAGCGAGCGGCCGGATGTGGTCTATCTTGACCCCATGTTTCCGCATAAACAGAAGTCGGCGCTGGTCAAAAAAGAGATGAGAGTGTTCCAGTCGCTGGTGGGCGCCGATCTCGATGCCGATCAACTGCTTCCGGCTGCGCTGGCGGTGGCGACCAAGCGGGTGGTGGTTAAGCGTCCCGATTATGCCGGTTGGTTGGATGATGCGCGTCCGAGCATGTCTATCGAGACCAAGAATAACCGTTTCGATGTGTATGTGATCGCAGCAATGGGTGACTGACGGCCAAAAAGATGGGGGGCGACTCGCGTCGCCCCCCTTAGTCGTATCGTTCGTTTCCGTGAACGTGGTTGCTCCCTGCAATCCCTGACTATATACCTGTTCCCTGTGGTTTCCCCTTCCCAATCCGTTGGGGTGTCCATTCGCCTTCATGGCATGACGAGTCATCCTGTCTCGCCGCACTTTCTCCCTCCT
The DNA here is from genome assembly GCF_900156095.1 of Aeromonas sp. RU39B. Classification (GTDB taxonomy): domain Bacteria; phylum Pseudomonadota; class Gammaproteobacteria; order Enterobacterales; family Aeromonadaceae; genus Aeromonas. The sequence continues at coordinate 19,446 of NZ_FTMJ01000021.1, forward strand.
GGGAGGTGTCCCTGGTCACTTCCTGTGACTGGTCCATTCGCCCTACCCTGGCAGCCAATCTTCCTGATTGACTTCATTGCGTCCGTGCAAGATTGAATATAAGGATTTTCTGGGGACGCTCAATCAAGGCAGCAAAAATTGCTGCCATCTTACAATTGCCTTTCGCAAGTTTATTATTTTTTTTATATATAAATCATTGAGTTGTGATTTTTATTGATGAGTCGTATCACACACTCTTCCGACGCTGCCCTTACCATTACAGGCGCAATGCTGACAGGGGTAATGGCAAATGTCTCACAAGGGCTAACAAGACCAAGTCGCGGTGCGACAACATAGAGCGGTGGGGAAAACTGGCAGGCAAAAAACAACGGATGAAGAAAAGGGGACGGCTTTCGCCGTCCCCTCAAGTCGTGTGGTTCAACTCCCTGAACCTGTGCGCTCCCTGCGCTCCCTGACTTTATCCTTTCCTTCGGAATATCCCCTTCCCGATCCTTCGGTGTGTCCACAGCCTCCTGGCCTGGCAACCATCCGGGTTACCGCACTCTCTCCATCCTGGAGGTGTCCGTTATCACGTCCTGTGGTGTCCCTTTCATCCCTGCTGCGTGGCCATCCTGACCAAGCGCTTACCCATCCCGGGTCTGTCCTGCCGCGTCCTGCGGGTCATCCTTTTTGCGTCCTGCAGATGCTCATCCGGAGCATCTTGTATCCATCCCGGATACGTCCTTCATTCCTTGGAAACCGGCAATCCGTCCGGTGCTGCTTCCCTGTGACCTTCATACTATCGTGCTGGCGAAGAGGAACAAGGAGGCGACTGCTAAACGTTTTTTTAATAGACCTAAATAAACGTTGATGATGGATTATTTTCTTTTATTTACATGATGTTACGCTTTTTATGGGTAACTTTCCCATCATCTGGAAATGGTTTGCGCACGGCTCATCACTCAGCTGGATTACAACAGCTATGGCAAATGTCTCACAAACTACATGATTGGCCTGTTTGATCTTCAAATCTCAGAATAAAAGGCCAACAAAACTGCATCGATTAGTGGTTATTAAATATTCAGATATCGACTAGGCGACGATGAAAAAGGCGCCAGTGGCGCCTTTTCAGTCATTTCTGCGAAATGATGGGATTATTCAAGGTGTTCCTGCTGCTGCAGCGCGGCCAATTCCCGTTGCTCGGTCACGCTGAGCCCCAGCTCTTCACATGCCTGTTCAAAGCTGATCCCCAGATGGCACATCATGATATCGATGGCCGGCAGGTAGTTTCTCATGCTCTCGTCCATATAGCCTCTCTTGATGGGTGTTCTTATGCCGCACCCTCTGTTGGGAGGCAATTAGACTTTCGGCGAATACCGCCCACTGCCGTTGACGGACAGTTTTTGCTAGTCTATTTGGGCTTTGGCAAGGCGACCGGTCCAGTGGCGGGAGAATCGGATGTATCTGAGCGTGTTGATAGTGGCGGTCGGCTGGTGGCATGTGCTCGCCATCGACGGCGGACGTCGCTGGCAGATCTATCTCAGTAAACCGTTGACACTGCTGCTGATCATCGCGCTGGCATTTGAATATCGCGGGCTCGATCAAGATGGCTCGCACGCCTGGATATTGCTGGGGCTGATGTTGTCACTGGCAGGCGATATTTTGCTGATGTTGCCCGCAGATCGGTTTCTGCACGGTCTGCTGGCATTTCTGGTGGCTCATCTCTGCTATCTGGTTGGCTTCTCACAGGGGCCATTGGTGCTGCATCTGCTCGATGCGCTGTTGTTGCTGGCGCCGGCTGCCGTGCTGTTTGGTCTGTTGTGGCGTCCGATGGGGGTGTGGCGATTGCCGGTGCTGATCTACACCCTGACTCTGATTGGTATGACCTGGTTTGCCGCTGGCGCCTGGCGTGCATCTTTGGCCGTTGGCAGTGCGGCAGCGCTGGTTGGCTCACTGCTGTTCCTGTTTACCGATGCCATGATTGCCATTCGTCGCTTTCATGGCGCCTTCCGTTTTGCCAACGGGTTGATCATGATGAGTTACTTCTCTGCCCAGTTTTTGGTGGCCGCTTCGCTGGCTGGTTAACCCTACCCGCGACACAAAAAGTTGAGGCCTCCGTGGAGGCCTCAATGGTTAGCAGCTGGGACAGCAGGCACGGATGGTGCGCTGCACCTTATGGCTGAGCAGTGGCAAGATGTTGTCAGCCAGAGCCTGGAAGCGGCCGATGTCCGGCTTGCAGGCCGGGTCGAGATAGCCTTCGTGGCGCAGGGTGTGGATCAGGGTAGTGAAGAGCTTCTGGTCAAAGAACTCCGGCGCGTTGATGCCGTGCAGCGTGCCGAGACGCTCAGCCATCATCATGGCATCGGACTCCAGCTGCTCGGCTTCCACGCCCGGCTGTGCCAGCACCCTGGTCAGCACAATCGCATAGCGCTGCAGGGTCTCCTGAATACTCTCTGCCAGCAGCAACAACCGCATCTGATTGGACGGATTGACCCAGAATCCACCGTCGCGCAGCTGGATCAGTTCCTGTTGCTGCAGATTCGCCAGCAGGGCGCTCACCAGCTCCGGCAGTGACTCTTCATCGTAGTGCAGGAACAGCTCGGTCTTGATCAGCGGATAGATATCGACGCAGCGTGCGACAATCTCGTTCTCCGTAATCCCCTCACAGCGCTCGATCAATGCCGCCACCAGAGCCGGCATGGCCAGCAAGTGCAGGATGTTGTTGCGATAGTAGGTCAACAAGATGGCTTGGTAGCGATCCAGGCTGATGATCTGGCCCAGCTTGTCTTCACTGACATCAAACTTGTTGAGTTCGATAGCCTGATCGAGCAGCTCGGCTGCGCTATTGTCCGGGATGGTGTTAAACGGGCCGTAAGGCACCTGACGCAGCAGCGTGAGATAAGTGGCGATCTGGGCTTCCAGCTCATCGCGGGTCAGAGCGTGGCGCTCGGAGGAGAGCAGCGCCACCGCGCTCAGGGTCAGGCCGTTGACGGCCGCCGCACTGTTGATGCGGGTCATCAGCTGCTCTGCCAGCTTGCCAACGGTGTCACCCAGCCACTGCGGCTTGTCTTCCTGTCCGATATGTTCACGCCACTGCGGCGCATGCTCGTTGAGGTAGCCAGAGAGGTGAAGCGGCTCACCGAAATTCACAAAGCCGCGACCGTAGTTACGCAGCTTGCGCAAGATCCCGATAACCTGCAGGAAGCTCTCTTTCTCTTTACGGCTACCTTGCAGCTCCTTGTGATAGGTATTGACCTCCATCACATGCTCATAACCGAGATAGACCGGCACGAAGGTGACCGGGCGATCCAGTCCACGCATCATGGCTTGCAGGGTCATGGCCACCATGCCGGTTTTCGGCGGAAGCAGGCGGCCTGTACGTGAACGCCCGCCCTCGGTAAAGAACTCGACCGAATACCCCTTGGCAAACAGCAGATTGAGGTATTCGCGAAACACCGTGCTATAGAGCGGATTGCCCTTGAAGGTGCGGCGGATAAAGAAGGCGCCACTGCGGCGAAACAGGGGGCCGGCTGGCCAGAAGTTGAGGTTGATCCCTGCGGCGATATGAGGCGGTACCATCCCCTGATGGTAGATAACGTAGGAGAGCAGCAGATAGTCCATGTGGCTGCGGTGGCAGGGGACGTAAACAATTTCATGCCCTTCCTGAGCCAGCTGGCGAACCCGTTCGGCGCCGTGTACCGTCAGGCCGCGATAGAGCTTGTTCCAGAGCCAGCCTAGCACCACTTCGCCAATCCGGATCAGGCGATAGGAGAAATCGGAGGCGATTTCGTCCATGTAGCCAAGCGCTCGTTTGCGCGCCTTCTCTTCGCTGATCCCCTCGCGAATCGCCTCCTGACGGATGGCGTCCTGAATGATGGTCGATTCTATCAGCTGCCCAAACAGCAGATGGCGGTTGGGGAGCTTGGGTCCGGTGGCGGCCAACTGCTGACGACCGAAGTGCACGCGGGCAACCCGAGCCAGCTTGTGGGCGATGGCGTGGTCAGTGCCGTGTTTGTCGGCCATATAGCGCAGCGAAACCGGCGGTGAGAAGCGCACCAGATTCTCACGCCCCTTGAGCATGATGATCAGCGCTTTTTTCAGGCGGTTGGGGGCTAAGCTGCTGATGATGTTCCAGCTGGATGCTTCTTCACCTTCACGCCCCGGCGCACGTCCCCAAAACAGGGTGACCGGCACCAGTTGAATATCCAGTTGCGGATCCTGGGTATGCAGATCGAGCAGTTGGTGAAACTCCTGCAGGAACGGCAGCGGCTTGTTGCGCTTACCAAACAGGGGGGGCGGCCGGTCCAGGCAGACAAAGCGGGGTAGGCGCTGTCCGTTGAGCTCAAGAGGAGTAAAAGGACCGGGCAGACCGAGGTCTTCACAGCACTGCTGCAATGTCATCAGGTCGGTAATGGAGCTGGTTTTGAGCGCATAGACGATGGGGCGCTGCGGGTCCAGCTGCAACTCGGTGATGGGGTTCTCCGGCAGGCTCTTGTGATTAACCAACCAGCTGACGGGCCACTGCAGTGCGGCTCTGGATATACGCTGCCCAAGGGACATTGCTGTTGCTTCTCCTGTAAAAAGGCGGCAGGAGAATAACAAATCGTCGCCGATTTGTCGCCGGCTGGTAGGATGAGTTGCGACAACAAGGCATCTGTGGACGGTCGCGGGTTCCCGACACTTTGTCTTGCCTTGGCATGGATACTGTATATACTGCCAGTGTGCTGTATAAAAAGACAGGTGACATCATGAAACCCTTGACCCCCCGCCAGAGCCAGGTGCTCGAGCTCATCAAAAGCAACATGAGTGAGACCGGCATGCCGCCGACCCGGGCCGAAATTGCCCAGAAGTTGGGGTTCAAGTCGGCCAACGCCGCCGAGGAACACCTCAAGGCGCTGGCCAAGAAAGGGGTGATTGAAATCATGCCCGGTACCTCGCGCGGCATTCGCTTGTTGCTCGAAGAGGAGGCGGCTAATGAAGAGCAAGGCCTGCCCCTGATCGGTCAGGTCGCAGCCGGCGAGCCGATTCTGGCCCAACAGCACATCGAAAGTCACTATCAGGTTGATCCGGCCCTGTTTCATCCGCGAGCTGACTTCCTGCTGCGAGTGCAGGGGATGAGCATGAAGAACATCGGCATCATGGATGGCGACCTGTTGGCAGTGCACAAGACTCAAGATGCCCGTAATGGCCAGGTTGTCGTGGCCCGTGTGGATGATGATGTGACCGTTAAGCGCTTCCAGCGCAAGGGGAATCAGGTGTGGCTGTTGCCGGAAAATGAAGAGCTTGCCCCCATTGAGGTGGATCTCTCCTGCCAGCAGCTGACCATCGAAGGTCTGGCGGTCGGGGTGATTCGCACCGCCGACTGGATGTAATCGCTCGCGCTTTTTTTGATCTCTTCTTTCATCGTCAATTCAAGTTGTTAATGATGTACCGACCCGGACCGGCTCGCCGCCGTCCGGGTTTTCGTCTATATCATCCCTAGGTACGGTGATTCGCCAGGAAGGCGCAACCGCACGACCGCCATGCAGCGTTGTGGATTAGGGAACAGGCAGACCACCCAGTGCTCTGTCTGCAGGCGACAAGGAGGTTACGTCATGTGGACACGCACTGATGCAAGACACGTTCATCCGGCCCGTCGGGCTCGCTGGTGGATCGGCTTTTGCGGCCTGTGGCTGCGGCGGGGTAGCGAAGGGTGGTCACTGTGGCTGGAGCGACCGCATAGCAAAACAGTACATCTGACCCGCTTGTTGCACTCGCGCAATGTGATGCAACCGGGTCTGGCAACCGTGATCCCGATTCAGAAGTGGCAGGCTAAACATGAACGGGAGCAAGGCGGCAGCCCCTGATCGTCTGCGGGTATGTTAACCTGTGCGTTACAATTCGCCTGACATGACAAGTGACCATGAATTCACGCTATCGCCTGCTGGCTCTGTTACTGATCCTTCTGACCGGCGGCCTCTATGTATTGCTGCGTCCCCTGCCTCATCCCGAGTCAGCCATCTACTTCAATCCGCCGCACAAGCTCACCCCCTTTAAGCTGGCCCAAAGTGATGGTTCCGCGCTGACCGTTGAATCCTTGCGCGGACACTGGTCTTTTGTGTTCATCGGTTATACCTACTGCCCGGATATTTGCCCGACCACGCTGGCTGACTTGCGCGCCGTCTACCCAGCGCTCAAGCAGCAAGATGCTAGCAGTCGCGTGCTGTTTATCTCGGTGGATCCGGTTCGTGACGATCTGCCCCGGTTGGCGAGCTATATCACCTTCTTTAATAAAGAATTTATTGCCGCTACCGGCCCACATGAAGAGCTGCTGCGATTGACGCGCGAATTGGGTTTGGTCTATTCGATGGTCGAGCACAAGGATGCGCCGGAGCATTATCTTATCGACCACTCGGCCTCCATCGTGCTGATCAATCCCCAAGGCGAAGTTCAGGCGGTATTTCGTCCCGATGCCAAGCAGGGGCCGTTTCCGCAAGTATCCATGTCTGCGCTGGTCAGCGATTTTTCCCGCATCCGGGCGCTCTATCAGCGCGAACAATCATAGGCATGCAGCCAGCGCGATTATCCCACCGCCAGGTTCTGGCCCTGGCGTTGCCCATGTTGCTCTCCAACATCACGGTGCCGTTGCTTGGGTTGGTTGATACCTGGGTGATCGGTCATCTCGGTGATGCGGCACTGTTGGGTGGTGTGGCGGTTGGAGCAACGCTGATTAATCTGGTGCTCTGGCTGTGCGGTTTTTTACGGATGTCCACTACCGGTCTGACGGCGCAGGCGTTGGGGGCGGCAGATGAGCGCGAAGGGGCGCAGTTGCTGGGGCGCGGCTTGGTGATGGCTCTGCTGCTGGCGCTGCTGTTGCTTTTGGGCCGCCCTTGGCTGGTGGAGTGGGCCTTTGCTGCGAGCGATGCCTCTGGCGCGGTCAAAGAGGTGGCCAGAAGTTACTTCACTATCCGTTTGTGGGGAGCTCCGGCGGCGCTTTGCAATTTGGTTATCTTGGGCTGGCTGTTGGGGCGGCAGGATGCCCGGGCTCCGATGCTGATCCTGATCGCCTCTAACAGCCTGAATATTGTGCTCGATATCTGGCTGGTGCGCGGGGTCGGTTGGGGCGTACAGGGTGCCGCGCTGGCATCGCTCTTGGCCGATTACGCCTCCTTGCTGCTGGGGGGTTACTGTGTCACGCGGCATCGAACCATTGCGGTGCTGCGCACGCAGTGGCATGACTTGCTGCGCTCTGCCAAGCCCTATCGCCATATGCTGGCGCTCAATCGGGATATTTTTATCCGCTCGCTCTGTTTGCAGGCCTGCTTTGTCTTTATGACCTTTCAGGGCGCCAAACTGGGCGATGTGGTGGTGGCGGCCAATGCGGTGCTGCTTAACTTCCTGATGTTGCTCTCCTACGGACTCGATGGCTTTGCCTATGCCGCAGAGGCCATGGTCGGCCGCGCCGTCGGTGCGCGCCGGCGTGACCAGCTGGCGCGAGCGATTCGTCTCAATCTGCAGTGGGCACTGCTGACTGCGTTGCTGGCGACCCTGGCCTTTGTGTGGGGCGGTGAACTACTGATCCGGGCCATGACCTCGATTGACGCGGTCGTGGCAGAGGCGCTGCGTCAGCTTCCCTGGCTGATGGCGCTGCCGCTGTTATCGGTGTGGGCTTATCTGTTTGACGGCATTTTTATCGGTGCCACCCGGGCGCGCGAGATGCGTGACAGCATGCTGCTGGCCGTATTGGTGGGGTACTTCCCGGTATGGTGGCTGGCGGGTGGCGATAACCGCGCGCTGTGGGCTGCCATGCTGGTGTTGATGGTTGGGCGGGGAGTGGGGCTTGGCGTATGGCTGTACCGACTCTGGCACAGCCACGCGCTGGTCGATTAGGGCAGATTACTCACATCAAGAGAGCCGGCATAACCAAACTGGCGCCAGCTTTCATAAACGAAGATGGCTACGGCGTTGGAGAGGTTGATGCTGCGACTATCCGGACGCATCGGAATGCGCAGACGCTGCTCGGGCGGCAGGCTGTCGATAATCTCCAGCGGCAGACCACGGCTCTCGGGGCCAAACAGCAGGGCATCCCCGGGTGCAAACTGCACGTCGGAGTGGCAGGCGCGGCCCTTGGTGGTACAGGCGAAGATCCGGGTCGGTTGCTCAGCCGCCAGATAGTGCTCAAAGTCAGGCCAGCGTTTGACGTCGGCAAATTCGTGATAATCCAGACCCGCCCGCTTGACCCGCTTGTCATCCCAAGGAAATCCCATCGGTTCAATGAGATGCAGACGATAGCCGGTGTTGGCACACAGTCGGATGATGTTGCCGGTATTGGGCGGAATTTCCGGTTGATAAAGCACGACGTCGAGCATGGCGGCCTCCTGATACCACAAGGGCCGCCAGCATAGCGATTCAGGCCAGGCTTGAAAAGCGACGGCTGAGGGGCAGCCGGATCACGATGCGCAGACCATGTGGCGCCTGATTATGGGCGCTAATGGTACCGCCGTGGCGGGCAATGGCCTCGGTGGCGATGGCCAGCCCCAGCCCGGTGCCACCGGTTTGGGCGTTGCGGGCATTGTCCACCCGGAAAAAGGGGAAGAACAGCTTGTCGAGCAGCTCACTCGGAACGCCGGGGCCGTCATCGACAATCTCGAGCACCCAGACCCGGTCGTCTTTACGCCAGGCCAGAGTGACCTGTTGATCGGCATATTTGAGCGCATTGCGCAGCGGGTTTTCGATGGCGCGAGCCAGCAGATCAGGCCACATCTCGATACTCAGCGATGGCAGTGACGGATAAAACAGCTGCTTGCCCCGCTCACCCGCCTCAAAACCGGCATCTTCCAGAATCGGCTCCAGCACGTCGGCCAGCGGATAGTATTGCGGCGGCTCATTGTGCTGTTGTACTCGTGACAGAGTGAGCAGGTCACCGATCAGGGTATCGAGTTTGGCGATGTCGTGGGCGATGCGCTCGAGCTCCGGGCTGGGGCCTTGTTTGCGGCGGATCAGCGACTGTGCCAGCTGCATGCGGGTCAGCGGGCTACGCAATTCATGGGAGATGTCCGACAAGAGCCGCTTTTGCTCGATGATCATCGAGCGCAGCGTCTCCACCATGTGGTTGATACTGGCGGCAAGCGATCCCACTTCATCCCGGCGCTGCATGTGGGGGATCACGGTGTTGAGCTCGCCGGCGGCGATGCGCGATACGGCCTTTTGCAGCGCCAGCGTAGGGCGACTCAGGCGCCAGGCCATCAACAAGCAGAGCGGCGTGCTGACCAGCATGGCGGTGGTCAGAATGCGGATCGGGTGATCGAGCAGCGCCAGAAACAGGGAGTGGCTCTCCAGCTGGCGGCTGAGATAAATAAAGTAGGTCTTGCCGCGATGCTCGAGCGCAAAGGGCCCTGCCAACAGGCGTGAATCGTTGTGGCGCATCTTGGGCGAGGTAGGATCATCGGAGTCGAGCATAAAGCGCATGATCTCCTTGTCCGGCTTGCTGGTGGACTGGATGGTGTTCTCGTTATCGCGGATGTAGATGTCTTTGATCGAGAGCGGCCCGGCCTCCTGCAACATGGCGGGCAAGTTGAGCTCCAGCGAATGCTCGGCCAGCCGGCTCAGAATATCGACGACAAACTGCTGTTGTTGCTGCTCTGATTCCGGCAGGGTCGAGAGGTTGCGCGGATCCAGGGTGGGCAGAATGATGACCGCGGCCAGCATCAAGAGCAGCATACCCCAGAACCAGAGAAACAGGCGGGTGGTCAGGCTGTGCAGATGCAGGCCGTTCACATCTCCTCCAGCCAGATGTAACCCTTGCCGCGTACGGTTTTAAAGCGGGGGTGGCTGTCGGTTCGCTCCGGCAGTTTCTTGCGCAGGTTGCTCAGATGCATGTCGATGGAGCGATCAAAGGGTTCCAAGGGCTTGCCAAGCACTTGTTCAGAAAGCTGTTTTTTGCTGACAATCTGCCCGGGATGGCGTAGCAGGCATTCGAGCAGGCCAAATTCGGTCGCAGTGAGGTCGAGTTGCTCGCCGTGGCAGGAGGCGACCTGCTGGCCGGGTTTGAGCAGCAGATCCATAAACTGGATCTCTTCGCCGTTGGCGGCCTTGCTGGCTGTCTGGGTGCGCCGCAGGATGGCGCGTATCCGCGCCAGCAGCTCCCTGTCATCAAACGGTTTGGCAAGGTAGTCATCGGCGCCGCTTTCGAGTCCGAGCACGCGATCCTGACTGTCGCCCCGGGCTGTCAGCATCAGGACCGGCGTATCGTGCTCCTCACGCAGCACGGCCAGCATTTCGAAGCCGTTCATGTTCGGCATCATCACATCAAGCAGGATCAGGTCGAAACCGCCCTCTGTCAAACGCTGTAGCCCTTGGGCTCCATCGCCGGCGACCACCACCTGAAATCCCTCCAGGGTCAGGATCTCCTTGAGCAGGGTAGTCAGTTCACGGTCGTCATCGACCAGCAGAATCTTGTTCATCCATTCATCTCTGCGTTCATCATGGCCACTTAAAGTGGCTTCCCATCCGGGTATAATATGTTTTTACCCCAGTGAGGAAAGCGGGTTTTGAGTCATCAACAATATTCACGGCTGGTCACTCTGGCCGGCTCGGCAGCGGTGGTGGCTGCCTCACTGCTGATTGCCGGCAAACTGACGGCCTGGTTGCTGACCGATTCGGCCAGTTTGCTGGCGTCGCTCACTGACTCCCTGATGGATGTTAGTGCGTCGGTGATCAACCTGCTGGCGATTCGTTACGCCATGGCGCCGGCCGATGACGAGCACCGCTTCGGGCACGGTAAGGCGGAATCACTGGCCGGTCTGGTCCAGTCAGCCTTTATCTCCGGCTCGGCATTTTTGCTGGTGATGCACGGCATCTCATCCCTGCTGCAGCCCAGCTCGTTGCCCCGCCTTGAGATCGGTATGTGGGTCAGTGCCGGTTCGATGGTGATCACCTTTGTGCTGGTGATGTTCCAGTCCTGGGTCATCCGCAAGACCGGCAGTGTGGCCGTGCGTGCCGATATGCTGCACTATCGGTCCGACCTGCTGCTCAATGGTGGCGTGTTGGTGGCGCTGGTGATGGCCGGGCAGGGTTGGTATTGGGCGGATGGCGCCTTTGCGATAGCGATCGGCTTTATGCTGCTATGGGGCGCTGGCCATATCGCATGGGACTCTGTTCAGGCCCTGCTCGATCGCCAGTTGCCTGCCGAGGTGCAACAGCGAATAATGGAGCTGTGCCGCGCCAGGGAAGAAGTCAAAGGAGTGCATGATCTGCGCACCCGTCAATCCGGCCCGACCCGCTTTATTCAGCTTCACCTTGAACTCGACGACATGTTGCCGCTGGTAAAGGCGCATCAGATTGCCGACGAAGTGGAAGTCGCGCTGCGCAATGCCTTTGAACGTACCGATGTGATCATCCATATGGACCCGATCTCGGTCGTCAGCAGGGAAACTGCACCCTCAACCCATAACGTATAGGCAGGAACATGTCAGACCTTGTTGTCCAGACCTGGTCCAAGATTCGGCAAGAGGCGGCCCAGATGGCTGCCTCTGAACCCATGCTGGCCAGTTTCTTTCACTCCACCATTCTCAATCATCACAGTCTCGCCGGTTCGCTTAGCTTTCAGCTGGCTAACAAGCTCGACAGTGCCACCATGCCAGCGATTTCGCTGCGCGAAATCATCGAGCAGGCCTTTGCCAGCGAAGAGCAGCTGCTCGAAGCGGTGACGGCGGATATCTGTGCGGTGCAGGAGCGCGATCCGGCCGTTGAGTGGTTCTCTACACCATTGCTTTATCTGAAGGGATTCCACGCCCTGCAGGGCTACCGGGTAGCCAACTGGCTGTGGCGCAATGGGCGCAAACCGCTGGCCCTGTATCTGCAGAACCAGATTTCGGTAGTGTTTGGGGTGGATGTGCACCCCGCCGCGCGCATTGGCAAAGGCATCATGTTTGACCATGCCAGCGGCATCGTGGTGGGGGAGACGGCCGTTATCGAGGATGATGTGTCGATCCTGCAAAACGTCACATTGGGCGGTACGGGTAAAGAGGGTGGCGACCGCCATCCCAAGATCCGTGAAGGGGTCATGATCGGCGCCGGAGCCAAGGTGCTGGGCAATATCGAAGTTGGTCAGGGTGCCAAGGTGGGGGCGGGCAGCGTGGTGCTATCGCCGGTTCCGCCGCACACCACGGTGGCTGGCGTGCCAGCCAAGATCGTGGGCCATCCCGGCTGTGACAAGCCGTCGCTGGATATGAATCAGGGTATTTAAGCGGCAGCCGAACGCTGCCTCATGGACGAGGACAAGAATGGCCAAGCGGTTGTCGGGATACCTGATATTGGCGATGTGGCTGCTCAATCTGGTCGCGCTCTACGTTGGCATCAGCCAGTGGCCGGCAGGTATCTGCTCTTGGCTGGCCTGTCTGCTGACCCTGCCGTTTCTGGCCGGTGCTGCCAGACGGCAGGCGATGGCGCTCTACGGTGCCGCTCTGCTGCTGGGGCTGTTTGCCTTTTCACAAGGCGCACCGATTAAGCCCGCCGAGTGGCTGCTGCCCAATATCAACATGCTGACCATGTTTGCCGCGGTCAGCACGCTCAATCTCGCCACCGCCGGTCTCGGTGGTGGCAGTGGCAACTGGCAGGGGCGCAAAGGGGTGTGGAGTACCATGGCCAGCCTCAATTTGCTCGGCGCCGTTATCAATCTCTCCATCATTTTTATCGTCGGTGATCGGCTGGAGCGACAAGGGACGCTGGAGCGGCGCCAGGTCATGGTGCTCAGTCGGCTGTTCAATGCTGCGGCCATGTGGTCCCCCTTCTTTGTCGCCATGGCCGTCGCGGTCACTTACTCCCCCGGTTTGCAACTCTCGGTGATCATGCCGTTCGGTCTGATGGGGGTGTTGGCTGCCATGGTGATCACTGCCTGGCAGGTCGAGCGACTTGGCAGCGACGGTTTTTGCGGTTTTCCGCTGCAGCGTCAGGCGTTGACTCTGCCGATTGCACTGGCTGTGGCCGTGCTGGCGGTGAAACAGCTGTGGCCTGCGCTGCCGATTCTGGCGGTGATCTCGCTGATGGCGCCGATCCTGGCGCTCTCCTTCATGCCGAAAAAAGGGTGCCGCGACGCCCTCAAGCGCCAGCTCTATGAGCGCTTTCCCGCCATTGGTGGGCAGTTGGTGCTGTTTCTCGGGGCCGGTTTGTTGGCGGCGGGCATCAACAGCGCGCTGTCGGTGCTCGACTTTGGTGGTCATGAGCTGCCGGTGTTCCAGCATTACGGGGCGATAGAGGCGAGCTTGGCGCTACTACTGATGTTGCTGGTGGCGATCATCGGGGTGCATCCGATTATCACTATCTCCGGATTGGCACCGCTGGTATGGCCGCTACACCCGGATCCCAACCTGCTAGCCATGACTTTCCTGTTTGGTTGGGGGATCGGCACGGGTACCAGCCCGTTATCGGGTTCCAATCTGGCGCTTTCTGCCCGTTACAACGTCGGGCCGGGCGCACTATTGCGCTGGAACCTCAGCTATGGCGTGTTGATCTATCTGGTCGCCTGCCTGCTGTTTACAGGTTATGAGTGGGTATACGCGAAAATCTGACGTAGATTTAACCGCCAGCATCGCGCCAAGCCGCAAATTATCTGGCTTCAGCTTGTTTGACCCCGCGCCATCGGGGTATGCTGGCCTCACGCGCTTGGGATGGCCCGCCGGGCTACGCACTTGAACATGAAAGGTAAGCACTATGTCTCTTGAAGTCCTTGAACAACTAGAATCCAAAGTTCAATCCGCTGTCGACAACATCTCCCTGCTGAAGATGGAGTTGGACGATCTGCGTGAACAGAATCGCCGCCTGCAGGATGAAAATCATCAGCTGCGCAATGAACATCAAGCTTGGCAAGAGCGCCTGCGCGCCCTGCTCGGCAAGATGGATCAGATGGGCGAAGGGATGTAATTCCCACCCGTATGGAAATGAGAGAGGCCGCATCACGCGGCCTCTTCTGTTTTTGTTTGTCACCTTTCAGGAACACATAGCCAGCAACTGACGCACGGTTTTCTCGATACCCTCGGCTGCTTCGGCAATATTACCTGCCAGCATATAGGCCGGGGTGGAGATCACCTTGCGCTCCTGATCGATCACGAACTCATTGACCGGACAGGCCAGATGCGAGCCGCCCATCCCTTCGATAGCAGAGGCGGTGCCCTCATCGTCACCAATGGTCAGCAGCGTGCCTTCACCATACACCAGTGGAATCATGGCGGGTGCGATGCAGACATAGGCCGCCGGTTTACCTGCCTTGGCAAAGGCGCGGCAAGCCTGTAGTACATCCGGTTGCATCTTGGCACCTGCACCTTGCAAGGCAAAATCACACAGATTCTTGGCGGCACCAAAGCCACCCGGTAACAGCAGAGCGTCAAAGTCAGCGATCGCCAAATCACGCACATCATGAACCTTGCCTCGAGCGATGCGTGCTGACTCGACCAGCACATTGCGGGTTTCCTCTGCACTCACCTGACCGGTCAGGTGATTGATGACGTGATGCTGGGGGATGTCGGGGGCGAAGCATTGATAGTCGGCGCCCTGGCGGGACAGGGCCAGCAGGCTGATGACCGCCTCGTGGATCTCGGTGCCATCAAAGACGCCGCAGCCACTCAAAATCACTGCCACTTTTTTCATCTCTGTCTCCTGGTTGTTCGAAACTGTGAGGCCGCTTTCATTGTGGTCATTTTGTATGTTTGGTGTTCACTCACCGCTGGTCAAGGGGATTGTTTGTGTTAGGATCGTTACCCACCTGATCGGTACTGGTGACATTCGTGGATTGTTTTCCACATTGGCTGTAACCAGCTCAGCGCTTCATTCGCGCAATAGCGAATCCGTAAGTTTTTGATATAAATTGGTTTTATCTATGGATGCACAGCTTTGTCACGAAGGCTGGCAGTTTTTTGCTTTTTTGATCACAGAGTTATCCACAGCTGGCGCGCCTGCGCTATGACCATGCATACCTTGGTTGACGATCCGTGCTGTGGCATCCTAGCCGCTGTTTTATTCCCAAGCAGGACGACTTCATGCCTCACCCTCTCATTCTGGTCGATGGTTCTTCCTATCTGTACCGGGCGTTCTTTGCCTCCCAGCAAGCTGATCTGCGAACCTCCAGTGGCCAGCCCAGTGGCGCAGTCAGGGTGATGACCAACATGTTGCGCAGCCTGCTCAAGCAGTACCCGGAAAGTCATGTGGCAGTGGTGTTTGACGCTAAGGGTAAGACCTTCCGCAACGATCTGTATGCCGACTACAAGGCGCACCGGCCTCCGATGCCAGATGATTTGCGCAGTCAGGTTGAACCTATTCATCGCATTATTCGTGGCCTTGGCTTGCCGCTGCTGATTATCGAAGGGGTCGAAGCGGACGATGTGATTGGCACGTTGGCTCGTGAGGCAACGGAAAAGCAACTGCCGGTCCTCATCAGCACTGGTGATAAGGACATGGCGCAGCTGGTGTCTGACCATGTCACGCTGATCGACACCATGAAGGAGCAGACCACTGACCGTAACGGGGTGATCGAGAAGTTTGGGGTCCCGCCCGAGCTTATCATCGACTATCTGGCCCTGATGGGTGACAAGGTGGATAACATCCCGGGAATGCCCGGCGTTGGCGAGAAAACCGCGCTGGCCCTGCTGCAAGGTATCGGTGGCATTGGTGCGATTGCTGCCAACTTGGACAAAGTGGCTGCGCTGGGCTTTCGTGGATCCAAGACCTTTGCCGAGAAGTTTCGCGAGCAGGAAGAGCAGGTGCGCCTCTCTTATGTGTTGGCCACCATCAAAACCGATGTGGCCCTCGAGGTTGGCATTGAGCAACTGGTTCAGACTCCGGCAGATAAAGGGAGCCTGCTCGAAGTCTATCGCGAGTATGAGTTCCGTAACCTTATCAAAGAGCTGGAGGAGGGTGATGACGATGCTGGCGCATCTGCCGTCGATACTCCCGCCCCCACTATCGAGACTGAGTATGTCTGCATCCTCGATGAGGCCGAGTTTGATGGCTGGATTGAGCGCCTGAGCAACGCCGAGCTGTTTGCCTTCGATACCGAGACGACCAGCCTGGATTACATGGAGGCGCGCATCGTCGGTGTCTCCTTTGCGATTGAGCCCGGCAAGGCGGCCTATGTTCCGTTTGGCCATGATTATCTGGGCGCTCCGCTGCAGTTGAGCGAAGCGGTGGTGCTGGGCAAACTCAAGCCCCTGCTGGAAGACCCGGCTCGCCTCAAGGTCGGGCAGAATTTCAAATACGACCGTAACGTGCTGCAAAACCACGGCATCGAGTTGCGTGGCATGGCCTACGACACCATGCTCGAATCCTACGTGCTCAACTCCACCGGCAGTCGCCACGATATGGACTCGTTGGCGCGCAAATATCTGGGCGTCGAAACCATCTCGTTTGAAGATATTGCCGGCAAGGGCGTTAAACAGCTGACGTTTAACCAGATCGAGCTGGAACAAGCCGCCCCCTATGCCGCCGAAGATGCCGATATCACTCTGCGCCTGCATCAGACCCTGTGGAGCAAGCTGGCCAGCGAAGGTGAGCTTGCCAAGGTGTTTGCCGAGATGGAGATGCCGCTGCTGTCAGTGCTGGCGCGGATGGAGCGATTGGGTACACCTATCCAGCCTGCTCTTCTGCATCAGCAGAGCCAAGAGATTGAGGTGCGTCTCACCGAGCTGGAGCGCGAAGCCCATATTCTGGCTGGCGAGGAGTTCAACCTTGGTTCGCCCAAACAGCTGGGCGAGATCCTCTTTACCAAGTTGGGGCTGCCGATTATCAAGAAAACCCCCAAGGGCGCCCCGTCCACGGCGGAAGAGGTGTTGGCCGAGCTGGCCGAAACCTATGAGTTACCGCGTTTGCTGATGGAGCATCGTGGGCTGTCCAAGCTCAAGTCCACCTATACCGACAAACTGCCGCTGATGATCAAGCCGCAGACCGGTCGGGTGCACACCTCTTATCATCAGGCCGTTGCTGCGACCGGGCGACTCTCGTCATCCGACCCCAACCTGCAGAACATTCCGGTGCGTAACGAGCAGGGCCGCCGTATTCGGCAGGCGTTTGTGCCGAGTAAAGGCTTCAAGCTGGTGGCTGCTGACTACTCTCAGATTGAACTGCGTATCATGGCGCACCTCTCCGGTGACCAAGGGTTGCTGACCGCATTTGCTGAAGGTAAAGACATTCACCGCGCTACTGCTGCCGAGGTGTTTGGTGTGGCGCTCGATGCCGTCACCAGTGACATGCGCCGCAGTGCCAAGGCCATCAACTTTGGCCTTATCTATGGCATGAGCGCGTTTGGCTTGGCCAAACAGCTGGGGATCGGCCGGGCAGAAGCCCAGAAGTATATGGATCTCTACTTCGAGCGTTACCCCGGGGTGCTGGAGTACATGGAGCGGACCCGTCAGCAGGCCGAGGCGCAGGGCTATGTCGAAACCCTGTTTGGTCGCCGTCTCTATCTGCCTGATATCAAGTCACGTAATGCCGGCCTGCGCAAAGCTGCCGAGCGCGCCGCCATCAACGCCCCGATGCAGGGAACGGCTGCAGACATCATCAAACGCGCCATGATTGCCGTGGATAGCTGGATCCAGACCGAAGGCGGTGACGATATCCGTATGCTGATGCAGGTGCACGATGAACTGGTGTTCGAAGTCAGAGAGGATAAGGTCGAGGCGCTGGTGCCGACCATCAAGCGCATGATGTCGGCTGCTGCCGAGCTGCATGTTCCGTTGGTGGTTGAAGCCGGTGTGGGTGACAACTGGGATCAGGCACACTAACCGTGTGACTGTTCTACATAAAGAGAAAGCCCGGGGTTCCGGGCTTTCTGCTATCTATGGCTGCTCTTCGGCGAGGAACTCGTTTTTAAGACGCACATAGTTATCAGATGACTCGAGCAAGAATGCCCGCTCGCTCTCTTTAAGCGGCCTGGCCTGGCGCATCGGATTGCCCATATAGAGAAAGCCGGATTCCAGCCGCTTGCCGGGGGGCACCAGTGTGCCAGCACCGATCATCACATCATCCTCGACCACCACACCATCGAGCAGGATGGCGCCCATGCCGACCAGTACCCGGTCCCCGATGGTGCAGCCATGCAGCATGGCTTTGTGTCCGACCGTGACATCCTCACCGATAATCAGCGGAAACCCATCGGCATTGTGCTCGCCCCTGCGGGTCAGATGCAGCACGCTGCCATCCTGAATATTGGTGCGGGCGCCGATGCGGATAAAGTTAACGTCGCCACGTGCTGCCACCATGGGCCAAATGCCGACATCATCTCCCAGGGTAATGTCACCGATCAGCGTGGCGCAGGGATCGACATATACCCGTTCGCCCAGCGAAGGGCGCTTTCCTTTATAGCTTCTGAGTCGCGTATCCATTTCTTGGGTCTCTTCTGTTCGCTATTCGAAGCATTTTATCAGTCGAAACGCCAAAAATGTGGATAAGTCTGTATAAAAGCTGTGATATCCAATGAATAACTAATGAGTGGTACTTTTTTGCAATTTTATTGCGTTAAAGCGCTTGCCAGCGTTTGGATTCTCCCTATAATGCGCCCTCACCAGCACGGCGGATGACGCCGGATGGTCACGGGAAAACGACAGTCGCTGTCACTTTCCGAGGAAAGAAAAGCCGCTACGGCGCTTGACTTTCAAAACGAGGAGCGTAAGATGCGCAGCCTCAGCCGACAAGGCAACGTTCTTTAACAAATTGAATCAAGCAATCTGTGTGGGCACTCGCAGGATTGAAGCATCAAAAACAATTTTTGATTTTCAATG